>JAZHSQ010000063.1:0-10009 GCA_036454645.1 Olsenella sp. | reverse complement strand
CCACCACGTCGCCGACCTTGCAGAGGTCCCACAGCGAGCTCGCCGCCGAGTACGGGAGGTTGACGCACCCGTGGCTGCCGTTGCCCTGGTAGACGGTGCCGCCGAAGGTCGAGCGCCACGTGGCGTCGTGGAAGGCGTACAGGTTCGAGATGAACGGCATCCACAGCGAGACCTGGCTCTCGTAGTCCGGCTCGCCGTCGCCGTTCTCGTCCGCGCCCTTGAGGGTCTGGTCCGTGCCGCGGTTGGAGTTCATGACCCACACGCCCTCCAGCGTGCCGCGGTCCTTGGTCGTGTCGCCCGAGACGAAGTCGGACTCCCACACGAGGTTGCCCGACTCGTCGTACATGCGCGCGTGCTGCTCGGTGATGTCGGCGTCGATGTAGCGCGAGCCCCAGTCCTGCCCGCCCGGGTTGTAGCTCGCCGCGCTCTGCGACATGGACACGTCCATCGCGCCCAGCGGGCCGCTCGCGCCGTCGATCGCCTGCGCGATCTCGGTCGCCGTCGCGTCCCGGTCGACCTTCCAGCCAAAGCAGTCCGAGGCGTACGCGCCGCCGTGCGTGTCGCAGGTCACGGTCACGCCCTTCCCGTCCGGCCGGGTGTAGGTCCTCGTGGTCCCCACCGAGTCGACGGCCGGCGCCAGCGTGCCGGAGACCCACGCGGAGATCGCGGACTCGTCCGCGACCAGCGCGCCCGTCTCGTCCACGCCGACCCACTGCGCGAGCTGCGCGGGCTCGATGGTGTAGGCCGCCGTCCCGCCCACGTTCAGCGCCACCGACGCGCTCACGACCTGGTTGGCCTTGGCGAGCGACGCCTTGAGCGCGTCGCTCTGCGCGGTGAGCGTGGGCTGCAGCAGCTCCTCCGACCCGAGCGCGAGCTCGGCGGACTGCTGGCTCACGGCCGTGGCGACCGCGTCCAGCACCGCCTGCTCGTCGAGGGCTGTCCCCACCGAGTCGGGCGTGATGGAGAAGGACCCGGCGCTCGCGTCGTACGCCAGGCTCGCGTTCGTCGGCTGCTCGGCGCCCTCGTTGTAGGCGGAGACGGCGTCGGAGACGATCGCGGAGAGCGCGTCGGCGTCGTAGCTCGTGCCCTGCCCCACGCTGAGCGAGGTCCGCGTCGCGAGCGCCACCGGCCACGCCCACGGGTTGGTCTGCGCGAGCGCGCTCGTGGCGAGCGCCTCGCCGTCGTTGGCGAGCGAGATGTCCGGGCCGCTCACGGTGAGGTCCAGCCCGTCGCCGGTGACGTGCAGCGAGTAGCTGCCGTTGCTCTGCGTGACCGCGGACACGAGCGCGGCCTTCGACATCCCGGAGACGTCCTGGCCGTTCAGGGTCGTGTTGGGCGTGAAGTGGCTCGAGTACCAGATGGCGCCGCCCACGTAGACCACGCCGAGCCCGCAGACGATCGCCGCCACGGCGATGCGTCCGCGCCTGCCGCCCTTGCCGCGCCCGGCGGCGTCGCGCGCGCCCCCGCGCAGGTGGGAGCGGCGGCCCCTGCCGTCGTCGGGCGCGTGCAGCACGCCGATGCCCTCCTGCGTCGCCTCCCCGTAGGGGAGAAGGTCGTCGGCCTGCTCGGCCGGTCGGGCCGCGACGCTGGTCGCGTCCAGGCCGTCGGCCCCGGCCGCGTCCGCGGCGCCCGCGGCGCCCGCGGCTGCGCCAGCAGCGCCGGCCGCTCCTGCGACGTCGGCGCCTGCAGCCCCGGCCGCGCCCGCGTCCTCGAGCGCGTTCGCGCCCATGACCAGCGTGGTGTCGGCCCCCTCGAGGTCGGGCAGGTCCCAGGCCCCGGCCTGGCGCGCCTGCGCGCCGGCGGGGGAGAAGGACGTCGCGCCCGCAGCGCCCTGCGCGGCAGCGCCACCGTCCGTCGCGGCGCCCTCGGCCGCGCGAGCGCCTCCCGCCAGCGGCGTGCCTGCCGCAGCGCCGGCGCCCGCCGCCGCGTCCTCCCCAGAGATCCGCGCGGTCTCCTCTGCAAGTATCTGCGCGATGATGTCCTCCGCGGACCTGTCGTCGCGCTGGGTTCCTTCTGACATCAGACTCACCCTTCCGTGTCTCCATCGGGCTGCGCGCCCGCCAAGCGGGGCCGCGCGACGCCGTAGGGCAGCGATGTGTGGTATCGGTTGAACTGGTTGAGTAATAATAGCCCGTACCGATAAGACGTGTCCGAGGCGGGTGACTTTCCATGACAACCATACGAGTGCCCGACGAGGCCGACGAGCGCCTCGCCCCCTACGCGCGCCTGACCGAGCACCAGCTCAGGAACAGGCTGGACGAGAGCCGGGGCATGCTCATCTGCGAGTCCAGGATCGCGATCGAGGTGGCGCTCGACGAGGGCGTGGAGCCGCTGTCGCTGCTGACCGACGAGGGCCACCTCGAGGCCCAGCAGGACCTCATCGCCCGCCTCCCCGCGGACGTGCCCGTCTACGTGCTGCCGCGCGAGCGCCTCCAGCGCCTCATCGGCTTCCGCCTCGAGCGCGGCCCGCTCTGCGCCATGCGGCGTCCCCAGACGCCGCCGGTGGGGGAGGTCCTCGAGGGCGCGCGCAGCGTGGCCGTCCTCGAGGGGCTCGTGGACGTCTCCAACGTGGGCGCCGTCTTCCGCTCCGCCGCCGCGCTCGACGTGGACGCGGTCCTCGTGGCCCCCACCTGCGCCGACCCCTACGTGCGCCGCGCGGTGCGCGTCTCCATGGGGACCGTCTTCCAGGTGCCGTGGGCGCGGGTGGAGAAGGACGCGTGGCCGCGCGCGACCATGCGGGCGCTGCACGAGCGGGGCTTCACCTGCTGCGCGATGGCCCTGGAGAAGGGCGCGCTCCCGCTGGACGACCCCTCGCTCGCCGCCCTCGACCGCGTGGCCCTGCTCTTCGGCTGCGAGGGGACGGGCCTCACCCGTCCCGCGATCGAGGCGTGCGACCGCACGGTCGTCATCCCGATGTCTCACGGTGTGGACTCGCTCAACGTGGCGGCCTCGAGCGCCGTCGCGTTCTGGGAGCTCTGCCACAAGCGCGCGCGACGCGCTGGTGCGTAGTCCTCTCTCGCGCGGTTCTAATCGTTACGGATTACGAGGTAAGGAGCTCTCATGACCGGAAAGATCAGCACCGAGGTCCGCAGGGACGAGCTGGAGGGGTGGATCGAGGGCATCGCCGCCTTCAACGCCACGCCGGGGGAGGGCGTCACCCGCGAGGTGTACACGCCCGAGTTCCAGGAGGCCAGGGGATACGTCATCGACCGGATGCGCGAGCTCGGGCTCGAGGTCCGCGAGGACTGCCTCGGCGACGTCTTCGGCACCTACGCCGGGACGGACCCCACGGCGGCGCCGGTCTGGACGGGCTCCCACATCGACACGGTGCCCAACGGAGGCAGGTACGATGGCCTGGCCGGCGTCTTCGCCGGGCTCGAGTCCGTCGCAGCCATGCGGCGCGCCGGCGTGCGCCCCAGGCGCCCGGTATCGGTCAACGTCTACGCCGGCGAGGAGATGAGCCGCTTCGGCGTCTGCTGCATCGGCAGCCGCGCCATCTCGGGGCGCCTGACCGCCGCCGACCTCGCCTCCCACGCCGACCCCGAGGGCACGACCCTCGCGGAGGCGCTGCGGCGCCTCGGCTACCACACCGAGCGATTCGGGAGCGAGTTCCCGCGCAGGGAGCCCGTCCACGCGAGCCTCGAGCTGCACATCGAGCAGAGCGACCACCTCGAGCGCGCCGGCGTGCCGGTCGGCGTCGTGACCGGGATCTGCGCCCCCACCAACCTGGTCTGCGAGGTCCGCGGCGTCCAGTCGCACGCGGGCGGCACGAGCATGGGGGACCGCCGGGACGCCTACATGGCGGCGGCGGAGATGGGCCTGCTGCTGGAGCGCCTCGCACGGGAGTCCACGAGCGCCTACATCACCGGCACGGTCGGCAGGCTCGCGCTCGTCCCCGGCGTGGCCAGCGTGATCCCCGGCAGGGCCACCTTCACGGTGGACGTCCGCTCGGTGAGCGCGGCGGACAAGGACGCGCTGGTGCGAGACCTCGAGGCGGGCGCACGAGAGATCGCCCGGCGCCGCGGGGTCGAGGTCTCCTTCGAGCTCCTGAACGACGACGCCCCGCTCACCTGCGACGCGCACCTCGCCTCCGTGTTCAGGGGGCGGGCGGACGAGCTCGGCGTCGCGCACATGGACGTGGTGAGCGGCCCGTACCACGACAGCCTGATGCTCGGCGACCTCATGCCGGCGGCGATGCTGTTCGTCCCCTGCAAGGGCGGGATCAGCCACGACCGCGCGGAGAGCATCGACTACGACGACCTGGTCAAGGGGACGGCGGTCCTCGCCGAGGGCCTCGCGCGGATCGCCGACGAGTAGCCCTCGTCAAGCCCCGGCCACGCCCCGAGCCGCCCGGCCGCGCCCCGAGCTGCCCTGCCGCACCGGCCGCGCCCCGAGCTGCCCCGACCGCACGCATATGTTCCGCAAACTGCCACAAATCTGAAACAGTCTTCGTTAAGACTCTACTTACCTAAGTAAGGCCCAGAGGCAGGGGCCGGACAAGGCCAGTAGCCGGGACCGCGGCTGGGGCCGAAGGATCGGCCGCGGGCGAGCCACGAGGCCGGCACCGCGGCCGGGGCCGCAGGCAGGCGACAAGGACGCGCGCGTCCAGAGACAAAGGGGGAGCGACGATGGGTGATTCGTGCATGACGAGGCGGGCCTTCGTGCGGGGGACGGCCTCGGCCGGCGCGGCGGCGGCAGGCGCGGCGGCGATCGGCGCCACCGGCGCGCTCGCCGGCTGCGGCCAGGGCGCGTCCGGCGCCGCCGCCGAGAGGCGCAAGGTCCTGCGCTTCGGGCAGGCAAACTCCAAGCAGGGCCTCGACATGCAGAAGTCGACGAGCTCCCAGTCCTCCTCCATCTCCGACACGATCTTCGAGACGCCCCTGCTCTTCACGGAGGAGAACGAGCTCGTGCCGCTCCTCTTCACGGAGGTCCCCGCGCCGGAGGCCGACGGCGTGACCTACCGCTGCACGCTCAAGGAGGGCGTCACCTTCCACGACGGCTCCGCGCTCACGGCGGACGACGTCAAGTTCACCTTCGAGCGCATGTTCACGCCCGCCACCGGCGCCAAGTCCACCTACCTCTACGACATGATCGCGGGCGCCAAGGAGATGCTCGCCGGCACGGCGACCGAGCTCTCCGGCCTCACGGTCGAGGACGACACCCACCTGACCTTCACCCTCACGGAGCCCTACGCCTGCTTCGCGCGCAACCTCGGCTCCTCCTACGCGCAGGTCTTCCCGCGCGACGCCTGCACCGCGGAGGGCAGCTCCTGGGGCACCGGCACCAGCTGCGTCGGCACCGGCCCCTACAAGATGGAGAGCAACGACGACACGACCGAGGTCGTCCTCGTGAGGAACGACTCCTACCACGGCGACAGGCCCCCGCTGGATGAGGTGCGCTACCGCTACTTCGACGACGTCAACACCAAGATGCTCTCCTTCAAGAACGGCGACATCGACTGGTGCGACCTGGACGGCTCCCTGCTGGCGACCTACCAGAAGGACCCCGACGTCAAGGACCTAATCGTCTCCTACGACACGCTGGGCACCTACTTCGTGGCGCTCAACCTGAGCGACGGGATGGGCCTCGAGGACGCCGACGTCCGTCGCGCGCTCTCCCTCGCGATCGACCGCGACGGGCTCGTCCAGACCGTGCTCTCCGGCGCCGGCACGCCGGCGAGCGGCTTTCTGACGCCGCAGGAGCCGGGCTTCGACAAGGACGCGCCGGTCTTCCCCTACGACCCGGACGAGGCGGCGAGGATCCTGGGCGAGAAGGGCGCGCCCTCCCTCACGCTCAAGGTGAGGTCGCAGGACCAGAACGTCGCCGTCGCCATCCAGGACTTCTGGTCCAAGGCGGGCGTCAGCTGCGAGGTCAACACGGTCGACAACGGCGTGTGGGCGCAGGACCGCGCGGCGGGTAACCTCCAGGTGACGCTCCTGGGGTGGTTCCCCGCCTACGCCGACGGCGACAACAACATGTACACGTACTTCCTGAGCTCCACGGCGGAGAAGAACTCGTCCTTCTACAACAACCCCCACGTGGACGAGCTCCTCGTGGCGGCCCGGGCGTCGACGGACGAGGAGGCGCGCGCCGACATGTACAAGGAGGTCGACGACGTCGTGACGCGCCAGGACTATGCGGTGCTGCCGCTCTTCTACCCCAAGCACCAGTTCGTCGCGAAGGACTACGTCGAGAACGCGAAGGTCGGAAACCTCATCTACCACGTGCGCGGCGTGGACGTCGACACCACGAAGGAGGACTACCCGGCCGAGTAGGGAGGGGAGGGCGAGCCTGCTGGACGTGCGTGTATCATGTTCGGCGTGACTACCGGCAGGCCGTCCCGAAAGGCTCTCCCATGGCACAGAAGCTCACCGTCGAAGCGACCTCCATACGCGCGCTGCTTGCCGACAAGGACGCGGACTTCCTCATCCCCGACTACCAGCGTCCCTACGCCTGGGAGGAGGACCAGTGCGCGGCGCTGTGGGACGACCTGTTCTCGTTCGCCTTCCCCAACGACGACTGCGACCAGTTCAACAAGAAGGACGAGTACTTCCTGGGGCCCATCGTCACCTTCAAGAACGACGACGACCAGCACGAGGTCATCGACGGCCAGCAGAGGCTCACGACGATCATGCTCCTGCTGCGCGCGTTCTACGACAAGTTCTCGCGCATGAAGGACAAGCAGTCGAGGCGCATGCACGACGGCATCGCAGCCTGCATCTGGAAGACGGACGAGTACGACGAGCCAGACACCGACGAGCTCAAGATCGACTCGGAGGTGGCATCAGACTCCGACAAGGACGAGTTCCTCCGCATCCTGCGCGAGGGCAAGGTCGACCCCAGGTGGACCAGCCGCTACGCCAAGAACTTCTCGTTCTTCCAGAAGAGGATCGAGGGGCTTGCCCAGGAGTGGCCGAGCTACATCGCGCTCTTCTCGTCGCGCATCATCAACAATGTGATTCTGCTGCCCATCGAGGCCGACAACCAGGACACCGCGCTGCGCATCTTCTCCACCCTCAACGACCGCGGCCTGCCGCTCTCCGACGCCGACATATTCAAGAGCCAGTTCTACAAGCACTTCTCCGACGAGGGCAGGCGGCCCGAGTTCGGCTGTCGCTGGAAGGAGCTCGAGGAGGGCGCCAACGAGATTCTGCGGCCGCTGCGCGGGACGCCCATGGACGAGCTCTTCACGCGCTACATGTACTACCGGCGTGCCAAGCTCGGCATCGTCGACACCACAACGCAGAGCCTGCGCGACTTCTACGCGAGGGACGGCTACGCGATCCTCCGCAACGACTCCTCGCTCGACGACCTGGAGCGCCTCCTGGGCTTCTGGCAGCGGGTCGACGCCCGCGACGGCTTCTCCGACGAGGCGCTGCGTCGCCTGGCCGTGATGCAGTACGCGCCCAACGGCATGTGGACCTACCTCCTGAGCGTGTGGTTCCTCGCCAACGACCGGGGCGACGGTACGGTAGACGACGCGGAGCTCGTGCGCCTGCTCGACCTCACCTGCGCCTTCGTGTGGGCATACGCCATCGAGCGGCCGGGCGTCAACTCCCTGCGCACGCCGATGTTCCCCGAGATGGTCAACGTCGTGCGGGGCGAGCCCGTGACCTTCTCCAGGCACCTCTTCCCGAGGGACGAGATTGCCGACCGCTTCCGCACGTTCCAGTTCACCAACCAGCGGGCGATCACCCGCTCGATGCTCGCCTGGTGGGCCTATCACGACCCGGAGCAGCCGCTCTGGGAGGCCGACACCACGCTCGAGGTGGAGCACATCTACGCGCGCCGCCGCGCCGAGGAGGAGCCGCTCGCCAACCGCGCCAACCTGGAGGCCTTGGGCAACAAGGCCCTGCTCGAGAAGCGCGTGAACATCCGCGCTGCCGACTACCGCTTCGCGGACAAGAAGAAGTACTACCTGGGCTTCGAGGACGGCAAGGGAAAGAGGCGCGAGGGCACGCTCAACGCCGAGCTGCGTCGCATGGCCAGCGGACGGGACGACTTCGACGAGGCCGACATCGAGGCCCGCACGCGGAGAATCATCGACGCGTTCGTGGACTACCTGGGCGACAATGGCCTGCTGGAGGGCTGAGGGCAGGAGGCAGGCTTAGGAAGGCCGGCGGCAGGCCCAGGGGCACATCCATCCCAACAGCGGTGGTAGTCCCCGACTCCCCGATGTCTCTATATACTTATGTTCGATTCGTACATTGCGTGCTATAAGAAGTTCAAACATAGATTGATGCGAGTGCGTCTTCGTTTCAGGGAGACGTGATATTTGGAGTTGCCGATGAGTTCAAGTGTGATAGGGGTCGAAAAGACCAAGCAACTGTTCCGCTTCTTGCGAGAGATCTCGAGGCAACGTTCAACTCCCGTTCGCATGCTCAAGGATGAGATTTGGCACCTTGATGTTGAGACCCTTCCCGTCGATACCGAGTACCTTCGGGTCTGCTTCAGGGATGATACCGAGCCTGATGAGGATTGGCGGGTCTCGCATGGGCCGCTTCTCTATGTCAAGAGTCCTCCCTTGAGCAATTGTCCCGCGCCTGACGACATCCTTCTGCGCTGGCTTAGGAGCGGATGGGAAAACCCGAAAAACGAGCCTTCATTCTTGGAGGAGATTGAATCGGCTCCTGCAGGGAGGTCTCTGGTTACCTCCGATGGCGATAAGGTGACGATCGAATTCTTCTCCGATGATCCTCGACGTGTTTCGGCACGTGACAAATGGCTGCGGGTCAGGCGTGGCTGGGCGAATAGGCAGAATCACCTCCAGTCAATCAAGGACCTGTTTGACGTTCTCTACGCAAAGAGGGCTGACCTAGCAAGGGAGTCGGAGACGATTGAGCTTATGGTCGGCACCGGATATATTACGGACCCGCTGCGCAGCATCGATCATCCGATTCTTTCCAGACGGGTCCGCATCAAGTTCGACGAAGATGAGAACGTAATCACCATCGACGACGTCGACGACGCAAGGTCAGAAATCAACGGCTCCCTTCTGAGCACAATGCCAGACGTCGAAGAAGACGCGGTCGGAATTGCGGAGAAAGACGTGGCGTCCAGTGACTATCATCCAATGGACCGCACCGAAACGCCTCACTTCCTCCGGAGAGTTGCAAATATAATCAACTCCTCATGTACATTCTCGGAGGGTTGTGAGAGGCCGACCTTCAATAGAGGGTCGATTCTCAGCGTCTACATGCGGCATTCCTTCTATATCCGTCGGGTGCCGGATGGAGTCGAACGTGCAGTCTCCAGCATCCTGGATGCAATCGACGCTGGAGTGGAGATACCCGAACATTTGCAGCGTATAGTCTGTGGAGGTGAGGTCTCCATTCCCGAGCATTTGGATAAGACGCCGATTGAGAACGTCTAGCGGAGGTGGGAGGAGAATCGAACGAGATACTTCTCACAAGACAGGCAAATCGCGAGCAGCTAGAAATCGCGAAGCGTATCAACGACTATGATGCAGCTCTTGTGCAAGGTCCTCCGGGAACGGGAAAGACCTACACGATAGCGAATCTCATGGGAAGCTTCCTGTCGGAGGGGAAGAGCGTCCTGGTGACGAGCTATAAGAAGAAGGCTCTATCCGTGGTGAAGGAGAAGATGGAGCCAGAGCTCAGGGGATTGTGTGTTTCTCGCGTGGATGACACACAGGCGGACATGATCCGTTCAGTCACAGACATCAACGAGAGGATGGCACGGAAGACCGCCCGCGGCTACCTGAAAGACTCACGCAAGGACGAGCAGGAAAGAAAGGCTGTCATCACCTCCCTGGCCGACGTCAGGCGCAAGATCTTTGCCTCTCTTGGTGATGAGTACAAGCCGATTCGCTATGGGAATGAGACGTACTCGCCGGTAGAGGCGGCAAGATACGTTCATGACAACGCTGAGATCGGATCGCTGGTTCCGGGCGACGTGAAGGAAGTCGATGACTTCCCCCTCTCTGACGCGGAGCTCTCTGCACTCTATGTGACAAACGGCGATATTAGCCCTGAAGAGGAAGCTGAGA
>JAZHSQ010000062.1:0-10021 GCA_036454645.1 Olsenella sp. | reverse complement strand
GCATGTCGTACGGCCAGGTGCGGGCCGACTCCCGGCGGACGCTAGTTGGTGGCTATGCCCGTCCTGGTGCCGGTGCCCGAGCCGTCGCCCGTCCCGGTGCCGGTCTCCGTCCCGGTGCCGGAGCTGGTGGTGCCGCCCCCGCTCGTGGTCGAGGAACCGCCCGTGGTCGAGCTCGTGCCGGAGGAGACCCCGATGGTGATCGAGGTGCCCTTGCTGGCCGTGCCCGTGGTTGACTGCCAGACGACCGTGCCCGCCGTCTGGCTGCTCGAGACGGTGCTCGAGGTGACGGTGAAGCCGGTGTTCTTGAGGCGCGAGGTGGCGGTGGACTCGTCGAGGCCAACCACGTCGGGTACCTCCACCTGCGCGGCGCCGAGCGAGACGGTGATGTCCACCTCGGAGCCCTTGGTTGCCTTGCCCGTGGCGCTCTGGTAGGAGACCACGCCCTCCTTGTACTTGTCGCTGTAGTCGGAGGAGACGACCACGGAGAAGCCCGCGCTCTCGAGCGCGGAACGGGCTTTGTCCTCGCTCATGCCCACGACGGTGGGGACGTCGACGGACTCGGTGCCCTTGGAGAGCTGGTAGGTGACCGTGTCGCCGGCCTTGACGGTGGTGCCGGCGGCGGGGCTCTGCTGGGCGACGTTGCCCGTCTCGACCGAGTCGGAGTAGACGGAGTCGCCGGCGGAGGCCACGAGGTTGAGCTTCTTGAGCGCAGCCTCGGCGGCGGACGGCGTCATGTTGGTGAGGTCGGGCACCGTCACGTCCTGCGCGGGCTCCTGGCCCTTGGAGATGACGAGGTTGATCTGGGTGCCCTCGGGCGCGTCGTTGCCTGGGTCGGGGTCCTGGTCGATGACCAGGCCCTGGGCGACCGTGCTGGAGTACTCCTCCTTCACGGTGCCGCTCGTGAAGTAGTTGGTGGCGTCGATCTGCTCGATGGCCTGGTCCTTGCTGAGTCCGATGAGGTTGGGGACCGATCGGGTGGCGGGGTGCGTGAGCGCCCAGGCCGTGGCGGCGAGGACGGCGAGAAGGGCGAGGACGACGAGGACGATGGCCACGTTGCGGTGCCGCCTGTGCTTGCGCTGCGCCTCGAGCTCCGTCGCGGACTGCTGGCGGAAGCGCTGGCTCCCCGTGGTGGAGGGGTTGCGCGTGCGGTTGAGCGGCGAGGTGTCGCCGCCGATGGGCTGCACCCCGTTGGCGCGCGGGATGGGGTTGGTGGCCATGGGGCTGATCGTGGCCGTGGTGACCGCCTGGAGCCTGCCCGCGAGGTAGTCGCGCAGGGCGTGGTAGAGCTCGTCGGCCGTCTGGAAGCGGTCGGCGGGGTTCTTCTGCATGCACTTGAGGATGATCGACTCGAGCGCCGCGTCCACGTTGGGGTTGATCTGGCTGGGCGGCTTGGGCTGCTCGTTGACCTGCTTGAGCGCCACGGTGATGGCGTCGTCGCCGTCGAAGGGGACCCGGCCGGTCGCGGCCTCGTACATCACGATGCCGAGGGAGTAGAGGTCGGTCGTGGGGCCGAGCTCCTTGCCCTGGGTCTGCTCGGGCGAGACGTAGTGCGCCGTGCCGAGCACGGAGTTGTCCGTGGTCAGGTGGCTGTTCTTGGCGCGTGCGATCCCGAAGTCCATCACCTTGATGTTGCCGTCGGGCTGCACCATGATGTTCTGCGGCTTGATGTCGCGGTGGATGATGTCGTGGCGGTGGGCCACCGAGAGCGCCTGCGCGATCTGCGAGCCGATCTGCGCGACCTTGCGGCAGTCGAGCGCGCCGTGCTTGCGGATGCCGCTCTTGAGGTCGGTGCCGCGCAGGTACTCCATGATGATGTAGTAGGTGTCGCCGTCCTTGCCCCAGTCGTATACGGAGACGATGTAGGGGCTCTGGAGGGCGGCCGCCGCCTGCGCCTCCTGCTTGAAGCGCGCGGCGAACGAGGGGTCGGCGGCGTACTGGGGCAGCATCGTCTTGATTGCGACGGTCCTCCCCAGGACCTTGTCGAGCCCGCGATAGACGATCGCCATGCCGCCGGTGCCGATCTTGTCCTGGACTATGTAACGGCCACCGAGAACTCTACTAGGCATCCACTGCTCCTATCGACAACGTGGAACCCCCACGCTTGGAACCGAACCTGTGGGCGCCCGCCTGGCGCGGGCGCGCCTCCTGCATGACCCGCCGCGCTTCCCAGGGAGGCTCCTGCGGGCGCGCCGCCTCCCCGCGCCACGGCATCACGAGGCCGCTCCCGCGGACTGGATGGCGAGGCACTGCGCGAGCACGTTGCCGGCCACGCGGGTCGCGACCCCCGTGACGTCCTGGCCGTTGCCCTCGACGCAGATCGAGACGGCGAGCGTCGGGCTGTCGTACGGCGCGAAGCCTACGAACAGGGAGTTGATGGAGTTGCTCCCCACCTGGGCGGTGCCGGTCTTGCCGGCGACCTCGTACCCGCTGACGCGGGCGGCGGTGCCGGTGCCGGAGGTGACGACCTCGAGCATTGCCTCCTTGACCTTGGAGGCGGTCTCGGAGGAGACGGCCTGGCCGAGGGACTTGGGGCTCGTGGTCGAGGTGGTGACGCCCTCGGGCGAGAGGATGTGGTCGACGACGTAGGGGTTCATCACGATGCCGTTGTTGGCGATGGCCGAGACCATCACGGCGTTCTGCATGACCGTCGTCTGCGGGCCCGCCGGGCTCTGGTGCTCGCCCACGGGCTGGCCGCAGGCCGCCCAGGCCGTCTCCCAGCTCGTCATCTCGGAGGGCTCGGGCATGAGCGACGCGCTGCAGGAGAAGTCCTGGCCGAGCGCGGTGCCGTAGCCGAAGGCCTTGGCGTAGCGCACGAGGGCGTCGGCCCCGACCTGCTGCCCGACCTGGCCGAAGACGGTGTTGGCGGAGTAGGCGAGCGCCTCGCGCAGGGTGATCTCGCCGTAGTCGGCGTCGCGGTCGTTGGTCACGGCGCGGCCGTCCACGTCGAGCGACGAGGGCGCGGAGTAGGTGCTGTCGAGCGAGGCGGTGCCCGAGTCGATCGCCGCGGCGAGGGTGATCACCTTGAAGGTGGAGCCGGGCGTGTAGAGCTGCGTGGTGCGGTCGAGCAGCGCGGAGCCCGAGGAGTTTATCGCCGAGTCGACGTCGTCGAGGTCGTAGGTGGGGTTGGAGGCCTTGGCCAGGATTGCGCCCGTCTGGGGGTTCATGACCACGATGGCGCCCTGGTAGCCGCTGAGCGCGTCCTCGGCCGCCAGCTGCATCTGGTAGTTGAGCGTCAGCACGACGGAGGAGCCCGCGTTCTTGACGCCCGCGAGCGAGTTGAGCGCGCCGGACCAGGTGGAGTAGTTGGAGTTGCCGGAGAGCGTGTCGTTCATGCTCATCTCGATGCCGGTGGCGCCGTACTGGGTGGAGATGTAGCCCACCGTGTGAGCCGCGACCGAGCCATGCGGGTAGGTGCGCACGTAGGTGCCGTCCTCGCGCGCCAGGCTCTCCGCGAGGGTCTGGCCGTCGGAGGTGATGATAGCGCCGCGCTGCACGTAGGCGGTCTTCCTGATGGTGTGGTTGTTGCTCGGCATCTCCTGGATGTCGTGCGCCTCGATCACCTGGATGTAGGTGAGGTTGGCGATGAGCAGGGCGAAGAGGACCGTGAAGATCGTGATGAGCCTGGTCAGGCGGTTGCCGAGCGCGACGCGGCCGAGCACGCCGGACTCGGGCGTGTCGAGGCCGAAGCTGCCGCGGACGTGCGAGCCGCGCGCGACGGCGGAGACCCTGCTCGCCGCGCCCGGCGCCACGCGCCCGGTCGTGCCGGAGGCGATCTCGGTGCTGCGGCCCGTGCCCTCGTCGCCGGCGCGCAGGAGCAGGCCGACGATGATGAAGCTCGCGAGCAGGGAGCTGCCGCCCTGGCTCATGAAGGGCAGGGTGACGCCCGTCAGGGGCAGAAGGCGCGTGGTGCCGCCTACGATCAGGAACGCCTGGAACGCGATCGCGCAGGTCAGGCCGATGGCCGTGAAGGCGGAGACGTCGGACTTGGCGCGCGCGGCGGTGGCGAAGCCGCGGACCGCGAAGATCATGTAGCCCATGATGACCGCCGAGGCGCCGAGCAGGCCCATCTCCTCGCCGATGGCGGAGAAGATGAAGTCCGAGGCGACGACCGGGGTGAGGGTCGGCAGGCCCTTGCCGATGCCGGTGCCGATGAGGTCGCCGTCGGCGAGCGAGTAGAGCGACTGGATGAGCTGGTAGCCGCCGTCTGGGTTGCCGAAGGGGTTGAGCCAGATGGCGACGCGGTTCTGGACGTGGCTGAAGGTGTGGTAGCAGAAGACGCCGCCCACGGCCAGCAGGACGAGGAAGACGAGGACGTAGCTCGCGCGTCCGGTCGCGGCGTAGAGCATCACGATGAAGAACGTGAAGAAGAGCAGGGCGCTGCCGAGGTCGCGCTCGAAGATGACGACGAGCAGGCTGATGCCCCACATCACGAAGAGCGGCGCGAGCATGCGCGGGCGCGGCAGGGCGAGGGGCCCGAAGTGGCGGGTGGACGCCGAGAGCAGCTCGCGGTTCTCGGCGAAGTAGGCCGCGAGGAACAGGATGATCAAGATCTTGGCGATCTCGCCGGGCTGGAAGGAGAAGGACCCGAAGGTGATCCAGAGCTTGGAGCCGCCTCGCTCCGTGCCGACGAGCATCGGCAGGACGAGCAGCGCCACGCCGGTTATGCCCAGCGTGTACTTGTAGCGAGCGAGGTCGTCGAGGCTCTTGACCGCGACGAGGGTGGCCACCATGGCGCCCACCGAGACGAAGAGCCACAGCACCTGGCGGATGGCGTCGTCCGGCGCGAGCCGGGTGACGAAGGCGATGCCTATGCCCGAGAGCACGAAGGTGATGGGGAGGATGACCGGGTCCGCGCCGGGGGCGAGGAAGCGGATGGCGACGTGCGCCACGGCGAAGGCCACGAAAAGGCCGATGGGCACCGCGAGCGTCTGGAAGCCGAGCGCCGCCTGCGTGTTGGCGACGTACATCGCATAGAGGAGCACGACGGGGATGGCTCCCGCGCAGAGCAGGAGCAGCTCCGTGTTCCTCCTCGTAGCTATCGTCCTTGCCATCAGATCACCTGCCCTCCGTCTGGTCCCCTGCCTCGTCCTGGGTGACGGTCTCCGCGACCGCCTGCTCCTCCGCCGTCTGTGCGGCCTCGGCCGGCGTCGCCGAGCCGTCCTCCGAGGGCGCCGACGAGGCGTCGCCCCCGGTCGTGGCTTGCGAGCCGTCCGAGCCGGCGGCGCTCTGCGTCTCGGCGGCTGCCTGGGCGGCCTTGGTCTTCTCCTCGTCGATCTGGTCGCGGTAGCGCTCGACGGTCAGGTGCGCCTCCTGCTCGGTGGAGACGTGGATGCCGCTCTTGAGCTGGTCCTGGACGGCGGCGGGCAGGTCGGTCACCTCGACCGACGAGGTCTCGACGAGCTCGTTGAGCGCGACGCCGAACAGCTCGTCGTTGATGCCGCGGTAGACGCCGACCGTGCCGGCGTTGTCCCCGACGTACCAGTCGTTGCGGATCACGAGGCCCATGCCGGCGGCGATGCCGAGGAGGGCCACGAGGGCGACCGTGACCCACACGGCCACGCTCCTGCGGCGGATCCTGCGGTGGACCTCCGCCAGCCCGTCGTCGAGCACGTCGACGACCACGACGGTGACGTTGTCGTGGCCACCGGCCGTGAGGGCGGCGGAGACGAGGTTGTCGGCGGCGGCCTGCGGCGTCACGCTGGAGACGGCCACGGACTCGAGGTCCTTGTCGGCCACCATGCTCGAGAGGCCGTCCGAGCAGATCACGATGCGGTCGCCCGCGGTCACGTCGAGCAGGAAGTGGTCCGCGTACATGTCCGGGTCCGAGCCCAGCGCGCGGGTGATGATCGAGCGCGACGGGTGCGTGCGCGCCTCGTCGGCCGTTATCTCGCCGGCGTCCACGAGCTCCTCCACGTAGGAGTGGTCGTGGGTCAGGCGCACGAGGGTGCCTGCGTGCAGGAGGTAGATGCGCGAGTCGCCGACGTGGGCGATCGCCATCTTGTTCTTCTCGATGATGGCGCAGGTGGCGGTGGAGCCCATGCCGGGCTTGCCCTGGCCGCGGTCCGCGCTCATGAGGACGGCGGCGTTGGCGGCCTCGACGGCGGCGCCGAGCGCTATGTCGTCGGCGTGCTCGGGCGCCCGGGCGCCGATGGTGTCGACCGCGATCTTGCTCGCCACCTCGCCGGCGGCGTGTCCGCCCATGCCGTCGCACACGCAGAACAGGGGCGCGCGCACGAGGAAGGAGTCCTCGTTCTGGCCGCGCACGAGGCCCACGTCCGAGCGCGCCCCCCAGGAGAGGGCGCCGGAGCAGCCCGTGGAGGTCGAGGCGCCCGCGCGGTTGACCACTGGCATCTCGTTGCGGCCCGGGGCGTTGACCGGCTCCGCCGCCTGGTCCTCGTCGATGGTGGGTGCGTCGTCGCTCATCGGCGGCTCACTCGCATGATGGTGTCGCCGACCTGGACCTCGTCGCCCTCGCGGAGGGTGACGGGCTGAGTGATGCCGTGCCCGTTCACCAGGGTCCCGTTGGTGGAACCGAGGTCCTCGAGCACGAGCGCCGGGCCCTGCAGGGTGAAGCGGGCGTGCGTGGCGGAGACGAACGGCTCGTCGATGACGATGTCAGAGGACGGCGCGCGCCCGATGACGACGGGGCCGAGGATGTCGACGTGCAGGCCACGCAGCTGGCGAGAGCCCTTCTCGACGTCGACCGACCAGATCGCCGCGTCGCGGCGCTGGCCGCGCACGAGGCCGATGCCCGTGCGCATGGCGGCGTACAGGAAGAGGTACAGGACGACGACGAGGAGGATGCGACCTGCGAAGAGGACGAGGTCGATCATGCTAGTCCTCCTTGAACGTGAGGTTCACGAGCCCGATCGTGATGACGTCACCGTCCCTCAGCGAGCACGCCTCCACGTCGATGTCGTTGACCAGGGTCCCGTTGGTGGACCCGAGGTCGTGGATGACCCACTCGCCGTTGTCGTAGACGACCTCCGCATGGCGGCGCGAGACGTTGGGGTCGTGCAGGACGATCCCGCCGGGGACGCGCTCGCGGCCGATGGTGGTGCGCTGCGTGGTGACGGGGTAGCTGCGCCCGGTCTCCTGGTCGACGAGGTGGCAGGTGGCCGGCCTCGTGAGGGAGGTGGGGGCGATGACCTCGTGCACGTCGGTCGTGGAGACGGGCACCGTGGGGTCCGACGTGGA
Organism: Olsenella sp.; assembly: GCA_036454645.1. Classification (GTDB taxonomy): domain Bacteria; phylum Actinomycetota; class Coriobacteriia; order Coriobacteriales; family Atopobiaceae; genus Olsenella_K. The sequence continues at coordinate 2,824 of JAZHSQ010000062.1, read as the reverse complement.
GCCGGCGAGCTCGACGCTCGCGGGCGCGGCGGAGGGCTCCATGGCGGGGGAGGGGACCGCCGCGGCGGCCTCCGCGCCCTCGCGGCGCAGGAGCGCCTCGTCCACCACGTCGTCGATCGCGGAGTCGGGCATTACCTCGAGGCCGGCCGAGCTGCTGCCGAGGCCCGCGTCCCCGGCGGGCGCCGGGGCGGACGGGGCCTGACGGGCGGCCTTGGGGCCGGGCGCCTCGGGCGCGCTCGCCGGCGCGGGGGCCACGTTGAGGTAGGCGTTCTCCTCGGCGCGCAGGCGCGCGAGGGTGCGCGGGTCCACGTTCTCCGCGAAGACGGCGAAGCGTCCCTGCTTGAGGCTCGGGTCGACCATGAACCTCACGAGGGGCTTGCCGACGAAGGTGTAGGCGCGCTTCTTGGCCTGGGCCTCGACCAGGGAGGAGATCTCCTCGGTGATCTGGGGGTAGAGCGTGCGCATGTTCTCGTCGTCGGAGGTGGAGACCAGCACCGTGTAGAGCGCGGGCGCCGTGTCGATGCCGTCGATGACGAAGGTCTCGTCCTCCATCTCCCGGACGGCCTTCTTCGCAAGCTTCTTGAAGGAGAAGGGCTCGGACTTCACGCCGCCGCCCGCGCCGAAGATAGAACCGATGCGCTCCTCGAATATGTCCAGGACGTTCATGCTCGCTCATCACCTTCCGCGTCGCCACCGGGGCCGTGAAGGACGGTCGTGACACACATAATCACTCCTAAGACTACAGCAACGCCAAATGAGGGCATGTCGCCAGCGCCTGGGTTGGCGATATTCTCCATTTGCGCCCATGCAAACTGAAACGATGCCAAGACGAGCGCGGAGAGCGCGTAGCCGGCGACGCAGCCCGCCTTGGTCCCGCGCCTGACCAGCAGGGAGCAGACCCACGCGGCCACGGCGACGCCGGCGAGCGAGGCCCAGCCGCCCGGGTCCCCGGCGCGCTCCGCCGCGCCCGCGACGAGCGCCCGCGCGTCGAGCCCCCGGGCGCCTACGAGCTCGGCGCCCTGCTCGAGGAGCCAGGCGGCCACCGCCGTGCCGAGCGCCGAGGCGGGCGGGAGGGTGCCCCCGGCCGCCGGCGCCGCGGCCTCGGGCGAGCCGAGCACGACGGGGGCGAGGAGGGCGAAGGCCCCGAGGCGCTGCCGGCGGCCTACGGCGACCCACCAGAGCAGCGTGCCGAGCGCGAGCAGGAGGGCGAGGGGGAAGATGTCTGCCGTCGCCCGCGCGGCGATGGCGAGCAGGGTCGAGACGACGGCGAGGGGGACCCCGAGGACGGGGAGGGCCGCCGTGGCCGCGGCGCCCGCGCCGCAGCAGGCGGCGAGCGCGCCCCCGCCGAGGGAGAAGGCCCGGGGCAGCGTACGCCACAGGACCGCCGCGGTCGGCAGGGCCGCCGCGGCGCGCACGAGCGCCCCCTCGAGCCAGGGGAAGCGCTCCCAGGGCGTGAGCCGGTCGCCGTCTGCCGCGGCGTCCGGGGCCTCCTCCTCGCCGGACTGCGAGATGAGCCACGCGAGCGACTCCTTGCCCTCGCGCGCGTCGCCGAGTGCGCGGACGACGCCCCCCACCAGCTCGGACACGGAGGGCATGCGCGCCGCCGGGCTGGGGTCGAGGGCCCTGAGCAGGGTGCCCTCCACGACCCCGGCGAGCTCCGGCTCCACGTGGGAGAGCGAGGGGGTGGGGCCGCGCCGGATCTTCTCGAGCGAGCGCTCCGGCGTGGCGGCCGCGTAGGGGCAGCTGCCGGTGAGGGCCTGCCAGACGACGACCGCCAGGGAGAAGACGTCCGTGCGCTCGTCCACGTAGTCGCCGCAGATCTGCTCGGGGGGCATGTACCCCACGGTGCCGCCTCGCGCGCCCTCGAAGCCGGCGGCCGAGGCGAGCGAGGCCATGCCGAAGTCGGCCAGCTTCACGGTGCCGTCGCGCGAGATCATGATGTTCGCCGGCTTGATGTCGAGGTGCAGGACGCCGTTCTCGTGCGCGAACTCGAGGGCCGACCCCACGCTCTCCAGCACGTGGGCGCACTCGTCGAAGGTGAGGACGCCCCCCTCCACGCGACCGAGGAGCTCCTGGAGGTTCAGGCCGTCCACGTACTCCATGACGAGGTAGGAGCTCTGGGCGTCCGTCTCGAAGTCGTAGACGGTGACGATGTTGGGGTGGGAGAGCATGCTCGAGGTCCTGGCCTCGCCGAGGGCCTCCTCGAGGGTCGAGGAGGGGACGGCCCCCTCGGAGACGGTCAGCGGCATGCGCTTGATGGCGACGCGCCGTTGCAGGCGCGTGTCCCAGCAGGTGCTCACCGTGCCGAAGCCGCCCTCGTCGTTGGTCGAGAGCACGCGGTAGCGCCCGAGGAGCATGCGCGCCCCGCCGCCCGCGCGCTGCGCGGGCGCGACGGCGTCTGGCGTGGGGGTCCCAGAGGCCCGCGTGTCCTGGTCTGATCTCGTTGCGTTGCGCACGGCGGCTCCCTCGGTCGCGCCGGCATGCGTGCGGCCGGCGCCTCGCGATGGCCCTCCGAGGGGCTCCCCCGAGGGGCCATCGGAGAGGCCATTGTACAGAAAAAGATTGCCCTAAGATTGTCCTTGCACTTTCCCCAGGGATAGTAGTAGGATATGTGCTCACGCGGGCGTGGCGGAATTGGCAGACGCGTACGGTTCAGGTCCGTATGAGAGCAATCTCATGAAGGTTCAAGTCCTTTCGCCCGCACCATTGCAACGATTGAGCGCCCCCACAGGCCTTGCCTGCGGGGGCGCTCTCCTTTTGTGCGCGCCCGGCGCCCGGTAGGGCGGCTCCGGGAGAAACGGGAGAGGACGGGGCTCCCGCCTCG
>JAZHSQ010000061.1:0-10597 GCA_036454645.1 Olsenella sp. | reverse complement strand
GGCCTACCTCGCGAGCGCGCCATGCTCGGTCGACGGCAGGAACTGCTGCATCAAGGCCATCCTCACGCTCGACGGCTCCGCCATCCCCTCGGAGGTCTTCGCGGCGCGCCGCCGCTCCTCGATGCCGCGCCCCGCCGCCCTCGAGGAGGTGCTCCGCCGCCAGGGCGCGCCCGAGCTCCCGGAGCACGTGCCAGACCTCGCGGAGGCCGTCTTCGACCGCATCAAGGACAGGCGCGGCAGCATCCGCGCCCTCTCCGGCATGCCCGACGACGCCTACCGCGCCATCTCGGCGCTCTCGGCGGGCCTGCCCTGGCACCTGGGCGTCGTGGAGGCGCCCATGGGGGAGTGCGCGAGCAAGCTCGCCTGCGCCCTCGCCTGCGCCGCCGTCACGGACGCCGCCGTCCGCGGCGCGGACCTGCCCCGCATCGTCCTCGCCGCCCCTGACGCGAGCTGGCGCGAGGACCTGAGCCGGCAGGTCTCGCGCTACCTCGGCACGGGCTCGAGCAGGCTCGCCACGCCCTGGGTCCCCGGCCGCAGGGCCGAGTGGTCGCGCCGCCTGCGCGAGATGTCCTACCTCGACGAGGTGGAGAAGGCCCTCGGCACGAGGCCCCTCTCGGTCGCCAACGCGGCCATGGTCATCGGCCAGCGCCTCCGCAGGATCGACCAGGTCCGCTGCGAGCTCGTCGACGCCTACCGCGAGATGCAGCTCGCGAGCGACCTCGTGGCCAAGCAGGCCGACGGCCTCCTCTCGCTGGCGAAGCTCCGCCGCGAGCTGCTGTGGGCCAACGGCCGGCTCGAGTTCTGGACCGGCCTGCTCAAGAGCAACCCGCCGCGCAAGAAGGTCCTCTCCTCCGGGCTCGCGTCGCAGCGCGGCATCATCGCCTCCAAGGCGGAGCCGGGCGAGAAGATCGCGCGCACCTACGCCAACCTCGACGACGTCTGCCACGCCTACCGCGCGGAGATCGCCGAGCTCGAGGAGAAGATCCGCCTCGCCAACCAGGAGGCCGCCAGGCTCGACCTGCAGATCCGCCAGCACTCGGCCTACGGCACGGTCTGCACCGAGCTCGTCGACGCCATCTCGGACGCCTGCCGGCTCGACTCCGGCGAGCGCGCCATGCTGAACGCGCTCTTCGGGTCGGACAACCTCACGCCGATGAGGCTCGAGCGGGCGCTCGACGCGACGGTCCGCGAGGTCGAGTTCTGGCTCGCGCTGCACCTCTTCGAGGCGCGCGCGTTCGAGGCCGGCAGGGACTTCTCCTGGTGCGAGGTGGTCGCCTACCAGCAGGTGCCCGCCCGCTTCGCCAGCTCCTCGGTCGCCGACCCAATCGACCTCCTCGTCACCGTGGGCTCCGAGCGCATGCAGGCGCCGCGCGGGCTCGCCTGCCTCGCGCTCTCGCGACGCGCGGTCGTGCTCGGGGACCCGTGCGGGCTCAGGCCCAAGTGGGAGTTCGACCCGGCGACCGACCACGGCATCGGGGCGCTGTGCATGGCGCCCGAGGACTACGACGAGCTCGTCGCCGAGCGACTCAGCGCGTCCGCACCCTCGACGCTGCTCGGCTGCGCCACCGCCTGCGCCGGCAGGACGCCTTCCGTGATCCACGAGAGGGTCACCTGCCTCGATGCCGCGCCCTGGGACATCCGCTCCTTCCGGGCCGACGCCTTCTACGGCTCGGAGGGGGCCGTCCCCGCCGGCGGCCCCGACGCGCCCGCGCTGGACTCCGCTGGTCAGCAGGCCCAGGCGGGCGCGCGGCCCCTGCCGCCCCTCCAGGTGCACCGGGTCAGGTCCGACGCGCGCTCGGTCGGCAACAGCCTCAACAACCCCAACGAGGCCAAGGCCCTCGTCCGCTGGGTGGAGGAGAACCTCGGCTCCGTAGCGGCCCTCGATGAGCCGGGGCGCACCGCCGCGCCCGCCGCTCCCAGCCGTGACGCGGAGGGTGGCCGGGATGCGCGCGGCGCCCTCGGCGAGCGGCCCGCGAGGCCCGTGCTCGTCCTGACGCCCTTCACGGCCCAGCGCCACCTCATCGAGGAGGAGCTGCTCTCCGCGGGACCCGAAGTCTCCCGCAGGTGCGAGGTCAGGACCGTGCGCGAGCTCGGCTCCCGCAGGTCCCCCGTCGTCGCGCTCTCGATGGCCGACTCCGTCTCCGGCATCGAGCAGCGCTACTTCGGAGGCGTCGACGCCATCCTCGCCGCCGCGAGCGCTGCGGCGAGTGACTGCCTCGCGCTCTTCTGCGACACGGGCTGGGTCGCCGGCGCCACGGGCACGCCCGGCAGGTCCCTCGTGCAGCTCGCGGCGCACGCCTCCCTCGAGGACGGCCCGAGCGACGCAGGCGCGCCTTTGGACGACCGCGACGAGGCCGGCAGCGCAACTGCTGGCGTAGTCGCCGACACGTCGCTCGGTGAGCCGGCCAGCTCCATGCACGACGACACCGAGGCGGACGATGTCGCAGCCGCCTCGGCGCACGATGCCGCCGCGGATTCCGCGGCCGTCGACGCGACCGGCGCGGCCGGCCACGGCCCGGAAGCCCCCGCATCTGCCGCCGGCACCCCCAGGCTAGCTGCCGGCGCGGGCGGCGACGCGACCGCCCGTGGATACGGCGACGCAACCGCCCGTGGAGCCGGCGACGTTACGGGCGCAACGGCGGGAGGAGCCTTCGGACCCGCGGTGACCGCGGGGTCGTCCGGTCGTGCCGGGGGACGCCTCTCGCTGGAGGAGCTTCTCCGTGAGCTGCGCCGGACGGGCAGCGTGATCGCCGAGGTGGACCCCGCCGAGGCTTACCGCTGGCTCGAGGAGGACGGTCTCGTCATGCGCGCGCGTGCCAGGAACGGGCGGATCGCGTGGGTTCCGACCGAGCGCGGCCTCGAGGGCGGCATCCGGATCGAGCAGGGCGCCGACGACGGGATGTCCTGCTCCTTCTTGCCCAGCTCGAGGGGATGCGTGCTCGCGAGCGTGCTCAGGCGCACAGAGTAGCCGCCAAGTCGCAGGGCAGCCGCCGGCGACGCAGACCGCCGGCGGCTGCCCTTGCGCGGCGCCCCCGGCGTACTGCGTCGGCGGCTGCCCTGCGCGGCGTCCGAACCCCGCCCGAACCCCGCCCATGCGGCCTCGGCGCAATTCTCAAACGGGATTGTGCATTTCCGCAAGTTAGGGACGGGTGGCACGCCGTCCGTGCTTGCCCAAAGTCCGGGAAACGCGTCGGGACGACTTCGCAGCCCACGCAATCCTGGGCAAACGCGGATTACCACGCTCGCACCACTCCGCGGGCGCCTCGGAATCCGTCCACAACCTCCTGAATTGCACAATCCCATCCCAGGAGTTGCGACGGGGTCGCCCGAGGCTCAGCGAGACCCGATCGTCGGCGTTCCGCGGTCGCCCGAGGCTCAGCGAGACCCGATCGTCGGCGTTCCGCGGCCGCCCGAGACCCGGTCGTCGTCGCTCCCGCGACCTCCCCCGCGGCCTCGTGCGCCCTCGTCCTTCGAGGCCCTCCGTCGCGCCACCGGCCCGCGGCGGGCGACCCGGATTCGGCGTGAAGCCGGGATAAGCGCGTGCCGATGGGATAAGATACCAAGCTGTATGCATCTGCAGACGCAACGAAAGGCCTTCATGAGCTCCAAGAAAGACAAGGCGACCTCCACCATCAAGCAGATGGTCGCCCCGGACGCCGCGGAATCCCAGAGGGCCGGAACCACGACGGCCCCGGTCGGCACCTCCGACAACCCCTCGCACAAGGTCCTCACCGTGGCGAACGTGATCACGGTCTGCCGCTTCGTCCTCACGGTGGTGTTCCTCGTCCTTTTCGTGAGCCACGAGAACCGCCTGGTCGCCCTCTGCTGCTACGCCATCGCGGCGCTGACGGACTTCCTCGACGGCCAGGTCGCCCGCCGGACCCAGACCGTGAGCTGGCTCGGGAAGATCATGGACCCGATCATGGACCGCGTGCTGCTCTTCACGGGCGTGCTGGGCCTCATGATCACCGGCGAGCTCCCCATCTGGGTGGCGGTCTTCGTCATCGGCCGCGACGTCTACCTGGGGATCGGCGCGCTCGCGCTCCAGCGCTACCGCAAGCGCCCCGTGGACGTCGTCTACATCGGCAAGGTGACGACGGCGCTGCTCATGTTCGGCTTCGTGGACCTGCTCCTCGGCGTGCCGCAGCTTGCGCCCCTGGGCCTGGTCGACGTCTCCTGGCTGCCCTTCCTCAACTCCCAGCCCGCCGCGCTCGGCATCGTCTTCGTGTACGCCGGCATCGTCTGCTCGACGATAACCGCCTACATCTACACGCGCGAGGGGCTCCAGATCAGGCGCGACGCAATCGAGAAGCGGGAGGGGCGCTAGCATGCTGCGCACCTCCGGCCAGGACCGCCGTAGCGCCATGGCGCCGCACGCCGCCCGCGCGGCGCTCCTCGCCCTCGCGCTCCTCTGTGCCCTCGGCGCCGTCGCCCCCGCGCGCGCCCTCGCCGCGGAGGGCGCGCAGGCCGAGCCCACGCTCACCGAGGCTCAGGCTGCCATCGTGGTGGACCAGGCGGGCAACGTGCTCTTCTCCAAGAACGCCGACCAGGAGTTCCCGATGGCCTCCATCACCAAGGTCATGACCGCCATCGTGGCGCTCGACTCCGGCAAGTCCCTGGACGACGTCTGCACCATCACCGACGCCAACCTCGGCGGGGATGCGCAGGCGGCCGGCTACGTCGAGACCGACACCCCCACCTTCCGCGAGCTGCTCAACGCCATGCTCGTCTACTCCGCCAACGACGCGGCCTACAACGTTGCCGTCAACGTCGCCGGCTCCGAGCAGGCCTTCGTCGAGCTCATGAACGCGAAGGCGCAGGAGATCGGCATGACGCACACGCACTTCGTGAACAGCCACGGCCTGGAGGACGACGCCCACTACTCGTGCGCCGAGGACCTCGTCAAGATGGCCCGCTACGCCTTCGAGAACTACCCGCTCATCTCGCAGATGGTCCACCAGACCTCGACCGTGGTCACCGTCAACGGCACGACGCAGCGGCTCTACTCGACCGACGAGCTCATGGGCGTCTACCCGGGCATGCGCGGCATCAAGACCGGCAAGGTCTCGACCGGCACGACCTTCCTCGGCGCAAGCGAGCGCAACAACGTGCAGCTGTTCACCGCCGTGCTCGGCTGCACCACCGACGAGGGCCGCTTCACGGACACGCGCAGCCTCATGGACTGGGCCTACCAGACCTACCAGCAGCGCCTGGTCGCCCGCGCGGACTGGACGCTGGGGCTGCACCCCTACGCCTACGACCTCGGCCTCAAGGTGGTCGAGTCGCCCAAGCTCGACGAGACCTTCTCCGTCTGGCCCGACGGCGGCTACCTCTCCTACACCACGACGCGGCTCTACGCGGGCTCGCTCCTCGAGGCCGACGAGCTCACCGGCGCCTCCACGTGGGAGCAGTCCGGCCGCACCCTCGGCAGCGTCGTCCTGGGCGCCTCGCGCCTCGTGCGGCGCTCGTCCTGGCCGCTCTTCTCGCTGCCGCTCTTCGCCGAGACCACCTACGCCACCAGCTAGCGCCGGGCGATAAGGACCCGCTCCCGCCACCGCAGCGCCGGTCTCGGCGCGCTCGCCCGGCGGGCGAGAAGGACCGCGGGTCCGGAGCGGCCCGGTGCCGGCGTGCACCCATCCACATCCTTCACTACCTGCGAGGCGATCGTCCATGTCACAAGAGCGCGACTTCTCGCGCGCGCCCGGCTCGGCGCGCATCTCCGTCCTCTACGAGGAGCACCTCCTGCTGAGCGCGACCTTCGGGGACCGGCTCGCATCGAGGCCGCCCGTCCCGAGCGCCTACGGCGACGGCTCCGGCGAGCTCGCGGCGCTCGAGCGCGGGACGGCGCTCTCGGACCTCTCCGGCATGGCGTGCCTGCTCTTCAGCGGACCGGCCGCGACGGGCTTCGCGCACGCGGCCTTCGCCGGACGCGAGCTGGCGGTGGGGGAGTGCGCCTTCGAGTGCGTCCTCATGGGGGACGGGCGCCTCGCCTCCGTTCCGCTGCTCGCGCGCACGGGCGACGAGGAGTTCGCCGTGCTCGACGCCTCCCCGCGCTCCCAGCTCCTCGCGTCCTGGCTCACCTTCCTCGCCAACGTCGAGAGCGGCGGGGTGGAGCCCTACCGCGACCTCGTGGCGGAGAACGTCACGGGCTCGCTCGTGCCGCTCCTGCTCGCGGGCGCGGACGCGACGGCCATCGCCTCCGACTACCTGCCCGAGGGCGCCGTGCTCCCCGCGCGTGGCCAGGTCCGCAGCATCGCGCTCGACGGCAGGATCGCCTCCCTCGTCGCCCGCGTGGACCCCGTCCCCACGGCGGCCGCCTCCGGCCGCGGTGCGGCCACGGGCGTCGCGCACGCCGGACGCCCCGCCGTGGCCGGCCCCGCCTACCTGCTGCTCGTGCCCCCCGACAGCGCGCGCACCGTCTGGAGGAGCCTCCTCTCCTTCGAGAGCCTCGCGCCCGTGGGCGAAGAGGCCCTCCGCCACCACCTCGTTGCCCGCGTCCCGTGGGCATCCTGGCTCGACGGCGGCCCCGAGGGGCCCCTGGCCGCGCGCGATCTGGTGGCCGCCGGGATCGCGCGCCCGCAGATGGACTTCGTGGGCGCCCGCGGGCTCGCGTAGGGCGGACATGTGGAAGAATCTGGTCTGGCACGGCCGAGGCAGCGGGCCCGGCGGTGCCCCTACGCAACGAGGTGACGCATGAAGTACGCGATAAGCGCCGCGGACGTCCCGGACGCCCTCGGAAGCTACTCCCAGGGGACGACGGCCGGCAGGCTGATCTTCTCGTCCGGCCAGGTCGGCAGGGACGCCCGGAACCCGGACGCGCTCGTTCCCGGAGGCCCGGTCGCCGAGGCCGAGCGCATCTGCGACATCTTCGAGAAGCTCCTGCAGGAGGTGGACTGCTCCCTCACCGACGTGGCGTCGATCACCGTCTACCTCACCGACCTCGACTACGCCGACGCCGTCGACGAGGTCCTGGGGAGGCGCTTCGGCACCCCCGGCCCGGCGCGCACGGTCGTCGAGGTGAGCGACCTGCCGATGTCCGCCCGCATAGAAATGGACTTCGTCGCCTGCCGATAGCGCTATTATTGATTCAGTACGCAAATTTTGAGGGGAGCCACGTCATGCCGAGCAACAAGGACAACATGGGGGCGACCGAGATATTCCGCATGCCCTCCGCGGATTCCACGGTCCCCGATCTCATGGGCGAGAACGCCCTGGTACACCCGACCCTCACCATCGTGAAGGGGCCCTCGACCGGCCAGGTCTTCGAGCTGGACGAGAACGACATCACCCTGGGGCGCGACCCCAAGAACAGCGTCTTCCTCAACGACATGACGGTCTCGCGCAAGCACGCCCACATAGACCTCACCGGCATCGCCTCCGGCTACGCCTCCATCGAGGACCTGGGCTCCCTCAACGGCACCTGGGTGGACGGCGCCATCGTCAACAAGGCGCTGCTGAAGGACGGCTCCACGATTCAGATCGGCACCTTCCGGATGATCTTCCACACCAACCGCCGTCCCAAGAGGGTCGAGACGGGCGCGTAGAGACATGCCCGACGCCGGATACGTGACAATCGGCAAGGTCGTGAAGCGGCTCCAGGCCGAGTACCCCGACCTCTCCGTCTCCAAGGTGCGCTACCTTGAGGACGAGGGCCTGCTCACGCCGTCGCGCACCTCCGGCGGCTACCGGCTCTACTCGCAGCACGACATCCGGCGCCTCGAGGCCATCCTCTACCTCCAGAAGAACCGCTTCCTCCCGCTGCAGGTCATCAGGGAGGAGCTCGAGAAGGCGGACGCCGGCGAGCCCTCGCTGCTGGACTCCCTCAACCGCGTGGACGCCGCCCCCGCGGCCCCTGCGGGCGAGGTCGGCCCCCTCCCGGCCTCGCAGACGGTCGTCGCGGACGTCGACTCCCAGGACGTGGTGGACAAGTTCCACCCCATCAGCCACGTCCCGGAGCTCATCGGCGTGCCGGTGAGCTTCGTGCGCCAGCTCTCCGAGGCGGGCGTCATCACGATGCGTCGCTCCCCCCGCGGTCGCGACCTCGTGGACGGGCGCGACTTCGCCCTCATCCGCGCCTGCAACGAGCTCGGCCGCTTCGGCATCCAGCCCAAGAACCTGCGCTGGTACGTGCAGGCGGCCAACCGCGAGAGCGGCATGTTCGAGCAGGCCCTCGTCTCGTTCGGCGCGCGCCGGGGCGGCGGCGTGGAGGCGGAGGAGACGCCCGAGCAGCGTCAGCAGTTCGAGAACGCCCTCAACAACATGCTCGCCCTGACGGACGCCGTCAGGGACACCCTCATACGCCGGAGGCTCAAGAGCCCGCACGACGGGCCGGACGCCAGATAGGGCTCGGCCCATCCCGGGGCCGCCCGGCGGCAGGCATGGCACAGCGTCGGGTAGGCCTTGCACCAGACGAGCAGGACGCACGCCAACCCAGAGAAAGGAAGACCCTTGTCCAACTTCGAGTTCGAGAACCTCATCGTGAACATCCCCGACTACCCGGAGCCCGGCGTCATCTTCAAGGACATCACGCCCCTGCTCGCGGACCCGCAGGGCCTGGCCGCCGCGATCGACCAGATCGCGGACCACTTCATGAAGGCCGGCATCACCAAGGTCGTGGGCGCAGAGGCACGCGGCTTCCTCGTGGGCGCCCCCGTGGCCTACCGCCTGGGCGCTGGCTTCGTCCCCGCGCGCAAGCCGGGCAAGCTGCCGCGCGAGGTCTACTCCCAGGAGTACGCGCTCGAGTACGGCACCGACGAGCTGCAGGTCCACAAGGACAGCATGGGCCCGGAGGACAAGGTCCTCATCGTGGACGACCTCGTGGCCACCGGCGGCACCGCCGTCGCCACGGCCAAGCTCATCGAGCAGACGGGCGCCAAGATCGTGGGCTTCTCCTTCATCCTGGAGCTGTGCTACCTCAACCCCCGCGAGGAGATCGCAAAGGAGTACCCGCAGGAGGTCTACACCCTCATCGACGTCCACTAGCCCACAGGGGCGCCGCGCAGCCGCGCTCCCTCGCCCCGCATCCCGGACCGCTTGCACGGGCCGCCCAGCCGCCAGCCGGCCTGGGCGGCCCGTGGTGTTTTCTTGGCCTTCCTTCAGGTGTATTAGGATTGGGTCATATGCAGGCAAGGAGAAAGGCGCATCCATGCGTTTCGGCAAGCGGCTCGTCGTCTCCATCTCGGCGGCGGCCATCATCGCGGCTGGCATAGCACCCACCTGCGCGCTCGCTGAGGACCTCGACTCCGCGCGCTCGTCGCTCGACGCGTACGGGCAGAGCCTCTCGGACTACCAGACCGCACTCTCCACGAGCTCCGAGGACCTCGAGGGCATCAAGGGCCAGATCTCGCAGAAGCAGCAGGAGATCGACGAGACCCAGGCGCGCTACGACGAGGTGAGGGGCCGCCTCTCCGAGCGCATGCGCGCCAGCTACATGGACGGCAACACCACCATGCTGGACGTCATCCTGAGCTCGGACAGCTTCGAGCAGTTCGTGAGCAACGTCTACTACCTCTCCAAGGTCAACCAGAGCGACATGAGCACGCTCGAGCAGACCAAGGCGCTGAGCGACCAGCTCTACGCGGAGAAGTGCGAGCTGGACGCCCGCGAGGCCGCGGCCGAGCAGGCGGTTGCGGACGCCCAGAGGGTGGCGGACGAGTACTCCTCCAAGCTCGCCGAGGTCCAGTCCTACTACAACTCGCTCCCCGAGGACGTCAAGCAGGCCATCGCCGACGAGGTCCAGAGCCGCGCCGCGAGCGAGGGCATCCAGACGACGAGCCAGGGCGTGGTGGCGGACACGCTGCTCAACGCCGTCTCCTCCGTGGCGCAGGCGAACTACCGCCAGGCCGAGTCGACGGGAGACTACTCCAAGATTCAGGGCGACGCGGCCATCTCCACGACCGTCTCCGCCGTCAGCGCTGGCGGCGGAGACGCGAGCGCCGTCGCGGGGTCGGGAGCAGGCCAGCCCTCTGGCGGCTCCGCTTCTGGCAGCGGCGGCTCCACGGGCTCGCGCGGCGGCTCCTCGGGCGGCTCCTGGCTCGAGCGCGCCAACTCCTACCTCGGCACGCCCTACGTCTACGGCGGCTCCAGCATCTCCGGCACGGACTGCTCGGGGTTCGTCAACCTCGTCTACGGCGGCTCGCGCGGACGCACCACCTACGACATGATGAGCTCCGCCCAGAGCGACGGCACCTGGCACACGGACTTCGACAACATGCAGCCCGGCGACGTCATCATCACGAGCGGCGGCAACCACGTGGGCATCTACGCCGGCGACGGCAAGATGTACAACGCCACCAAGCCCGGGGAGGACGTCCGTCTCAGCGACCTCACGTACTTCGACAAGGTCGGCTACATCCCGGGCTCCCAGTACTAGGCGAGGGCCAGGGGAGAAGGACCTGCCGCCCGCAGGGAGCCCGGTGGCCCGCGGACGTCGGGACTGCCTTCTCGCGGAGCTTGCCACGGGCCACGCCGGGTGCTACATTAGACACCGCCGCATGAGCGCGGTGCATCCGGGTGGTGGCGCAGTTTGGTAGCGCACTTGACTGGGGGTCAAGGGGTCGCTGGTTCGAATCCAGTCCACCCGACCACGAAAGAGCAG
>JAZHSQ010000060.1:0-10743 GCA_036454645.1 Olsenella sp. | reverse complement strand
CCCAGGTCACTAGTGATTCTCGGTCCTGCAAGCGAGCCTACACCTTGAGGTAGCGCCTCATGGCGATGGCGGAGCCGAACAGGCCGATGACGACGCCGATCACGAACAGTATGCCGTAGGTCTGGAACATGACGGACGGCGAGAGCTCGAAGCTCAGGAACTGCAGGCTGTTGGACAGCTGGGGCAGCATGTAGCTGGCGCCGAGGTGCAGGACGATGATCGCGAGGATCGAGCCGATGATCGCCTCGAGCGCGCCCTCGGCGATGAACGGCCCCCTGATGAAGCCGTTGGAGGCGCCCACCAGGCGCTCGATAGCAATCTCGCGCCTGCGGGCGGAGATGGCCAGCCTGATCGTGTTGTTGATGAAGACGAAGGCCACGAAGGTGAGCAGCAGGACGAGGACGACGGCAGCCACGCGCACCCAGGCGGTGACGCTGAAGAGGCGCTCGACCGTCTCGCGCCCGTACTGCACGGAGGCGGAGGTGTTGCCGGGGTCGTCGGCGATGCTCGCGAAGTCGGGGTCGTCGATGATCCTGTTCGCGACCGACTCGACCTGCTCGGGCTCGGTCATCTTGATGACGAGCGAGGCGGGGACGGGGTTCTCGCCGTCGAGGGCCGCCACCGCGTCCTCGGCGTTGCGGTTGGACATGGTCTCGCGGTACTCCTGGAGCGCCTCGTCCTTGCTCTTGTAGGTGACGGACTGAACGTTGTCCCACGAGGAGACCTTCGCCTGGAAGGCGTCGACGGCAGCCTGGTCGGCGGAGTCGGAGAGGAACGCCTGGATGGTGACCCGGTCCTCGACGTCGCCCACCATGTTGCCGATGAGGACGCTGCCGAGCACGAAGACGCCGATCACGAACAGGGAGAGGAAGATCGTGACGATGGCGCCGAGGCACGTCGACCAGTTCCTGTGGATGTGATGGGTCGCCTCGCGGACCGAATAGCCAAAGTTAGAGGGAACCATAGAAGCCGTACCCACCTCTCTCCTGGTCGCGAACCACGTGACCCGCCTCGAGCGCGATGACGCGCCTGCGCATGGAGTCGACCATCTCGCGGTCGTGCGTCGCCATGACGACGGTGGTCCCGGTTCGGTTGATGCGGTCGAGCAACTTCATGATGCCGAGCGAGATGGCGGGGTCGAGGTTGCCCGTCGGCTCGTCGCACACCAGAAGCGGCGGTCGGTTGACCATGGCCCTGGCGACGGAGACGCGCTGCTGCTCGCCGCCGGAGAGCTGGTCGGGGTAGTTGTCCATCTTCTCCGCGAGGCCCACGAGGCGCAGGACCTCCGGGACCTGGGCCTTCACGACGGACTTGGGCTTGCCGATGCACTCGAGCGCGAAGGCAACGTTGCCGTAGACCGTCTTGTCGGGCAGGAGCTTGAAGTCCTGGAACACGGTGCCGATCTGACGGCGCAGGTAGGGGACCTTCCAGTTGCGCATCTTCGTGAGGTCCTGGCCGGCGACGAGCACCTGGCCCTTGGTCGCGCGGATCTCGCGGGTGAGGAGGCGCAGGAAGGTCGACTTGCCCGAGCCGGAGTGGCCGACGACGAAGACGAACTCGCCCGGGTAGATGTCCAGGGAGATGTCGTCGAGCGCCGGCTTGTTGGGCTGGGCGGGATAGATGAGGGTCACGTTGCGGAACGAGATGGTGGGGGTCCCGGTGTGCGGAACCACCGCCACGTCGTCGCCGCGCAGGGGGTCGTAGACGCTCGGCGTTGGGTTGGCGCTCGGCGCGTCCACGGGGGCGATGTCGGTCTTGGCGGTCACGACGTGCACGGGGTCCGGAGCGGAGTCCGCGCCGGCACCGGCGACGTCGGGCGCGGCGGCCGCGCTCGTCCCCTCGCCGGGGGCGGCGGGAGCCTCGACGCCCGCGGTGCCTTCGGCCTCGACGGCCTGGGCCTCGTCCTCCCCGGGCCGCTCGTTGCTGCGGAAATGGGTTGCCACGAAAGCTCCTATTCTCTTTCGGGAGCGGTACGGTGAAAAAGCATAGTGGAATTCCCCGCCAGCCGGACGCGGCGGGGACGCATCCCTACACATACTGCAAAGGCCGGCGGGCCCGCCGGGGGCGGCCCCGCCCCTGGGCCCTCAGTCAGCGGCCGGGAGGGAGCGGTCTGCGTTGACCATCCAGCGGTGGTAGGCGATCACGAACTGGTCGAGGTCGCCGTCCTCGAGCACCGCCTCCACGTTGCCCGTCTCCACCCCCGTGCGCAGGTCCTTCACCATCTGGTAGGGGTAGAGCACGTAGCTCCTGATCTGGCTCCCGAAGCCGATGTCCTGCTTGGGACCCCTGAGCTCGTCGAGCGCCGCCTCCCGCTTCTGCAGCTCCAGCTCGTAGAGCCGGCTGCGCAGGATGCCCATCGCGATCTCCTTGTTCTGGAGCTGGCTGCGCTCGTTCTGGCAGGTGACCACGATTCCCGTGGGGAGGTGCGTGATGCGGACCGCGGAGTCCGTGGTGTTGACGCCCTGGCCGCCGTGGCCCGTCGCGTGGTAGACGTCCACCCTCAGGTCCTTGGGGTCCACGTCCACCTCAACGTCGTCAGGGAGGACCGGCAGGACCTCGACGCCGGCGAAGGTCGTCTGGCGGCGCTTCTTCTCGTCGGTCGGCGAGATGCGCACGAGGCGGTGGACGCCCTGCTCCGCGCGGAGCATGCCGTAGGCGTTCTTGCCGGAGACCGTGAAGGTCGCCCGGTCGATGCCGATGATCTCGGCGGTGGGGGCGTCGTTGACCGTGACCTTCCATCCCCTGCGCTCGAAGTAGCGCAGGTACATGTGCAGGAGCATCGCGCACCAGTCCTGGGCCTCGAGCCCGCCCTGGCCGGGCGTGATGTTGACGATGGCGTCGCCGTGGTCGAACTCGCCGGTGAACCAGCTCGACAGCTCGAGCTCCGCGAGGCTCTCCTCGAGCTTCGCCACGCAGGAGCCCGCCTCCTCGAGCAGGTCGGGGTCCTCCGTCTCGCTGCCCAGCTCGAAGGCCGCCTCGGCGTCGCCGAGTAGGGCGCGGGCGCGCCCGATGCTCGCGAGGTCCTCCTTCATGCGCGTGATGTCGGCCATTGTCCTGCTGGCGCTCTCGGCGTCGTCCCAGAACCCCGGCAGGGCGCTCTGCCGCTCGAGCGACTCGACGTCCGAGCGGAGGTCGTCCGCGTGGAGGTAGCCCTCCACCTCCTTAAGCCTGGCCGAGAGCGCCTCGAGCGTCTCTGTCGTGACGTCCGCCATGCTATCGGTTCCTGCCATGGCAGTTCTTGAACTTCTTGCCGCTCCCGCACGGGCAGGGGTCGTTCCTGCCGACGCCGGCGTACGGGTCGTGGTCGGCCTTGCGGTAGGTCGCGGGCTTGCCCGCGCCCGGCTGCGCGGCGGCCTTCCCGCTCGCGACGGCGCGCCTCCCCGCGCGCTCGGCGCCCTGGTCGCCGTCCACCTCCGCGGGACCCGAGTAGCGGGCGCCCCTGAGCTCCTCGGACTCCTCCCCCGCCTGGGGCGCCGGGGCCTTGACCACGACCTCGATGCGCAGGATGGTGCGGAGGAAGTCCTCGTACATGGTGTCGACCAGCGTGGTGAAGGCGGCGTACGCCTCGCTCTTGTACTCCACGAGCGGGTCGCGCTGGCCGAAGCCGCGCAGGCCGATGCCGGTCTTGAGATAGTCCATCTCCTGCAGGTAGGCCATCCACCTGGTGTCGATCACGCGCAGCATGACCTGCGTCGAGAGCTCGTGCATGAGCTTGTCGCCGAGGCGCTCGGTCTTCTCCGCGTAGCACTCCTCGACGAACTCGTCGACCCTGTCCACGACGTCCTCCGGGTCGTCGTCGCGGTCGACCTCCACGAGGTCGACCGGCCTTCCCGTGAGGCCACCGAGCCACTTGAGGAGACCCTGCACGTCCCACTCCTCCGGGTCGCCCTCGGCCGGGCAGTAGGTCTCGACCTCGCGCTGCACGGTCTCGCGGGTGACCTCGCTCACGTGCTCGGTGAGGTCCTTGCCGTCCAGGATCTTGTTGCGCTCCTCGTAGATGACCTGGCGCTGCTTGTTCATGACGTCGTCGTAGTCGAGTACGTTCTTGCGCATGGAGAAGTTGATCTCCTCGACCTTGCGCTGGGCGCCCTCCACGGCCTTCGTGACCATCTTCGCCTGAATCGGCATGTCGTCGGGCATGTCGTAGCGCTCCATCATGGCGGCGATGCGGTCCATCCTGTCGCCGGCGAACAGCCTCATAAGGTCGTCCTCGAGCGAGAGGTAGAACTGCGTCTCGCCGGGGTCGCCCTGACGGCCGGAGCGTCCGCGCAGCTGGTTGTCGATGCGCCGGCTCTCGTGGCGCTCGGTGCCGATCACGGCGAGTCCGCCGGCAGCCCTCACGCGCTCGCGCTCCTCCGAGCAGATCTTCCTCGCCCTCTCGAGCGCGGCCGCGCGCACCTCCGCGGGGGCCTCCGCCGGGTCGATGTTCTGCTCCCTCAGCATGTCGTCGGCCATGAAGTCGGGGTTGCCGCCGAGCAGGATGTCCGTGCCGCGGCCGGCCATGTTCGTCGCGATGGTGACCACGCCCTCGCGGCCCGCCTGGGCCACGATCTGCGCCTCGCGCTCGTGGTACTTGGCGTTGAGGACGCTGTGCTTGATGCCCCTCTTGGAGAGGAGCCTCGAGAGGCGCTCGGAGTTCTCGATGGAGACGGTGCCCACCAGGCAGGGCTGGCCCTTGGCATGCCGCCCCTCGATGTCGTCGACCACGGCGTTGAACTTGCTCTTGATGTCGCGATAGACGAGGTCGTCGTGGTCCTTGCGGATGACGGGCCTGTTGGGCGGGATGACCGTCACGGGCAGGTTGTAGATCTCGCGGAACTCCGCGTCCTCGGTCATGGCCGTACCGGTCATGCCGGAGAGCCTGTCGTAGAGCCTGAAGTAGTTCTGCAGCGTGATCGTGGCGAGCGTCTGGTTCTCCTCGCGGATGAGCACGCCCTCCTTGGCCTCGATCGCCTGGTGGAGGCCCTCGGAGTAGCGCCTGCCCTCCATGATGCGGCCGGTGAACTCGTCGACGATCTTCACCTCGCCGTCCAGGACGACGTACTGCTGGTCGCGGTGGAACATGTACTCGGCCTTGAGGGCCTGCTGGAGGTGGTTGACGAGCTGGCCGGACATGTCGGCGTAGATGTCGTCGATGCCGAGCGCGCGCTCGATCTTCTCGAGGCCCGACTCCGTCGCGGCGATCGTGTGCTTGGCCTCGTCCATCTCGTAGTCGACGTCCGCGACGAGCCCGCGGACGGCGCGAGCGAAGTCCTTGTACGTGCTCGCGGACCTGGTGCCGGCACCGGAGATGATCAGCGGCGTGCGCGCCTCGTCGATGAGGATCGAGTCGACCTCGTCCACGATCGCGTAGTGGTGGCCTCGCTGCACGCGCTGCTCGGCTCGCGTGACCATGTTGTCGCGCAGGTAGTCGAAGCCGAACTCGGAGTTCGTGCCGTACGTGACGTCCGCCCGGTAGGCCGGCTTCTTGGCCGCGAGCCCCATGCCGCTCTGGAGGATCCCGACCTCCATGCCGAGGAAGCGGTAGATCTGGCCCATCCACTCGCTGTCTCGCTTGGCGAGGTAGTCGTTGACCGTGACCACGTGGACGCCCTCGCCCGGGATGGCGTTGAGGTAGCCCGCGAGCGTCGAGACGAGCGTCTTGCCCTCGCCCGTCTTCATCTCGGCGATGGTGCCACGGTGCAGGGCTATGCCGCCGATGAGCTGCACGTCGAAGTGGCGCAGGCCGGTCGTGCGCCTGGAGGCCTCCCTCACGACCGCGAACGCCTCGGGGAGCATGTCGTCGAGGCTCTCGCCGTTCGCGTAGCGCTCCCTGAAGAGGGCGGTCTGCCCCCTGAGCTCCGCGTCGTCCATCTTCCGGTAGTCGGGTTCGAGGTCGTCGATATGGGAGGCTATCCGCTCGAACTCCTTCACGGGCTTGTCGGAGCCCAGCGAGAGCAGCTTCGAAAAGAGTTTTGGCATTGGCTTCTGTCCTTATCCAATGTGCTGGTCCACACGGAGGCTACAACAGTGCATCTTCCAACTCTATCACCATCGACCTGGGATTCGGCATGCGCCGCGGACCCACATCGAATGCCCAATCAATCTAGCCCTCGGCCCCGTCGTCCGGCGCGCCCATCGCCTCGCCGTCCTCCTCGGAGCCGGGCTCGTCCTCGCGCGCGTCGTCCCCGTGGTGCCCCGAGCCCTCGTCCGGCGCTCCCTCGCACGGTTCCGCGCCCTCCTCCTGGGCCTCCTCATATCCGTCTCCGCCCTCGACCGGCACTGCGGCCTCCCCTGGCGCTGCGACACCGTCCGGCGCGAAGGCCTCGCTCCCGGCCTCGCCGGATCCGTCCTCCTCGGCGACGGCGGACGCCGCCCCCGGCTCCTCCTCGACCCCGACGGCATCGGGGCACGCCCCCTCGTCCCCCTCGCTCCGCGCGTCATCCGAGACCTCCGTCTCCGGCTCCACGATCCCCAGGACGCTCGGTCTGCCTCCCGAGAGGAGCTTCGAGACGGCATCGCGCAGGTCGCGCGATGGGGGCCTGTGCGTGCGCTCGACGACGCGGTTGCAGAAGACCTTGTACTCCTTCTCGGCCTCCGACACCCGGCCCGTCGCCACGAGGGTGGCCACGAGCAGCTTGATGGCATCCTCCCTCATCCCGTCCGCCTCGTAGGCGTTCCGGGCGAACCTCGCGGCCGTGAGCGTGCGGCAGACCCTCAGCGCGGCGAGGGTGCCCGCGACCATGACGTCTGCGTACAGGCGCCTCAGTTCCCGCCTCCTCTGCTCGACCAGGCCGATGCCGTCGTTTGCCGGCACGAAGAGGTCCCCCTGGTAGATCGTCTCGGCCCGACGCGCCGCGGCCAGCACCAGCCTGTTGTCCCCCTCGCCGTCGAGCGCCTTGCGGGCGACCCGCTCGAATCCGTCGACGTCCACGATCACGCACTTGGGGTTCAGGGAGAGGGTCCGCTCCGTGCGGTTCGTGAGCAGCGGCCCCTCCCCACGCGTCCCGACCCTGCCGCCCATCACGTGCCTCAGCACGCTGGTCGCCTCGTAGACGCGCTGCTGACCCGCGACGTAGTCCGCGTCGGGCCACACCGACTCCATGATCTTGTACCTCTTCACCTGGTGCTGGGGGGCGGCCGCGAGAAGGACCAGGAGCTCCTTCGCCCTCCTCCTCTCGAACGAGGCAGCCGGGACGCCCTCGCCCGCCACGGAGACGGAGAGCCTGCCCAGGAGCGATATCTTCAGCGCGTGGTCCTCGTCCACCTCGCACGCTTCGTCGAGCGGCTCGAGGAGGCCCTCCAAGGCCTCGTCGACGCTCCTCTCCGACTGGTCGCTCGCGACGGTCGCGACCGCGCCCATCTGTGCGAGCTCACGGCTCCAGCCCGGGGGAACGGCGGCCGAGAAGCGCTCGGACAGCCTGCCGAAGTCGTTCAGGAGCAGGTTGACGAGCCAGGCGGCGCCGCTGGGGACGCGCGGCGGGGTCGCCGCCGCAGGGGCCCGGCTCACCGAGCGCGCCCCGACGGCGTCGATCAGGAGCTCGCATACCTGGTCGAGCTCGCGCGACCCGCCCTCGCACTCCTTGAGGTCCACCCCCAGGGGACCGCCCTCCTCGGCCTCGATGAGGGCGCCGAGGATCCTGCAGGACTCCTGGAGGTAGGGCGAGGGGTCGCCCAGCCTGGCGAGGGTCTCCCGGACCTGGTTGAGCCTGACGCCGGCGCGTATCACGGCGCCCCTCCTGAGGTCCGAGACGGTCAGCGCCACGCAGGCGACGGCCTTCAGCATGGCGTCCCCGCTGCGTTCCAGGAGGCGAGCCAGCGCCTCGACGTCACCGTTGTCCACGTCCCTCCCCATCATGATGCCGACCACCGTCGGAACGGCCTTGTGGAGGCTCGCGAGCAGGGGCGACCTCCCCTCAAGGGTCTGGGCGGAAGCCTCGTGCCAGGCGGCCTCCTCCTCGGTGGGCATCGCCCCGCTCATGCCCGTCGAGAGGTAGTAGACGTCGGAGAGGAGCGCGGAGAGGAGCGACCCGTCCCTGTCCGCCAGAAGGCTCCGCGCCTTGAGCGCCTCCCCGAAGGCGTCCGGGAACCTGCCGCCAAGGAGGAGTCGAAGCGACTCCGCCATGTGGGAGAGGGCGGCCTCCGTGCCGCGCGGCTGACGCGAGGGCGGTATCGGCGACGCGACGCCGACGCCCCGGCAGAGCGCGCGGACCTCCTCCATGTAGTCCGGCCAGACAAGGCCGTTCGCCACGCCGCTGCAGGCAGAGCCTTCGGCCGGACACCTGACACTCCCGCAATCCTGTCGCAGGAGCCGAAGGGCCCTCTTCGCCTCCCTCGTCTGCGTGGCTATCCCCAGCCCGAACTGCGAGGCCCTCTCCACGGCGTCGGCCACCAGGGAGGCCTCGCCGACGTCGATGAATTCGGACGCGTTCATGATCGCAAGGGTCGTCTGGCGCAGCCCGTCCGGTGCCATGTTGCACACTACGGCAGAGCGGTTCCACTCTCCCCTCTCCGCCAGCACCTCGGCGACCGCAGCCACGGTGCCGGGGAACTCCGAGGCGACGGGCGAGAGACTCCCGTAGACCGCGCTCAGCCCCTCGTACGTGTCGGTCGCGACGCAACGGAACCCGCCCTCCGGCAACTTCAGCCCGCACACAGGGCTGTTGGACGACACGGAGGCGAGAATCTCGTCGTCGCAGCGCCTGAGGACCCTCCTGAGGTCCTCGATCGTGCCGTCCCCCAGGAGCAGGAGCGCGCATCTCACCTCCCTCTCCTCGTCCATCAGGGTGTCACGAAGCGTCTCCGCGACGAGGAGGCCGAGGTTCTCGACGTAGCCCGGGTCAGAGGCGACGTGCCCGAGGTCGCGGCTCCTGACCTTTGACACGGTCCTAACGAGAAGCGGTATGCCGTGCGTCGCGGCAATCATGTCGCGCGCGAGCCCGTTCGTCCTCCTGAGCCTCTTGGGCAGCCCCATGAGCAGGTCGCGGGTGCGGTAGCAGGTGGCTTCCGGAAGGCCCTCGGAGAGCTGGAGGGCTTCCGGAAGCATGCCGATCACCACGAAGCAGCCGGCCTCCCGCATCCTTCGGATCGCGGACAGCTCCCGCTGCAGCTCGCTCTCGTCAGCGGGAGGCAGCCCCTTGCACACCGCCAGCACGCGCTTCGTCGCGGAGTTCTTGACGGCGACGCGCGCGAAGTTCACGAACTTGCGGACCGCTTCGCCATCGGAGGATCCCCGCAAGTCGAGGCTGCACACCCTGGTCGACGCCGAGCGCGTAACGCTCGCGACGTAGTCGAGCGTCTCGTCCACGTCCATCCCCGGCTCGGCACAGACGAAGAAGGTGCTGGGCACCTCCCGGGGCTGGGCGTTGAAGGCGTTCATTATGGTCTCGGCGACGTCGTTCGGGACGTATCGGGCCGTCGCCCCCGGATAGGCACCATGGTGCCTCCTATCGCCCGCGCCTGCATTCGCCAGTGCCGCCAGGTACTCCTCACTCATCCTGCCCATGTGATCCCTCTCTGTGATTATGGATATTAACGCGAGCATCTCCTCGCCTCGCGTAATCAATAACTTAGCACTTCCTTCAAGTATTTCTATATTGATTCGTGATTATTTTTGCCAGTTTTTTCTCATTATCCCATATCATTAGTGTTATATACATTAATTACGCATATTCATTCATTCGGGTCGCTATGCATATTCGCCAGTTTCAGAAGTATCCCAGGAGTCGTGTATTCATGAATAGTATTCTTACAATTTTGGATATGAATTTCAGGATGGACCAAGTGTCAGCTCCAGCTTGCATTCCGAGAACAAGATCAGCAGTTAGCTATTTCTTACTTTTTGTAAAGACGCCTTCCGCCTGACCCCACGCGCGCCCGCAGCGTGGCCGCCCGTGTCGTAAATGTTGGTGTAAGCGGGAGGGCGCCTGGGCTTCGCCGACGGGCAAGGCAAGACGGCCATCGTCCTGGGGTCCGAAATCGCGACGAGTCGGACCTCTGGGAAGGGAGCCACGGCCGCGATGCAAGGCCTGGCAGGGGTGCCGGCCGCGGCGACCCTGGGCGGGGCGGCAATGCCGTGGTCCCAAGTTGGGACGACCGACGCATGGGAGCAGCCGCGACGACTCGCCGATCCGGCCGCGAACGAGGCGATGGTCGCCGAGGCCGGCCAGACGTGCGGGAAGGGCTACGACAGGAACGGCCGCGGAGGCGCAGGATCCCGGCCTGCGCAAGCACGCCCGGGGCCCCAAGCCCGGGCGGGGGACCTTCTTCCCCGAGGGCCTCTCGGCGCGCCACCGGCGAACCGACGAAACGCTCGTTGCGACAGTGGCGGAGACGTGCCCCGCGATGGCGTCGGCCGGGAAGGCGGGGAGGACGGCCCTCAAGACGGGGACGGGGCGCCAAGGGACCAGACCGGCGCTAGCGCACGAGCCCGGTGCCGACGCCGGGAGGCTGCCGTCACGGGACCTCGGGGAAGCGGGCTCGCCCTACCCATGGCCCGGCGCCACCTACGCAAGGCAGGGAGGGAGGACCGCGCGGCGCCCGCGGCGGTCGCCGCCGCCATCGGCTGCGACGAGCGCGGCCGATGGCACGTGCAGCCTGGCATGCGGGATGTCCGTGAAGCGCCGCCCCAGGGGCCGCCCGCGTCCCCGGGGAGGCCGAGCCGGACGCGCTCGCCTGCCCCGGCCCGGCCTCCCGCAGCCGCACCGGAGGCGCCTGAGCGCGGACGACGTGCGGGAGCGCACCAACGGGGAGGCCAGGCGCAGG
>JAZHSQ010000059.1:0-10781 GCA_036454645.1 Olsenella sp. | reverse complement strand
CCGGGGGGGGCGCCCGGGCGGGGCCCCGCCTCGTCGTGGGTCGGCACAGAAATGCGCCGCCGGCTGTGTCAGGGGGGGGAGGCCGGCGGCGCTGGGGCCCTCAGTGGCGTGGGAGAGGAGTCACGCCTTTCGGGCAGGTGATAACTCGTTGCGGGAATTTGTTTCCCTCAACTAACTTCATAGTAGACCACGGCTAACTTCTATGCAAGCGCGATTCTGGGATTTTTCGCTCCCCCGGAAGAGCGAAAGGGGGCGCCTCCGAGGAGGCACCCCCTGCCGAGAGCAGGTCCTTGTCGCGCACGGCCCCGCCGCCCGGACCAAGCGGCGGGGCCGCGGTGGCTAGGCCACCTGGCCGTCCAGGCTGTCGAGGATCTTCTCGTCACTCTTGTCCCACTTGGGGGTCGGACGGAAGACCTGGAAGAGCATGGCGGCGAGCAGCACGAAGGCGACGACGGTCCAGAACCCGAAGTTCCCGAAGACGAACAGCTCGTAGAACTGGTTGATGAACAGACCGATCACCCAGCCGAAGACGCACTCGTAGCCGATGGCGAAGGCGGTCCACCTCGCGGAGTCCATCTGGCGACGGATCGTGCCCATGGCCGCGAAGCACGGGGCGCACAGCATGTTGAAGGCCACGAACGCGCACATGGCGCCGGCGTGCAGCGTGCCGCCGACGGTGAACATGCTGGCGAAGCCCTGCCACATGGCGACGGAGTTCTCGCTCGCGTCGGAGCCGACGCCGTAGAGGACGCCGAAGGTGGACACGAGGTTCTCCTTGGCGATGAGGGCGGAGATGGTGGAGGCGGTCGCCATCCAGTTGCCGAAGCCGAGCGGCGCGAACAGGAAGCTCAGCGCACCGCCGACGCCGGCGAGGATGGAGTAGTCCATGTAGGAGTCGGGGGCGCCGTCCATGCCGGGGAGGAAGCCGAAGGCGCCCGAGCCGCCGTCCCAGCCGGCGATGCCGAAGTTGGAGAGCGCCCAGATGCCCACGGCGGCCGCGAAGATGATCGTGCCGGCCTTCTTGACGTAGGCCGAGACGCGCTCCCACACGTGCAGCGCCCAGGAGCGGACCGACGGGAAGTGGTAGTCGGGCAGCTCCATCACGAACGGGACGGGCTCACCCTCGAAGGGCCTGGTCTTCTTGAGCATGACCGCGGAGAGGATGATGGCGACGATGCCCATGAAGTAGAACATCGGGGCGACCCACCACGCGCCGTTGTCCGTGCCGACGAGCACGCCCATGACCAGGGCGATGATCGGCAGCTTGGCCGAGCACGGGATCATGGTGGTGAGCATGGCGGTCATGCGGCGGTCGCGCTCGTTCTCGATGGTCTTGGAGGAGGGGACGCCCGGGACGCCACAGCCGGAGGAGACGATCATGGGGATGAAGGACTTGCCGGACAGGCCGAAGCGGCGGAAGAGGCGGTCCATCACGAAGGCCACGCGGCTCATGTAGCCGCAGTCCTCGAGGAAGCACAGGGCGATGAAGAGGACGAAGATCTGCGGGATGAAGCCCAGGACGGAGCCCACGCCGCCGATGATGCCGTCGACCACGAGCGACTCGACCATCGGGGAGGCGCCGGCCGCCTCGAGGGCGTTGGTCGCGGCCGTCGGGATGGAGTCGACCCAGCCCGCGTAGTCGTGCTGGTCGGGCTCGGGGGTGTCGACGGCGGCCTCGAAGTCCGCGGCGGTGACGGTCGGCAGCACCTCGAGCTCCTGGCCGGCGGCGAGCACCGGGTTGCCGTCCTCGTCGAGCCTGGTCACGACCCCGCCGTCGGTGTCGACGTAGTTGCCGTCCGAGTCGGTGACGGGCACGTCGGTCGCCACGACGCCGGCGGCCTCGGCGGCCTGCTCGAAGGCCGCGATCGTGGCGTCGTCGTCGGCGGTCCTGTCGGTCGCGTCGACGGCCTCCTGGACGCCGTCGACGTCGACGCCGGCCTCCTCGGCCGCGGCGATGTAGCCGGAGACCTGGTCGGCGTAGTGCATGTCTTGCCAGGCGGCGTCGTCCTCGTCGAACTGCGCCGCGGAGGCTGCGTTGACGAAGAAGCCGTCGGAGAAGAGGTTGTCGTTGACCCAGTCGGTCGCGGGGGTGCCGACGGCGACCAGGGCGAACCAGTAGACCGCGATCATGACGGCGATGAAGATCGGCAGGCCGGCCACGCGGTTGGTCACGACGCGGTCGATCTTCTCGGAGGTCGTGAGCCTCTTGGGGGTCTTCTTGACGCAGGCGTCCATCACGTCGGAGATCCAGTCGTAGCGGTCGCTCGTGACGATCGACTCGGCGTCGTCGTCGCGCTCCTCCTCCACGGCCTTGATCGCGGCCTCCGCCTGGGAGAGCGCCTCGGGCGAGAGCCCGAGCGGGCGTATCGCCTCGGCGTCGCGCTTGAAGACCTTGATCGCGTACCAGCGGACGAGCTCCGGCGCGCAGGATCCCTCGACGAGCCCGGAGATCTTGGCCAGCGCGTCCTCGACCTCGGGCGAGAAGCACCTGGTGCCGCCGTTCGCGCGCCCCCTGCGGGCGGCCTCGACGGCCTTCTCCACGAGCTCCTTGAGGTTCTTGTTGTGCAGGGCGGAGACCTCCACGACCGGGGCGCCGAGGCGCTCGGAGAGGGCGGTGACGTCGATGACGTCGCCACGCTCCTTGAGCAGGTCGCACATGTTGAGGCCGATGACCGTGGGGCGGCCCGCCTCGAGCACCTGCGTCGTGAGGTAGAGGTTGCGCTCGAGGTTGGTCACGTCGATGAGGTCGATGATCGCGTCGGGCTTCTCGTTGACGAGGTAGTCGCGCGAGACGACCTCCTCGGGGGAGTACGGTGAGAGCGAGTAGATGCCGGGCAGGTCGACGAAGGTGACGCTCCTGTCGGCCTTCCACTCCGCCTGCTTCTTCTCCACCGTTACGCCCGGCCAGTTGCCGACGTAGCCGTTGGAGCCCGTGAGCTCGTTGAAGAGCGTGGTCTTGCCGCAGTTGGGGTTGCCGGCAAGGCCGATGTAAGTCTTTTCCGCCATTGGTGCCTTCCTTGTTGTGGCGCGGGTGGCCCGCGCCCTTCCTGTGATGCCCTGGCGGCGCCTCCGCTGCGGAACCGCGGGAGGGCCGCCCTCCCGGCCTAGGCCTCGAGCTCGACCTGCACGTTCTCGGCCTCGTCCTTGCGGAGCGAGAGCTCGTAGCCGCGCACCGTGACCTCGATCGGGTCGCCGAGCGGGGCCACCTTGCGCACGTGGATGCGCGCGTTCTTGGTGATGCCCATGTCCATGATGCGGCGCTTGACGGCGCCGCCGCCGGCAAGGCCGACGACCTTGCAGCTCTGGCCGACCTTCACGTCCCTCAGAGTCTTCATGTGTCCTCCCCTCGAGAGAAATTGACAAGCGCATCCCTGGCCGGTCGCTCCCGGCCCTCGTGGGACGCCTGGTTGGTACGGGTTCGCCGTGGGCTACGCCGTGGTGATGTGCTTCGCCATGTCGCGGCCGATGCCGAAGGTGGCGCCCTTGACGGAGACGATCACGTCCCCGTTGACGCGCGAGACGACCTTGACCTCGGCGCCCTCGACGAAGCCGAGCTCGGCGAGGTGCTGGCGGAGCTCGGTGGTCCCCCTCACGCGGGAGACCGTGACGGTGCTCCCCTCGTGGACGAGCGAGAGGGGAAGCTGAGCCCCCGTGACCCTCATGCGTGCGGACATGGCCTCTCCCCCTCCCATCGCGATGGCACCGGAGATCGAATCCGACATGGCGACCACTCCCTGAGATGGACGGTGAGTGCGCCGGGCGCACATTCACCCACGGTTAACTCTTATGAGTATACGTTGCCTAACTTTCGATGCAAGGGAGGTGTTGCAAATAGCTAACTTTTAACGAAGCCCTGAGCTGCGGTTATCTGCGATTACAGAAATAGCAATTAATTTGTCTCCCCTGATGGGATACGGGCAGGCGCAGGCCTCGCGATCGAGGAGGTGGGCCACGTCAGCATCCTGAGCGGGGACTACGTCCAGGGGACCCTCCGTGGCGGCAAGGACAGCTTCAGCGACGCGAACCCCGGGTACGAGGACCCCAACCCCTCCTACGAGGACATCCTCTCGGGCCACTTCAGCAGCGTGAGAATCGCGAGCTCCGTGCCGCTGACGCCGGCGAGGCCGGCCCACGTGCCGGGGCCCAGCGCCGGGGGCGACCCCAAGGGGCCACGGCCGTTCCCGGGGCTCCTGCCGCGCACGTTCCCGGCGCCGCCGCGCAGTGGACGCGCACGAGAGGGGCCCCAGGAAGCGCTCGCCTCCGGGGCCCCTCTCATGGCACAAGGACTCGCCCTGCACGCCTCCTTGCACGCCCTTTCCCGGCGGGCGCGGGGGCGCCGTTCCAGGCGCCCCCGCCGACCCCTCGCGGGATGGGCGCATCACCCCGTGTTCTGCAGGCCGGCGGCGACGCCGGAGACGGTGCAGAGGATGAGGAAGATCAGCCGCTCGCGCTCCTCGGGCGTGAGCCTCTCGTTGTCGAGGCGCACCTTCTTGAGGGCCGAGACCTGCATGAGCGAGAGCGCGTTCACGAACGGCAGGCGCGCGTGGACCACGGGTCCCAGCACCTTGCGGTGCTCGAGCGGACACCTCTCGCCGATGATGGCGAGCACCCACTTGCGCGTGAGGCGCATCTCCTCCATGACCTTCTCGGACAGGTCCTCCCTGTCGCCGAGGCCGAGGTACATCTGGGCGATCTCGTCGTCGGTCTTGGCGATCGACATCTCGATGTTGTCGACGAAGGTCGTGAAGAGCGGCCACTCGGCGTAGGCCTTGCGGAGAAGGTCGAGGTCGTCGAGCTTCTCGCAGGCGCTGCCGAGGCCGTACCACGCGGCGAGGTTGATCCTCGCCTGGGACCAGGAGAAGATCCAGGGGATCGTGCGCAGGTCGTCCAGGGACTTGGCGCCGAGCCCGCGCTTGGCGGGGCGCGAGCCGATCGGCAGCAGGCCGATCTCCGTCAGGGGGGTCACGGTCGAGAACCACTCGGCGAAGCCCTCGGTGTTGAGCAGGTCGCAGTAGCGCTCGCGCGACTCGCGCTCGAGCTCGGCGGCCATGTCGGCGTAGCGCTGCGTGGTCTCCGTGTTGACCCACTCGATGCTCGGCGCGGAGTTGAGCAGCGTCGCCGCGGCGACCTCCTCCACGTGGCGCCTGGCGAGCGTGGGGTCGCCGTAGCGCGCGAATATGACCTCGCCCTGCTCGGTGAGCTTGAAGCGGCAGTTGACCGAGCCCTTGGGCTGGGCGAGCACCGCGTGGTGGGCCGGGCCGCCGCCGCGGCCGACCGCGCCGCCGCGGCCGTGCATGAGGATGAGGTCGATGTCGTTGCGCTCGGCCCACTCGGCGATGCGGCGCTGCGCGTCGTGCAGGACGAGCGTCGCGGAGGTGGGGCCGGCGTCCTTGGAGGAGTCGGAGTAGCCGAGCATGACCTCGAGCCTGCGGCCCGTCTCGTCCAGGCGGCGGCGCACGTCGGGCAGCTGGATCATCTTGTCGAGCGTCTCGACGGCGCCCTCGAGGTCCTCGACCTGCTCGAACAGGGGGATCACGTCGAGGGTGGGCACGTCCTGCTCGTGTGCGAAGGCAAGGCGCGCGAGCTCGTAGACGTCGGCGACGTTCTGGGCGCTCTTGGTGAAGGAGATGATGTAGCGGCGCGCGGCGTTGACGCCGTTGCGGCGCTGGATGTTCGCGATGGCGCGGAAGGTGTCGAGCACCTCGCGCGTCATGGGCGCGAGCTCGCCGCGCTCGCCCCAGCGGCCGTGCTCGCGGATGTCCGCGAGGGCGCGGCTGTGCACGAGCGAGTGCTGGCGGAACTCCATCTCGACCATGTTGAAGCCGAAGGTCTCCGCCTGCCAGATGAGCTTCTGGAGCGGCCCGTAGGCCTCGCGCACGGCGCCGGACTGGGCCAGGGAGTCCTGGACGCAGCGCAGGTCGTCGAGGTACTCGTCGCAGGAGTCGTACATGAGGTCGGCCGTGCGCGTGATCGTGGCCTCGAGGCGGTTGGCGATCACGAGCATGACGGCGCGGTGCGGCTCGCTCGCGGAGAGGGCCTCGGCGCGGGCCGTCAGGACCTCGCTCATCTCGACCTGGTGGCTCCAGAGGTTCTTGAGGTCGCGCGAGGGGCTCGTGGTCATGGTCTCCTCGGTGAGGTTCCTGCCCACGGTGCGGGTGGCGTCCGCCAGCGTGCGCAGCATGTGCCCGCGGAACTTCTCGGCCACGCGCAGGCTCACCTTGGCCGTGACGTTGGGATTGCCGTCGCGGTCCGAGCCGATCCAGCTGCCGGGGTGGAAGAACGCGGGGCAGACGGGCGGCACGCAGCCGGCCTTCTCGCCCAGCTCCCAGTCGTCGAAGCGGCGGTAGACCTTGGGGATCATCTCGAACAGGGTGTTGTCGAAGATGTCGATGATCGTGTCGGCCTCCTCGACGGGGGTCGGCTTCTTGATGGCGATGGGCGACGTGCGGAAGAGCGCGTCGATCTCCTGCAGCATGCGGCGCTCGTTCTCCAGGAGCTCCGGTCCGCCCAGCTGCGGGCGGCGGGCGAGAAGGGCCGCGATGCGCCTGATCTTGCCGGTCACGGCCTTGCGGCGCGCCTCGGTCGGGTGGGCGGTGAAGACCGGGCGGAACTCGAGGCGGTGGAGCTTCTCGTCCGCCTCCTCCTTGCTGGTCTCCTCGATCAGGCGGCGGTAGGCGACGGTGATCGTGTTGATGGGGTCGTCCTCGGAGCCGATGGCGACCTGGCGCTCGCGCGTGCGCAGGGAGTTGACGCGGTAGTCCTCCTCGGCGATGTTGGCGAGGTGGAAGTAGGTGGTGAACGCCCTGGTCACGAGCTGGCACTCGCGCAGCGTCATCGAGTCGATGAGGCGGGTGGCGCTGGCGAAGGCCTCCTTGACCTCCTCCGGCGAGGCGCTCTCGTCGTTGGCGGCGAGCATGTCGGCCAGGAGTACGTCGAAGGACTTGCGCAGGCCCGTGTCGTACTCCCCGAGCACCTTGCGAACGAGGCGCAGGAACAGGGCCATGTTGGCCTTGAGCTCGTCGGGCATGGCGAGGTCCTTGAGCGAGGCCGCTGCGAGCGCCTGCTCGGACTCCTCCTCGGGGCCCGGGCGGCCCGTGATTTCTTGCTGCATGGTCATCCCTCCTGCCCGAGACCGGGCACGTAGCAGTGTGGGCGCGTCTATGAGCGAAGTAGTGTCCGAACCATGATATATGCGCAGGTGCGGATACAGGCCCGTTCCATACGCGCTTAACGCAACCGACACGAGAAAGACGCGCAGGTCCGGGGGAGCCGGCGCGCATGCGGGGGCGCGGCTGCGGGCGGGCTCGCAGGGGCGCCGTGCCCGCCCGCGGCGCAAGCGGGGCGGCGAGCCTCTACAATTGTCGCGTATGCGAGAAGGCACGCCGCGCGGCTGGCGCGGCACGGCGCGAGGGGATGGTCCCATGCTCAAGCGAAGGAAGTCCGACCGGCGCGGGCCCGCCCGCGACGGGGCGCCCGGGACGCCGCTCGGGGGCGCGGAGCCCTGGGAGGCCGCGGCCGGCGGTGCTCGCGGCGGGACCGCGGGCGCCAAGGCGGCGCCGAAGCGCGAGCGCAGGGCCCGCCAGCTCGCCGAGCACTGGTGGAACCGCCTGATCGAGGCCGTCTACGACCGCTCGTTCAGCGAGCAGACCGAGCTCTACGCCTCCAACCAGGGCACCCTGGACTACGTCCTCAACACCATCGGCCAGGGGGCCTGGGGCGTGCTCTTCCCCCTGCTGACCGTCGTCGCCACGCAGCTCGCGGGCGCCGAGGACGCGGGCATGTTCACCATGGCGTTCGTCACGGCGACCATGCTCATGTACATCGGCAACTACGGCGTGAGGACCTTCCAGGTCTCCGACCTCGAGGAGAACGAGTCCTTCTCGGCCTACGTGATCCAGCGCGTCATGACCTGCGTGCTCATGATGGGCGTGGGCTACCTCTACTGCCGCGTGCGCGGCTACACCGGCCCCATGTACACCATCTGCCTCGCCGTCTTCACCTACCGCATGGTCGACGCGCTGGCCGACGTCTACGAGGGCCGCCTGCAGCAGGTCGACAAGCTCTACCTCGCCGGGATCTCCATGGGCATCCGCTCGGTGCTCGCGGTCGTCGTCTTCTCCGTGCTGCTCTTCGTGACGCGCAGCCTCGCGGTGGCCTCCGTGGCCATGGCCGTGTGCGCCGTGGCCAGCTTCGTCGTGGTGACGCTGCCGCTCACGCTCTTCGAGACGCCCAAGTCGCGCGCGCCGGAGCTCGTGGAGATCAAGGAGCTCTTCGTCGACTGCTTCCCCGCCTTCGCCGGCGTCTTCCTCTACGCGCTGATCGACAACGTCCCCAAGTTCGTGATGGAGCGGACGCTCAGCTACGACAACCAGACCTACTTCAACGCCATCTACTTCTGCTCCAACTCCATCCTCATGATGGCGGGACTCGTCTACAAGCCGCAGATCGTGCGGCTCTCAAGCATCTGGAACGACCGCAGCAGGCGGGCGCGCTTCGACCTCATCATCGCCGGCATGCTGGTGCTCGTCGCCGTGATCGTCGCGGTCATGCTCGTCTTCACCGGGCTCGTCGGCGTGCCGCTCAACGGGCTGCTCTACGCCACGGACTTCGAGCGCTTCCGCACGCAGTCCTACCTCATGGTCGTCGCGGGCGGGCTCGCCGCGGGGGCCGACTTCCTCTTCCAGATCCTCACGGTCCTGCGCTACCAGGGCGCCGCCACGCTCATCTACGTCATCGGGTTCGGCGTGGCGCTCGTGCTCAGCCTGGTGCTCGTGCGGACCCTCGGCTTCGACGGCGCCGTCTGGGCGTACCTCGTCTCGCACGTGGTGCTCTTCGCCCTGTTCGTCGCTCGCTACGTGGTGATCAGGGTCAAGTCGCGCTAGGGGCGGCCCTGGCCGGGGCCATATGCCACGGCAAGGCGGGAAAAGGCTGCGGAAACTACGCACGGCTGAGGTTCTTCTCGCATGCCAACTGGGGTTTTGTTGCGCGCGGGCTCAGCCGTGCGTAACCACGAAGCCGCTCAGCGGCCAGATGGCACGGTCAGCCACCAGCGCTCCGACCTACTTAGCCGCGTTTCCCCAGCCTCACTCGCTTGGGGACGTCCTCCTCCGCGCGAATCCTCCCGATCCCCGTGTTGAGGGGGTTAGTGGCCGCGACCACGCCGTCGAGGAAGCCCAGGAGCCTCGCGATGCGGAGGAAGTTCTCGAAGGAGCCCGCGCCTTCGTTCAACATCTTGCGGACGGTGGGGACGCTCAGGTTCGCGCGTTCGGCCAGGAGCTCGACCGTGATGCGCTGCTGCCGGCGCGCCAGGTCGAGGTTGGAGGAGACCTCGCGCATGGCCCGTGCGACCGGTATAGGCGTGCGACCTGCCATGGCTCCCTCCGTATAACGGTAATATTTCTTGCTTTTACCGTCTATTATAGAAACATATTTTGCGTTTATCAAGGGATAAGAACGTGGCGCCCCCAGGCGCTGCGGGTCCCGGGCCGCGGGGCGCGCTACGTCGCGTCCGCCAGGCCGCCGGCGCCCGAGACCGTGCCCCTGAGCTCGTGCGCGGCCGGGTCGTAGCCGCTGCCCAGCACCTGCGCGCAGAATTCGTCCACCCACTCCACCGTGCACGACGAGTTGTTGGCGTACACGCTCCCGTTGGTGGCGGCGAGCTCGTCCGTGTAGTCGCGCAGCAGGTAGGTCGTGAACTCCGTCCCCGTCCCCTTGTGGCAGACGACCGGCACGAACGCGTAGTCGCCCACGTGGCAGGTGCCGTCCGCGTCCCTCTCGAGCGTGACCTCGGCGAGGCCGCCCACGAGGTTCTGGTTGTCGTTCTGGTTGGAGACGAAGTTCCCCACCGACCAGTAGCAGAGCATGCTCCCGCCGTCCGGCCGCGCGAGCACCTCGACGGGCTCGATCACGTGCGGGTGGTCGCCGACCACCAGGTCCACGCCCTCCTCGGCGAAGACCTCGGCCCACGACTCCTGCTCGTCGGAGGGCGTGAGCTGGTACTCCGTCCCCCAGTGCGGGAAGGTTACCACGAGGTCGGCCTCCTGCTTCGCCTTCTGGATGGCGGCGCGCACCTGTCCCTCGTGGTCCTTGTCGAGAAGGGCCACCGCCCCCTTGGGGTCGGGGTAGCCGTTGAGGTCGTAGGTGAAGTTGAGGAGGGCCACCCTGAGCCCGTCCTTCTCGAAGACGTAGGGCTCGTAGGGAGAGGTCGCGTCGTCCGTCTCGCGGTCGACGACGCCGAGCGTCCGGACGCCGGGGTAGTTGGCCTGCCAGTACGCCAGCTCGTCGTGGATGCCGTCGTACCCTGCGTCCATGGCGTGGTTGGTCGCCTTGAGCACCACGTTGAAGCCGGCCTCGGCCTCGGCGTCGTTGAACTCGAGCGGCGCGTTGAAGCTCGGGTACCCGGACAGTCCGAGCGAGGTGCCGGCGGCCGGGGTCTCCTGGTTCACCACGCGCAGGTCGAAGCCGGAGAGCTCGTCGGTCACGTGCGCGAAGACGTGGTCGAAGTCGTACGTGCCGTCGGCCTGGGCGCCGGTCTGCACGAGGAGCATGTGCTTCAGGATGTCGCCGGCCATCACGAGCCTGACCTGGGTGGGCTCGACCTGGGTCGAGCCGGTCGCGGCGTCAGATGAGGACGTGCCGTCCGCGGAGGCGCCGGTCGAGGAGCCGCCCGCGGGGCCGGAGCCGGCGGCGTCCGCCGCGGGCGCGCCCGAGGCGGCGGGCTGCGCGACCCACGGCAGCGAGATCACGCCGCGCTCGGCGAGGGCGAGCGCGCCCGTGGCGAC
>JAZHSQ010000058.1:0-10788 GCA_036454645.1 Olsenella sp. | reverse complement strand
CGTCGCCCTGGGTGCGGACGTCGCCCTGGACGACGGCCGCGCGCCGGACCTGGGCGTCGCCCTGGACGAGGCGGTCGCGCAGGGCCTGGGCGTCGCTCCGCGCGCGCCCTCGCGCCCGGTCGCCCTCGCGCTGCTCGCGCTCGCGCCTGAAGTCGGCGCCGGTGCGCAGGATCGGCTCGTCCGAGTAGGTGCGCGTCGAGAAGCCGGCGCCCGCCTTGTCGCCTATGGCCTCGAGGACGAAGTCGACGATCTCCTGGATGCGGTCCTTGTCGCCGCGGCCGCCCTCGGCGGGGTCTACGTCGGGCACGTTCCTCCTTCGATCGGGTATCCGCCCAATTCTAGCCGTGCGAGCGGCCCCGCGCCGCCGGCCCGCGCTCGTGCGAGCGGCCCCGCGCCGCCGGCCCGGACCGGCGCGCCCGCGGGCGCGGCATGGGAAGGGGCCCGCCCGCCGGCGTGCACCGGACGGGCGGGCCCCTGACTCGGGTCCTTCTCGCTCAGGCGTGCGCTAGTCGGCGAAGTACGCCACGCCGCCCTCGAAGAGCGGCTGGTAGGGGTTGCCGCCGACGTTCTTGTAGGTCCCGGAGGTGTAGCGCTCCGTGTGGCCCATCTTGCCCAGGACGCGCCCGTCCGGGCTGGTGATGCCCTCGATGGCGAGCATGGAGCCGTTGGGGTTGACGTCGAGGTCGAGGGACGGCACGCCGTCCTCGTCCACGTACTGGGTCGCCACCTGGCCCTTGGCGACGAGCTCGTCGAGAAGGGCCTGGGGCGCCACGAAGCGGCCCTCGCCGTGGCTGATCGCGATGGTGTGGACGTCGCCGACCTCGCACTTGGAGAGCCAGGGCGAGAGGTTGCTCGCGACGCGGGTGCGCACGAGGCGGCTCTGGTGGCGGCCGATGGTGTTGAAGGTGAGCGTGGCGCACTCGTCGCTCATGTCCACGATGTCGCCGTAGGGCACGAGGCCGAGCTTGACCAGGGCCTGGAAGCCGTTGCAGATGCCGAGCATCAGGCCGTCGCGGGCGTTGAGGAGGTCGCGGACGGCCTCGGTGACCGCGGGGTTGCGGAAGAAGCTCGTGATGAACTTCGCGGAGCCGTCGGGCTCGTCGCCGCCGGAGAAGCCGCCGGGGATCATCACGATCTGCGAGCGGCGGATCTCGTCGACGAGGGCCTGGGCGCTCTCGGCGACGCGCTCGGGCGTGAGGTTGTTGACCACGAGGATCGTGACGTCGGCGCCGGCGCGCTCGAAGGCGGCGGCGCTGTCGTACTCGCAGTTGTTGCCCGGGAAGACCGGGATCACGACGTGCGGGCGCGCGACCTTGACGGCGGGGGCGGACATGCCGCCGCCGGTGGTGTGCGAGACGGCCTCCACGCGCGCGCCGCCCTGCTCCCACGGGTAGACCTCGGCCAGGGGCTCCTTCCAGGCCTCCTCGGCGTCCGCGAGGTCGAGGCCCTTGTCGCCTACGATCCAGAGGTAGTCGTCGACCACGGTGCCGAAGGGCTCCACGAAGACGCCGGCGGGCGCCTCGGGGCTCACGCCGGGGGCGAGCTCGACCACGAAGCTGCCGTAGGCGAGGTTGAAGAGGCGGTCGGTGTCGAAGCCCTCGTCGAAGCGGATGCCGAGCCCGTTGCCCACGCACATCTTGAAGAGGCCCTCGGCCCAGCCGCCGTAGCCGGGCGTGGCCACCGCGCGGGCCTCGCCGCGGCCGACGAGGCCCTCGACGGCGTCGAAGGTCGCGAGAAGCGTCTCGGGCGTGGGGCGCAGGTTGCACTCGCCGTAGGCCGGCAGGATCGCCCACAGGCGGTCGCCGGCGCCCTTGAGCTCGGGGGAGGTCACGCGCTCGACGCTGCCCACGGCCGTGGCGAACGAGACCAGGGTCGGCGGCACGTCGAGGTCCTCGAAGGAGCCGGACATGGAGTCCTTGCCGCCGATCGAGGCGACGCCGAGGTCGGCCTGGGCCATGAGGGCGCCGAGGACGGCCGCCGCGGGCTTGCCCCAGCGCTCGGGGACGTCGCGGAGCTTCTCGAAGTACTCCTGGAAGGTGAGGTAGGCCTTGCGGTGCTCGAAACCGGCGGCCACGAGCTTGGAGAGCGACTCGACGACGGACAGGTACGCGCCGCGGAACTGGTCGTGCTCCATCAGACGCGGGTTGAAGCCCCAGGCCATGCCGGAGCAGGTCGTGGTCTCGCCCTCGACGGGCAGCTTGGCCGCCATCGCCATCGACGGGGTGAGCTGGCGCCTGCCGCCGAAGGGCATGAGGACCGTTGCCGCGCCGATCGTGGAGTCGAAGCGCTCGGAGAGGCCCTTGTTGCAGGCGACGTTGAGGTCGGAGAGGACCGCGTCGAGCCTGTCGGCGAGGTCGTCGCCCTCCCAGGTGGGCTGCCAGGGCTCCTGGTGCTCGATGTGGACCACCTGGTGCTTGGGGGCGCCGTTGGAGGAGAGGAACTCGCGGCTCACGTCGACGATGGTCTTGCCGCGCCAGGTCATGACCAGGCGCGGGGACTCGGTGACGCGGGCCACGACCGTGGCCTCGAGGTTCTCCTCGGCCGCGTAGCCGAGGAACTCGTCGACGTCCTCGGGCGCGAGGGCCACGGCCATGCGCTCCTGGGACTCGGAGATGGCCAGCTCGGTGCCGTCGAGGCCCTCGTACTTCTTGGGGACGCGGTCGAGGTCGATGTAGAGGCCGTCGGCCAGCTCGCCGATGGCGACGGAGACGCCGCCCGCGCCGAAGTCGTTGCAGCGCTTGATCAGGCGGCAGGCGTCGCCGCGGCGGAAGAGGCGCTGCAGCTTGCGCTCGGTCGGGGCGTTGCCCTTCTGGACCTCGGCGCCGTCCTTTTCGAGCGACTCGACGTTGTGGGCCTTGGAGGAGCCGGTGGCGCCGCCGATCCCGTCGCGGCCGGTGCGACCGCCGAGCAGCACGATCCTGTCGCCCGGCGCCGGGCACTCGCGGCGCACGTGGTCGGCCGGGGTGGCGCCCACGACGGCGCCGATCTCCATGCGCTTGGCCACGTAGCCGGGGTCGTAGACCTCGTCGACCTTGCCGGTGGCCAGGCCGATCTGGTTGCCGTAGGAGGAGTAGCCGGCCGCGGCGGTGCGGCAGATCTTGCGCTGCGGGAGCTTTCCGGGCAGCGTCTCGGAGACGGGCACCCTGGGGTCGCCCGCGCCGGTCACGCGCATGGCCTGGTAGACGTAGCTGCGCCCGGAGAGCGGGTCGCGGATGGCGCCGCCGATGCAGGTGGCCGCGCCGCCGAAGGGCTCGATCTCGGTCGGGTGGTTGTGCGTCTCGTTCTTGAAGAGGAAGAGCCAGTCCTCGTCGGTGCCGTTCACGTCCACCTTGACCTTCACCGTGCAGGCGTTGATCTCCTCGGACTTGTCGAGGTTGGTGAGCTTGCCCTCGTGCTCGAGCCACTTGGCGCCGATGGTGCCCATGTCCATGAGGCAGACGGGGCGCCCGTCGCGGCCGAGCTCCTCGCGCATCGCGAGGTAGCGGTTGAAGGCCTCCCAGACGACCTCGTCGTCGATCTTCACCTGGTCGAGCTGGGTGCCGAAGGTGGTGTGGCGGCAGTGGTCGGACCAGTAGGTGTCGATCATGCGGATCTCCGTGATGGTCGGCACGCGGCCCTCGCCGGAGAAGTACCTCTGGCAGAACTGGATGTCGGCGAGGTCCATGGCCAGGCCGCGCTCGTCGATGAAGGCCTGCAGCCCCTCGTCCGTGAGGTCGAGGAAGCCGTCCAGGACCTCGACGTCGGCGGGCTCGGGGTAGGCGACCCTGAGCGTCTCGCGCTCCTCGAGGGAGGCCTCGCGCGACTCGACCGGGTTGATCACGTAGCGCTTGACCGCCTCGAGGTCGGCGTCGGTCACGTCGCCGCCGATGGCGTAGAGCTTGGCGCAGCGCACGTCGGGGCGCTCGCCCTGGGAGATGAGCTGCACGCACTCGCTCGCGGAGGCCGCGCGCTGGTCGAACTGGCCGGGGAGGGACTCGACGGCGAACACGCGCAGGCCGGAGAGGTCGGGAAGGTCGCGGGAGGCAACGTCGCTCTGGGGCTCGCTGAAGACGGTGGGGATGCACTGCTCGAACAGCTCGTCGGAGATCCCCTCGACGTCGTAGCGGTTGATGAGACGGAGGTTGGTGATGGACGAGATCCCGAGCGTGTGGCGCAGCTCGTGCCTGAGCTGGCTCGCCTCCACGTCGAACCCGGGCTTCTTCTCTACGTAGACGCGAGAGACCATAGGTCCTGCCTTCCCTGGTTGTCTTTGCCGAAGGGTACCCGTCCATGATAGTTCGCCCCGGACGGCCCGACGGGGCAGTTTACGGAGGTTTGCGCAGCGTCCACGGACCACGGAGGTCCCGCCGCCGGCACGCTTGGCTATCATTTCCGCATCCCGCGACAGAATGGGGGTTCGGCCATGGCAGGTGAGGCTTCAGCTGTTGGGGTGCCGTCCGTGACGTGGGCGGCCGAGAAGGACGTGCGCCTGCGCACGGCGGTCAGGAACGAGGACTTCGCGCTCCTCTCCAGGCCGCTCGACCCGGGCCTCGCGCG
Source organism: Olsenella sp. (assembly GCA_036454645.1). Lineage (GTDB taxonomy): Bacteria > Actinomycetota > Coriobacteriia > Coriobacteriales > Atopobiaceae > Olsenella_K. The sequence continues at coordinate 6,252 of JAZHSQ010000058.1, read as the reverse complement.
CCTCGAGCGCTCCGGGCGCACGAGCGAGGCGATGCGCAGGATCGAGGCCGAGCTCGCGGCCGGCGACCTCGAGCCGGAGCGCGCGGCGCGGCTGCGCGTGGAGCTCTACCGGCTCAGGCGCGTGTGCCAGGAGTACAGCCTCAGCAGGGAGGACGTGCTGGGCGGCCTGAGGCGGCGCCTCCAGGGGGCCTCCTGCGACGCCGACGCCCTCCTCGACGAGCTGATGGAGCGCCGCCTGGTGGACTGGCGTGAGATCGACGGCGAGCGCCGCTTCCTGCCGCGCTACCTGGAGACCCTCGAGCGCCACGCGCGCGAGGTCCCCGGCCTGGACGCGAGCCGCGACCCGGACGCCAAGGGGCTCGTCCGCACCCTCGTCTCCATGCGCGAGACCTGCTCGCAGGCGCGCCGCGTCACCCTGCGCGCGACCGTCGCCTCGAGGGGGCCCGTGGGGCCGGACGACGTGGTCCGGGCCTGGCTCCCGCTGCCGGTCGAGTGCGGCGAGCAGACCGGCGTCGAGGTCTTCTACGAGTCCACGCCGGGCGGCACGGTATCGCCGGTGACCTCCGCGCAGCGGACGATCTTCTGGGAGGGCAAGGGCTCCGAGCTCGCCCTCCAGGACGGCCGCGCGAGCTTCCAGGCGCTCTACCGCTACACCATCCAGGTCCCCTACGTGCCCCTCTACCAGGTCGCGGGCGAGGCCGCGCCCGGGCGGCGCCAGCCGGCGCCCACCTTCGAGGGGCCGGAGGCGGCGCCCGCCGACCTCGCGCCCTACCTGGGGGAGAAGCCCCCGCACATCGTCTTCACGCCCTTCCTGCGCGCCCTCGCGCGCAAGGTGGCGGGCGAGCAGGGCGACGCGCTCTCTCGCGCCCGCGCGATCTACGACTACGTGACGAGCAACGTCAAGTACCACTACCAGCCGGCCTACGTGGCGCTCGACAGCATCGCCGACACCACGGCGCGCACCCTCACGGGCGACTGCGGCTGCATGTCGCTGCTCTTCATCACCCTCTGCAGGATCGCGGGCGTTCCGGCGCGCTGGCAGAGCGGCCTCTACGTGAGGCCCCAGGGCGCCCGTCCGCACGACTGGGCGCAGTTCTTCGCCGGGCCCTACGGCTGGCGCTGGGTGGACTGCTCCTTTGGCTCGAGCGCCTACCGCACGGGCGACGAGCTGCGTCGCACCCACTACTTCGGCAACCTCGACCCGCTCCGGATGATCGCCTGCACGGACTTCTACGAGCCGCTCACGCCGCCCGACGACGCCCTGCGCGACGACCCCTTCGACAACCAGCGCGGCGAGATGAGCGTCGGCGGGGTCGGCCTCAGCGGCTGCGAGATGGAGCGCTCCGTCGAGGTCGTGGACTTCGAGAAGGTCTAGGGGCAGGAGGCCGCCGCGGAGCCCGCGCCCGCGGCGGCCTCCTGCGGTCGGCTAGACGCGGCCCAGCAGGAGCAGGCCCGCCACGTAGGCCGCCGCGAGGACGACGAAGGCCCAGTCGGGCGCGCGCATCGCGAGCGGGTGCCAGCGGCTGCGCCCCTGCGCCCCCTCGTAGCAGCGTGCGCCGAGCGCCCGGGAGAGCCCGTTGGCGTGGCGCATCGAGCTCGCCAGCAGCGCCACGATCACGGGGCCCACGGCCTTGACGCGGTGGGCGGGCGAGCCCTGGCCGAAGGCGCCGCCGCGCGCGGTCTGCGCGTCGATGACGGCGGAGGCCTCGTCGGCAAGGGTCGGGATGAAGCGCAGCATCAGCGAGAAGATCATCGCGATCTCGTGGGCGGGCAGCCCCAGGCGCGCGAGCGGCGAGAGCAGCGAGTCGAGGGCGTCGGTGAGCGAGGTCGGCGTGGTCGTGAGCAGGAGCAGGGCGCAGGCGACGACGGCTATGACGAGACGCAGCGTGTAGAGGACGGCCGCCCAGGCGCCGTCGGTGGTGACGAGGACGGGACCCAGCTGCGCCAGGACCGTGCCCGTGGGCCGCACGAGCAGGTTGAACAGGCTCAGGATCGCGAAGGTGGCGATCAGCGCCCGCGTGGAGGCGAGCACCTTGCCGAGCGGCGCGCGCGAGGACGCCACGAGGGCGACCAGCGCCGCGTAGCCGTAGGCGAGCTGCAGCGGGGTGTTGATGAAGAAGCAGGTCACCACCAGCGCGATGATGCCCGCGAGCTTGGCTCGCGGGTCCATCCGGTGCAGCGGCGAGTCGGCGGGGTAGTACTGCCCGAGCGTGACCCTCAATGCCATGGCTACGCCTCGCCCCCCTTCGGGGTCGCGGCGGCGCCTGTCGCGGCGCCGGCCGCGGCGCCGGCCGGGCTGGCGCCCGCGCGCCGGGCCACGGCGCGCGCCAGCGCCTCCGTCGTGAGCGGCCTGCCCAGCCCGTCCACGCCCAGCTCGCCGAGGCGCAGCGCCCAGCGCAGCGGCCGGGGCAGCCCCAGGCCCGCCTCTCGGAGCGCGCGGCCGTTCTCGGGCGAGAAGACCTCGGCGGGCGTGCCCTGCATCAGGACGCGCGACTGGTCGAGGACCACGACGCGCTCCGCCTCGGCGGCCTCCTCCATGGAGTGCGTGACCCTGATGACGGTGGCGCCGCGTGCGTGGACGTCGGCGAGGATGGACTCCAGCTCGATGCGGCCGCGCGGGTCGAGGCCCGCGCTCGGCTCGTCGAGCACGATCGTCTCGGGCCGCATGGCGAGGACGCCTGCGAGCGCGCAGAGGCGCTGCTGGCCGCCGGAGAGCTCGAAGGGTGAGTCCGCGGCCTTCTCGGAGAGGCCCACGAGCGCGAGGGCCTCGTCCACGCGGCGAGCGACCTCCTCTGGGGGGAGCCCCAGGTTGGTGGGGCCGTAGGCCACGTCCCGTGCGACCGTCTCCGCGAAGAGCTGGCGCTCGGGGAACTGCATCACGTAGCCGATGCGCCCGTGGACGAGGCGGCGCGAGCGCCTGTCCGCCGTGTCGAGCCCGTCGACCCTGATGGTGCCGGAGTCCGGCACGTCGAGCGCGCAGACGAGCCTGAGCAGGGTCGACTTGCCCGACCCGGTCTGGCCGACGATCGCGACGCTCTCGCCGCGCAGCGCCTCGAGTGAGACGCCGTCGAGGGCCGAGCCCGCGGGCGCGCCCGCGGCGCCGTCGGCGTAGCCGTAGGAGACCCGGTCGACAAGGACCGCGGGCTCGCCGGCGCCCTCGCGCGCGGCCGGCGCCGCGGCAGCGTCCGGGCCTGCGGCCGCGGCCCCGGCCGGCGCGGTCGCAGGCCGCGCGTCCTTCTCGCCCGCGTCCTTCTCGCCCGCGTCCTTCTCGCCCGCGGCGGTCGCGTCCGCGCAGGCGACGGCGACGGAGGCCGCGAGCTCCTCCGCGTCGCAGGTCCAGCCCACGCCGACGCCCAGCTCGGCCAGTCGCCCGGAGAGCCTGGCCGGGAAGGGCTCCTCGAGCCCGAGGCCGCGGAACTCGTCGGCGTGCGCGAAGACCTCCCCCGGCGTGCCCTCGAGGCGGACGCGGCCGTGGTCGAGCACGACGACGCGGTCGGCGGTGAGGGCCTCGTCCATGTAGTGCGTGATGTGGACCATGCCGATGCCGGAGGCGCGCAGCTCGTCCATGACCTCGAGGATCGAGCGGCGGCCACGGACGTCGAGCAGGGCGGCGGGCTCGTCGAACACGATCGCGCGCGGCTCCATGGCCAGCGCGCCGGCGATGGCGAGCCGCTGCTTCTGCCCGCCGGAGAGCAGCGTCGGGTCGGCCTTGGCGTAGTCGTCGAGGGCCACGCGCCGGATCTCGCGGCGCACGCGGCGTCCGATCTCCTCGGGGGGAAGGCCCAGGTTCTCCGGCCCGAAGGCCACGTCCTCCTCCACGACGGTGGTGACGATCTGGTCGTCCGGGTTCTGGAAGACGAGGCCGATGCCGCGGCGCGCGCGGCGGTAGGCGGCGAAGTCGAGCCTGCCGCCCGCGAGCACGCGCTCACCCAGGAGCGTGACCTCGCCCTCGTCGGGCGCGAGCAGCCCGCAGAGCACGGAGCCGAGCGTGGACTTGCCGGAGCCGTTGGCCCCCAGGACGCAGAGGCGCTCGGAGGGGAGGACGTCGAGGTCGACGCCGTCGAGCGCGCGGACGCCGTTGTCGTAGCGCAGCACGACGCCGCGCAGGGACAGCAGGGGCTCCGCGCCCCCCTTGCGGTCGGGACGCGCGCCTGCCTGGCGCGGGGCCTGCCGCTCCTTGCTGTGGGACGGGCCCACGCGCTCACCTGCCTTCCTCGGGTCTGCCTGCGGCGCCTGGCGCCGCAGGACGGGGCGGCGGCCCCGCGCCCCCCGCCCCCGGAACGTGCCGGAACCTTGGTCCTGCCCCCGGCTACCTGATCGCCTTGGAGACGGGCGCGAGCAGCAGGCCCGCGACCACGCCGTTGATAGCGGCCTTGAGGACGTTGAACGGCAGCAGCGCCGGGACGATCAGGGCCTTGACGGCCTCGACGGGCATGCCGGCGTACAGCGGCGTGAAGACCAGGTTGCCGAGGATGGCCGCGGCCACGCAGATGATACCGCCCACGACCATGCCCACGGCAGCGCGCCTGGGCGAGGGGTTGGTGCGGTAGACGAGCGAGGCGGGCACGACCATCGCGAAGGTGACGAGGATGGCCATGATGGTGCCGTAGATGCCGCCCGAGGTGCCGAGGTGCACGAGGTAGGGCAGGACGGACACGACCGCGCCGACCGCCGGCCCGAACGAGAGGCCCGCGAGGAGCGCGACGATCCCGGACGGGTCGTAGCGCAGCCACTCTATGCCGGGGATGATCGGGAACTCGATGAACAGCGTGCAGACCGCGGAGATGGCGCAGAACAGCGCGCACACCGCGATGCGCCGGGTGGACCAGCCGCCGTTCTGCTCGGTGGTGGCGTGCCTGTCGAGGGATGACTTTGCCATGGTGGCGTCTCCGTTTCTTCTATCCGGACTTTGACCGTTGGTCCTGGAATCCCACCAGGTCAACCGCTTGCGCGGGTCGCGGACTCCGGCCGGGCGCCCTGCGCCCGCGGTCGTTACCGCCAGTGGGGAATCTCACCCCGCCCTGAAACTGACGGAGAGGAGCATAGCACGTATCCCGCGCGTGGGGATACTCTCCCAGGGTTTTTACAAGCACGAAAGGAGCGGCGCGCCGGAGGGCGAGAAGGACGGCGCGGGCGGCGGCGGCAGGCGGCGGCGCGGGGCCTGGGGCGGGCCGCCGGTCGGGTATGCTTGGCAGTGACATGGAGTGACGCCGGGCCGGGCTGGCGCACGGGCCAGCCCGACGCACGGAGGACGCAAGCCGCACGCGCCGCTGGGCGCGCGGCCATGAGGAGGAGCGATGTCAGGGGAGACGTTCGACAAGCGGGCCGCGGCCGCCGAGCTTTCCGCCATCCTGGGGGACGGGCGGGTGCTCGAGGACGAGCCGATGAGCGCGCACACCACCTTCCGGGTCGGGGGGCCCGCCGACCTCTACGCCGTCCCGGGGACTGCCGAGGGGCTGGGGCGCGCCCTCGCCTGGCTGCGTGCGCACGACGTGCCGCACTTCCTCCTTGGCAAGGGGTCGGACCTGCTCGTCTCCGACGCGGGCTACCGCGGCGTCATCGTCGCCGTCGGCGACGGGCTCAAGGGCTTCTCGCGCGAGGGCGCAGAGCTCACCTTCGGCGCGGGCGTCTCGCTCAAGGACGCGACCGACAAGGCCCTCGAGCTGGGGCTGGGCGGCCTGGAGTTCGCCTGCGGCATCCCGGGCTCCGTCGGCGGGGCGTGCTACATGAACGCGGGCGCCTACGGCGGCCAGATGGCCGACGTCCTCGTGCGCGTGAGGGCGATCATGCCGGACGGCACGGTCGCGGACGTGCCCGCGGGCGAGCTCGAGCTGGGGTACCGCACGAGCCTGATAAGGACCGCGGGGCTGGTGGTCGTCTCCGCCACGGTGGGCCTCGAGCCGCGCGACCCCGCCGAGATAGCGGCGACCATGCAGGACCTGACGAGGCGCCGCGAGGAGAAGCAGCCGCTCGAGCTCGGCAGCGCCGGGTCCACCTTCAAGCGGCCGGAGGGCCACTTCGCCGGCAAGCTCATCACGGACGCGGGCTGCAAGGGCTACCGCGTGGGCGACGCCGAGGTCTCGACCAAGCACGCGGGCTTCGTGGTGAACCTGGGCCACGCCACCGCCGCCGACGTGCACGCCGTGATCGAGCACGTGCAGGAGGAGGTCGAGCGGCAGTTCGGCGTCAGGCTGGAGTGCGAGGTCATCTTCCTCGGATAGCCGGGGCGGACGGATCGGCGCGGAGGGGGCG
>JAZHSQ010000057.1:0-10904 GCA_036454645.1 Olsenella sp. | reverse complement strand
GGGGCGAGTGCCCGTGGGGCCCGCACCCGGCGGCGCGACGCCGACCGCCGGGTGCGGGCCCCGTCTCGTCGTCCCTTGGTCCTGTCGGCGCGCTAGCCCTCGAACGCGGCGCAGATGGCGTCGAGCAGCATGACGGCGAAGGTCTGGGCGTCGCTGATGGTGAAGGTGCCGTTGTAGGTCGCGTCGCCGAGCGGCAGCTGGATGCGCACGACGGGCACGTCCTCGTCGGAGCTCTCGACGGCGGTGCGCAGGCGCATGGGCAGGGTGTCGATGTCATCCATGATGACGTTGGGGACGGAGGAGTCCTGCGGCAGCGGGCCCGAGGCGATGACGAGCACGCCCTGGTCGCCCGGACGGTGGGCGTCGCAGGACTCAATGATGTCCAGCCCGCTCTTGTCGTTGGTCGCCGAGGCGAGGTTCACGATGCGGCCGGCGACGTTACGCGAGATGGGGTCCTCGGCGGTGATGGAGAGCTTGACGTTCTCGAGCACGCTGGCGGCGCGCGCGAAGCCCATAGCGCCCAGGGGGTGCGGCCCGCTCGCGGGCTTGCCGGCCCAGACGTGGTGCAGGCGCTCGATGGCGTCGAAGGTGTCCGGGAAGGCCATGCCGTCGGCGAGCGCGCCGATGTTCTCCTGGAACTGCTTGACGGCGGCCTCGGTGTGGACGCCGTAGTAGCCGTCGACCTCGCCGGCCGAGAAGCCCAGGATGTTGAGGCACTTCTGCAGCTGGCGCACGTCGGCGCCGTGGAAGTTGGGGAGGCGCAGGTAGAGGGTGCGGTCCCCCATGTGGTAGCCCTCGTCGACGAGGCAGGACCAGGTGGCGGAGTCCACCTCCTGTCCCAGCGAGAGGTCGTGGTCGAGCCTGAAGCGCGCGACCGCCGTGGCGGTCGACTTGCCGAAGCCCTTCTCCGCGAGCTCGTCCTCGGAGATCTGGTAGCCGAGGGCGACGAGGCGCTCCTGCACGTCCTCGACGGCCGCCCCCTGGGCGCCAACGGTGATCGGTTCCATCTTCGTTCCTTCTGAGTAGGCGTGGTGCGCAGGCGCCCGCAAGTCCCGGCGGGCGGGGCTAGGCGCTGCGGTCCACGAAGAAGTCTGCCATTGATTCGAGGACGGCGCGCGCGTCCCCCGCGAGCTCGGCGCCATCGAGGCTCGCCTTCGCGCTGCGCGCGAGCCCGTGGGCGTGGTCGCGCACCGCGTCGACGGCGCCCGCCCTCTCCATGAGCTCCACCGCGCGCGCGAGCGCCGAGGCGTCCGTCGCGTGCGACGAGAGGATGCCGAGGAGCTCGTCCCTCTCGGCGCCCGCGAGGTGCTCGAGCGCCCAGCACGCGATCATGGTGCGCTTGCCCTCGGTGACGTCGCTCCTGAAGTCCTTGCCCTGGGCCTCGGCGTCGCCGACGAGGTTGAGCAGGTCGTCCTGCAGCTGGAAGGCGAGGCCCGCGTCCATGCCGAAGGAGCCGAGAGCCTCCACCTGCGCGTCCGTGCCGCCGCCGCAGATGGCGCCGATGGAGAGCGGCGAGGCGGCGGAGTAGAACGCCGTCTTGTGGGCGGCCATCGTGAGGTAGTCGCCCGTGGTGACGTCCCAGCGGCCGTCGCGCGCCCAGCCGAGGTCGAGCGCCTGGCCCTCCACGGTGCGCTGCTCCATCCGCGCGACCTCGTCGAGCACGCGCAGCTTGGTCGCGGCGTCGAGCGAGCCGTCCTCGAGCACGCCCGCGAAGGTGCGGACGATGCCGAGGTCGCCGACGTTGATGGCCACGCCGACGCCCTCGGTGCGGTGCACGCAGGGCTGGCCCCGGCGCATCTCGCCCTCGTCGGCGATGTCGTCGTGGATGAGGGCCGCGGACTGGAAGTCCTCAATGGCGGCCGCCGCGGAGAGGGCGCGCGAGGCGTCCCCTCCAACTGCCTCGCAGCCAAGCAGCACCAGCGCCGGGCGCGTGCGCTTGCCGCCCGAGCGCGTGAAGCGCGCAAACGGGTCGTACAGGTAGCGCGAAAGGCCGCTTCCTGCGAACGTCTCGTCGGGCAGGGGCGCGGGCGCGTGCCCTGCGAGGTACGCCTCGATGACGGGGCGCTTCTCGGCGAGGTATCGCGCGAAGAGCCTGCCCCCGTTACCTGCGCCTGCGGTGCTGCTCGCTGCCATGGCTAGCCCTCGTAGCCGTCGGGGTTCTTGGACTGCCAGTTCCAGGAGTCACGGCACATGTCGTCGATCGTGTACCTGGCCTCCCAGCCCATCTCGCGCTTGGCCTTGGAGCAGTCGGCGTAGTTGGCGGTCACGTCGCCCGGGCGGCGCGGGTCGACCTGGTAGGGGAGGTCCTTGCCGCAGGCGCGCGAGAAGGCCTTGATGATCTCGAGGACCGAGGTGCCCTTGCCGGTGCCGAGGTTGAAGATCTCCACGCCGGTGCGGCCGTTCATCCACTTGAGCGCGGCGGCGTGGCCCGAGGCCAGGTCGCACACGTGGATGTAGTCGCGCACGCCGGTGCCGTCGGGCGTGTCGTAGTCGTCGCCGAAGACGTGCACGCACGCGCGCTTGCCCACCGCGACCTGCGCGACGTAGGGCAGGAGGTTGTTGGGGATGCCCTTGGGGTCCTCGCCCATGAGTCCCGAGGGGTGCGCGCCGATGGGGTTGAAGTAGCGGAGGAGGACGACGTTCCACTCCGGGTCTGCGGTGTGGAGGTCGGTCAGGATCTGCTCGATCATCCACTTGGTCCACCCGTAGGGGTTGGTCGCGGGCTTCTTGGGGCTCTCCTCGGTGAGCGGGAGCTCGTCCGGGTCGCCGTAGACCGTGGCGGAGCTGGAGAAGATGATGTCCTTGCAGCCGTGGTCGCGCATCACGTCCACGAGGGTGAGGGTGTTGCCGAGGTTGTTGGAGTAGTACTCGATCGGCTTGCTCACGGACTCGCCGACGGCCTTGAAGCCGGCGAAGTGGATGACGCGGTCGATGCGGTGCTCCTCGAAGACGCGCTCGAGGGCGGCGCGGTCGTTCACGTCGGCCTGGGCGAAGGCCAGGTTGCGTGCGGCCTCGGGGCCCACGATGGTCTTGATGCGGTCGACCACCTTGGGGCTCGCGTTGGAGAGGTCGTCGACGATGACGACGCGATAGCCGTCCTGCAGGAGCTCGACCACGGTGTGGCTGCCGATGAAGCCGGCGCCGCCGGTGACGAGCACGCAGGTGTCCTGGGGATTCCTCTGTTCGCTCATGCTACCTCCAGGGTGACAGGTGCAGACGGGGTGCTAAGGCGGGGCAGGGCGACGCGCGGGCGCAGGCCCGGGCCAGCTTCCTGCCAACGCGAATAGAGTATAAGTCCCACAACATTCGGCTGCGGCGTCAAGCGAAACGGCCACGATTATCGCAGGGGCGGCGGGCGAGGGGGGCGCGTGGCCCGGGGCTCGCGGGGCCGCCGGCGGAGGGGCGCGGGGCGTTCCGGTGGCCCTACGGCCTCTCGAGCGGGTCGGGCGAGTGGCCGCCGCCGAGGGTGAAACGGTGCGCGGCGTGGAGGTAGTTGACCTCGCGCAGCTCCAGCTTGCCGTCGATGTAGGGGGCGTACATCGCCTCGACGCTGCCGACGCCCATGCTGCAGCCGCTGCAGTTCTCGCAGCTCGAGTCGTCGCACCACGAGAGGGCCTTGTTCACGATGCGGATGCGCTCCTCGCGCGTCGTGTCCTTGATCAGCACGCTCCTGCCCATGGTGACCCCCTTCTGGGCGAGCCGGCCGCCCCATCGGACGGGGGCGGCGCCTGCTCCGGGCGCGGCCTCGCGGCCGCTCCCCGGAGGTGCCGCCCCCTGGGCCCCTTGACTCCCCCTGAGACCGTTATACCCGACGGACGGCCGTTCGGGCCCCTCGTCGGCAAGAAAATGAAACAACACAAGTAGCATATAAGCGACGCGGGGCCGGAGCGGGGCGCCGGCGGGACGGCGCATGCTACGATGCCGTAGCTGGCGCCGAGGGGGCGCCCGGGAGGGGGTCGCATGGGGAAGATGAGGCTGCTCGCCCCGGCCGGGGGGCCGGAGCAGCTCGACATGGCCATCCACTTCGGGGCCGACGAGGTCTACCTCGCCGGCAGCGAGTGGGGGATGCGCGCCCGGAGCGAGAACTTCGACCGCCCCCAGCTCGCGCGCGCGGTCGAGCGGGCGCACGCGGCGGGCGTCGCCGTCCACCTCGCCGTCAACACGCTCATGCTCGACTCCGACATCGACCGCCTGCCGGACTACCTCCGGTTCGTGGACGCGGTCGGCGTGGACGCCGCGATCGTCGCCGACCTGGGCGCCATCGCGCTCGTGCGGGAGCACGCGCCCCACGTCGAGGTCCACGTGAGCACGCAGGCCTCGGTGATGAACGCCCGCGCGGCGGAGGAGTACGCGCGCCTCGGCGCCCGGCGCGTCGTGCTCGCGCGCGAGCTCACGGTGGGGGAGGTCGCGGGCATCAGGCGCAGGCTCGACGCGGACGGCTTCGAAGACCTCGAGCTCGAGGTCTTCGCCCACGGGTCCATGTGCATGGCCGTCTCCGGCCGCTGCCTCCTCTCGAGCGAGATGGCCGGCCGCTCGCGCGGCGCCAGCTTCGGCGCGTGCGCCCAGCCGTGCCGCTGGAGCTACCGGCTCGTCGAGGAGCGCCGCCCCGAGGAGCGGCAGATGCCGGTCGAGTACGACGGCAGGTGGAGCTACGTCCTGTCGAGCAACGACCTCGAGATGCTGGACCACCTGGACGACCTCGAGGGCGCCGGGGTCTCCGCCATCAAGCTCGAGGGGCGCGCGAAGGGCGCGTACTACACGGCGACGGTGACCAACGCCTACCGCCACGTGCTCGACGGCGAGCCCGCCTCCCGCTGGATGGGCGAGCTCGACGCGACGAGCCACCGGCCCTTCTCGACCGGCTTCTTCTACGGCGACCCGACCCAGAACCCGGGCGACGTCGACTACCTGCGCGAGAAGGTCATGGTGGCGACGGTCGCCTCCTGCGCGCCGACGGCCCCGGGCTCCGTGGGCGCGCAGGGCCGCGGCGGCTACCTCGTCGAGGTCGTGTGCCGCAACAAGGCTCGGGTGGGCGACGAGCTCGAGGCCGTCTGCGTGGGCGAGCCCGTGCGCGCCCTGCGCCTCGAGGGGCTCGAGCACCACGACGCGCTCGCCGGCTGGGAGCGGGCGGGCGAGCTCTCGCGCGCGATGGAGCGCTACCGGCTCATCTCGCCCTTCCCCCTGCGGCCCCTGGACGTGCTCCGCAGGTAGCGCTCCCGCAAGGGTCCGCGGCTGAGGCGGGACGGGTGCGGGCGTCGGGGCGCCGGGGCCCGCACCCGCCTACTCCTGCGGCTGCGGCGGGAGCGCGTCGCGCGTCCGGAGCGCGCCGGCGGCAGGCCCGTCCGGCCAGGAGCGCACGCGCTCGAGCATGCCCTCCACGTCGAGCACGCCGAGGGCGAAGCCCTTGCGGACGAGCTCCTCGGGCACGAACTCGTCGTACTTGTCGAAGTAGGGGACCTCGGTGGGGTAGAGCAGCTCCATGGGGTCGAGGGGCCTTGCGGCCTCCTCCTTCACCACGCGGTAGAAGGTGCTGGCGTCCGCCCTCATCACGAACTGCATGAAGTAGGGGCGCGACGAGTCGAGCTCCTTGAGGCCGAGGCGCTCGCCGCACCTGATCTTGAGGAAGCGCTCGAGGGCGAGGAAGGCGTAGCTGCCGAGCCATGGGAAGAGGCACCACATGGTGCCGCCGAGGCAGACGAGCGGCTCGCTCGCCACGCGGGCGAACGAGGCGACGTGACGCGCCTGGGCGAGGCGGGCCCGCGCGTTGCGCTTGAGGTAGGGGTAGCTGCGCCCCTCCTCGAGGACGCCGCGCATGCGCTCGAGGACGTGGGTGTCTATGTCGCCCGCGACCATGCCGAAGTAGGCGGGGACCTTCCCCTTGACCTTGGTGCACTGGATGAGGTGGCGCTTGTAGTCGATCTCCTCGATGACCCACACGGCGCCCGCTATCGCGATGCGCTCGCCCACCGGCGGCGGTTGCACGATCGTCCCGAGCTCCTCGGACTCGCTGCGGACGGTGTACTCCTCGTCCTCGGCGAAGACGGCGTAGAAGCGGAAGTCGCCGCAGACGCGCTCGCCGGCGAGGCCGACGACCAGGCCGCCCTCCTCGGTGCGCTCCAGGTGGTCGATCTCCAGCAGGTGGCGCAGGAGGACGGCGTAGTCGTCCAGGGAGATGCGGTGGAAGGGCGTGAGGGTGAGGACGCGCCTCGCGAGCTCGGAGGCCGTGAGCTCGCCGGACGAGGCGAGCGTCGCCATGGTCTGGTGGTAGAGAAGGCTGAAGGGCAGCCCGTCCAGGCGGGGCGGCTCGACCCAGCGGTCCTCGACGTAGAGCTGGACGAGGGCGATCCCCTGGAGGAGCTTCCAGGGGATGGTCTCCGGCAGCAGCGCCCGGGCCTCCGGCTCCTCCTCGCGCATGAGGAACCACATCTCTGGCGGCTGACCGCGCCTGCCGGTGCGGCCCATGCGCTGGAGGAAGGAGCTCACGGTGAAGGGGGCGTCGATCTGGAAGGCGCGCTCGAGGCGGCCGATGTCGATGCCGAGCTCGAGCGTGGAGGTGGTGACGGTGGTGAGGCGGCTGTCCTCGTCCCGCATGAGGTCCTCGGCGGTCTCCCTCAGGCTGGCGGAGAGGTTGCCGTGGTGGATCAGGAAGCGGTCGGGCTCGCCGCAGGCCTCGCAGTACTGCCTGAGCGAGGTCGTGACGGACTCCGCCTCCTCGCGGGAATTGGCGAAGACGAGGCACTTGTGGCCCCTGGTGTGCTCGAACACGTAGGCGAGCCCGGGGTCCGCGAAGACGGGCGCCCGGTCGCTGGGCTCCTCGTGGTCGGGCTGCTCGGGCTCCGCGCGCCCCGGCGCCCGGGGCGCGTCCTGTGCGCGCTCGGCCCTCGGGGGCACGCGCTCGGGGGCCGGCTCCGCGAGGGGCACCTCGTAGGAGGGCTCGCCCGCGACCTGGGCGCGCCCCAGGCCGTCCTCCCCGCGCTCGGGCGCCTGGGGGCCGGTGACGTAGAAGTGCTCCATCGAGATGCGCCAGCGCTCCTTGGGGGCGTCGAGCCTGGGGATGACGCAGCGCCTCCCCGTGCCGGCGGAGAGGTAGGCGCCGGCGGCGGTGGGGTCGCCGATGGTCGCGGAGAGGCCGATCCTCCTGGGGTTCACGCCGGCGAGGCGCGAGAGGCGCTCTATGCAGCACAGGGTCTGGTCCCCGCGGTCCCCGCGGAGCAGGGAGTGGACCTCGTCGATCACGACGAAGCGCAGGTCCGAGAAGATCCTCCCGATCGCGGCGTGGCGGTGCAGGAGCATGGACTCGAGCGACTCCGGGGTGATCTGGAGGATCCCGGAGGGGTGCTTGAGCATCTTGGCCTTGTGGGACTGCGAGACGTCCCCGTGCCAGTGCCACACGGGTATGTCGCCCTCGGCGCAGAGGTCCTCCAGGCGGAGGAACTGGTCGTTGATGAGGGCCTTCAGGGGGCCGATGTAGATGCAGCCGACCGACGCGGGAGGGTCCTCCCAGAGCTCGGTGAGGATGGGGAAGAAGGCGGCCTCCGTCTTGCCCGAGGCGGTCGAGGCGGTGAGCAGGACGTTGTCGTCCGTGCCGAAGATGGCGTCGGCGGCCGCGACCTGCACCGAGCGGAGGCTCTCCCAGTTGTGGTCGTAGATGAAGTCCTGCACGAAGGGTGCGTAGCGGTCGAAGGCGCCCATGGCTCGGCCTAGATCTCGAACTCGGTGAAGTCGTCCTCGCGCGCGCTCGAGCCGTCGGCGACGGAGGCGGGGGAGGCCACGGGCGACGCGAGGAGCTGGTCCTTGAGGAGGTCGGCGGGGGAGAGCCTCGGGTTCTGCGAGAGGATGTCGAGCATCTCCACGAAGTCCCTGATGACCTCGCGGGGCGTGAGGTGGGTGTCCGCGCCGACGCGGCCGTACTCGGCCTGCAGGAACTGTACGAGCTCGTCCTCCGTGATGGTCCGCTGGTAGCCGAAGAGGTCGGCGTGGATGTCCGCGAGCTTCTCGGTGAGGACGAGGAGCTCCTCGTAGGTCAGGGGCTGGAGGTGGATCACCGGGGCGAGCAGGTCCACGAGGCCGTCCGACGCGAATCGCCCCTGCGTGAGGCGCGAGCGCAGGGCCTCGTAGGAGTAGAGCCCGCGGCGGCGGTCCTCGATCGACTGCGGCGTGCCGCCCATGATGATGCCCAGGTAGTGGGCCTTGCCCTGCAGGGTGTCGTTGTACATCGTGAGGATCTTCTCGTAGTTGTACTGGCGGCTGGTGGCGTTGGGGATCTTGTACAGGTTGACCAGCTCGTCGATGAGGACGATGAGCCCCTTGTAGCCGGCCCCGCGGAAGAAGGCGGCGAAGATCTTGAGGTAGTCGTACCAGTCGTCGTCGCCGATCACGATGCTGACGCCCAGCTCGCGCCTGGCCTCGCTCTTGGTGCGGTACTCGCCCCTGAACCACTTGGTGACGAGGGACTTGGTCTCGTCGTCACCCTCGAGGTGGGCGCGCCAGTAGCGGGTGAGGAGGCGCGCGAAGTCGTAGCCGTGCACGAGCTCCTCGAGCGAGCGGACGCACTCGAGGATCTTGCACTCGACGGCCTCGGCGAAGCCGTCGTCCTCGGGGTGGAGGCCCTCCTCCACGGTGACCTGGGACTCCACGTTGGAGATCCAGCGGTCGAGGATGAGGTTGAGCGCGCCGCCCTCCGGGCGGGTCTTGGTCGAGAGGTTGCGGACGAGCTCGCGGTAGGTGGCGAGGCCCTGGCCGGAGCCGCCCTGGAGGCGCCGCTCGGGCGAGAGGTCCGCGTCGCAGACGACGAAGTCCTTGCCCATGGCGTGGTTGCGGATGGTCTGGAGCAGGAAGCTCTTGCCGCTGCCGTACCTGCCGACGAGGAAGCGGAAGCTCGCGCCGCCGTCCGCCACCAGGTCGAGGTCGTGCAGGAGGGCCCCTATCTCGCGCTCGCGGCCCACGGTGATGTAGGGGAGGCCCACGCGCGGCACGACGCCGCCCTTGAGCGAGTTGACGATGACGGAGGCGATGCGCTTCGGGACGCGCTTGTTGTCCTGAGTTGCCGACATGCTCCCTCGATTCCCCGATGCGCCGACGGCCCGGTTGCTTGCGACCTTGGGTTGAAGCCTGATTGTACACCAAGGGCCGGGAGATGGGAACAGTTGTTCTAGACAAAGTTCGTACGGACACGTCGCGCCGGCCCTCCTGACGCGCCGGCCCTCCCGACGCGCCGGCCCCGGGCACCCGCCGGGACTAGTCCCCGAGGAGCCCCCGCACGTCGTCGACGTAGTCCTCGACGGCCCGCCAGCCGTCGTCCGCCTCCTCGACGACCGCGTCGCCGACCTCGTCGAAGAGCTTCTCGTTGATGGAGTCGACGAGGACGGAGGCCATGGGCGCGCCCGGGCCGAGGAGGTCGTCGATCGGCCTCCCGTCGAGGATCCGCCCGAGCGCGGAGAGCTCGAGCGGCGTGAGACCCAGGGGCGCCGCGTCCTTCTCCGCCATGCCTCCCGGCGACGCCGGCACGTAGCCCTCGCGCTCCTCGTCCACGAGGAGCGCCTCGCGGGTCGTCGCGGCGGCGGAGCGGATGTGCGCGAGCTGGGAGAAGTCGATCCTCACGCGCCTCGCCTCGCGCGCCAGCTCCTCCTTCCGGACCTCGCCCACGGCGCGCTCGATGATGCGCACGAGGTACTTGGGGGTGCCCTTGGGCTTGAGCTGGCGGCCCTCCTGCCAGGCCGCCCTCATCTGCCGGTCGACCTCGTGCAGGATGAGGGCGAGCTCGCGCGAGGGGACGCAGCGGTCGTAGCCCCTGAGCTCGCTGAGGCGGCCCTCGGAGCGGATGACGAGGTCGGCGTCGTTGAGGCGCACCTCGCCGTCCGGCAGCCCCTCGGGCTCGACGTAGGGGAGGCCGTGGAACGGCGTGTAGCTCGTGGCCCAGGCGGGGCCGAAGAGGCCGTCGACGAAGCCGACCTTGCGCCTCCGCGCGCAGTGCTCGCTCATGGCCGCGAAGACCTTGGCGGCGACCCGGGCGGAGGCCTCGGGGTGCGCGCGGAAGAAGGGCGAGCGGTGCGGCTTGCGCGAGGAGAGGTCCAGCATGGCGCCGAGGACCTGCTCGTCCGTGACCTGTGCGTCCCTGTCGGCGATGGCGTCCATCGGGTCGCGCGCGAAGGCCGAGCGCGCGTCCCCCGTGACGCGGGCGTACTCCCTCCGGGCGTCCTCCCGCGCGAGGGGGGCCTCCGGCGCGCCGGCGCTCCGCGCGGCCCTGCGCGCCGCGGCGTCGTCGGAGACGGCGCGCCCCTCGGCGATGCGCAGCACCCTGACGGCCGCCCCGAAGGTCCGCTCCCACTCGGGGACCGCCTGCGCGGGATCGGCGCCGAGGCAGGCGGCGCAGTCGTCGAGCCAGCCCGCGACCTCGTGAGCGAGGTTGGGGCCCATGCCGGACGTGCAGAGCTCGGGGGCGGCGTCCCCCAGGCGGCGGAGCTCGCGCGCGCAGGCGTCGCCCCAGGAGGGCGCCGCGGCCGCACCGGACCTGGCGCCTCCCTCGGGGGACGCGCCCCCGTCGCGGCCCGCGCGGCAGTCCGCGCTCCCGCAGCCGACGCCGTTGACGAGCTCCGCCGCGAGGAGTCGTGCGAAGGGGTAGGGCATCGTGCGTGCCTCGCCCCGCCTCCACTCGGCCCTCCAGGAGAAGTAGCCGCGCAGCTCGCGGTTGCCCAGCGCGCGGTAGCTCGGCAGCCGCGGGTAGAAGGGGACGGCGGAGAAGGGCACGTCGTCCGCGTAGTCCTCGGCGAGGCGCGCCTGGCGCACGAACAGCTCCGCCTCCTGCCTCCTGCCAGAGTGGGGGAGCTCGCGCTCGAGGGCGCGCAGCTCCCGGAGCGTCTCGGGCAGCGAGGACGCGCCGGACGTCGCCTGAGACCAGATGCGCT
>JAZHSQ010000056.1:0-11400 GCA_036454645.1 Olsenella sp. | reverse complement strand
GTTCGGCGCGGTGAAGGAGCAGGCCAGCGGCCTGTACGCGCAGGAGATGGCGGCGCGCGGCTTCCTCGCCATCGCGTTCGACCCGTCGTTCACCGGCGAGAGCTCGGGCCAGCCCCGCCGCGTGGCCTCCCCCGACATCAACACCGAGGACTTCTGCGCCGCCGTCGACTACCTGAGCTGCCGCGACGACGTGGACCCAGGGCGCATCGGGATCATCGGCATCTGCGGCTTCGGCGGCATGGCGATCAACGCCGCCGCCCTCGACCCGCGCATCCGGGCGACCGCGGCCATGACCATGTACGACATGTCGCGCGTGACCCGCGAGGGCTACTTCGGCGCCGCCGACAGCAAGGAGGCCCGCGACGAGCAGCGGCGCGCCTGGGCCGCCCAGCGCACGGCCGACTACGAGGCCGGAACGTACCTGCGCGCCGGCGGCGTCGTCGACCCCCTGCCGGACGACGCGCCCCAGTTCGTGCGCGACTACCACGACTACTACAAGACGCCGCGCGGCTACCACGAGCGCTCGGGCAACTCCACCGACGGCTGGAACGTGACTGGCACGGCCTCCTTCATGAACCAGCCCCTCCTCGCGATGGCGGGCGAGATCGACGCCCCGGTCCTTCTCGTCCATGGCGAGAAGGCGCACTCGCGCTACTTCAGCGAGGGCGCGTTCGCGCAGCTCAGGGGTGACAACAAGGAGCTCGTGATCGTCCCGGGCGCCAGCCACGTGGACCTCTACGACAACCGCGACGCCATCCCCTTCGACCGGCTCGAGGAGTTCTTCGAGAGGAGCCTGTAGGTACCGGGTCCCGTTACGAGAACAGCCCCCACTCCAGAACCGTAAGGTCCCCGGAGTAGGGGCTGTTAGGAGGCCTAAGCTCGCAACACGCGGGCTACCCAGCTAGTCCTTGGCGAAGGATATGGTGTAGACGAAGTTCTTCGGGTCGTAGTAGTCGAGGGCGTCGCCACCGACCTCGGCGTAGGGATAGCCGAAGTAGTTGAGCGCGGGACCGTCCTGTGCGGGGCTGAGCGTCACCTCTCGGCCGAAGGAGAGCTGGACGCGCTCGGAGTCGAGGCCTCCCCAGTAGTAGTCGGCCTTGTCCTTGGTCTCCTGCTGATCCTTGCTCCAGTTGTTCTTGAGCACCGCCTTGAGGACGTCAGCGGGGTCGGCCGAGACCCAGCCGGTCCCGGGAAGGTAGAACTCGGCCCAGCAGTGCTGCGCCGTCGTGACGTCATCGGCGTTCATGCGGACGCCGAACAGCTCTCGGGCGGGGATGTCGACGGCACGGCAGAGGCCCACGAACACGGAGTTGATGTCAGTGCACTTTCCGGACCTGGTGGAGAGAAGCGCGCACACGTCGCCCTGGCCACAGCCCTGCACGCTCTCGTCGCGGTTCATGTTCGCGACGATCCAGTCGTAGATCGCCTTGGCCTTGTCGAGCACCGTGTTCTTGTCGCCCACGATCTGGTTGGCGGCGTCGATGACCTGCTGGTTGACCGGCACGAGCGTCGAGCCCTCGAGATAGGGCTTGAAGTCGTCGGGGACGTCACCGCTCTCGACGAGCTCGGGGCGGACGCACTCCTCGCGGTTCACGTGGAAGGAGAGGCTGCAGGTGCGCGTCGAGGGGTCGGCGTCGGCTCCCCACTCCGCGTAGAGCATCTGGTTGCCGTCATCGTCAGTGTTGACCTGCGCCGTCTCTGCGCCGGGGGCGTCAAACTTCACGTCGCCCACCTTCTGGTACTCGTAGTCCTGCGGCACGTTGAGCCACAGCCTGACCACCTTGCCAGCCTCGTACTGGGTGAGGTCGACGTTGGCGGTGACGGTCCCGGCCGTGGTCTTGACGTCGGCCTTGGCGGCCGCCTGGCCCTGGCTCGCCGAGGACGCAGGCGCCGCGGACTCGTTGGAGGAGCCCTCCTTGCCAGCGTTCGAGCCGGAGCAGCCGCTCATCGCAGCGACGGTGACGGCGGAGGTCCCGACGAAGCCGAACAGCTTGATCGCATCTCTTCTCGTAACGTTCTTCATACTCTTTACTCCCTTTCTCCCTATGGCTTCCGGGCTCCTAGGACCCCGGGCCCTTGGTGACGATCCGTTCGGCCGCATGGGACCCCTGGTGCCCGGTCCCTTGGCGCAACAGCTGGCGCACGGTCCGTGATGCGGCCCCTTCCCTTAGGAGAGCTCGCCCAGCATCTGCTCGAGCTCGCTCACGTCGACCGCGCCGACGCGAATCCTCTGGATGCTCCCGTCACTTCCCACGAACACCGAGGTGGGGAAGCCGGTGACGCCGATGTATCGGGCCAGGGACCCGTTGGTGTCCATGAGGACCGGCACGGTGACGTCGTTCTCTCGAGCCCAGGCGACGAAGTCCTCCTGGCTCCTCTCGCCGTTCTGGTCCGGAATCACGATCGAGGTGACCTGGACGTCTCCCCTCTCGCTGTGCTCCTGGTAGACCTGCTCGAGCTGTCCCAGGTCGGCGACGCACGAGCTGCACCAGCTACCCCAGAACTCGAAGTACAGGGGCTCGCCCTCGTACTCGGACAGCCTGTGGGCGTTGCCGTCCAGGTCTGTCAGGACGACGTTCTTCCACGCCGTGGAGACGCCGGACGCGTCCGCGTCTCCGGCCTGGACGCCCTGCGCCTGCGACACGAGGTCGCCGAACGGCGCCTCCCTCGTCGACGCCTCGAGGGCGGCCGCCTGCGTGACGATCATCCACACGCCCATGGCCGCGATGAGCACCCCGCCTATGCGCTGCACCGCAGGAAGGTACTTGTTGAGCTTGCGGATGTGCGCGAACGCGGCGCCAGAAGCCAGGGTGATCACCACGAAGGGGACGCAGAGCCCGAGCGCATAGGCGAGCAGGAGGAGCGCGCCTTGGAGCGCGAGCGCCTGGTCGGCGGCCAGGGCGAGGATGCTGCCCAGGATGGGGCCGACGCAGGGGGTCCAGCCGAAGGAGAAGGCGACGCCCAGCAGGAAGGCGCCGACCACGCCCTTCACCTGGATCTTTCCGAGGGCGCCGCTTCGCAGGTCCTTCTGGAGGGCGGGGACCTTGATGACGCCAGTCAGGAGCAGGCCGAAGAAGACGATCAGGGCGCCGAGCACTATCGCGACCGCGGGGCTGTACGCGAACGACCCCAGGGTGGCCGCGCCCGCGCCCATCACGACGAAGATGCACGAAATGCCCAGCACGAAGGCTATGGTGTTCGCACAGCGCCTGCCAAGGGAAAGCTGTCCCGCGGCGTCCGTCGTAAGTACTCCGGCATACACCGGGATCAGGGGCAGGACGCAGGGCGAGAAGAAGGACATGATACCCGCACCGATTGCAGCGACGAAAGGAGGCATTCTCGATATTTTCCTTCCAATACGTTAAATCTGCCGTTCGAACGACAGACTTATTGCACTTGTGTCTTGCTTTAATTAAGTTAATTGATAACCGCGATTATTTTTTCCTCACCCTTCATCTGCTTCTGTTCTTCACAACATCGGGGCCGTGGTCTAGAGGGGCGCCCCGGCACGCGCTCGTCGCGGGCGTCCCCGCGCGCGTGATACATGTGCCCTAGCAGGCGACGCCCGTCCAGGACCCGACGTGCCCGTGCGGGCGAAACCCGGCGGCTCCCTTGCATGCGACAGGCCGCAATATAATTGCCAGAAGCTTTCACTCGATAGGGCCGTCGCGGCAGCCGGCCGGGACTGCCTCGCGCGGCCGCGGCAGGGGGACGCCTGGTATGCGACGCACCAAGAAACAAATCCGCCGAAGGCTGTGGGTCGCCCTCGTGACGCTCGCGCTTCTCGTGCTCGTGGGGGTCGTGGGCGCAGGCGGCGCCGCGGTCGGCACGGGCGGCGGCGCCGTGCCCCAGCAGACGCAGGCGGAGCAGCCGGAGCAGGCGGGCCAGTCGCAGCAGGCAGGCCGTCCAGACCAGGCGGGCCAACAGGAGCAGGCGGGCCAACAGGAGCAGGCAGGCCAACAGGAGCAGGCAGGCCAGTCGCAGCAGGACTCCGCGGACGCCGGCCGTCCCCAGGCGGCCGGCGCAGACACCGACGGCAGCCAGGCCCTGGGCACGCAAGCCGCGAACGCTCCTCCCGAAGGCACGCTCACGGTGCGCTTCCTCGACGTCGGGCAGGGGGACTCCGAGCTCGTGGAGCTTCCCGACGGCAAGCTCATGCTGATCGACGCCGGCACGCAGGACGCCGGCCCCGCGGTCGTCCGCTCGATCCGCGACCTCGGCAGGACGCGCATCGACTACCTTGTCGCCACCCATCCGCACGCCGACCACATCGGCGGCATGGCCGAAGTCTTGCGCGACTTCGACGTCGGCGAGGTGTGGGCGCCCGCCGTCGCCGCAAACACCAGGACCTTCGAAGCGTTCCTCGACGCCGTCGAGGACAAGGGGCTCACCATCCGCGCAGGCAGCCGCGGCAAGGACAGCGTCGCGCCCGGGACTGCGAGTTACGACGTCCAGATCCTCGGCCCCTCCGACTCGCTGAGCTCGGAGGACCTCAACGACTACTCCCTGGTGATCCGCGTGCGCTTCGGCTCGACCTCGTTCCTCTTCACCGGCGACGCCCCCGCGGACGAGATCCGCGCGGACGCGCGCGAGCACGTGGACGTGCTCAAGGTCGCACACCACGGCAGCGACACCGGGACCGACGCCACCCTCGCCGCGCAGCTATCTCCCAGAATCGCGGTCATCTCGTACGGGATCGACAACGACTACGGGCATCCCACGCAGGGCGTCCTCGATGCGCTCGCCGCCAGCGGCGCGCAGGTGCTCGGAACGGGCGCCGGCGGCACCGTGACGGTGACCTCCGACGGCACGGACGTCACGGCCACCTCCGAGCGAGAAGGACCGGTCGTCGCGAGGAGCTAGTGAGCGACGCGGGCGCCTGACGGCTCGCGCCGCCGCAGCCGGGCCGGCCGCCGCAGCCGGGCCGGCCGCCGTAGCCGGGCCGGCCCCGTGCCCAGGCCGGCCCCGTGCCCAGGCCGGCCCCGTGTCCAGGCCGGCCCCGTGTCCAGGCCGGCCCCGCACCCGGGACGCTTCGACTCGGGCCACCCCCGCAACTCCCCGGTCCGGGGGGTGCAGATTTCCCCCTTATGGACGTCCCCCGGCCACACCGCGAAGCCCACGAGAAGCAGGTCGCGGCCGCCAACTGGGTTTCCTCGAGGCGAACACGCACGACGGCCAGCCGGACTCCCCTGGCGGGCACCGGAGCGGCGGCAGAGGCGTCCATAACTCGGAAAGTTGCACGCCCGCGCCTGCGGGACTGCGTTGGGGCCGGCCTGACTGGCACAGCGGTCTGGGCAGCGCAACTTTTTTCGCCGACTTGTGCATTTCATCAACTTGAGGACGGGTCCCTACGCTCCCGCAGCGGTAATGGAGGCCGTGGCGCCTCGGGCCTTCTCGAGACACCCCCTACCAACTGGCATTTCTCCAAATCGTCATACCTCTGCAAGCTGCCGAGCGCCCCACGGGCGACACGGGTGCGCTCGAGTCCGTCCCTAAGTTGCGGAAAAGCAGAATCCCGTCGTAAAAGTTGCATCGCGGGGGGGCTACCGGGGATGCCAGGGCCCCAGGGTTGCGCGGGGGTCACCGGGGATGCGAGGGGCACCGGGGATGCGAGGGGCCACCGGGGATGCCGGAGCCCCCGGGATGCCGGGGCCACCGGAGCGCGCGGCCGCCACCCGCGCAGCGACCGCGCCCGCGCGCCGCGCCATCGCGCCCGCCCTCATCGCGAGCCGAGGTAATCAATGTACTCCTGGCAGAGGCTCCGGATGCTGTCGAGCACGGGGCCAAAGCGGACGCCCATCTCAGTGAGGGAGTACTCCGCGACGGGGCGCGCGCCAGGGCGCGTGCCGTCCATCACCGTGCGCCTCACCAGGCCCTCGCCGGTAAGCCCCTTGAGCTGATTCGAGAGCGCGGCGTGCGTCATCTTCGGCATGCGTCGCTCAAGCTCGCTGAAGCGCAGCGGCCCGTCCTCGAGGTGATGCATTATGAGAATCGCCCACTTGCCCTGGATGAGCCGCTGCGTGGAGTAAGAGGGCCGCCTGCCCAGCAGCCCCTCGCCGATCTCCGCCATGGTGCCCCCTCCCATCCGTCGCCACGGTCCGAGCTCCTCGAGCGCCCCCTCGCGACGCGAACCTGCGCGCGAGCTGGCGCCTATCTGGCGCGACACGTCTTCGAACGCGTCGGCGCCGAAGCGGAGCTCCGCCCTTCGGCAGATGGAAGCAAAAAGCCGGCTCTCCGGACGTCATACCAGCGAACGTCACCTCGGTGGCGTCCGCACTCGGGTGGCGTCCGCAACCTGGTCATCGTATTCCCTACCTCAGTATTCTATCTCTTACCAATGTATTGATAGTCATTGGTTATATCAACTCCGGAGCGGCGTTTTGTAACCGTCGGCGTAAGCCTTCCGCAAGCTCGGGACGCCAACCCTCCGTACGTCCGCCGATGCCAGCCTTCCGCAAGCTCGGCGACGCCAGCCCTCCGCGATCCCTCCTCCAAGGATAAGAACCCGCGCTCAAGCGATACTCCGGGGCGGCCCGTCAGGGGACTCGCGATCGGCGACGCCATCTGGTGCAATAACCCCGCTTATGGACGGGTGCCCACCGTCGGCGGCAGCCTCGGAGCCCCTCGCCAACTGGGGTTTCTCCGGTTCCGTCGCACCCCGCGGCCCTCGGCGCATCCTCATCCGACCCCAAGCCACAGAAATCCGTCCATAACCCCCGAAGATGCAAGATCCCGTCGTGAGAGTTGCGGCGCAATGCCGCGGGGCCAAGAGGGGGGCCGCGGGCCCTGGCGCCCGGCGGCATAATGGTCTCCGTCAGGCGGCCGCCGACCAGTCACTGGTCGACCAGCCGGACGCGCGCCAGCCGCGCCCGCCAGCCCACGCCCGGCCGCCCGCGCCTGCCAGCCGGGCGCGCGCCGCCATCCGCAACCGTCCCATCAGGAGGAACACCATGAAGATGCAGAGGCTGCCCCAGGAGCTAACCGTGTGCAAGGTCGAGTCGGTCGCGGACATCGACCTCGGCGCCGACCTCTTCTTCGTCGGCAAGACCGACGCCGAGCTGTCCCTCGTGTGCGAGACGAGCCGCGTCCCCGCGACCACCGTCGCACGCGAGGACGGCTGGCGCGGCTTCCGCATCGAGGGTACGCTCGACTTCTCGCTCATCGGCATCCTGTCCGGGATCTCCGGCGCCCTCGCCGAGAGCGGCATCGGCATCTTCGCTGTCTCGACCTTCGACACCGACTACGTCCTCGTTAAGGCCGAGAACTTCGAGCGCGCCGGCCGGGCGCTCGAGGCGGCGGGCTACGTCGTCGAGTAGCGCCAACGCAGCCGTACGCCGGGGTTAGAGCTCGGCGAAGTCCTGGAAGGGGTTTCTGATGGCGGTCAATCCCGCGTCGTTCGAGCCTACCCCGGTCAAGCCTGCGTCGGCAGAGCCCGCCCCGGCGACAACCGCGGCCGACGGCGCTGCCGCACCCCAGAGGCGCCTGTTCGTCGCGGTCCTCCCCGACCCCGCCTGGAGCGCCGCGCTCCTCCAGACGCAGGAGGCCATCGCGCCGCAGCTACGCAAGGCGAGCCGTACCGCTCCCGCGAACATCCACCTCACGCTCGAGTTCCTCGGCCCGTGCAGCCCCGGAGAAGAACGTGAGGCCCGCGAGGCTCTTCTCGGCGCAGCCCGTCAGCACGCCCCGTCAGCACGCCCCGTTCGACCTGCGACTCGGGGGCGTGGGGGCGTTCGCAAGGCACAGGGGCGCCATCCTATGGCGCGGCGTCCAGGCCGAGAAGAACGCCGTCTCGCCAAAGGTCGTCGACTCGCCAGAGGTCATCGAATCGCCAGGTGACTCCGCGCTTCGCGCGCTGCAGCGCGACCTCGTCGCCGCCCTGGCCCGGCAGCCAACGCTCGGGCCGCGGATCGACGTCGCCGCCCCTTACGTGCCGCACCTGACGCTGTTTCGCCAGGCGCGCGCTGCTGGCACCTCCCCCGCCGCCGACGACCCGCTGGATTCCCTGCTCGCGACGACGAACGCCAGGCTGTCGGCGCTCGGGCCCGGCGCCTTCCCCACGATGCGGGTCACGTCCGTCAGCCTGATGTGGAGCCACCACCCGGCCCCGGGCGGCCCGCTCGCCTACTACGCCATAGCGACCGAGCAGCTTCAGGGTTGACCCCAATCAGAGGTCGACCATCGACCTGACGCCAACGAGGTCCTGCTGGGCACCGCGCCCGCCGACGAGGTACGTGACCCTCTCGTACTGTCTCTCCGTCATGCAGAACGCGCAGATGGAACCCGTGCTCGGGACGCCCTTGCGCAACTCCCTCGTGCAGCGGCTAGCGATCTTGCGGCTCGGCACCGCCCGAATGTAGACCTCCGGCTGGACCAGGGTGAAGCCGTTCGAGAGCAGCTGGTTCCGATAGGCAGTATAGGCAGACTTGGTCCCACGCCTGTTCGTAGGCCGAAGCATCACGACTACGCGCATTGCTCGCTCGCCGTCGCACACGCCGCCGCCCCGGGGCCGACGCTCACGCTCCCCGCCAGCCCCGGAAGCGGCAGGAGGCCTGCATCCTCGCAGTAGATCGCACCCCTGAGCCCGGTGCCCATCGACTCTATCGCCCGCAAGACCGACATCCTCCCGGAACCAAGGCGCACCTCGTCGTACAACACCCCTCTGAGGCTCTTCCTCTGCGCCGAGGAGAGCTTCTCGTCAGTCCCTGCGACCTCGACGGCACGCAGGTCCACTACCGGCCGGAACGGCTCCATGAGGTCGTCCGCGAGGTTGAACGCATTCAGCTGGGAGTGGTGGTGTATGCCCAGCGCGGGCACGAAGCCGGCCGTCACGAGGGAGCGCACCATCGCCGCGCGAACTATCGCATAGCCATAGTTCAACACGCTGTTGAGGGGGTCTCCCTTCCTCCTGCAAAGCCCCGGCTTGAGGTGCGAGAAGTAGCAGTGCGCCGCAGCCCCCTCCCGGTTGGTGGGGTCTCCGACCTCCACCTGGCTCGCAAATGACCGCACTTCCGAGGCACCCTCGACGCCCAAGGCTTCGAGCGCGTCCGCCTGGTTCAGCATCTTCCGTACGACGACGCGCGACCATAGCCGGTCCGCCAAGTCCCTCCCCAGGCCCGCCTGGGCAATCGCCACTCTGGCCTGGCGCGCATTGGACACCGTGGGAATCGTCAGCGAGGAGGGCAGATGGTTCCTCCCCATCGTCACGACCATCACGTGATGCTCCGCCAGCATGCTTAGGCACATTGTGGAAAGCCTCACGTTTGGCGCATCTGCGATGAGCATCAGGATGTCCTCGATGGGAATCGTCACCGTCCCGCCATCCATCGCCACGATAAGCTGGCCGGCACGAGCGTGGACTTCCGCAGGATGCTCGATGTTCACGACCCTGAAGGCCAAGGTGCCACCCCTTCCGTCACCACCAATGGGATGGTTATACCGATAGCCCAGACGAGCCATAGCCGCCGCGTGGTATTTGCGGATGGAGAATGCCATCGGCACGAAGCCGCATCATGACGCCGAGCGGTGCCGAGCGCCGTACTTCGCCACGTCCGTAGGGCCCATCGTGGCACGGGACGTCCGATGCAATTCCGACCGGCGGCGGCCGCACCTCGGAGACTTATGTATGGGCCCCAGACGCAGCGCGGCCGTGCGATGCCCCGGAGCCGCCGTCCTCCCATGGAATCCTGAGAGAGCGCGCGTGACACCGGCAGGGCGTCGCACGTCGGCCGCCCTCCGACCCGTGCGTCCCATGTATAACCGTCCGAGGAGCCGCGCCCGATTCTCCCGAAATGCAAAGTCCAGTCGCAACGGCGCCGTGCCACATGTTGAACGGAGGGACATTTTCACCCCTGCGTTCAACTTCATCGACAAGCATGACCTTGAGAAAAGGCATACGTACTTCGACCCAGACTACGAAATGGCCGAGTCTTGGCAGAGGCTAACGAGTTCTGGAGCCGCCCTCG
Organism: Olsenella sp.; assembly: GCA_036454645.1. Lineage (GTDB taxonomy): Bacteria > Actinomycetota > Coriobacteriia > Coriobacteriales > Atopobiaceae > Olsenella_K. The sequence goes on along the minus strand of JAZHSQ010000056.1, from coordinate 1,438 downwards.
AACACGACAAGATCCTCGTAAGGCACGAGGTGTATGAAGCAGAGCTGATGAGGTCGGGGCTCGGCTACAACTCCGCACACGCAATGGCAGAGAAGGCCGGGCATAATTATGCTAGGACCCTCAAGGAGTGGAAGGGAGCTACGGGCGATGCTTAAGTTCTTTCTTGAGAGAGTCGACGGAGACGACATCGTGTTCGCGTACCTTCCCGAGGGTGACGGCGGGGACATGGGAACCGTCATCTGGGATTCGAAGAAGAACGATGCGCGGGTAGGCAGCAAGGCCAGAGAAGACGATTACACGATATACGCCCGGCACCTCATGAAGAGGCTGCGTGATGAGTTCGCCGAACATGGGAAGTTGCCAGAGTCCGGCGAGGTCGCCTGGTACTAGGGTTGAACGGAGGGACGTTCTTGTCCCTGCGTTCAACGCAATACGGCTATGAGTACGTGACGAGAAAGCGGTCGTATAAATATAACAGGTGAGACGGTGTAAAAGATGGCTGCCAAAGAAGATGTTGTCAACACTGACGGTGGGTTCTTCGACTTCATGTTCGACATGGAGAAGAGGGCATTGGAAGACATCGGAGACGAAGAGGCGTTGATGATTGTCGAAGCCGAGAATAAAGCGGCTATGGATGAGTACATGAGGGAACTCAAAGCTGAAGGCCTAACGCCGGATGATGTTGCATAGATAGTAAGAGTTCTAGTTGAACGGAGGGACGTTTTTGCCCCTGCGTTCAACCGGAAGCAACTGGAATCAAGGCGATAGCCGGCGTTGGCGCGAGTAAGAAGATTCGCGATGTTAAGCGCCTGTGCAAGAAGTACGGTGGCTCGTCATTAAAATGGAGGAAAATGCGAGGTACAGCCATCATTGACGATAACGGAATCGATTATAAGGTAGAGCTGCATTGGTATAATAAGATTGGCGATATTAGAGTTTACGAAGTAAAAGTCAAGAGGCGATTCTATTGATAGTCGCTCGTTACAGGGGGACAGGGAACTTCCCGGGCCTCATCAGTGGCAAGGATTATCAAGTTCTTGCCGTAGACATCCCCAGGCCTGGTAAGCTATGGATTCGCATCGTTGACTCATCCGAAGAGGACTACCTATATCCTGTCGAGCACTTCGATGTGATTCAGGGTTACGAAGACCTGCTTAGAATCACGGACGGTAAGTCAAGGTGCGAGATTCCTGTATAGGCAAGCATCCTATTTCTAGATAGAGCATTGGCACAAGTTGGCCCATCGGAGACGGTGGGCCTTCCTCATGACGCGAGGGGGTGTAGCGCGTGGCCAGGAGGCTCACCAAGCCGCCGTCGGTGAGGAACGACCCGTGGCGCAGCCGCAAGTGGAACGAGGTCGTGCGCGGGCGCGACTTCTCGCCCGCCGACGCCCCGACGATAGCCCTCCTCGGTAGAACGGAGGGACGTTTTTGCCCCT
>JAZHSQ010000055.1:0-12169 GCA_036454645.1 Olsenella sp. | reverse complement strand
CCTCTTCCTTCTCGCCCGGAGGCTGCCGCCCCGCTGGCGCTACTCCATGGGCTGGACGCCCATGCCCACCAGGTCGGGGCCGGTGTGCACGATGAGGTCGGGGGAGAGCCCGGAGCGGATGACCTCGCCCACGTTGGGGACCTCGCGCCTCATGCGCTCCTCGAGCTCGTCCAGGCAGTCGTCCGCCGCCGAGCAGCAGATGCCCACGCGCACGCGGGCGAACTTGGCGGCGCGCGAGGCGACGAGCCAGACGAGCGTGGCGAGGGCCTTGTCCCAGCCGCGCGCCTTCTTGACGACGGCGTAGTAGCCCTCTGCGTCGCAGTAGAGGACCGGCTTGATGTTGAGGACGCTGCCCAGGCGGTAGACCGTCTCGGAGATGCGGCCGCCCTGGCGCAGGTAGTAGAGGTCCTTCACGGTGAAGAAGACGTCGCTCCTCTCCGAGAGCTCGGTGAGGCGCCGCTCCAGCTCCTCGAAGGGCACGCCGGACTCCACCATGCGCGCGGCTTCCATGACCTGCAGGCCCGCGATCACGCCGATGCTCTTGGTGTCGACGACGGCGAGGGGGAAGTCCTCGAGCTGCTCCCTCACCATGCGCACGGTCTGGTTGGTCGCGGAGAGCGCGGAGCTGATCGTGACGAAGACGCCCCGCTCGTAGCCGTCGGCCTTGGCCTGCTCGCACAGGTCGAGGATCTCCTGCGGGGAGGGGAGGGAGGTCTTGGGGATCTCCTCGGAGAAGCGCTCGACCACCTCCCGCTCCGTGATGTCCACGCCGGAGCGGTAGCTCGTGCCATCGGAGTAGTTGACGTGGAGGGGGACCACCCGGACGTCGTGGGCGCGGACGAACTCCGCGGGCGTGTCGGTGCCGGAGTCGGTGAGGATGGCGATGCGCTGGTCGTTCATGGGGCCCCCTCCTAAACGGATGTCGATGACCTTAGGATATCCATCCGCCCCGGACTTACACCGGCGTTCCGCAACGAACGACAAAACCGCACGCCCCGCGCCCGTCACTGTGCGCCGCCCGGCGCGGGGCCCGGCGCGGTCGCGCCGGGCGCCCGGCCTAGGAGACGGTGCCGAGGAGGTACGCCCAGCCGTGGGCGGTCACGATGGAGTTGAGCTGGTCGCAGAGGCGGGCCCTGTGGTAGGTCCCGGCCGGCAGGAGGTTCACGACCTCCATGACCTCCTCCGAGAGGTCGTTGACCTCCGCGCGCACCACGAGGTCGACGCGCTTCACGGTGCCGGTCGCGCTCTCCCGGTAGAGGTCGTCCACGAGCTTCTGCAGCTCGCCGAAGTCCTGGGAGGGGGAGGAGGGGGAGATGCGTGCCATGGTGCCTCCTTGGTGGGGCGCGGCGGCTCGCCGCGCGGTCTCGGGCCTCCCATGGTAGCAGGGCGCGCGGGCCGTGGAGCCCCGCTGCGGGGCCGGCGCCCGCCCGCCCGTCGCCCCAACGTAAAAACTGGGGGCAGCCTCGCGGTCCGGGCGCCCATGCGGGGTACGTGTAAGATATCTTGAGGAATGCAGTCCCGGGCCGTGGCGCCCCGCGCCGGCAGGGCCAGGCCAGCCAACCAAGCGACAAGGAGGCTCCAGGCTATGGCAAACGTCTTCGAGGACATGGCTCCCGAGGAGCTCGACAGGACCATCGCGGAACTCGAGGAGCAGGCGGACGAGGTCCGCTCCCGCCACCTCAGGCTCGACATGGCGCGCGGCAAGCCCTCTCCCGAGCAGACCGCGCTCTCCAGGCCCATGCTCGACCTCATCGACTCCACGACCGAGCTCGTGGACGGCGACGGCGTGGTGGACAACTACGGCTCGCCGGACGGCCTGCCCTCGGCGCGCGCCCTCGCCGCCCAGATCCTCGGCGTCGACCCGGAGAACGTGCTGGTCAACGGCTCGTCGAGCCTCTCGATCATGCATGCCCTCGTCACCTCCGGCTTCACCAACGGCGTCGCGGGCAACAAGCCCTGGTACCAGCAGGGCAAGGTCAAGTGGCTCTGCCCGGCCCCCGGCTACGACCGCCACTTCGGCATCACGGCGCACCTCGGCATCGAGAACGTCCCCGTGCCGATGACCGACGAGGGCCCGGACATGGACGTGGTCCAGCGCCTCGTGGAGAGCGACCCCTCGGTCAAGGGCATCTGGTGCGTCCCCAAGTACTCCAACCCCACGGGCTGCGTGTACTCCGACCGCGTCGTCCGCCGCTTCGCGATGCTCAAGCCCGCGGCCCCCGACTTCAGGATTTACTGGGACAACGCCTACGTCGTCCACGGCTTCATGGACGAGGAGGACCCGCTGCTCAACATCTTCGACGCGCTCGAGGAGGCCGGCGCCACCGACCTGGTCTACGAGTTCGGCTCCACCGCCAAGGTGACCTTCCCCGGCTCCGGCATCGCCTTCGTCACCGCCAGCCCCCAGGACATGGCCGAGATCCGCAAGAACTTCCAGGTCGCGCGCGTCTCGCCCGAGAAGTTCTCGCAGTTCGCGCACGCGCGCTACCTCAAGGACCTCGACGGCGTGAAGGCGCACATGCGCAGGCACGCCGCCATCGTGCGCCCACGCTTCGAGCTCGTCGAGTCCAAGCTCTCCGAGGGCCTGGGAGGCCTGGGCGTCGCCACCTGGACGCACCCCCGCGGCGGCTACTTCGTCTCCTTCGAGGGTCCCGAGGGCTCGGCGCGCCGCATCGTGAAGCTCATGGCCGACCTCGGCGTGAAGCTCACCTCCGCCGGCGCCACCTGGCCCTACGGCAGGGACCCCGAGGACACGAACATCCGCATCGCGCCGACCTACCCCTCCCTCGAGGACCTCGGCGCCGCGCTCGACGTCTTCGTGGTGGCTGTCAAGCTCGTCTCGGCCAAGCTCGCGAGGGAGCAGCGCTAGCGGTCGCGGCCGGGACATCTTGAACACCCGGACACAGATTTGGATGTGGGTTCTGTAGAATGAACGGGCGTGCCGGCGGTAAGCTTTGCCGGCACGCCGTTTTCACTCTATATATATGTGTGCCCGGCACACCCGTGCCACGCCCGCGTCGGAGCCCCCGCGCGAGCATACGCTCGACCGAGGGAGGTCCCCATGGCAGGCAAGTCGAAGAAGCGCTCCGGCAGGTCGCGCGGCGCCGAGGGCGCGCACGCCAAGGCAAGCGGCAAGGCCAACCCCTCGCAGATGAAGACCTCCACCAAGGTCATCGTGATCGTCTTCGCGGTGATCATGGCGGCGAGCATGATGCTGCCCTCCTTCGTGAGCATCTTCGCCAGCCAGGCGCAGGGCAGCGAGGACTCCTCCACGAGCGCGGACTCCTCCTCGAGCGACGCCAGCTCCGCGAGCGACTCCTCGAGCGCGGACTCGAGCGCGGACGCGAGCCTCGAGGGCGTCCCCGAGAGCCTCCAGCCGACGGCGAGCAAGTACGCCCCGACCGTCTCCTCCCTGGAGTCCAAGCTCTCCTCCGACCCCAACAACCTCGCGACCCTGCTCAACCTCGCCCAGGACTACATGAGCTGGGGCTACACCTCGCTCAGCTCGTCCACCACGGACGAGGAGACCACCTACAGCACGGGCCTGCTCCAGAAGGCCGTCGAGTACTACGACCGCTACCTCGCCCTCAACGACTCGTCTGCCGCCAAGGTCGACCGCGCCCTCTGCGAGTTCTACGCGGGCTCCACCGAGGCGGCCCAGGCGGACCTCGAGCAGGTCACGGTCGACGACCCGGGCTACGGCCCGGCGTGGGCCAACCTCGGCATGCTCTACGAGTACGCCGGGGACACCGACAAGGCGACCGAGGCCTACCAGAAGGCGGTCGACGCGGACCCGGACGACGAGTACGGCGCCAAGTCCTTCGCCAACCAGCGCCTCATCCAGATCAAGGCGTCCTCCACGTCCTCCTCGAGCTCGACCAGCGACTCCACCTCCGTCCCCTCGACCAGCGAGCAGGGGCTGAGCGACACGCTGAGCAGCAAGTCGGGCATCGGCTTCTAGGCGCCAGGAAGGGAACATCATGCCACTGAGCATCACCACTTCGGACAGGGACACCGAGCGCGTCGTCAGCGTCGCAGGGGAGGTGGACGTCTCCAACGCGCCCGAGCTGCGGGCGGCCCTCGACGAGGTCCTCGCGGGCGGCGTCACCGGCGTCGAGGTCGACCTCTCCGAGGTCCCCTACATCGACTCGACCGGCATCGGCGTGCTCGTGGGGGTCGCGCACCGCGCGCACGACAAGGGCGTGGGCCTGCACGTCTCGCACCCCCAGCGCAACGTGGCGCGCGTCCTCGACCTGCTCGGCGTCGGGCGCGAGCTCGACGTGCGGGCGGACTAGGGCGACGCGGGTATAAGATAGGGCCCCTCGGCGGCACGTCCGAGGGGCTTCGAGGTTCAAGGGGACATCCCGTACGAGGGAGGTACACGCTCGTGTTTGGTATTGGTGAGACGGAGCTCGCCCTCATCCTGCTCTTCGCGTTCCTGCTCTTCGGCCCGGACAAGCTGCCGGGCATGGGCAGGACCATCGGCAGGATGCTGCGCCAGTTCAGGGACGCGTCGGACAGCTTCACCGAGGTCATGCAGACCAACATCATGGACCCCGCTGCCGAGGAGCTGAAGAAGTCGCCCAAGCAGCGCAAGGCCGAGGAGGCCGCGGACACCGACTCCGACATCGAGGGCGCGGGCGAGAGGCGCGAGACGTTCGCGGAGCGCAAGGCCCGCCTGAAGGCCGAGCGCGAGGCCGCCGCAGCCTCCGCAGGCGCGACCGCGACGGCGACGGCGACCGTCGCCACCGGCGTGGACGCCGCGGACTCGGACGCCGACTCGGACGCGGACGCCGACGCGGACGCAGACGCGGACGCGGACTCCGTCGTCGACCTGCGCGCCGTCGCGGACGCGGACTCCGACGACGACCTCGAGCCCGCCCCCCAGCCCGCCGAGGACGCGAGCTCGCGCCTCGCCTCGCTCTACTCCACCGCCGGCCGCCACTCCACGCGCGCCCAGGCGAAGATCGCCGCCGAGGCCGCCAAGGACGGCGCTGAGGAGAAGGCCGAGGCTCCCGCCGGGCCCGCCAAGGCCGCCGATTCCACTCGAGACTCCGGGGAGGGGGACGGGAAGGCCGAAGCCTAGGCCTCCCTCACACGTATGCCTAAGGACAACAAGAACATGGGCCCGATCGGCCCCGCACGCATGCCCCTGATGGACCACCTCCAGGAGCTCAGGCGCCGCCTGACCATCGTGGTGGTCTCGGTCGTGGTGACGGCCCTCGTGGTCTACTTCGCCACGCCGACGCTCATCGCCTTCATGATCGACCCCATCCGCAGCTCGCTCGACGGCACCAACCTCACGATCCTGGGCGTCCTCGACGGCTTCACGATTCGCTTCAAGGTGGCCATGTTCTGGGGCGTGATCATCTGTACCCCGATCATCATCTGGGAGATAATGGCCTTCTTCCTGCCGGCGCTCAACGAGCGCGAGCGCAAGTGGGTCGTGCCCACGGTCGCGGCCATGGTCGCCCTGTTCTTCCTCGGCATGATCTTCTGCTACGTCGTGATCCAGCAGGCCGCCTTCGGCTGGCTGATCGACCAGTCGCTCGAGTTCGCCCAGATCGTCCCCAACGCGGACGACTACCTCAACATCATGATGCTGCTCGAGATCGGCTTCGGCTTCGCCTTCCAGCTGCCGCTCATCATCTTCTACCTGTCGATCCTGCACATCGTGCCCTACAGCGTCTTCCGCAGCCAGTGGCGCTACATCTACGTGGGCCTCATGGTCGTGTGCGCCATCGTCACGCCCGACGCCTCGCCCATCACGATGATCCTGATGTACGTGGTCCTTCTCGCCCTCTACGAGGTCTCCCTCGCCGTCGCCCGCTACGTGATCACCCAGAGGGACGGCAAGGAGGCCCTCAAGTGGAGCCGCGAGGAGTACGCGGAGCACGAGGCGGAGTCGGATTCCGAGTAGGGGGTTCTGGGGTTTGAAGCTCGTTGTCACGGAGAAGAACGACGCCGCCCAGCAGATAGCGCGCCTGCTCGGCACGGGGCGGCCCAAGGCGGACAAGGTCTACGACACGCCGGTCTACCGCTTCCAGGTGGACGGCGAGGAGTGGGTCACCATCGGCCTGCGCGGCCACATCCTCGCGCCGGACTTCCCGACCGAGCTCAAGTTCGACGAGGGCCAGGGCTGGTACGCCGTCTCGGACGAGGGCGAGGTCATGCCCGCCGACGTACCCGACGGCCTCGCGCGCCCGCCCTTCCCGACCAAGCGCAAGCCCTTCCTCGCCGACGGCGTGGACATCAAGGGCTGGAAGGTCCCGAGCCTGCCGTACCTGGTCTGGGCGCCCATCGAGAAGAGGCCGGCGGAGAAGGGCATCATCCGCGCGCTCAAGAACCTCGCCAAGAAGGCCGACAGCATCGTGATCGGCACGGACTTCGACCGCGAGGGCGAGCTGATCGGCTCGGACGCCCTGAACCAGATCCGCCAGGTCGCGCCCGACACGCCCGTCTCGCGCGCCCGCTACTCCGCCTTCACCAAGGCGGAGGTCGACCACGCCTTCGCCAACCTCGTCGACCTCGACCAGGACCTGGCCGACGCCGGCGAGAGCCGCCAGTACATCGACCTCGTCTGGGGCGCCGTGCTCACGCGCTACCTCACGCTCGCCCGCCAGGGCGGCTTCGGCAACGTGCGCTCCGCCGGCCGCGTCCAGACGCCCACGCTCGCCCTCGTGGTGGAGAAGGAGCTCGAGCGCGAGCGCTTCGTCCCGGAGGACTACTGGGTCATCTCCGGCCACCTCTCCCACGACGGCTCCGAGCCCTTCCGCTGCACCCACGCGACGGCGCGCTTCAAGGACAAGGCCGAGGCGGACGCGGCCTTCTCGCACGTCCAGGGCGCCAGCAAGGCGACGGTGACCGAGGTCACCAAGAAGGCCCGCACCCAGCGCCCTCCCGCGCCCTTCAACACCACCTCCCTGCAGGCCGCCGCCTCCTCCGAGGGCCTCTCGCCCGCGCGCACCATGCGCCTCGCGGAGTCGCTCTACATGAAGGGCCTCACGTCCTACCCCCGCGTGGACAACACGGTCTACCCGCGCTCGCTCGACCTGAGGGAGTGCGTGAGGACCCTCTCCCACGTGCCGCAGTACGCAAGGGTCTGCGGCGAGATCCTGGGGCAGGAGAGGATCGTGGCCACCCGCGGCAAGCAGGAGACGACCGACCACCCGCCCATCTACCCCACGGCGTCGGCCGACCCCCACGACCTGCAGCCGGCCGAGTGGAAGCTCTACAACCTGATCGCGCGCCGCTTCCTGGCGACGCTCATGGGCCCCTCCACCTCCGAGGCGACCAAGCTCTCCTTCGACGTGGCGGGCGAGCCCTTCCAGACGACGGGCAGCGTGCTCACCAAGCCGGGCTTCCGCGCCATCTACCCCTTCGGCCTCAAGAAGGACGACCAGCTCCCCGCCCTCAAGGAGGGCGACGTCTGCGACGTGGTGGACATGGCCCTCGACGCCAAGCAGACCGAGCCGCCCGCGCGCTACAGCCAGGGCAGGCTCATCCAGGAGATGGAGCGCCAGGGTCTCGGCACCAAGTCCACGCGCGCCAACATCATCCAGCGCCTCTACGACGTCAAGTACCTCAAGGGCGACCCGGTCGAGCCCTCCCAGCTCGGCATCGCGGTCATCTCCGCCCTGCACGAGTTCGCCCCGCCCATCACCACCCCGGGCATGACGGCGGAGCTCGAGGAGGACATGAACAAGGTCGCCGAGGGGAAGGACACCCAGGACGAGGTCGTCGAGCGCTCCCGCGCCATCCTCGCGGGGCTGATCGACAACCTCATCGAGCACAAGGACGACCTCGGCGAGGAGATCGCCGACGCCGTGACCGCCGACGCCAAGGTCGGCGTGTGCCCCAAGTGCGGCAAGGACCTGGTCATGAAGACCTCGGCCAAGAACCACTCGAGCTTCATCGGCTGCATGGGCTGGCCGGACTGCGACGTGACCTACCCCGTCCCCAAGGGGCGCATCGAGCCCCTGCCGGACCCCTGCCCGACCTGCGGCGCCCCGCGCGTCAAGGTGACGCCCTTCCGCCAGCGCCCGTACGAGATCTGCGTCAACCCGGCCTGCGAGACCAACTACGAGCCCGACGTGGTCGTGGGGACCTGCGCCGCCTGCGCCGCCAAGGGCAAGGAGGCCAAGCTCATAGCCCACAAGAGCGAGCGGACGGGCAAGCGCTTCATCCGCTGCGAGAACTACGACGAGTGCGGCACGAGCTACCCGCTCCCTCAGCGCGGCGAGCTGCACGCCCTGGGCGAGACCTGCCCGGAGTGCGGCGCCCCCATGGTGGAGGTCGTGACCCAGCGCGGCCCGTGGCGCATCTGCGTCAACATGGACTGCCCCTCCAAGGAGAAGGCCAAGGCCGCCCGCGGCGCGCGCGGCGCCGGCAGGGCGTCGGCGACCAAGGCGTCCGCCGGCGGCTCGAAGGCGTCCGGCAGGTCCGCGGGCAAGTCCGCTGCGACCAAGGCCTCCGCCAGCAGGTCCAGGTCGACCAAGGCGAAGTCCGGCGCGGGCAAGTCGTCCGCGAGCAAGACCTCGGCCAGGGCCAGGTCTGCCGCGCGCTCCTCCTCGAAGGCCAAGCCGGCCACGGGCGCCGCCCCGGCCGCCAGGAAGTCCTAGGACGGGGGAGCATGGACAGGCACCAGACAGCCGGGACCGCCCGCGGCGCCTTCGTCTCCCTCGAAGGCGTCGACGGCTCCGGCAAGTCGACGCAGGCCGCCATCCTGCGTGACCTTCTCGCCCAGGGCGGCGCCGACGTCGTGTCCCTGCGCGAGCCCGGCGGCACGGCCATATCGGAGAAGGTCCGCGCGCTCGTGCTCGACCCGGCCAACGCCGAGATGTGCGACGAGTGCGAGCTGCTCCTCTACGAGGCGTCGCGCGCCCAGCTCGTGCGCCAGGTGGTCGAGCCCGCGCTCGCCGCCGGCCGCGTCGTGGTCTGCGACCGCTTCCTCGACTCGACCTTCGCCTACCAGGCGGCGGGCCGCGGCCTCGACGCCGGGCTCGTCAGGCGCGCGAACGAGCTCGGGAGCTGCGGCGTCCTGCCCGACCGCACCGTCGTCTTCGACATCGACCCCGCCAGCGCCCTCGCGCGCGCCACCAGGTCCGGCGCCGACCGCCTCGAGCGCTCGGGCCTCGCGCTCCAGGAGCGCGTGCGCGCCGCCTACCTCGACCTCGCCCGCGAGGAGCCCGGCCGCGTGCGCGTCATAGACGCCGCCGGCACGGTCTCCGAGGTCACGGGGCGCCTCGTCGCGTGCCTCGCCGACCTCCTGCCCGGGCTGGGGGGGTGAGCGGATGGCAGCCCCCTCCAAGGTCCCGCACGTGCCGCCCGCGCTCCGGGTCCTCGACATCCAGCCGCGGGTGCGCGACTTCCTCGCCGCCGCCTGGATGGAGGGGCGGCTCAGCCACGCCTACCTGTTCTGCGGCGCGCCCGGCTCCGGCATGCTCGAGGCGGCCCTCGCCCTGGCGCAGCTCCTCGTCTGCCCCAACGGCGGCGACGCGACCTGCGACGAGTGCATCCGCGTGCGCCACCGCACCCACCCTGACGTGCACCTGGTCGCGCCCGCGAGCGTGACGGGATACCTCGTCTCGCAGGTCCGCGACCTCATCGCCGACGTCCCGCTCGCCCCCGTGCGCGCGAGGGCCAAGGTCTACGTCCTCGAGGACGCGGGCCTCCTGCGCGGGGCCGCCGCGAACGCCCTGCTCAAGACCATCGAGGAGCCGGCCGAGGGGGTCGTCTTCGTGCTCCTGGCGCGCAGCGCCGAGCAGGTGCTCCCCACGGTCGCCTCGCGCTGCCAGCAGGTGCCCTTCCGCCCGGTGCCCCCGCGCACGGCCGAGGCAGCCGTCGCGGAGGCGACGGGCCTCGCCGGCCCGGAGGTCGCCGTCGCGCTCTCCGTCACCGGAACGCCCGAGCGGGCGGAGGAGTTCCTCGCCTCGCCGGGCCGCCGCAAGGTGCGGCGCCTCGTGGTGGGCACCCTGGGGGAGCTCGCCCGCGACGACTCGTGGGACGTGCTCTGCTCGGCGCGCGACATCGTGGCCGCCGTGCGCTCGCCGCTCGACGACTACCGCAGGCAGCAGTCCGAGGGCGCCAAGGAGAGCGCGGACTTCCTCTCGGCCAAGGCCCTCAAGGAGATAGAGGACGCCAACAAGCGCGAGCTCACCGCCCGGGAGCGTTCGGGTATGATGGAGGCTCTGGCGGCGGCCGACTCCCTCCTGCGCGACGTCCTCATGCGCTGCGAGGACGCGGCCAGGGAGCCCGTCAACGCCGACGTGGCGGACGTGGTCGACCGCATCGCGGCGCTCACGGACACCCGTGGCGCCCTCGCGGCCATAGACGCCGTCCGGCGCGCCGCGGACGACCTCGCGCACAACGTCTCTCCCCAGCTGGCCTTCGAGGTCATGCTCCTCTGTGTCAAGGAGGCACTCACATGCCCACCATCATCCCGGTGAAGTTCAGATATTCCGCCCGCGACCTGTGGTTCGACCCCAAGGGGTCGGGCGCGGTCGGCGGCGACCACGTGATCTGCTCGACCGAGCGCGGCACGGAGATCGGCCTCGCCACGGCCGACCCCTTCGAGGTCTCCCAGGCGGAGCTGGGCGACGCCGTCGGCCACTCCCGCCTGGCGAGCGTCCTGCGCGTCGCCACGGACTCCGACCTCGCCCTCGCCGAGACCCTGGCGGAGAAGGGCGAGCGCGCCATGCCCGTCTTCCGCGACCTCGTGAAGCAGAGCGGGCTCGAGATGAAGCCCGTGGGCGTGGAGTACCTCTTCGGCGGCGAGAAGGCCGTGTGCTACTTCGCCGCTGAGGACCGCGTGGACTTCCGCCAGCTCGTGCGCGACCTCTCGCACGCGCTGCGCCAGCGCATCGACATGCGCCAGATCGGCGTGCGCGAGGAGGCGGCCATCGTCGGCGGCTACGGCCACTGCGGCCAGGAGCTGTGCTGCCGCAGGTTCGGCCTGCAGTTCGAGCCGGTCTCGATCCGCATGGCCAAGGAGCAGGACCTCCCGCTCAACTCCAACAAGATCTCGGGCGCCTGCGGCAGGCTCATGTGCTGCCTGCGCTACGAGTTCGAGGCCTACCGCGACTTCAAGGGCCGCGCGCCCAAGCGCAACGCCGTCATCGACACGCCGCTCGGCAAGGCCAAGATCGTCGAGTACGACACCCCCAAGGAGGAGATCTGCCTGCGCATAGAGAACGGCAAGCAGGTCAGGATCCCGCTCGCCGAGATGGTCCCCTCCGAGGCGGCCAAGAGGAAGTCCGAGGAGCTCGGCTGCGCCTGCCGCCCGGACACGGTGCTGCGCTCCTCCCTCGACAAGCTCAACTCGCCCGACGTGCAGATGGCCCTGGCCGAGCTCGACCGCAAGCACGGCGTCACCCCGCCCGAGGACGCCTTCGACGAGAGCGACATCTTCGTGGAGCCCAAGCGCTCGCGTCGCGGCGGCCGCAAGCGCTCCGGCGGTGGCGACGAGGGTCGCCAGGAGGGCGAGCAGCGCAGGGCGCGCCGTCGCCGCGGCGAGCAGGGGGGCGAGGAGGACGCGCAGCGCCAGGCGTCCGACGCCTCCCAGACGCGCACGAGGCGTCACCACCGCAAGGCCGCCGGGGCCGCCGGCGAGGAGGCGCCCCAGCAGGGCGGCAGGCAGGGCAAGGCCCAGCAGGGCCAGGCCGGCCAGGGCGAGCGGCCCGAGAAGGGCGCGCAGGCCGAGGGCGGACGTCCCCGCGGCGGCGGCATGCGCCGGCGCCACCACCGCCCCGGCGACGCCCCGCAGGCCCAGGGCCAGCCCCAGGGCGCCGCGGGCGAGCAGGGCGCGCGCACCAGGCGCCGCCAGGGCCAGGGTCAGGGCCAGCCCCAGGGCCAGGGCCAGGGCAGGCAGGGCGCCGAGGGCGGCCAGCAGCCGCGCCACCTGCGCCGCCCGGGCGACAGGGGCGGCCAGGCCGGCCAGGGCCAGGGTGGCCGGCAGCAGCCCAGGGGCCAGCAGGGCGCCCAGCGCGCCGAGCAGGGCCCGGCCGGCGACCCCGAGAGGCCGGCACGCCGCCGTCGCCACAGCGGCGGCCGCGGGCGCGGGCGCGGCGGCGCCCAGGGCGGCGAGGGCGGCAGCGGCAGCCCGGGCGGCAACGGCCCCGCCAGCGGCGGAGCCCCCAAGGGCGGCTCCGACGGAGGGGCGCCCAAGGAG
>JAZHSQ010000054.1:0-12735 GCA_036454645.1 Olsenella sp. | reverse complement strand
TTCACCCTCGAGGCCGTCGACGGCGCCCCCATGCCCGCGGCGGGCGGCGGGACCGTGACCAACCCCGACGCGACCGGCGGCACCGCGACCTTCGGCGACATCACCTACACCAAGCCCGGCACCTACATCTACACCGTGACCGAGTCCGGCAGCGTGGCGGGCGTCACCAACGACGCGCAGGCCACCAAGACCGTCACGGTCGTCGTGACCGACAACGGCGACGGCACCCTCACCGCGACCTACAACGAGGGCAAGCCCGCCACCTTCACGAACACCTACGGCATCACCAAGGAGGGCGAGGCCCGGGTGAGCCTCATCGCGGCGAAGCGCGTCCAGGCCACCGCCGGCTCCACCGTGCCCGACTGGTCCTACACCCTCACGCTGAAGGACGAAGACGGCAGGGAGCTCTCCTCCAGGATCGTCTCCTCGGACGCGGGCGACAAGAGCGCCCCGCAGACGGTGACCTTCGACGCCATCACCTACGACGAGCCCGGCACCTACAGCTACACCGTGACCGAGTCCGGCGAGGTCGCTGGTATCACCAACGACCCCGAGGCCACGACCGGCAAGGCCCTCATGGTCGTCGTGACCGACAACGGTGATGGCACGCTCTCGGCGAGCTCCTCCTCCACGGTGGACGACCCGCTCACCTTCACCAACACCTACGACGCGACCAGCCACGGCGTCGCCAAGATCTGGGCGGGCGACAGCGAGCTCTCCGAGCTGAGGCCCTCCTCCGTCACGGTGCACCTGCTCGCCGACGGCAAGGACACCGGCAGGACCCTCGAGCTCTCGTCCGCGAACGGCTGGACTGGCACCTTCCGCGACCTGCCCAAGAACTCCGACTCCGCGGGAACGGCCATCCACTACACCATGGAGGAGGACGTGCCGAGCGGCTACGTGGCCTCCTACCAGGAGCTCAACGGCGGCCTCGACTCCGCGGTGACCAACACCCTCGAGACCGGCGAGCTCACGGTGAGCAAGACGGTCTCCCAGGACGAGGGCCTGACCGCGCCCGACAAGGTCTTCAACTTCAAGGTCCAGCTCGAGAACACCAACGTGAACGGCATGCTCTCCGGCCTGCTCTTCGAGAACGGCGCGGCCCAGCTCGACCTCAAGGGCGGCCAGTCGTACACCCTGAGGGGCCTCCCCGTCGGCGGCTACACCGTGACGGAGACCCCGGTCGCCGGCTTCGAGACCACGTCCGAGGGCGCCGAGGGGACCATCTCGAGCGACGCCGCCTCGACCGCCGCCTTCACCAACACCTACAAGGCGACGCCCGCCACCCTGGAGCTCGCCGCCTCCAAGACGCTCGACGCCGCGGACGGCCTCCGCGCCCCTGACGTCACGGGCAGGTACATCTTCGCGCTCTCCGGGGCGGACGGCGCGCCCATGCCCGACAAGACCAGCGTCACCAACGTCGACGGCAAGGGCGGCGCAAGCGCGTTCGGCACCGTCACCTACACCACGCCCGGCACCTACGTCTACACCGTGACCGAGTCCGGCGAGGTCGCGGGCGTCACCAACGACGCCCAGGCCGCGTCCGGCAAGACGGTCAAGGTCCAGGTGACCGACAACGGCGTGGGCCAGCTGGTCGCCACCGTGGTCGAGGGCTCCGCCACCACCAACTTCACCAACACCTACAGCGCCACCGGCGAGCTCGACACGAGCACGACCACCATCCTCAAGAAGACCGTCGTGGCCGGGGGCACCGCGTGGGCGGACAAGACCTTCAGCTTCCAGCTCGTCCCGCTGACGGGCTCGCCCGAGCCGGAGAACGACTCCGCCTCCGTCACCTTCAGCCAGGCCGGCACCCAGACGGTGCCCTTCGGCAAGATCGTGTTCGACAAGCCTGGCACCTTCGGCTACCAGGTCTTCGAGACGACCAAGTCCGGTGATGGCTGGACCTGCGACGGCAACGTCCACGACGTGACGGTCACGGTCACGGACAACGGCGACGGCACACTCAAGGCCGAGGTCACGACTCCTGCGGAAATCACCAACTCCTACGACACCACCCCCATCACCGACGGCTCGCTCCAGGTGACCAAGACGCTCACCGGCTCCGACCTCAGCGCAGGCATGTTCACCTTCGAGCTCAGGAACGCCGACGGCACCCTCGTGGCCGAGGCGTCCAACGACGCCGACGGCAAGGTGACCTTCAGCGGCCTCACCTACGCGGCTGCCGGCACCTACACCTACACCATCTCCGAGCGCGACGACAAAGAGCCGGGCTACACCTACGACGCTGCCGCCAGCACGGTGACGGTCAAGGTGGTAGACAACGGCGACGGCACGCTCGGCGCCACGCCCGAGTACTCCAAGACGACCTTCAACAACGCCTACGCCGCCTCCGGCGACATCACGATCTCTGCGAGGAAGACGCTCGGCGGCAAGCAGATCCAGGACGGCCAGTTCACCTTCGAGCTCCTCGACTCCGAGGGCAAGGTCATCCAGACCACGACCAACGAGGGCGAGAGCGTGAAGTTCAACCTCCACTACGACGAGAGCCTCTTCGCGGGCGCGGCCACGAGCGACGCCGCTGACGGCACGGGCTCCACGAGCACTGCGTCCAACGCCACGGCCGCCGGTGCGACCACACCCGGGACGGACGCAGGTGCAGCCGGCTCCGGCTCCGACGCCTCTGATTCCACCGACGCCACGTCCGGCAACGGCTCCTCCGCGGACAGCCCCAAGGCCTCCGCGTCCGACGCCGGCTCCGTCTCCGAGGGCGACGCCTCCGTCGGCGCCAGCCTGGCCAAGGGGATCGAGGACCTGCTCGTGACCGAGGCCAACGCCGCCGAGCCTGACGACGCCCTCTCCGGCGTGCGCACCAAGGCCTTCTCCTACACCATTCGCGAGGTCAACGACGGCAAGGCGGGCTACACCTACGCCACCAACGAGGTCCCGGTGAGGGTCACCGTGACCGACGAGGGCAACGGCAAGATCACCGCCGTCGCCACGTACCCGGGCGACACGTCCTTCCATAACACCTACGCCGCGAAGGGCTCCACGACCATCACCGCCAAGAAGGTGCTCGAGGGCAAGGACCTTGCGGACGGCCAGTTCAGCTTCACGCTGGCCGACGGCGCCGGCAATAGCGTGGCGACCGCGACCAACAAGGCCGACGGCACCGTCTCCTTCGACGTGACCTTCGACGAGTCCCAGCTGGGCGAGAACACCTTCGCCCTGACCGAGAACGGCAACGACGCCCGCGGCTACACCTACGACACCAAGCCGAGGTGGGTCAAGGTCAACGTCTCGGACAACGGCGACGGCACGCTCGCGGTGAGCAGCCCGGTCTTCTACCTGGATTCGCAGGCAGGTCCGGCGCCCGACGCCTCGACGTTCAAGAACACCTACAAGCCGCTCGAGACCTCCGTGCAGCTCCGCCTCCAGAAGAGGGTCGTGGGCCCCAGCGGCACCCTGGGCTCCCTTGACGGCCGCAGGTTCGAGTTCGAGCTCAGCGACGACGCCACGGGCCTGACGAAGAAGGCGTACAACGACGCTAGCGGCAACGTGGTCTTCGGCACCTGGACCTACAGCGAGGCGGGCACCCACACCTACACGGTCCGGGAGGTCGCGGGCACTGACCCCAGCATCACCTACGACACCAACACCTACAAGGTCACGGTCGAGGTGAGTGACGTCGACGGCCAGCTCCAGGCGACCGTCTCGCCCGAGAGCCTCGTCGTCACCAACCACTACCAGCCCAAGTCGGTCACCACGGGCGAGCTGACGGCCGAGAAGAGGGTCACCGGCTACGAGGGCGACGAATACCCGACCTTCTCCTTCACGCTGAAGGCCGAGGACGACGCTTACCCGATGCCCGAGGGCTCCGCGGGCGGGACCAAGACGGTCAGCCTGTCCGGCCCTGGCAAGGTCGAGTTCGGCGGCATCACCTTCGACAAGGCGGGCGACTACTCCTACCTGGTCTTCGAGGTGCAGGGCAAGCAGTCCGGCTGGACCTATGACCAGGCCCGGTACAGGATCTCCTACCACGTGACGGACGACGGGTCGGGCCAGCTGGCCGTGGAGACGAGCGTCCAGCCCGTGACCGCTGACGGCGTCGGCGACGCGGTGGACAAGGCGGTCTTCGCCAACTCCTACCAGGAGCCCGGCAGCCCCTCGACTCCCGAGACCCCCTCGACCCCCAACACCCCGAAGACGCCCTCGGGCACCAAGCCTGCGCCCAAGGCACAGGCCAGCACGCCTGGCACCGGCGACTACGCCCTCGGCGCGGGCGGCATCGCCCTGCTCGGTGGCGCCGCGGTCGCCGTGGCGGCCGTACTCCGTAGGCGCGACGCGTCCAAGTAGGGTGGCGGGCCAGGCGCGAGGCAGGCTCGCCTAGGAAGGGAGGCCACGGCCCGGACGGGTCGTGGCCTCCCTCTTGTTTCGGCTGGGACCGACGGGCGAACCGTCGGTCGTCCCTCGCTCGCGCGTCCGCACGGGGCCGCCCCGCGAGCGGGCCCGCTCCGGAGGGCCTTGCCCCGGCGGCCTTGCTCCGTGCGACCCGTACCCGTCCTACCCGCGGCGGCCGGGGAGGGCGAGCCCCGCGGAGGCGCGGGCCTCGTCGAGCACCCGGGCGGCCGCGAGGCTGAGGTCGAGCATCTGGTAGCAGTGCTCCAGGTCGCCCGTCTCGAAGTCCCGCTCGAAGCTCGCGAACTCCGCGTCCCAGCGCAGCTCGGGCGCGGTGAAGCCGTTGTCGTCGTAGCGGGTCTCGCTCCCGTCCCTGAGACGGCAGGTGATGGGGCCGCAGGCGCTCGGCTTCGAGTCCTGCAGGAGGTAGCCCTCCGTCCCCTCGACGAGGCAGCGCGAGGGGCCCTCCGAGTCCTTGGCCACGACGCCGCAGGCGACGAGGCCGTCGAAGCCGAGGGTGAGCACGCCCGAGGTGTCCACGCCCCGCTCGACGTTGGCCGCGTACGAGACCCGCCCGGGCTCGCCGAAGAGGCCCACGAGGTAGTGGATGACGTAGATGCCCAGGTCCATGAGGGCGCCCCCGCCGCGCGCGGGGTCGAAGACGGAGGGCGTCTCGCCGGCGCGGAAGGCGTCGTAGCGGCGCGAGCGCTGGCTGTAGTTGCACTCCGCCACCCTCGGCGCGCCGATCCTCGGCAGGAGCCGGCGGAGCGTCGCGTAGTTGGGCAGGTAGGGGATGTTCACGGCCTCCCAGAGGAAGAGCCCGTGGTCGCGGGCGAGCTCGCTCGCGTCCTCGGCCTCCTCGAGCCCCATGGCCAGGGGCTTCTCGCAGATTACGTTCTTGCCCGCCCCGAGGGCGGCCCGCGTGACGGCGAGGTGCAGCGCGTTGGGGACGCCCACGTAGACCGTGTCGACGTCGGCGTCCACGATCATCTCGAGGAAGTCGTCGTAGCAGGCGGGGATGCCGTGGCGCGCCGCCAGCTCGTGCGCCCGCGGGAGGGAGCGGGGCGTGCTGGCGATCGCCTCCACCGTGTAGCCGGGGCGGTGCGCCATCTGCTGGAGCTGCTCGCCCACGATGAGGCCGGTGCCGACCATGCCGAGCTTCATGCTGCCTCCTCCATCCAGGCGGCACGTGCGGGGGGTGCCGCCGCGGCCTGGCCCCCTGCCGTCGCGGAGCGTGCCGCGGCAGGTACGGCGCGCCGCGCCGTCGGGCCAGCTCCCCACATCGTAGCCGAGCCCGCGGGAGATGTGAAAGGCCAGTGGCCTCGGGGGCTCGCGAGCCTGCCGAGCGTCGGCGCTGACTACAATTCATGGGGCCACCAGGGGCGGGCGCGTCCGGCCCCGGCGGGCCCACCATCCAAAGCTCACTCGATGCCGCCCCCGCGGCAGGGGGGATTTCCATGCCCAGCGTCCAAGACCAGATTCGCTCTCGCCGGACCTTCGCCATCATCTCGCACCCGGATGCCGGCAAGACGACCCTGACGGAGAAGCTGCTGCTCTACACCGGCAGCATCCAGACGGCGGGCTCGGTCAAGGGCAAGGCGAGCTCGCGCCACGCGGTCTCGGACTGGATGGACATCGAGAAGGAGCGCGGCATCTCCGTCACCTCCTCCGTGCTGCAGTTCACCTACGACGGCTACTGCGTCAACATCCTCGACACCCCCGGCCACCAGGACTTCTCGGAGGACACCTACCGGACCCTCATGGCGGCCGACGCCGCCGTCATGGTCATCGACGGCGCCAAGGGCGTCGAGGCCCAGACCAAGAAGCTCTTCAAGGTCTGCACCCTGCGCCACATCCCCATCTTCACCTTCGTGAACAAGCTCGACCACGACGCCCGCGACCCCTTCGACCTCGTCGAGGAGATCGAGACGGTCCTCGGGATCGACACCTACCCCATGAACTGGCCGATCGGTAGCGGCCGAAACTTCAAGGGCGTCTTCGACCGCGCGTCCCGCCGCGTCCTGGCCTTCGAGGGCGACGGCCGCGCGAACGCGACCAAGCGGGTCGCGGAGGTCGAGGCGGAGCTCGGCGACCCCGCGCTCGACGAGCTCATCGGCGCGGAGAACCACCGAACGCTCGCCGACGACATCGAGCTGCTCGACGGCGCCTCCGAGGAGTTCGACCTCGAGGCCGTGCGGACGGGCCGCCTGACCCCGGTGTTCTTCGGCT
Organism: Olsenella sp.; assembly: GCA_036454645.1. Classification (GTDB taxonomy): domain Bacteria; phylum Actinomycetota; class Coriobacteriia; order Coriobacteriales; family Atopobiaceae; genus Olsenella_K. The sequence continues at coordinate 6,147 of JAZHSQ010000054.1, read as the reverse complement.
CCGCCCTCACCAACTTCGGCGTGGAGCCCTTCCTCAAGGACTTCCTGCGCCTCGCGCCCTCGCCCCTGCCCTACACGGACAGCCTCACGGGCGAGAAGGTCGACCCGGCCTCCGAGGACTTCTCGGGCTTCGTCTTCAAGATCCAGGCCAACATGGACAAGAACCACCGCGACCGCATCGCCTTCCTGCGCATCTGCTCCGGCAGGTTCGAGCGAGGCATGGACGCCCGCCACGTGCAGAGCGGCCGCAAGCTCAAGCTCGCGACCGGCACGGCGATGATGGCCGACGACCGCGCCACGGTGGACGAGGCCTTCGCGGGCGACGTCGTGGGCCTCTTCGACCCCGGGATCTTCTCCATCGGCGACACCGTCTGCGCCGGCCGCAGGGAGGTGCGCTACCCCAGCATCCCCACCTTCGCGCCCGAGCACTTCGCGCGCGTCACGCAGGTCGACACCCTCAAGCGAAAGCAGTTCGTGAAGGGCGTGGAGGAGCTCGCGCAGGAGGGCGCCATCCAGATCTTCCGCGAGGTCGGCGGCGGCATGGAGAGCGTGATCGTCGGCGTCGTAGGCGTGCTGCAGCTCGACGTCCTCGAGCGCAGGCTCAAGAGCGAGTACCACGTCACCGTGAGGCTGCAGCCCCTGCCCTACACGGAGATCCGCTGGATCCAGAACGGCCCTGACGAGGTCGACGTAGCCCAGCTCAACCTCTCGCGTGACACCTGCAAGGTCGAGGACATGCGTGGCGGCAGGCTGCTGCTCTTCACCAACGAGTGGAACGTCAACTGGGCGCTCGAGAGAAACCCGGGGCTTCGGCTCTCCGAGTTCGGCAACATCACGTTCTAGGGCGCGCCCCCGCCGCCCGCCGACGCTCCGTGTCGCGTTTGTGGCCGGGATTGAAAACCCCGGACGCAAGGCCTACCGTAGCGTGGTCGTGAAAGTGCGGGGCGAGGCCTGGGGCCGCCCTCGCGGGACGGCTGGCACGTCTGGCCGGCCCGGCTCGGTGACTGGGGTCAGATGCGCGTGCGAAAACGGTTGAGGCTCACGTCGTCTCGGATCATCCTCCTCAGCTTCCTGGCGGTGGTCCTCCTCGGGGGGCTCGTCCTGTCCCTGCCCGTCTCGAGCGCGACCGGCCAGTGGACCCCCTACTTCGACTCCCTCTTCACCGCGATATCCGCCACCTGCGTGACGGGCCTCGTCGTCAGGGACACGGCCACCTACTGGAGCGGCTTCGGCCAGGGCGTCATCCTCGCGCTGATCCAGGTCGGGGGCCTCGGCGTCATCACCACGGCCTTCATCGTGCGGGTCTTCTCGGGCTCCAAGGTCTCGCTGATCCAGCGCAGCCTCCTCAAGGACTCGATTTCCGGCGACAACGTGGCCGGCATCATCCGGATGTCGCTCTTCATCCTCAAGGTTGTCGTCGTGGTCGAGCTTTCGGGCGCCGTGCTGCTCTATCCCGTGTTCGCGCGGGACTTCGGGCCCGTGCGCGGCCTCTGGTATGCCCTCTTCCACTCCGTCTCCGCCTTCTGCAACGCCGGCTTCGACCTCATGGGCGTGCGCGGGCAGTTCTCCTCGCTCACGGCCTACTCCGGCGACGTCGTGGTCAACCTGGTCATCATGGCCCTGATCGTCGTGGGCGGCATCGGCTTCTACACCTGGCGAGACTTCGCCGAGCACGGCCTTGCGCTCTCGCGCTTCCGGCTGCAGTCCAAGGTCAGCCTCACCACCGCCGCCCTCCTGATAGCGGTGCCCGCCCTCGTCCTCGGCCTCAGGACCTACGCGGGCCTGCCCCTCGGCGAGCGCGTGCTGGCCTCCCTCTTCCAGTCGGTCACCACGAGGACCGCGGGCTTCAACACGACCGACCTGGCCTCCCTGTCGCAGAACTGCGTCATGATGATGGTCCTCCTGATGCTGGTGGGCGGCTGCTCGGGGTCAACGGCGGGCGGCATGAAGACGACGACCTTCGCCGTCCTCGTGGCCACCATCGTGGGAATCGCGCGCAGGAGCGGGGATACGGTCCTCTTCCAGCGTCGCGTCCCACACGAGACGGTCCGGTCCGCGGCGGGCCTGCTCGTGCTCTACCTCTCGGGGGCGCTCGTCGGCGCCATGCTGATCTGCTCCGTCGAGGGCCTGCCGCTCCTGACCTGCCTCTTCGAGACCTCCTCGGCCATCGGCACGGTGGGCCTCACCCTGGGCGTCACGCCGACCCTGCACGCCCTCTCCAGGGCGGTCCTCATGGTGCTCATGTTCGTCGGGAGGATCGGCGCACTTACCTTCCTGTTCGCCGCCGCGCCCAGGGCGCGCGTGGACTCGGGGCACTTCCCCACGGAAGACGTAAACGTAGGATAGGGGTAGCCATGAAAAACAACATCCTCCTGATAGGCGCCGGCTACTTCGGCACCAAGGTCGCCGAGAAGCTCGTCGAGTACCACCAGGACGTCATGCTCGTGGACATCGACGAGGGGCGCGTCGACGACTGCCTCTCCTTCGTGACTAACGCCCGCATCGGCGACGTCACCAACGAGGCCTTCGTCAGGAGCCTCGGCGTCGGCGACTACGACGTCTGCATCGTCGCGATCGGCGACGACTTCATGAGCTCGCTGCAGGCCACGGCCCTGCTCAAGGACAACGGCGCCCGCTACGTGGTCTCGCGCGCCTCCTCGGACGTGCAGGAGAAGTTCCTGCTGCGTAACGGCGCGGACAAGGTCATCTTCCCCGAGCGCTCCTACGCCGAGTGGACGGCCATCCGCTACGCCAACAACCACGTCCTGGACTACCTGCCGCTTGGCGACGACTTCGTGATCATGGAGGTCGAGGTGCCCGAGTCGTGGCGGGGCAGGAGCGTGCGGGACCTCAAGGTCCGCTCCGAGTACGGGCTCAACATCATCGCGCTCAGGCACGGCGATGTCACGCGTCCCAACGTGGACCCCGACGAGCAGCTCACGGCGGCCGAGAACCTCGTCGTGTTCGGCAGGCCGGCCGACATCCGTCGCTGCTTCAAGATCAACTAGCCCGGGCGCGGACCCGCCCGGGCGTCGCCTGCGCCCCCGCCCGCGCCCCCGCCGGACGCAGGCGCCGCGGCGGACGCTACCTGAGCCTGCGGCCCCCGAAGCGCGAGCAGTCGAGCTCGCGGTCGGTCGCCACGAAGGCGTTGTAGCCGATCTTCTCGGGCGTCTCCGGCTTGTCTGGCACGAGGTAGAGGTGGGAGAAGGACGCGCCGAAGGCCTCGGTGCACTCGCGCAGCGGCCCCGCGTGGCGCCCCTCGAGCGCGGAGCGGACGTTGGCCAGGTAGATGCCGCCGGGCGCGAGGTGCTCGCGCACGCGGCGGGCGCCCTCGCCGGTCTCCATGGGACCGAGCGGGCGCTTGCCGGAGAAGGCGTCGTTCACGATGCAGTCGTAGAGGCCGGCCTCCTGGGCCTTGAGGTAGCCCCAGCCGTCCCCCTCGACGAGCCGCAGCCGCCCGTCCTGCTCCACGTGCGCCACCCCCTCGGCGTCGCAGGGGACCTCGACGGGGCCGCCCTCGAGGGGCCCGCCGCCCACGCCGCAGCGCCCCTCGATGAGGTCGTCCAGGAAGAAGTGGCTCCGCGCCAGCTCGGTGATGGCGGGGTCGATCTCCACCACGTCCACGAGCAGGCGGCGCGTGTGCGCCACGAGGTACTTGGGGAAGGAGTAGCCGCCCCCGCCGATCACGAGCGCGCGGTGCAGGTTGGTGCCGGCGAGCACTTCGGCGAAGGCGCGGTGGTAGGCGCAGACCGGCTCCCACAGGAGGTCGGGCGCGGTGTAGCAGACGCTCTGGTAGACGCCGTTGACGCTGAGCAGGCGCACCGGCGTGCCGTCGGCGTCGGTCGAGTCGAACACGAGCGCCAGGCCGAACCTGGTGCGCCGGACCACCACCCCGCGCCGTCTGAGCAGCCAGGGGAGGAGCAGCCACAGCCCCCACGAGATCGCGGCGAGGACGGCTACGGCTATGAGGGCTGGCTTCATGGGAGAGACGCTCCGATCCCAGGGCGCCCCTGCGCGGCGCGGGTCGGGCGCGGGAGCTGCGCTTGTGGCTGCGCTTATGGAAACGCCCCGTATTTGCGCATTTGTCGTAGGCAGATTCAATCTCGGCTATACTACTTGATGCAACTGACCCTGAGCGGTCTCAACACCAAATGGCTATTTCGGAGGTTTTCTGATGATACTTGGTATGGGTGCGCCTGAGCTCATCGTCATTCTCATCGTCGTGCTCGTAATCTTCGGGCCCAAGAACCTTCCCAAGCTCGGCAGCGCCCTGGGCAAGACGGTCAAGAACGTCCGTGAGGGCATGGAGGGCGAGGACGACAAGAAGGGCGAGGGCGAGAAGTCCGAGAAGTCCGAGGAGGTCGTCGACGAGGATGCCGACGTCGAGGACGTCAAGGAGTCCAAGTAGCCACAGGCCCTCCGCCGGGCGCCCGGCGCCGCCAGCACGCAAGTCAAGGGAACGGGACAGCAGCACATGGCAAACGTAATGATTCTTACCCCCGAGGGAAGGCAGAAGCTCGTCGACGAGCTCACCTGGCGTGAGGGCGAGAGGCACGACGAGATCGTCGAGGCCATCCGCGAGGCGCGCGCCCAGGGCGACCTCTCCGAGAACGCCGAGTACGACGCGGCGAAGGAGGACCAGTCCCAGAACGAGTCGCGCATCAACGAGATCCGCCACATCCTCGCGACCGCCCGCATCGCGGAGGACGCCACGGACCTTGAGGTCTCCATCGGCTGCACGGTCGAGCTGGAGGACGCCAAGGGCAAGAAGACCTCCTTCACCATCGTGGGCACCACCGAGACCGACTCCCTGGCGCACAAGATCTCCAACGAGTCCCCCGCCGGCGCCACGCTGATCGGCCACGCCACCGGCGACAAGGTGTCCTTCTCCACCCCCTCCGGCAAGGTCCGCGAGTACACCATCACCAGCATCAAGCGCCAGTAGGCGCGAGCAAAACCTGAGGAGGGGCCCGTGCCGGAGGGCGCGGGCCCCTTCTTGCATGATTCCCAGTCCGCGATCGGCGCCAAAGGAGTGCGCATGTCCGATTCCACACCGCAAGAGAAGGTGGCCCCCACCGACGAGAGGGCGATCAGGCGCGAGAAGCGCAGCGCCCTCATCGCGGCGGGCGTCAACCCCTACCCCATCCGCTCCGAGGTCACGGCCCACGCCGCCGAGCTCGAGGAGAGGTACGCCGACCTCGCCGTCGGCACCGACACCGCCGACGTCGTGACGGTCGCCGGCCGCATCCGCGCCCTGCGCGACTCCGGCAAGATCGCCTTCGTCGTGCTCGAGGACGTCACCGGCCAGATCCAGCTCTTCTGCCGCGTGAACAACCTCCCCGAGGGCGACTGGGCGCTGCTCAAGGGCTTCGACCTCGGCGACATCGTGGAGGCCACGGGCCCCGTGGTCCGTACCCGCCGCGGCCAGCTCTCCGTGAGCCCCACCTCCGTGCGGATGCTCTCCAAGTCCCTGCGCCCGCTGCCCGAGAAGTTCCACGGCCTTACGGACCGCGAGGTGCGCTACCGCCAGCGCTACGTCGACCTCATCATGAACCCCGAGGTCCGCGACGTCTTCCGCAAGCGCAGCGCCATCATCAGCCTGATCCGCCGCTACATGGAGGCCGACGGCTACATGGAGGTCGAGACCCCCATGATGCACGCCATCCTCGGCGGCGCCAACGCCAAGCCCTTCGTCACGCACTTCAACGCCCTCGACCGCGACTTCTACCTGCGCATCGCCACGGAGCTGCCGCTCAAGCGCCTCATCGTGGGCGGCCTCGAGCGCGTCTTCGAGATCGGCCGCCAGTTCAGGAACGAGGGGATGGACCTCACGCACAACCCCGAGTTCACCTCCATGGAGGCCTACTGCGCCTACTCCGACCTCGACGGCATGAAGCGCCTCACCGAGGGGCTCTTCAAGTCCATCGCCCGCGAGGTGTGCGGCTGCGAGGAGGGCCACGAGGTCATCACCTACCAGGGCCAGCGGGTCGACATGAGCGGCACCTGGCGCTCGGTGCCCCTCTCCGAGGTCGCGTCGGCCGCCGTGGGCGAGCACGTGGACATGGACACGCCCGTCGAGCGCCTGCGCGAGCTCTGCCGCGACCACCAGATCGAGGTGCAGGACAACTGGGGCGCCGGCAAGCTCCTC
>JAZHSQ010000053.1:0-13025 GCA_036454645.1 Olsenella sp. | reverse complement strand
GGCGGCACGACCCCCAACCCGCCTCGCGCGGCCGGCCCCGCCGGCGCCCGGTCCTTCTCCGCCGCCCATTGTTGTCCCGTTCCCCGGCCATGATACGAACAGAAGTTCTGCTATCGTGGTGTCGAGGGGGAGGGCCATGGACGTCTCGAGGGTCATCATTCACAGCGACATGAACGCGTTCTACGCGAGCGTCGAGCAGGCGGAGCGGCCGGAGCTGCGCGGCCGGCCCGTGATCGTGGGCGGGGACGAGGAGTCCCGCCACGGGATCGTGCTCACGGCGAGCTACGAGGCCAAGCGCCGCGGCGTCAAGACCGCCATGGTGCTCTGGGAGGCGCGCCGCGCGTGCCCGGAGGCGGTCGTCGTGCCGCCGCGCTACGGCCTCTACCAGCGCTACTCCAGGCTGGCGCGCCAGATCTACTACGACTACACGGACCTCGTGGAGCCCTTCGGGCCGGACGAGGCCTGGCTGGACGTCACCAACTCCGTCGCGCTCGCCGGCGGCGACCCCGTCCTCGTGGCGCAGGAGATATCGGAGCGCGTCCGCTCCGAGCTGGGTCTGTCGGTCTCGGTGGGCCTCTCCTGGAACAAGGTCTTCGCCAAGTTCGGCAGCGACCACGACAAGCCGGACGGCTTCATGCGCATCACGCCGGAGAACGCCGGCCGCCTCGTCTGGCCCAGGCCCGTCGGCGAGCTGCTCTACGTGGGCCCGGCGACCACGCGCAAGCTGCGTCGGCTCGGCATCCGCACCGTCGGCGAGCTCGCCTGCGCGGACCCGGAGCTCGTCCACCAGCGCCTCGGCAGGACGGGCGACGTGGTGCAGGCCTTCGCCCAGGGGCGCGACACGAGCCCGGTCAGGCCGCTCGACGCCTCCGCCCTGGACGTCCGCCGCGAGGTCAAGAGCGTGGGCAACGGCGTCACCTGCCCCTTCGACGTGGACGACGCCACCTGCGCCCGGCAGGTCGTGTGGCTCATGGGGGAGTCCGTGGCCCAGCGCCTGCGCGCCCTGGGGCTCCGCGCGCGCTGCGTCTCGGTCACGGGGAGGGACTCCGGGACCCTCGCCTGCCGCTCCCGCCAGCGCCAGCTCGCGCGCCCGAGCGACCTGACGGGGGAGATCTGCTCCGCCGCGTGCGAGCTGCTCCTCGGCGACTGGGACTTCCGCCACGAGAGGCTGCGCGGCATCGGCGTGCGGGCCTCGCAGCTCGTCCCGGCCGCAGGCCCCGTCCAGCTCGACCTCGACGGCACGGAGGCCGCCCGCCTCGAGCGCGCCCGGCTCGACGCCACGGTCGACGACCTGCGCTCGCGCTTCGGCAACCACGCCGTGCGCCGCCTCTCCGAGCTGGCCGACCCCCGCCTCGCCGCGCTCGACCCCGAGCGCGACCACACCGTCCACCCCGTCTCCTACTTCGCCTGATGGGGAGGGAGGCCGGCATGCGTGGGATAGCCGCGCGCGAGAAGCGCTACGTGGAGGTCATCTCCCGGACGGACGAGGAGGGCAGGGTCACGCCGCTCGCGGTGGTCTGGTCGGACGGGCGCCACTACGACATAGACCGCGTGCTCGACCGGCGCCGCGCCTGCTCGCTCAAGACGGGCGGCACGGGCGTGCGCTACACCGTCAGCGTGGGCGGGCGCTCCACCTACCTCTTCTTCGAGGGGCCGCGCTGGTTCGTGGAGGCCAAGGTGGCGGACCTGCCCGACTGACGCCCGGCGTATACTCGACTCGTTCGGTCTGCTCGGCCCCGTCGTCGCCCGCGCGCGGACGGGCTTGGAGGTGGTCACATGGCACGAGAGGGCGGAGAGGTCCTGCACGGCGTCAACCTGAGCGGCTGGCTCGTGCTCGAGCCCTGGGTCACGCCGGAACTCTTCGCGGGCACGGGCTCGCTCGGCGAGGAGACCCTCATCGCCGCCCTCGGCGACGAGCTCTACGCGGACCTCGTCTGCGAGCACCGCGAGGCCTTCGTCACCGAGCGGGACTTCGAGCTGATCGCCAGCCGCGGCCACAACGCGGTGCGCCTCCCCGTGCCCTGGTACGCCTTCGGCGAGCAGGGCCCCAACCCCGGCCCCTACGTCGGCTGCATCATGCACGTGGACGACGCGCTCGTGTGGGCGGAGCGCCACGGCATCGAGGTCCTGCTCAGCCTGGCCATCAGCCCCGGAGCGCAGGGCGAGGAGGACGTGCTCTCGGCGGGGGAGTCCGGCCACAGGGAGGACCTCCTGACGGTGCTCGCCGCCCTCGCCAACAGGTACGCGGACTGGCCCGCCTTCTTCGGCATCGAGGTCGCCGACGAGCCGGTGGCCCAGCGCCGCCGCGGCCTCTCCATCACGGACGGCGTGCCCCTCCACGTGCTGAGGAACTACTACCGCGACGCCTACGAGGCCATCCGCGAGCGGGCGGGGGAGGCCCCCGTCATCGTCTTCCCGGACGCCGGCGTGCCCTCGGCCTGGCATGGCTTCATGGCGCCCAAGCGCTACCAGAACGTCTGGCTCGACTGCCACCTCTACCACTACGCCGACCGCGTCGACGCCACGGGGCCGGCCGGCACCCGCGGCCTCGTCGCGTCCTCCGCGCGCTCGCTCAGGGAGGCCGCGAGGAGCGGCCTGCCCGTGATGGTGGGCGCCTGGTCGGCTGCGCTGCCCTTCGCGGACTCCGCGATGACCCCCGAGGGCCGCATCGCGCTCGAGCGCATGTACGTCGCGGACCAGATCGCGACCTTCCGCGACCACCCGGCGTGGTTCTTCCAGACGTGGAAGACCTCCGGGCGCATCTCCGCGTGGGACTCCCGCATCGCCCTCTCCAGCTTCGAGCGAAGGATGCTCGGGTGACGGCCGCGGCCCCCGGCGCCCAGGCCCCCGGCGCGCCGCGTCCCGCCGGCGCCGCGGCGGGGGAGGGCCTGCTCTCGATGGTGGGCACCCCGATCGGCAACCTCCGCGACGCCTCGCCGCGCGTGGTCGAGACCCTCGCCGCCGCCGACGTCGTCCTGTGCGAGGACACGCGCGTGACGGGCCGCCTGCTGTCCTGCCTGGGCGTCCGCGCGCCGCTCCGCCGCTGCGACGAGAACGTGATCCGCGAGCGCGTCCCCGAGGTGCTCGGGGAGCTCGAGCGCGGCCGGCGCGTGGCCTTCGTCTCCGACGCGGGCATGCCGGGCGTCTCGGACCCGGGCCAGCGCCTCGTCGACGCCGCCCTCGACCGCGGCCTCAGGGTGGAGGTCGTCCCCGGCCCCTCGGCCGTGACCTGCGCGCTCGTGGCCTCGGGCCTGCCCATGGACCACTTCTTCTTCGAGGGGTTCCTGCCACGCAAGGCGGGCGAGAGGGACCGCAGGCTCCGGGCCCTCTCCCGCGTGCCCGGCGCCGTGGTGCTCTACGAGTCTCCCCACCGCGTGGCCGCCACGCTCGAGGCCGTGGCCCGCGCCCTGCCCGAGCGCACGGTCGCCCTGCTGCGCGAGCTGACCAAGGTGCACGAGGAGTGCCTGCGCGCCCCGGCCGCCGAGCTCGCGCGCGAGGTAGCCGAGCGCGGCGAGGTGCGCGGCGAGTGCGTCATCGTCGTCGGCGGCCCCACCGAGCGCGAGCTGGACTCCTGGCCGAGGTGGCCCGGGGCGTGCGGCCCGCCGCCGCGGCGGGCGGCCCCGATGCCGGCCCCGCTGCCGAGCCCGTCGCCGGCGCCGCGAGCGCGCCCGCGGCCGACGGCGCCGCCTGCCCCGCTGCCGCCCCCGCGGCGCCGAGCCTCGACGAGGCCATCGCGGCGGGGCTCGCCGCCGGCGAGTCCAAGACCCGCCTCGCGAAGCGCCTCGCGAGGGCCTTCGGCGTCGCGCGCCCCGAGGTCTACGACCGCGTGGTCGCCCTCTCGCGGGAAGCGGGCCCCGCCGGCGCGTAGCGCCCCCGGCCCCCGGTCCTTCTCGCCCGCCGCGCCCCCGGCCGCGCGCCCGCTCGACCACCCGCCCCCGCGCCGCGTCCTCCGGCCGAGGGGGCGGGCTCGCTGGCTGCTTTGGGCGGCCGCGCGCGGCACGGCGCTTGCCATACTGTTCGGGGGCTCCCGCCAGGCCCGGCCCGTCCGGCGCCGAGGCGGCGGGACTTGAGATTCCAGGACGGTGATACCTTGCCCACGATGTCCTTCAGGTCCGAGGGCGACCTCAGGTACCTGCGCCTCCTCGCCGAGAAGTTCCCGACGAGGCAGTCGGTCTTCACGGAGATCATCAACCTGCAGGCAATCCTCAACCTCCCCAAGGCGACCGAGCACTTCATGAGCGACGTCCACGGGGAGGACGAGGCGTTCAACCACATCCTCAACAACTGCTCCGGCGTGATCCGCGACCGCGTGCACGCCACCTACGACGGGGAGCTCACGGACGCCGAGCAGGCCGAGCTCTGCACCCTGATCTACTATCCCAAGCAGAAGCTCGCCCGCATCCGCGCCCAGAGGCGCGACGCGCCCGAGTGGTACGAGACGACCCTGCACCGCATGGTGCGCATCGCCCGCTACCTCTCCAACAGCTACACGCGCTCCAAGGTCCGCAAGGCCATGCCGGTCGAGTACGCCTACATCATCGAGGAGCTCCTCCACGAGGCGGGCATCAGGAACCTCTCGCGCCACGAGTACCACCGCAGGATCCTGACCTCGATCGTGGAGACGGGCTCGGCGGAGGACTTCTTCATCTCGCTCGCCTCGCTCATCAAGCGGCTGGCCGTCGACCGGCTGCACCTCGTGGGCGACGTCTTCGACCGCGGCCCGCACGCCGACAGGATCCTGGACGAGCTCATGGCGCACCCCTCGGTCGACGTCCAGTGGGGCAACCACGACATCCTCTGGATGGGCGCGGCCGCGGGCTCGGCCGCCTGCGTCGCCACGGCGGTGCGCAACAACGTGCGCTACGACTCCTACTCCATCCTCGAGAGCTCCTACGGCATCCCCCTGCGCAAGCTCGCCCTCTTCGCCGAGCACACCTACGCGGCGGGCTCGGGGGAGGGCGGCCGCACGCCGGAGGAGCGGGCCATCTCCGTGATCCTGCTCAAGCTCGAGGGCCAGCTTATCCGCCGCCACCCCGAGTTCGACATGGGGGACCGGCTGCTGCTCGACAAGGTCGACCTCGACCGCGGCTGCGTGCGCATCGACGGCAGGGACTTCGAGCTCTCCACGCGCGACCTGCCCACCATAGACCCGGACGACCCCTACCGGCTCACCCGCGAGGAGCAGGTCGTGATCGACGACCTCGTCGCGAGCTTCCGCTCCTCCCAGAAGCTGCAGGACCACGTGAACTTCCTCTTCGAGAAGGGCTCGGTCTACCTGGTCCGCAACGACAACCTGATCTTCCACGGCTGCGTCCCCATGAACGAGGACGGCACCCTGCACATGGTCGACTGCGGCTCGAGGCGCCTGTCCGGCAGGGCCTACTTCGACTTCTGCGACCAGGTGGCCCGCCGCGCCTGGCGCGAGGGCGACCAGGACGCCCTCGACTGGATGTGGTACCTGTGGTGCGGCCGCAACTCGCCCCTCTCCGGCAGGGTGGTGAAGACCTTCGAGCGCGCCCTGGTCAGCGACAGGTCGACCTGGAAGGAGCCGCGCGACGCCTACTGGACCCTCACGCAGGACGAGCGCGCCTGCCGCGAGATCCTGCGCGAGTTCGGCGTGAGCCCCGAGCGCGGCCACATCATCAACGGCCACACCCCGGTCAAGGTGAGCAGCGGCGAGAGCGCCATCCGCGGCGGCGGCAAGCTCCTCGTGATCGACGGCGGCTTCTGCAAGGCCTACCACGCGGCGACCGGCATCGCGGGCTTCACGCTCGTCTCGGACCAGAACGCCATGACCCTGCGCTCGCACGCGCCCTTCGAGAGCGTGGAGGCGGCGCTCGACGACGACGCGGACATCGAGAGCGACAACACCGTGGTGCAGACCTACGACCGGCCCCAGCTCGTCTCGGACTCCGACACCGGCGCCGAGGTGCGCGAGCAGATCGAGGACCTGAAGGCCCTGCTCGAGGCCTACGACACCGGCGTCTCCCTCAGGCGCTAGCCGGGGGCGGCTGCGCTACAATAGTCGGTCGTGCCAGGGCGTGCGCCCACGCGGGACGCGCGGGTCCGCCCGCGCCCCTCGCATGGACGGCAGCGCCCGGCCCGCCGCCGCACAGCCGTACCACACGAGGAGCCGCCAGATGGCAGACAAGAGGTCCTACTTCATCACCACCCCCATCTACTACGTCAACGCCCGCCCGCACCTCGGGACCGCCTACTCCACGATCCTGTGCGACGTCCAGGCGCGCTTCCGCAGGGCCGAGGGCTTCGACGTCAAGTTCCTGACGGGCATGGACGAGCACGGCGAGAAGGTCGAGGAGGCCGCGCGCGCCCACGGCATGGAACCGCAGGAGTGGTGCGACAGCCAGGCCCCGCACTTCCAGGACCTCTGGCGCGAGCTCGAGGTCTCCAACGACGACTTCATCCGCACGACCGAGCCGCGCCAGGTGCGCGCCGTCCAGCACCTCTGGGAGCGCATGCGCGACTCCGGCTACCTCTACAAGGGCTCCTACGACGGCTGGTACTGCGTGCCGGAGGAGACCTACTTCACCGAGACCCAGGTCGCCAAGGCCGACGAGGAGCGCCACACCGAGGGCCAGCACCTCTGCCCCGACTGCGGTCGCCCCCTCGAGCGCGTGCAGGAGGAGTCCTACTTCTTCAAGCTCTCCGCGTTCCAGGACCGCCTGCTCAGGCTCTACGACGAGCACCCCGAGTTCGTGCAGCCCGACTTCCGCATGAGGGAGGTGCGCAGCTTCGTCGAGGGCGGCCTGCAGGACCTCTCGGTCTCGCGCACGAGCTTCGACTGGGGCATCAAGGTGCCCTTCGACGACAGGCACGTCACCTACGTGTGGTTCGACGCCCTCCTCAACTACATGACCGCCGTGGGCTACGGCGACGAGAGCGAGGCCGCCCAGCGCGAGCTCGCCTACCGCTGGCCCGCGCAGCTGCACGTGGTCGGCAAGGACATCATCCGCTTCCACTGCGTCATCTGGCCCGCCATGCTCATGGCCTTGGGCGACGCCCTGCCCGAGCACGTCTTCGCGCACGGCTTCCTCATGGTGAGGAACGAGGAGACCGGCCAGGGCGAGAAGATGAGCAAGTCGCGCGGCAACGCCATCGCCCCCCAGGACGTCATCGACCTGCTCGGCGTCGAGGGCTACCGCTACTACTTCATGACCGACGTCACCCCCGGCGAGGACGGCGCCATCAGCTTCTCCCGCATGGAGCAGGTCTACAACGCCGACCTCGCCAACAGCTGGGGCAACCTGGTCTCGCGCGCGTTCAACATGAGCGCCAAGTACTTCGACGGCAGGAGCCCGGAGGTCCCGGAGGGCTGGGCCGAGGAGGCGAGCCCCCTGCACGACGTGGCGGAGGGCATCTTCGGGCGCTACGCCGCGCACATGGAGAGGATCGAGTACGTCCAGGCCAAGGACGTGGTGATGGAGCTCGTGCACGCCGCCAACCACTACATCGAGGACTCCGAGCCCTGGAACGTGGCAAAGGACCCCGCCCGCTCCGGCGAGCTGGCGCGCATCATCCTGGACCTCCTCGAGTCGATCCGCATCTGCGCCCACCTGTTCGCGCCCTTCATGCCCGAGACCTCCGCGGAGGCCCTGCGCCGCATGAGCCACGGCGACGAGGCCGCCTGCACGGACCTCGCCGCCGCCTGCGCCTGGGGCCAGCTCGAGGGCGGCCTCGCGGTCATCAAGGGCGACGCGCTCTTCCCGCGCCTGCAGCGGAAGGACAGGTAGGCGTGGCGAGGAGGGACCCCGCCCGCCGCGGCGCCGCCCCCGGCGCGCCGGCCGCCGCCCCCGCGCCCGGCGCCCCCCAGGCGCCCGCGCCCGGCCCCCGCGGCTACTCCTGGCTCGCCAACCCGCGCGAGACCCGCGCGGTCCTCGAGTCGTACGGCCACTCGGCCGTGCACGCCCTCGGCCAGAACTTCCTCGTGGACGACTCTGTGATCGGCCGGATCCTCGGCCTCGCCGAGCTCACCCGCGGCGACGCCGTGCTCGAGGTGGGACCCGGCATCGGCACGCTCACCGTCGCCCTGCTCGAGCGCGCGGGCGCCGTCGTCGCGGTCGAGGCGGACCGCTCGCTCGCCCCCGTGCTCGCCGAGACCTGCGCGAGCGACTCCGAGCGCCTCGCCCTCGTGCTGGGCGACGCCCTCAGGGTGGGGGAGGGGCGGATCGCGGAGGAGCTCGCCTCGCTCGGCGTCGCGGGCGTCCCCGCCCTGCCCGATAAGCTCGTCTCCAACCTGCCCTACCAGGTGGCCGCGACCCTCGTGCTCAAGGTCCTCTCGGAGATGCCCTCGGTCGGCAGGATCGTCGTGATGGTCCAGGCCGAGGTCGCCGACCGCATCTCCGCCGCACCGGGCTCCAGGGCCTACGGCGCCTACACGGCCAAGCTCGCCCTGCTCGGGCGCGTGACCGGCCGCTTCGAGGTCGGCCCGGGCTGCTTCATGCCGGCGCCGCACGTGGACTCCGCGGTCGTGAGGATCGACCGCGCGCCCGTCCCCGGCCCCGACGGCGCACCGCTCGGCCCCGACGAGCTCGCCGCCTGCGCCCGCGTGATCGACGCGGCCTTCGCGCAGCGCCGCAAGACCATCCGCAACTCCATGGGCGCCTCGGGCTTCGACAAGGCCGCCCTCGACGCCGCCTTCGCCGAGGTCGGCATCGACCCCACGAGCCGCGCCGAGCGCCTCGCGCCCGCCGACTTCGTGCGCCTCGCCGGGAGCCTCTCGTGACCCGCGCGACGGGCGGGGCGGAGAAGGACCCGCTGGCCGCGGCCGACCCCGCGGCGGAGAGGGACCCGCTGGCCGCGACCGACCCCGCGGCGGAGAGGGACCCGCTGGCCGCGACCGACCCCGCCCTCGGGGCGCTCCTGCCGGGAGGCGCGCTCTTCCGCGACAAGAAGGGGCGCCCGAGGGAGCTGCCCCGGCCCCTCGCGCCCCTCGCCGACACCCACGGCCACCTCACGCACTTCGACGGCCTCGACGCCTCCGTCGCCGTCGCGCGCGTGGCGCTCGCCGGCGTGCGCCTGCTCGTCTGCCCCCTCGACCCCGCGGACGACGCGGCCGACGCGCGCGCGACCCTCGACTGGCTCGACGGCGTCGTGGCGGGCGCGGGGGACCTCCTCGCGCGCGCCCGCGAGCTCGGCGTGGCCCCCGCGGCCCCCGAGGGCTGGGAGGGCGTCGCCGACCTGACCTCGTCCGTGCGCGTCGTGGCCGGCGTGCACCCCTACGGCGCGGAGCGCCTCGCCGAGGCGCGCCCGGCGCTCGAGGTCCTGCTCGAGAGCGACCGCTGCGTCGGCGTGGGGGAGGTGGGCCTCGACTACGGCCCGTACAACGAGGCGCCGCGCGAGGCGCAGCTTGCCGCCTTCGAGTGGCAGCTCAGGCTGGCCGAGGAGCGCGACCTGCCCGTCGAGCTCCACATCAGGGACGCCGCCGGCGACGCCTCCGCCGCCGCCCACGCCGACGCCGCGCGCGTCCTCGAGCGCGTGGGCGTGCCCCGGCGCGGCTGCGACCTGCACTGCTTCACGCAGGGCCCCGAGGTCATGGCCCCCTTCGTGGAGCTCGGCTGCCACGTGGCCTTCGGCGGCGTCTCCACCTTCCGCCGCTCCGACGAGGTGCGCGCCGCGGCGGCCGCCTGCCCCTCCGGCCTCATCCTCTCCGAGACGGACAGCCCCTACATGGCGCCCGTGCCGCTGCGCGGGCTCGAGTGCGAGCCGGCGATGGTGGGCTTCTCGGCCGCCTGCGTCGCCGAGGCGCGCGAGGCGGCGGGCGCGGCGTCGCGCGAGGAGACCTACGCCGCGCTGTGGGGGAACGCCTGCGCGCTCTTCGGCCACCAGCCGGGGCGCGCGTGCTAAGCTAGCCCGACCGGGGCCTCCCGAGCGCCGGGAGGTGGCCCGCATGGACCGGGCGAGCGACGCGTGCGGCGCCGGCGGACTGCGCCGGCTCGCCGGCACGCTCTCCGAGGCCGCGCTCGAGCTGCTGTGGCCCACGCGCTGCGCGGGCTGCGACCAGCCGGGGGAGCTCTTGTGCGAGGAGTGCCGCGAGGGCCTGCCCTGGGTGGACCAGCGCTTCGCGTGCCCGGTCTGCGGGGCGCCCTTCGGGTGGCTGACCTGCACCGAGTGCGACGGGGCGTGGGAGTCGCGCGCGACCGTCTGCGCGCTCGACTTCGCGGGCGCCGGCGGCGTCGCCCGCAGGGTCGTCTGCGCCCTCAAGGACGCCCACGAGCTCCGGCTCGCCCCCGTCATGGCCGCCGCGATGGCCACCTCCCTCGACGAGGCCGCGGCCCTCCTCGCCCCGGACGGGACGGCCCGCGCGGACCTCGCCGCCACGGACGCCCTCTGCTTCGTCCCCGCCACGGCCAAGGCCTACGCCCGGCGCGGCTTCGACCACATGGAGCTCGTGTCGCGCGAGCTCTCCCGCCTCACCGGCGTGCCCCTCGCGGACGTGCTGGTGCGCGCCGCCGCCGGCGACCAGCGCTCCCTGGGGCGCGAGCAGCGCGCGGAGAACCTCGCGGGGAGCGTGGGGTGCGTGGCGGACGTGAGCGGCCTCGCCCTCCTGCTCGCGGACGACGTGGTGACGACGGGCGCGAGCATGCGCGAGTGCGCACGGGCCCTGCTCGCCCGCGGCGCGCGCAGCGTGACCTGCTGCGCCTTCGCGCGCGTCTGGTGAGGGCGGCGGGCCCGCGCGCGGCCCTTGGACGGCGCGTCCGGCGAGGGCGGCGCCGGCGGCCATAGGAAGCTATACTATCTAGGTTCCGCCCCAGGTCTGTGGTTGCGGGCGCCGCGCGCGCCCTAGTCCATGGCAGACGAGGTCGAAGGGATCCACGTAAGCGCGGGCGCGGGCCCGCGCGAGCATGGCTCGTCCTAGAGGTAAGTCGTACCGCCCGGACAACCGACATCAGGGCACGGTGCCCTGCGGGCGAGAGGGCCACCAGTGAGGGGATTGCCCCCGAGCGAGCGCCCCGGTACGCGAGTGTGGGGTCAAATACCAGGTCAGCTGGGGCGGGACGCATCATAGGAACCGCGCCTGGCAGCCCGCCCGCGGGCGGCCGGACGCCTCAGGTTGGGAGTCCAGCCATGAAGCTCGCCGCCCGCGCGCTCGCCGCGCTCGCCGTCACCCTGGCCGCGGCGCTCGGGGGGTGCGCGCTCGCCGACGGGGCGGGCCCCGCCTCGGTCGCCGGCGCCCTCTCGGGCTCCGTGACCACGGGCGTCGAGCAGGCGCGCTCCGACCTCGCGGCCTCCCTCGTCCCGGCGCAGGAGATCCCCACCCTCAAGACCGCCGGCCGCCTCACCGTGGGCGTCCGCACGACCTCGGGGTGCCCGGCCGCCTTCACCGGCCGGGACGGCGAGCTCGAGGGCTACTACGTCGACTTCGCCTCGGCGCTTGCGGAGGAGATGGGCCTCAGGGTCACCTTCGTGAGCGTGAGCGGGGTGGACGCCGCCCTCTCCGACTCGGTCGACGTCGTCCTGGGCGTGCGCTCGGGCGAGTCCGCCGTCGCCACCGTCGTCGCGCCCTTCGAGGACGAGGGCGTGGGGCTGTTCGGCACGGACGTCGCCGGCGTGCCCGACGCCTCCTCGTTCGCCGGCGCGACGGTCGGCGTCCAGGAGAGCTCCTCCTCGCTGCGCGCGCTCGAGAGCACCAACCTCGCCGTCGCGACCAAGACCTACGCCAACGTGAACGCCGCCTTCGACGCGCTCGCCGCCGGCGAGGTCGACTACGTCCTGTGCGACGTCAACTCCGGCGGCTACCTCTCGACCTTCTACGACGGCGTCTCGCTCGCGGGCACCATCGCCTCCCCCACGCGGGAGGGCGTGGCGGTGCTCTCCTCCGACCAGGCGCTCGAGTCCGCCGTCGACGAGGCCTACGCGACGCTCGAGTCCAACGGACGGCTCGAGGCGATCCGCGCGCGCTGGTTCGGCACCGGCGACAGGCTCGGGGAGGACTCGGTCGTCGGGGGCGTGGAGACCTCCGACGGCGGGGCCGCCGCCTCCGCCGCAACGGACGACGAGAGCGTGAGCTCCACCGGCTCGGCCCGCGACGGCTCGACCGCCGGCGCCAACGCCGCGCAGCCCTCCGCGGCCGCGCAGTCGGGCGCGCAGTAGCGGCGACGCGCCGGGGGCGCCGCCGACCCCCGGTCGGGCGCAGTCCCTCCGGGCCGCGCGCCCTCCTCGCCCGCCCGCCCCGCGATTCTCGGTGTCGCTCGGCGTGAAGAATGGGTAAGGAGAGTGTACGGGGCGCCGCCGCCGGGGGCACCCGAGGCGAGCCGCCAGCGCAGGCGGGCGCGCCGCCGCGCCCCGCGCATTCGTTCGCGACGGTCACAAGGAGGCAACCATGGTGGATATCAAGATCTCGGGCCGCAGGGTCACGGTTTCGGACGCCATGCGCACGCGCGTCGAGTCCAAGATAGGCGACGCCCTGAAGGTCTTCGACATCAAGCCCATGACGTGCGACGTCGTGCTGAGAGTGGACAAGAACCCCGCCAACCTCGACCGCAAGACCTGCGAGGTCACGGTCTTCGTGCGCGACAACGTGGTGCGCGTCGAGGCCAGCAACGACGACCTCTACGCGGCGGTGGACGAGGCGGCCGACAAGGTCACCCGCCAGCTGCGCAAGTACAAGACGCGCGTGATCGACAGGCGCCAGCGCGCCCGCAGGCCCGAGGTCGCGGTCGAGCGCGTCAAGGACCTCTCCGACCTCCTGGAGCCCCTGCCCGAGGAGGACGACGACACCCTGGTGCGCGAGAAGTACGTGGACCTCAGGCCCATGAGCGTGGACGAGGCCATCTTCCAGGCGGACCTGCTCGGTCATGACTTTTATGTGTTCGAGAATGACGAGACGGGGCTGGTGAACGTACTCTATCACCGTAAGAACGGTGGGTACGGGATCATCAAGCCGAAGATTGAGAGCGAAGATGGCGAAGCCGAGCGCTAGCGAGGACGTCCAGGGCAACGAGGCTGATCCGTCGGCAGAGGCGGGGGCCGCCCCCAACGCCGCGCCCCCCCACCTCCACCCGGGC
>JAZHSQ010000052.1:0-13055 GCA_036454645.1 Olsenella sp. | reverse complement strand
CGCGGGGGGGCGGCGGGGGGCCGCGCCAGGTTGGGTCGGGGCGGGAGGTCCTTCTCCGCTGGAGGAACTTGTCCGCTGGGGCTCTTCTCCGCCAAGGCCCGTCGCTAGAGGCGCCTGGCCTGCTCGAGCAGGGCGCCCTTGAGGTCCGCCTCCATCTGCCGCATGCGCTGCTGGGCCTCGGCGCGCTGCGCGCGGCCCTCCTCCTGGACCTGAATCGTGTCCTTGATGGTGGCGATGAGCTCGGAGTTGACCTCCTGCAGCGTGTCGACGTCCACGACGCCGCGCTGGTTTGCCTTCTCCGTGTCGACGGCGCCCTGGTGCAGCGCCTTGGCGTTCTCGCGCATCAGGCGGTTGGTGACGTCGTCGACGTTCTTCTGCAGGTCGAGCGCGCGGCGCTGGTTCTCGAGGCCGAGCGCGATCACCATCTGGCTCTTCCACATGGGGATGGTGAGGCTGACGGTGGTCGAGATCTTGTCGGCGATGACCTGGTCGGCGCTCTGCAGGATCTTGATCTGCGGGCAGCTCTGCAGCGCCACGACGCTCACGCGGTCGAGGTCGTCGAGGTGCTTCTCGAAGCGGTCGAGCTTGCCCTTGAAGTCCTTGAGCACCTGGCCGGCCATCGGGTCGCCGGACGCCTGGGCCTCCTGCTCGAGGCGCGGCAGCTGGTCGGCGCGGAACGCGGCCAGCGCTTGCTCGCCGGCGGCGACGTAGATCTTGAGCTGGCGGTACTGCGCCACGGAGCGCTCGTAGAGGCGGTCGTACATCGCGATGTCGGAGATCATCTGCGCCTGGCTCTGCTCGAGCTTGCCGACGATCTCGTCGACCTGCGGCGCGACCTTCTGGTACTCGCGGCGGATCTGGTCCGTCTTCATCACGACGTTGCCGATGATCGGAACCTTGCGGATGCCGGAGAGCGAGCTGTCGTCCACGGTGGTGAGAAGCTCGCGCAGCAGCTGGCCGGCCTCGCCGGTGTCCTTGCTCGAGACCTTCGAGAGGACCGTGTCGGAGAAGTCCGCCATGCCGCGCTGGGCGTCGGCGGCGTAGGTCTGGTCGATCGCCGCCTGGCCGAAGTCGATGGTGCGCGCGATTTCGTCGGCCTTGCGCCGGTCCTCGGCCGAGAGCGCGGACACGCGCGAGACGACCTCCTGCTCAACCTGGGCGGTGGGCTTGAGGTCGCTCTTGGCGGCCGCCGTGGGGCTCATGAGGGACTCGAGCGAGACGGTCGGCGGGTTGGCGCCGGCGGGCGTGCCGGCGGGGGGTTCGTACGTGCCCTCGGAGGGCTGGCCTGCGTCGGTGCGGGCGTCGTCGGGGAGCGTGGGATCCTGTGACATGGTGCCTCCTGGGTAGGTGACGTGGGGTTATTGCGCGGGCGCGCGCGGGTGCGTACGTGGGCCCCGGGCGGGGCGCGCGCCGGCTCGCGCGGGCCGGCTAGACGCCGAGCGGGCCGGCTAGACGCCGAGCGGGCCGGCTAGACGCCGAGCGCCTCGGCCCACGCGGACTCCTTGAAGCCCGGCGCGAGGGGCTTGCCGTCGACGAGCAGCAGGGGGCGCTTCACCAGCATGCCGTCGGACGCGAGGAGCGCGTAGGCCTCCTGGTCGCTCATTCCCTCGTCGAGCCGCTGCTTGACGCCCATCTCGCGATAGAGCCTGCCGGAGGTGTTGAAGAAGCGGCGGATGGGCAGGCCGGACGCCGCGTGCCATGCCGCGAGCTCCTCGGCGGTGGGGTTGTCCCCCACGATGTCGCGGTCCTCGAAGGCGACGTCGTGGTCCTCGAGCCACCGCTTGGCCTTTCTGCAGGTGGAGCACTTGGGATACTCGATGAGGAGGACTTGCATGGGGTCTCCTTTCTCAGTGCGTGACGTGACGCCGTGCGGGCCGCGTCGGCGCTGGCGTTCGGGCAGGCGGTGCGCGCCTGGCGGCCGCGCGGGCCGGCACCGGTGGGTCGGGGTGGTGCGGCTGGCGACGCCTGGCGGCCACCTAGGTGTAGAGTATCCCACGGAATCGACGGTACCGCGACGCGCTGGTCGGCGGCGCGTCCGCGGGCCGCGGCATTGCGCGCCTGCGGCAGGTGATGGTGATGGGCTCCGACGGGGAGGCTGGATGAAGAGGGTCACGTTCTACTACGTCCGCCACGGCAAGACAGAGTTCAACCGGGACGGCGTCATCCAGGGAGGGCGGGTCGACTCGCCGCTCGTGCCCGAGACGCTCCCCGAGATCGAGCGGAGCGCCCGCGCGCTCGCCGGCGTTGGCATCGACCGCTGCTACTGCTCGCCGCAGGGGCGCGCGCAGCGGACGGCGAGGCTGCTGCTCGAGGGCATCGGCGCGGCGGAGGCGCAGGGCGCGGCGGAGGCGCAGGGCGCGGCGGAAGCGCCGGGCGCGCCGTCGGAGGCGGGGCAGGCGGGCCGGCCGGTGCCGGAGGGGTCGGCTTCTGCGGCGGGGCGTCTTGGGCCGGCGGTCCTTCTCGGCGTGAACACCCTTGACGACCTGCGTGAGTTCGACTTCGGCGACATCGACGGCAAGAGGCATGCAGATTACGCCAGGCAGTTCGTACGCTGCTTCATACGCCAGGACTTCTCCTCCGTCGGCGGCGAGAGCAGGCGGCAGGTGCGCGCCCGCGTGGAGCGCGCGTTCTCGAGGATGCTCGCCGAGAGCTCGGACGGCGACGCGGTGCTGGTGGTGGCGCACGGATCGCTCTTCAGGTACGTGATGCTCGAGTTCGCCACCGATATGAGCCCCCTCAGGCGGAGGCTCACGAGCCTGACCATGCGCATGCCAAACGCCAGCATCGGCGTGGTCGTGGGCACCGACGCGAGCGAGGGGGAGCGCGGCGACGGTGCGAACGACGGGTCGGCCGGCGTGGCCGATGCCGCCTCGGGAGACGGCGGCGGCCGCGGGACGAGCTTCCGGCTCGTGCAGATGCCGCTGAGCGGGGAGGACTTCGCGAAGAAGGGCTACGCCGGGGCATGATAGTGTGACTCGGAGTGGGGCTTCTCGGCTAGATCCGCCGAAGTCCAAAGTTTCTTGCGGTACATATGTCTCAGGCTCGGGGGCTCTGTTCGACCGACCGACTGAGAGGCTCTGAGAGGGCCGCTCGGGCGGTTAGTCAACCTAGGAGACGTCCTTATCCTCCATGGGCTTGCTTCTAAACGTCCTTTTTCTTGAGTTCAAGGCTTTTCAGTTCAACCCTAAGGCCGTATAGAGAACTCTATGCGGCCTTAGGGTTGAGTTCTACCCGACCAATCGTAGGTTTTGCGCCGTTTAGGATGCGGTGCCGGCGCGCGGGGGCGGGTGACCATGGAGGCTCATGGGCGGGCCAGGCCCCCATGTGTGCCTTTTGGTTCAGCGGCCATTGGGTCTGCGGCTATCGGGTCAGCGGCCATTGGGTCATTGGACCCCCCCTGGGCTCAATGCGGCTTGCGGGCGCACATGCCGTCCTCTGCGGGCGCGCGTCCTTCCATGCGTTGGGAAGCGGCCACTCAGCGACGTGGAACGCCGGCACGCGTCAGCAGTAGCCTGAATCTATCTGTGTCGAGCACGTCACGGAAGGAAAAGCGGATTACCCTTGCTCCCAGTAAGCTTATCCGCGACTCGCGCAGCCGCTCGCGTGACATGACCTCGGCAATGGGCCTGCCGGAGGTCATGTCCGTTCGGTAGTACTTCGCGAGGCCGTCGAGTTCGCCGAGGATCAGCCCTCCATCCGATCCGAACCAGCAGAAGTCGGCTCTGTATGCGTGGTCGGCATCGAGGATGTCCGGAATCACGACCTGTAGCTGCGGGGCGGCGAAGCCCAGCGAGAGCATCACCGCGCGCGCATACGATTCCCCTCCGTTCTCGCTCGATGGGTCTGCCCACCTTGCGATTCCGAGCGCCCTTTCGAGCGACTCGGCGCCCCTGCGCAGGCCGTGGAATGAGCGGCGGAGCTCCTCGCGCAACGAATCCACCTGCAAGCCCTGGTCGCGAAGGTATGAGTCGGCCACTGCCAGCGCACGAGGGAACTCCAGCTCCGAAAGGCAGTCAAACAGGGTCCTGTCGAGGCTCGTGCAGCATACGCCGCTTGCGATGGCTGTCCTGGTGGGCATGCTATCGCGCCTGCGTATAATCAGTCCGCCGCCCCTCTCGTGGCGCTTGGTCGACAGGAGCTCGTCCGGATACGTGAGCGGGACCTCCAGCCCGTGCGCGACGCCAGCCGCCGCCTGGCGGAAGACCCAGGTGCCATGGAGGTCCGAAATCGAACGCATCACGTGCAGCGTCTGCTCGGAAGGCGGAAGCGAATCCCAGTAGTCCTTGCGCGCGAAGAGTCCGCGTCCGGGCGAGACCAGGATTCCGTCATGGACGCGTCTTCTCAGGCACTTGCCCTCCTCGGGGCTCTGGGCCCGTATGCACCTCCCCGCAAGCTCCGCCTCGTGCGCACGCGTGTCGATTGCGTCGCTCTGCGGCCTTCCGTAGCCATGGCCCATCGCTCCACCTCCGCCGCCTCGGAATGAACGGTGGGGGGAACCATAGCAGACAAGGTGTCCAGACGGGTCTTGCAACCATCTGCACCAATCTAACGTCGCTGTTCAGAGGTTGTATCAAGAGAAAGCGCGGGCGAGAAGAACGATGGGCGGCGCTGTCTTCTCGGTGGACGGCGTCCTGCGCCGAGCGCCGGGCCCGTCCCGCCCTGCGACCCGAGCGCCACGCCCCCCGCGCCGCCGGCCGAGCGCCGGGCACGCCCCGCGCCGCTAGTCCTTCTCGTTCAGCCACTCCTCGAGGAGGGCGAGGTAGCGCGGGTTGTCGTCGTAGTAGCACATGTGGCGGCAGTTCGCGAAGAGCTCCCAGCGCGCGCCGGGGATGCCGTCCGCGAGCTGCTTGGCGACGAGCGGCGAGCAGAGGTCCTCCTCGCCCGAGACGACGAGCGCGGGGCAGCGGATCTCGCCCAGGCGCGCGGTGTAGTCGAAGTTTGTGAGCGTGCCGGTGGGCATGAGCTCGTTGTCGCCCCACGCCACGACGTAGGGCACGCGCCCGCCCGCGCGCGGTCGGCGGATGCACTCCGGGTCGGCCTCGGTGACGGGCCCGATGCAGAAGAGCTCCATGTAGCGCTCGATCGCCGCCGCGAAGTCCTCGCCGGAGTAGTCGCCGCGCGCCTCGGCGTCCAGGATGCAGCGGCGCTCGGCCTCGTCGAGGTAGCGGAGGCGTCGATGCCCCTCGGCGCCCCAGAGCTGCGCGGACGCGGTCGTGCTGGAGAGCGTCACGGACGCGACGCCGCGCGGCCGGCGCTCGCACAGGTAGGCGATTGCGAGCATGCCGCCCCACGACTGCCCGAGCAGGTGGAAGCGCCCGAGCCCCAGCGTGCGCACGACGTTCTCGAGCTCCTCGAGCCAGGTCTCCGCGCGCCACAGCTCGGGGTGGTCGGCCATAGAGCAGTCCCACGAGAGGCCGCAGCCGATCTGGTCGTACATCACGAGCGCGCGCCCGTCGCGGTCGGCGAGCGGGTCGAGGAGCTCAAGGTAGTTGTGGGAGGAGCCGGGCCCGCCGTGGAGCAGCAGCAGCGGCGGCTTGGGTTCGCCTGCCGCCGTCAGCTGCGGGCGGTCGGGCTCGACCACGCGGCAGTACGTCCGGTAGCCGCGGAAGGGGACATAGCTCTCATGAATCTGCATCGGGACTCTCGCATTCCGTTCAGGAAACTCGAACTAACTCACCGTACAGGAACGGCGGGTGCGAGAAAAGCCTCGGGTTCTTCCTAAAGCCGTGCCAGCCCCACGGGTCCGAGCCGCGAGCTGCCCGCAAGCGCGCAGCGAGCCGCCCGCAAGCGCGCCGCGTCCTCGCGGCTAGCGCGCGTCCTCGAAGGCGCGAAGCAGCTCGTCGTAGGTCTCGAGCGCCGGCAGGTCGGGGTTGTCCCGCCTGATCTGCTCGGTCGTCCGAAAGAGGAAGCCCGCCTTCGACGCGCGGATCATCGCCAGGTCGTTGTAGGAGTCGCCGGTCGCGATGGTCTGCATGCCGGCTGAATGCAGCGCGCGCACCGTGGTCAGCTTGGACTCGGGGCAGCGCATCCTCACCCCGACCACCATGCCGTCCCTGACCTCGAGCGAGTTGCAGAAGATCGTCGGCCACCCCAGCTTGCGCATGAGCGGCTGCGCGAACTCCTCGAAGGTGTCGGAGATGATGACCGCCTGCATCTCGCTGCGCAGCCGGTCGAGGAAGTCCCTCGCCCCGGGCAGCGGGTCGATGGTGGCGATCACGTCCTGGATCTCGCGGATGCCGAGCCCGTGCTCCTCGAGCACGCGCATGCGGAAGTCCATGAGCCTGCCGTAGTCGGGCTCGTCGCGCGTGGTGCGCCTCAGCTCGTCGATCCCGGTCGCCTCGGCGAACGCGACCCAGATCTCCGGAACGAGAACACCCTCAAGGTCCAAGCAGGCGATGTCCATGGTCGTCCTTCCTCGAAGGGCGCGCGCCCCATGCACGCGCCCGGTGCTCCCTGCGCTCGTCTACCGAGAAGACCGTGCGCCTCGCGTTGTGTCCTCGGTGGCGGCGCGCTTGCCGGCGGCGTTCGTGACCTCGGTGGCGCCCGCGTCCGTGGTGGCGACGGCGTCCGAATCCGCGCCCATGTCGTCCGCGTCCGCCAGCTCGTACGTCGTGCCGCGCGCGTCGGCCCTGAGCATGCGGACCCAGAGGCCCTCCACGGCCTGTTCCGCCGCTGCGGCGACGTGGGACGCGACCTCGTCTCCGTCGGCGATGGCGAGCATGGTCGCGCCGGACCCGGAGATCACGAAGCCGCAGGCCCCGGCGGCGTAGGAGACCTCCCGCAGCCGCCCGTAGTCCGCGATCAGCTCCGCGCGGTAGGGCTCGTGCAGCCTGTCGTGGCAGCAGCGCGAGATGAGCGCCGCGTCGCCGCGCTCGAGCGCCTGCACCATGGCGACGCAGCGCCCCACCTGCCAGATCGCGGTCTGGGTGGGCACGGTGCGCGGGATGACCTTGCGCGCCTCGGTCGTGAGCACGCGGTAGGGGGGAGCCATGCAGACGAAGCGCAGGTTGGGCGCCACGTTCCAGCGCAGGGCGCAGACGGAGCCGTCCTCGTCCACGAACGAGCTCACGAGGGCGCCCTTGATCGCCGGGGCGACGTTGTCCGGGTGCCCCTCGATCCTGGTCGCGACGTCGAGGGCCTCGTCGGCGTCGTAGCCGTGGCCGGAGAGGAGCTGGGCCGCCACGATGCCGGCAACGACGCAGGCCGAGCTCGAGCCCATGCCGCCGGAGGCGGGGATGGGGGAGTCGATCACGATCTCGAGCGGGCGCGCGGTCGCGCCGAGCTCGCGGCAGGCCTGGAGGTAGGAGGTCCACACGAGGTTGTCCGGACCGCGGAAGCGCTCTTCGCAGCCGAGGATGCGCAGCTCGGGCGCGGGGGAGAAGGAGAAGTTCGCGAAGAGCTCGAGCGAGACGCCGAGGACGTCGAAGCCCACGCCCACGTTGGCCGAGGTCGCCGGCACGCGCACGGACACGCGCGTCGGCCGGGTGGCCGCGGGCTGCGCGTCCTTCTCGCCCGGGCGAGGGGCCGCCGAGCGGGTGGGCGTCGGCCGAGAAGCCGCAGTCAGCGCGTCCTTCTCCGTTGCTCGCACGTCCCTCTCCGCCGCCTGTCGTGCCGCCATGCGCTACGCGAAGACGCGCGCGCAGGCGGACTCCACGAAGGAGCCCATCATGTCGCGGTCGCAGACGTCGAGGTGGAGCTCGCGCGCGTCGCGCAGGCTGGAGAGCTGCCTGGGGGCGACGGTGCCGGTGAGGCGGGCGAGCTCGTCCATGCAGGTGAAGCCGTCGAGGTTGGAGGTGTCGCGCCCGAGGGCCGCGAGCACGTCGGAGGAGAACTTGTAGGGCGACGCCGTGGAGAGGCAGACGCGCTTGCGGCCCTCGCTGGGGCGTGCGTCGAGCACGCTCTTCGCGACGGCGGTGTGCGTGTCGATGAGGACGTGCTCGCCCTCCCAGGTGGAGCGGATGGTGGCGCGCGTCGTTTCGTCGTCGGCCCAGCCGCACGCGAAGGTCTCCTGCAGGCGGGCGAGGAGCTGGGGCGAGACGGTGTAGAGGCCCTTCTCGGCCAGGTCGGACATGTAAGAGGACACGAGCTCTACGTCGCCGTCGGACAGGTAGTACAGCAGGCGCTCCAGGTTGCTGGAGACGAGGATGTCCATGGAGGGGGAGATGGTCTTGTGGAAGGGGCGCCTGCGGTCGTAGGTGCCCGTGGTGATGAAGTCCGTCAGGACGTTGTTGGTGTTGGAGGCCACGATCAGCCTGCCGACCGGCAGCCCCAGGAGCTTTGCGTAGAAGCCCGCCAGGACGTCGCCGAAGTTGCCCGTGGGCACGCAGAAGTCGACCGCGTCGCCGGGCGCGATGGCGCCTGCGGCCGCGAGCCTGCCGTAGGCGTAGAGGTAGTAGGCGACCTGGGGCACGAGCCTGCCCACGTTGATCGAGTTGGCGCTGGAGAGGACCGTGCCGTTGGCGGCGAGCCGGGAGCGCAGGCCCTCGTCGGCGAAGATGCGCTTGACCTCGGTCTGCGCGTCGTCGAAGTTGCCGCGGATTCCGCAGACGGCGACGTTGGAGCCGCGCTGGGTGACCATCTGGAGGCGCTGGACGTCGGAGACCTTGCCGGCGGGGTAGAACACGGTGACGCCCGTGCCCTCTACGTCCGCGAAGCCCTCGAGCGCCGCCTTGCCGGTGTCACCCGAGGTCGCGGTCACGATCATCACGTTCCTGCCGTCGCCGGCGCCCCTGCGCGCGACGCTCATGAGCTGTGGCAGCATCTGCAGCGCCACGTCCTTGAAGGCGCAGGTGGGCCCGTGGTAGAGCTCGAGCAGCCAGTCTGCGCCCAGGGGCGTGACGGGCGTGACCTCGGGGGTGTCGAAGTTGTCGCCGTAGGCGGCCTCGACGCAGGCGGCCACCTCGCCGGTCGTGAAGTCGGGGAGGAGCGCGCCGAGCACCCGTCGGGCGACCTCGTGGTAGCCGGCCGAGGCGAGGTCCTCGAGGTCGAGCGCGGTCGTGGTGATGGCGTCGGAGACGTAGAGCCCACCGTCGGGGGCGATCCCGTTCAGGATTGCTTGCTTGCTTGTTACAGGATCGGTGCCGCTTCTCGTGCTGTGGTAAAAAGTGCTCACTCTGCACTCCTCGCTGCTAGATGGACTTGCGCCATGCTCTTGCATCATAGGCGAAGACAGGGCCGTGGGACAGGCTCGGGGATGCTGCGTCACACGTTAGAAAGATTGGAAAACGATGAAGATAGCCGTTCTCGGGTATGGCACGGTGGGGCGAGGCGTCGTCACGATCGTCGAGGGCCGTGCTCGGGGAGTCGAGGTGGAGAAGATCCTCGACCTCCCCAAGAACTGCACCCAGCCCCGCATGACCCCCAACTACGACGAGATCGTGGACGACCCGAGCATCGAGGTCGTCGTCGAGTGCATGGGCGGCCTCGAGCCCGCGCACACCTTCATCTGCCGCGCGCTCAGAGCGCACAAGTCCGTCGTCACCTCCAACAAGGCCGTGGTCGCCGAGTTCTTCGACGAGTTCGCGGCCCTCGCGCTCGAGAACGGCGTGGGCCTGTTCATCGAGGCGTCCGTCGGAGGCGGCATCCCCTGGATCGCGTCCATCGAGAAGGCCCGCCGCATCGACGAGATAAGCAGCTTCTCGGGCATCATGAACGGTACGACCAACTACATCATCGACTCGATGGCGAAGGAGGGCCTGGACTTCGACATCGCGCTCGGCAAGGCGCAGGAGCTGGGCTACGCCGAGAGGGACCCCTCGGCCGACATCGACGGCGTGGACGTCCGCAACAAGACGATCATCTCGGCCAGCGTGGCGTTCGACGTGGCGTGCACCAAGGACCTGCCGGTCACCGGCATCCGCACGCTGACGAAGCGCGACATGCTGATGTTCGAGAACAAGGGGCTCCAGGTGAAGCTCTTCGGGCGCGGCGTGCAGCGCGACGGCAGCTACGCGGTCGCGGTCGAGCCGGTTGCCGTGCCGCGCGAGTCCATGGAGGCCGCGGTGCCCTCCAACTTCAACCTCGTGTCGCTCGAGGGCGCCACGGTGGGTCCGCTCAAGTTCTACGGCCAGGGGGCGGGGAGCCTGCCCACCGGCAATGCGATGGTCCAGGACGTGCTCGACGCGGCGGCGGGCAGGGTGCCGTGCTACGACTTCACGCGCGGGCTCGCCTACGACCCCTCGCTGCTCACCAGCAACTATGTATATAGGACGACGGTCGGCGCGCCGCGCGACGCGGAGTGGTACGCCTCGGGAGCCTGGATGCTCAAGCATCTGACTGCGGTGGAGGCGCGCGAGACCTTCTCGAAGGTCCTCGAGAAGGACCCCGCAGCGTTCATGGCCGCAATCGCCAAGGAGGCGTAACGTGATTAAGGTCGCAAAGTTCGGCGGCTCGAGCGTCTGCGACGCCGAGCAGTTCAAGAAGGTCAAGAAGATCGTGGAGGCCGACCCCGAGCGCAAGTTCGTGGTGGTCTCGGCGGCGGGAAGGAGGCGCCCGGGCGACAACAAGATCACCGACCTCCTCCTCTTGGTGAACGCCCACATCGAGTACCACGTTGACTGCACGACGCTGCTCGCCACCATCGAGGAGCGCTTCATGGACATCGCTCGCGAGCTCGGCCTCAAGTTCCCCGTGGCCGACGAGTTCGCGCGCTTCATCGAGAACATCAAGACCTACTCGCCCGAGTACGTCGTGTCGCGCGGCGAGTGGTTCACGGGCCAGCTCATGGCCGAGTACCTGGGGATCCCGTTCGTCGACGCGGCGGACGTGGTGGTCTTCCACCACGACGGCAAGGTCGA
This sequence comes from Olsenella sp., assembly GCA_036454645.1. GTDB lineage: Bacteria > Actinomycetota > Coriobacteriia > Coriobacteriales > Atopobiaceae > Olsenella_K. The sequence goes on along the minus strand of JAZHSQ010000052.1, from coordinate 2,259 downwards.
CATGCAGCGGACCCAGACCAAGATCCGCGAGGCGGTCGTGCGCAACGACGGCTCCTTCCTGCTCCCCGGCTTCTACGGTGCCACGGTCGACGGCGCGATCAAGCTCTTCCAGCGCGGCGGCGGCGACATCACGGGCGCCATCCTTGCGCGCTGCCTCGACGCCGGCCTCTACGAGAACTGGACGGACGTCTCCGGCTTCCTTGCGGCCGACCCGCACATCGTGGAGAACCCCCGCGGCATCCACCGCATCACCTTCGAGGAGATGCGCGAGCTCTCCTACATGGGCGCCTCCGTCCTGCAGGAGGAGGCGATCTTCCCGGTCCGCGAGGTCAACATCCCCATCCAGATCAAGAACACCAACCAGCCCGACGACTCGGGCACGATCATCCGCGAGAACGCAGGAGAGCACGCCCGCGAGCACCTCATCACCGGCATCGCCGGCAAGAAGGACTTCCTCGCCGTCCACGTGCAGAAGGCCCACATGTCCAACGAGGTCGGCACGGTCCGCAAGGCGCTCAGCATCTTCGAGCGCTACGGCGTCTCCATCGAGCACATCCCGACGGGCGTCGACTCCTTCGCGATCGTGGTCAACGGCAACGACGTCAAGGACACGATCTACTCGATCGTCGCGGACATCCAGCACGAGATCGGCCCGGACGTGGTGAAGGTGGTCGACGGGCTCGCGCTCATCTCGGTCGTCGGTCGCAACATGAGCAGGCGCGCCGGCACCTCGGGCATGATTTTCGGGGCGCTCGGCAAGGCGGGCATCAACATCCGCATGATCACCCAGTCCTCGCAGGAGATCAGCATCATCCTGGGCGTCAACAACGCGGACTTCGAGCGCGCCATCAAGGTCATCTATGACACCTTCGGCTCCGCCGAGGTCGAGAGCGACGGGCGCCAGATCAACTAGCGAGCAGGCCGCACGCGGGCGGCGCGCTGGCCGTACGCGGGCCGTACGCGGGCCGCACGCGGACCACTCGTGGACTGCTAGCGAACCCCAAGGAGACAGGCCAGGGCCACAGGCCCGATTGGAGAGGCCCGGCCAGGCGCCGGGCCGGAGAGGCTTTCATATGAGCGATAAGACCGTTGCCATCCTGGGCGCCACGGGGGTCGTGGGCACCCAGATGCTGCGCTGCCTCGAGGAACGCGACTTCCCCGTGGGCAAGCTCGTCCCCCTCGCGAGCGCCCACTCCCTCGGCAGGACCGTGACCTTCCGCGGCGAGGAGGTGCCCGTCGTCGAGGCGGCGCCCGAGGCCTTCGAGGGTGTCGACATCGTCCTGGGCGCCGCAGGCGACGACGTCGCCAAGGTCCTTCTCCCCGAGGCTGCCGCGCGTGGTGCCGTCGTCGTCGACAACTCGCACGCCTTCAGGCTCGACCCCGAGGTGCCGCTCGTGATCCCCGAGATCAACGCCGGCGACATCGCTGACCACCCCAAGAACATCATCGCGAACCCCAACTGCGCGACCATCATCGGTCTGGTCCCCACCTGGCCCCTGCACGAGGTCGCTGGCGTGCGTCGCCTGATCGTCTCCACCTACCAGGCCGCCTCCGGCGCGGGCATGCCGGGCCTGCGCGAGCTCGAGCGCGAGATGGGCGTCGTCGCCAATGGCGGCGATATGGGCGACACCGCGCCCTTCGCCTACCAGCTCGCTGCCAACCTCATCCCGCAGATCGGTGGATTCAAGGAGGAGGCCTACACCTCCGAGGAGCTAAAGATGCAGAACGAGGGTCGCAAGATCATGCACCTTCCGGATCTGCGCGTGAACTGCACCTGCGTGCGCGTCCCGGTCATGCGCTCGCACTCCGAGTCCATCACCGTCGAGTTCGAGCGTCCGATCACGCCCGACGAGGCGCGGACCGCCCTTGCGGCCGCCCCTGGCGTCAAGGTCGTGGACGACCCGGCAAACCTGCACTACCCCATGCCGCTCGAGACGAGCGACCAGGACCTCGTGTACGTCGGCCGCGTCCGTCGCGACCTCTCCGCGCCCGACGGAGTGAGCTCGCTCACGTTCTGGTGCTGCGGCGACCAGATCAGGAAGGGTGCCGCCACCAACGCCGTGCAGATTGCCGAGTACCTGGTCTAGCCGGGGACGCGCCGCTGCGTGCGCTGCGCTCGACGGGGTTGTCGAGATTTCCACGCGCGATCGGTGCAATAGGCCGGGTTATGGACGGGTCGGCAGGGGCTAACTTTGCTCCCTGCCGACCCGTCATCGCGTTTGCCCAGGATTTGGATGCGCCACAGCCTGGGTAGCGCCT
>JAZHSQ010000051.1:0-13558 GCA_036454645.1 Olsenella sp. | reverse complement strand
TCTCCGGGGTTTCGGGGGGGGGTCGGTTCGGGGGGGGGGGGGGGGGGGGGGGGGGGGGGGCCGCCCCCCCCCCTCTCTCGTGGCGCCCCCCTGGCCGCGGTCCTTCTCGCCTCGGGCCCCGCGCCCGCCGTCGCGCGGCCGCGAAACCATCTGCTTACAAAATCCTACTTGCAAACTAGGAATACGAGTGCCATCCTGTGTCCCAGCGAGTTAACGGGCGGGCGAAAAGGGACCGTCCTTCTTACCTCGCGACTAGTGGTTCGTCATATACAGGAGGATCATCATGAAGTTCGCAACGCGCGCGGAGTCACTCATCGGCCAGACCCCCCTCGTCGACCTCTCGTCACTCGCGGGTGGCGCAGCCAAGGTCCTTGGCAAGTACGAGGCGACCAACCCCGGAGGGTCGGTGAAGGACCGCATCGCCAAGGCGATGGTGGACGCGGCCGAGCGTGACGGCTCGCTCAAGCCCGGCGGCACCATCATCGAGCCCACCAGCGGCAACACCGGCGTCGGCCTGGCCATGATTGCGGCCGAGCGCGGCTACAAGATGATCCTCGTCATGCCCGAGACCATGTCCGTCGAGCGCCGCAAGCTCGCCGCGTCCTATGGCGCCCAGATCGTCCTCACCCCCGGCGCCGAGGGCATGAAGGGCGCGGTCGCCAGGGCGGACCAGCTCAAGGCCGAGACGCCCGGCGCCATCGTCGCCGGCCAGTTCGTGAACCCCGCCAACCCGGAGGCCCACTACAAGACCACCGGCCCGGAGATCTGGCACGACACAGAGGGCGCCGTGGACGTCGTCGTCGCCGGCGTCGGCACCGGCGGCACCATCTCCGGCACCGCCCGCTTCCTCAAGGAGCAGAAGCCCGGCGTCTACGCCGTGGCCGTCGAGCCGGCCGAGTCCCAGGTGCTCGCCGGCAAGCCCTCCGGCGCCCACCGCATCCAGGGCATCGGCGCCGGCTTCGTCCCCAAGACCTACGACGCCTCCGTCGTCGACGAGGTCGTCCCCGTCGCGTCCGACGACGCGATTCAGACCAAGAAGCAGCTCGCGTCCGACCTCGGCCTGCTCGTGGGCATCTCCTCCGGCGCCGCCGTCGCGGCCGCCGTCGAGCTGGCCCGGCGTCCCGAGTTCGCCGGCAAGACGATCGTGGCGATCCTGCCCGACACGGGCGAGCGCTATCTCTCGATGGACCTGTAGCCGGCTGGCTGCAAGCTATCGCAAGGTTGGCGTAGACGGCCGGTCCTCGCGGGAGGGCCGGCCGCACGAGGGGAGACGGCGATGAGCCTGGCTGGTGCGCTGGACGTGCGCGACGAGAAAGACCTGGGGTCGGAGTCCGGCCGCGGGGCGGGCGCGGGCGCCCGCAAGCAGGAGAAGGTCTCGTGGCGGCAGCGCCGGCGCGAGGACGTGGAGGCGATGCTCGCGCGCGACCCGAGCGCCACGAGCCCTGGCGACGTGCGCCGCAACTCGACGGGCCTGCACGCCATCTGGGCCTTCCGGCGCCAGCACTGGCTGTGGGAGCACGGCCTCACCGGGCTCGCCATGTTCCTGGCGCGCCGCTCGCGCAAGCGCTACGGCATAGAGATCCACCCCGCCGCCACCATCGGCAGGCGCTTCCTGATCGACCACGGCATGGGCATCGTGATAGGCCAGACCGCGATCATCGGCGACGACTGCCTGCTCTACCAGGGCGTCACCCTCGGCATGACCGGCCACCACGGCGGCAAGCGCCACCCGACGCTCGGCGACAACGTGATGGTCGGCGCCAACGCCACGATCCTGGGCGACATCCGCATCGGCGACAACGTGAAGGTGGGCGCGGGCGCCGTCGTGGTGCACGACGTGCCCGCCAACGTCACCGTCGCGGGCGTGCCCGCCATCATCGTGCGGGACCACCGCTGCTGGGAGGCCCCGCACCTCACCGTGGTGCCCTCCCCCGAGGACCTCGACAACGAGAACGTGCGCTGGTCCTGCGCGCTGTAGGGCGGCCTTGGCGGGCCTAGTTCTTGAGCGAGTTGAGCGGCGCGGGGAACTGGCCGCCGCGGCGGGCCAGGGTGGTCCCCGCGAACTGGTTCACGCCCATGACCGGCGCTCTGCCGAAGAGCCCGCCGAACTCGAGCATGTCGCCCTCGCGCTTGCCGATGGCGGGGATGAGGCGGACTGCCGTGGTCTTGGCGTTGATGACGCCGATTGCCATCTCGTCGGCGATGATGCCGGCGATCGTCTCCACGGAGGTGTCGCCGGGGATGGCGATCATGTCGAGGCCGACCGAGCAGACGCAGGTCATGGCCTCGAGCTTCTCGATGGAGAGCGACCCGTCGCGCGCCGCGCGGATCATGCCCGCGTCCTCGGAGACGGGGATGAAGGCGCCGGAGAGGCCGCCGACGCTCGAGCTCGCCATGACGCCGCCCTTCTTGACGGCGTCGTTGAGCAGCGCGAGCGCGCAGGTCGTGCCGGGGCCTCCGCACTCGCCCACGCCGATGATCTCGAGGATCCGGGCGACGGAGTCGCCGGCCGCCGGCGTCGGCGCGAGCGAGAGGTCCACGATGCCCTTCTCCACGCCGAGGCGCGCGGAGGCCTCGCGGCCGATGAGCTCGCCGGCACGCGTAATCTTGAAGGCGGTCTGCTTGATCGTCTCCGCGACCTGCGTGAGGTTGGCGTCCTCGGGCAGCGTCGAGAGCGCCGCCGCCATGACGCCGGGGCCGGAGACGCCGACGTTGATGACGGCGTCGCCCTCGCCGGGGCCGTGGATGGCGCCCGCCATGAAGGGCGAGTCCTCGACCATGTTGGAGAAGACCACGAGCTTGGCGGCGCCGTAGCAGTCGATGTCGACCGTGGCCTTGGCCGCCTCGACCATCGTCTGGGCCATGAGCAGGACCGCGTCCATGTTGATGCCGGCGCGCAGCGAGGCGACGTTGACGCTCGAGCAGACGCGCTCGGTGGAGGAGAGCGCGTGGGGGATGGACGCGATGAGCTTGCGGTCCGTCTCGCCCACGCCCTTCTGCACGAGGGCGGAGAAGCCCCCCATGAAGTCGATGCCGAGGGCCTCGGCCGCGCGGTTCATCGCCTGGGCGATGGGGGTGAGGTCCTGGTCGGGGCAGCCCGCCGCGATCTGCGCGACGGGGGTGACGGAGACGCGCTTGTTGGCGATGGGGATGCCGTACTCGTGCTCGAGCTGCTCCGCGACGCCGACGAGGTTCTCGGCCCTGCGCGTGATGCGGTCGTAGACCTTGTCGCACATGCGGCCCATGTCCTCGTCCGCGCAGCCGTAGAGCGACACACCCATCGTGATGGTGCGCAGGTCGAGGTTCTGCTGCTCGACCATGTTGAGCGTCTCTTTTACCTCTTCGGGCGTGATTGCCATGGGGCTTCCCTCCGGGAGTTCGTCCGGCGCCGGGCGCCGGCTGTGCGTGCCGGCGGGCGCCAGGGGCTTTTCGTGACAACGATTATGCGCCCTGCCGGTTTCTATCCGGTTGACGCCTCGCACGTCTTTGGCACGGCGCCTGCGGGGTCCGGCGTCGGGCGAGCCCCTAGGCGAGGTCGAAGCAGAACTGCGTCTCGCTCTCGAAGGGGCGCCCGGGGCCAAAGACGGGGTCGGTCGCGGCGGGGAAGCCCGGGTGGTGGATCGCGTCGGGGAAGAGCTGCGTCTCGAGGGCGACGCCCGCGCTCGGGCCGTAGGCGGCGCCGTCCTTGCCGTGCCGCTCGCAGAGGCCGCCCGCCGTGAAGACCTGCAGGCCGGGGGCCGTGGTCAGGACGCGCAGGCGGATGCGGGACCTCTCGCCGACGAGGGTCGCGGTGAGCTCCGGCCGCCCGGGGCCGCCGTCCGTCGGGGCGGGCGCGCCCGCGGCGCCGCCTGCGCCGCAGCGGGCGTCGAGGGCGAAGTTGTGGTCGAGCCCGCCGGGCACCCCCGCGAGGCAGTCGCCGATGCGCCGGGGGCGCCTCAGGTCGAGCGGGGTGCCCTCCACGGGGGCGAGCTCCCCCGTGGGCACCAGGTCCTTGTCGGTCACGGTGTAGCGGCCCGCCTCCACCTGGAGGCTGTGGCCGCGCACGTCGCCGGAGGCGTGGCCGTTCAGGTTCCAGTACGCGTGGCAGCAGAGGTTGACCAGCGTCGGCGCGGACGGGAGCGCGAGGTAGTGCAGGGAGAGACGGTCCTCGTCGTCGAGCGCGTAGGTCACGCGCACGTCGAGGTCGCCGGGGAAGCCCTGGTCGCCGTCGGGCGAGAGGAGCGAGAAGGTCACGGAGGAGGCGCCGGCGGAGGGGGCGCCGACGCCCGCCTTCCACCGGCGCTGGAACCACATGTCGCGCCCGCCGTGCAGGCAGCTGCCCGCCAGGTTGGCGCTGAGCCCGTAGGTGGTGCCGCCGAGCTCGAAGCTGGCGCCGCCGATGCGGTTGGCCACGCGCCCGACGGTGCCGCCGAACGCCATCAGGTTGTCGGCGTAGCCGGCGGCGGAGTCGTAGCCGAGAAGGACGTCGGGCAGGCGCCCCTCGCCGTCCGGCACGCGGCACGAGACGAGGCAGGCGCCGAGGTCGGTGGCGCCCACGACCATGCCGTGGCCGTTCGAGAGCAGGTAGAGGTGGGCGGGACGCCCGTCGGGGGCCGTCCCGAAGGGAAGGGTCGTCACGGGCATGGCATCCTCCTTGCGACGGTTGGGCGGGGCTTTGGCGCTGCCGGAGATGCTACCCCTCGCGCGTGGCGTGCGTGGCGGCGCGCGCCGTCCGGCGTGCGGTCGCGGGCGCCCCGCGAGCGGACGCTCGGCCGGTGATAAAAAAGCCGCAAGTACCATCTGCCCCGGCCCCGCGCGGGTGTGCGGGGAGGCGACGAGCGAAGAGGGAGAAGAGCATGAACACGTTTTCCGCAACGACCACCAAGCTGACCGAGAGCTGCCAGGTCGAGGCCGCGTCGCGCGGCTTCAAGCTCATGATCGACGAGCCCGTGGGCTCTGGCGGCACCGACAAGGGGATGAACCCCGTCGAGATGCTTCTGTGCGCCCTGGGAGGCTGCCAGACCCTGGTCGCGTGCATGAACGCCCCGAAGCTGGGAATCGAGCTCGCGGGCTGCCGCGCCGAGCTCGAGGGCGACATGGACCTCTCCGGCCAGAACCCCTACAACGGCTACCAGGAGATCCGCTCCACCATCCACGTCAGGTCCGACGCCCCGCAGGAGAAGCTCGACGAGCTCGCCACCCTGATCGAGCGCAACTGCCCGGTGGGCAACACCCTCAAGGGGTCCTGCAGGATCGTCTGCAGGGTCATCGCGGACCGGTAGCGGGGCGGGCGAGGGGGCGACGCGCCCGCGGCGCCTCCCGCGCCCAGGACGCCCCGTCCCCTCGCGGCGCCCCTCCGCGCCTCGTGGTGATACGCTACCCTGACGGCCCCGCTGGCGGGGAGGTCCAAGGAGGGATGCGCATGGAGGCACCGGTTTTCTCGCAGGTCGGCGAAGTGCGGCTGGTCGTGTTCGGGGCGCCCGACGGGCAGAACGGCTGCCTCAGCGTCTGGCACCGCTCGCCCGTCGACCTGCACGGACGCAGGTTCGCGAGCGTCGGGCAGTACCTCGTGCACGCCAAGGCCCTGACCTTCGGCGACGAGGCGACGGCCATGCGCGTCTTCGCCATGGACAACCCCGCCTACCTCAGGAACCTCTCCCGCCAGGTCACGCCCTTCGACGCCGGCCGCTGGGCGCACGCCCGCGCCGGCCTCGCGCGCGAGGCCCTCGCGGCCAAGTTCGAGCAGGACGAGGAGCTCGCGGCCTTCCTGCGCGCCACCGGCGACGCCACGATCGCCGCGTGCCTGGGGGAGGACGACCTCTGGGGCACCGGCGTGACGGCCGACGCCCCCGAGGCCGCGATGCCCCTGGCGTGGCGCGGCGGGAACCTCCTGGGCCGCCTCCTGGAGGAGGTGCGCGCCGAGCTCCCGGAGCCCCCGGCGGCAGAGGCGGCGGCCCCCGTCGGCGACGCCGCGGACGCGCCCCGCTCGCTGCGCGAGCTGAAGCTCGCCGCCATCGACGGGCCGGGCTCCGGCGTGCAGGGGTTCCTCCGCGCGCTCAGGGGCGCGATGGTGGTCGTGCCGGTGCAGGTGGTCGACGCGCCGGAGGACTATCGCGAGGCGATATCCGCGCTCGGGGTCGGCGAGACGCTGCCGCTGCGCGAGGGCACCCAGATCGAGCCGTGCGTCCTGGCCGACGCGGACGGCACGCGCTGGCTGGCCGCATTCAGCGACGCGTCCGAGCTGGACGCCGGGTCGCTCGCGGGCTTCTCCTTCGTCAACCTGCCCATGGTCACCGCGGCGGGCATGGCGCTCAACGGCGGCGGCCAGGTGGCCGGCGTCGTGCTCGACCCCTTCACGCAGGCGATGCAGATCCCGGAGGGCGTCCTGCGCGACCTCGACTCGGGCAGGCTCTAGCCCGACGCGCAGAAATGTGATAGCCAGGTGCAGACTGCGCCTCCCGCCAGCCCCTTACGAAAGTATTGCACACCGTGTGCAATACTTCACGCAGCGTGCAATATCAGGCACCTGTCAGGGGAGGAGGGGAGATGCGCCAAGCCGTGCGCGAGGAGGAGTCCTGCCTGGCCGAGGCGTGCGACCGCCGCACCCTGCGGACGCGCCGCGCCCTGCGCGACGCCCTCGCGGAGGAGATAGTCGCCACCGGCGACCTCGGGCAGGTCACCGTCACCGCGGTGACGGACCGCGCGGGCGTCACCCGCCGCACGTTCTACTCGCACTTCCGCGACATCGCCGACCTCGTCGGCACCACCGAGGCGGAGGCGCTCGACGGGCTGAGGCCGCTCGTGGCCGCGCTCGCCCACACCGACCTCGACGAGCTCGCCTCCGCGCTCAGGGACTGCGAGCCCTGCCCCGGCGCGGAGGACGTCCTGCGGTTCTTCAAGGACCGCGCCGGCTACCTGCCGGCGCTGCTCGGCGACGGCGGCGACCCCGCCTTCGTCGAGAAGATCAAGGGCATGGTCCGCGAGGTCGTGCGCGACCGCGCGGCGGAGGGGCTGCCCGAGGGCGCGCTGGGCACCTTCCTCGACTACTACCTCGCCTTCGCAATATCGGCCGAGGTGGGGGTGCTCGTCCAGTGGCTCACCACCGGGATGCGCGAGAGCATCGGGCTCATGGCCCGCCTGATGACGGGGCTCATGTTCGTGCGCCCCGGCGACCTGTACGGCAAGGCGATCGACTTCGACGTCCCCTCGTTCGGGATGACGCTTCTCGGCCTATCGCAGCTCCAAGGAGAAGAAGATGACTAACTACGTGAACGACCCGACGGCGCAGAGGGCCGCCAGGCACCCGCTCGAGCTCAAGCAGGTCGGCGCCGAGCTCATGCCGGCCGAGAAGGCCGACTTCTCCCACGCGCACCTGCGCCTGGGCATCGACGTGGGCTCCACCACGGTAAAGCTCGCGGTCATCGACGACAACGACCACCTGGTCTACGCCAACTACGAGCGCCACCACACCGACGTCAAGGCGACCGCCCGCGAGGTCTTCGAGAAGGCCCGGAAGGTCCTGGGCGGCGCCCGCATGCGCGTCTCCATCACCGGCTCGGGCGGCATGCTGCTCGCCAAGTGGCTCGACGTCGAGTTCGTGCAGGAGGTCATCGCCTCCAAGCGCGCCGTCGAGACCCTGATCCCCCAGACTGACGTCGCCATCGAGCTCGGCGGCGAGGACGCCAAGATCATCTACTTCGACAACGGCATCGAGCAGCGCATGAACGGCACCTGCGCGGGCGGCACCGGCGCGTTCATCGACCAGATGGCCTCCCTCATGGAGACCGACGCCCTCGGCCTGAACGAGCTCGCCAAGGGCGCCCGCCACATCTACCCCATCGCGAGCCGCTGCGGCGTCTTCGCCAAGTCCGACGTGCAGCCGCTGCTCAACGAGGGCGCCGCGCGCGAGGACGTGGCGGCCTCCATCTTCCAGGCGGTCGCAAACCAGACCGTCTCGGGCCTGGCCTGCGGCCACCCCATCCGCGGCTACGTCGCCTTCCTCGGCGGGCCCCTCCAGTACCTCTCCGAGCTGCGCAAGCGCTTCTACGTCACGCTCAAGCTCGACGAGGAGCACCGCGTCATCCCCGAGAACGCGCACCTGTTCGTGGCGACCGGCGCCGCGCTGGCCGGCGAGTCCGACAAGTACGTGTCCTTCTCCGACGTCATCGACCAGCTCGACAACCTCCGCGACACCCAGGGCACCGAGGTCGCGCGCCTCGACCCGCTGTTCGCGACCGAGGAGGACTACCGCGAGTTCAAGCGCCGCCACGACGCGCAGGTGGTCGCCAAGGGCAGCCTCGACGACTACCACGGCCGTGTCTTCATCGGCCTGGACGCCGGCTCCACCACCATGAAGGCCGCCGTCGTCGGCGAGGGGGGCGAGCTGCTCTACACCTGGTACGACAACAACAACGGCGACGTCCTGGGCACCGCCCGCAAGATCATGGACGACATCTACGACCACCTGCCCGCCGACTGCACCATCGGCCACGTGACCACCACGGGCTACGGCGAGGGCATCCTGATCGAGGCGCTGCAGGCCGACTCCGGGGAGATCGAGACCGTGGCGCACCTGCGCGGCGCCAAGGCCTTCGTGCCCGACGTCAACTTCATCCTGGACATCGGTGGCCAGGACATGAAGTGCCTGCAGGTCAAGAACGGCATCATCGAGCACATCGCCCTCAACGAGGCGTGCTCCTCGGGCTGCGGCTCGTTCGTGGCCAACTTCGCCGACTCCATAAGCATGACCGTGCAGGAGTTCGCCGCCGCGGCGGTCAGGGGCGAGCACCCCGTCGACCTCGGCAGCCGCTGCACCGTCTTCATGAACTCCCGCGTCAAGCAGGCGCAGAAGGAGGGCGCTACCATCGGCGACGTGGCGGCGGGCCTGTCCTACTCCGTCATCAAGAACGCCCTGTTCAAGGTCATCAAGCTGCGCGACTACGACGAGATCGGCAAGTACGTCGTGGTCCAGGGCGGCACCTTCATGAGCGACGCCACCCTGCGCGCCTTCGAGCTCCTGACCGGCCGCGACGTGATCCGCCCGGACATCGCCGGCACCATGGGCGCCTACGGCGCCGCCCTCCTGGCGCGCGACCGCGCCGGCGCAGACGGGACCTCCACGGTCCTCTCGCGCGAGCAGATCGACTCCCTCACGGTCAAGCACACCAACGCGCACTGCGGGCGCTGCTCCAACAACTGCCTGCTCACCATCAACTCCTTCGGCAACGGCCGCCGCTTCATCACGGGCAACCGCTGCGAGAAGGGCTCGGGCAAGCCGGCGGCGGAGCGCAGCAAGGCGCCGAACCTCTTCGAGTTCAAGAACAAGCTGCTCTTCGACCGCGAGGGCCTGCCGGCCGACGAGGCCCCGCGCGGCACCGTGGGCATCCCGCGCGCGCTCAACATGTACGAGAACTACCCGTTCTGGCACACCTTCTTCACCAGGCTGGGCTTCTCGGTCGTGCTCTCCGACAGGACCACGCGCAAGACCTACGAGGCTGGCACCGAGTCCATGCCCTCCGAGTCCGTGTGCTACCCGGCCAAGCTCAGCCACGGTCACATCATGAACCTGCTCGAGAAGGACCCGGACTTCATCTGGATGCCGTGCATCCGCTGGGAGCGCCAGGAGGACGACGGCGCCACCAACCACTACAACTGCCCGATCGTCATGAGCTACCCGCAGGCGCTCGAGCTCAACGTGGACGAGCTCGCCGCCCCCGACGTGGAGTACCTCGACCCGTTCATCCCCTACGACAAGAAGGACGACCTCAAGCACCGGCTGTACGAGATCGTCCAGGTCCAGCGCAAGCGCGACGCCGAGGCCGGCCACGGCCGCTTCAGGGGGCCGGACATCACCCGCCACGAGATCGACGAGGCCGTCAACGCCGCCTGGGCCGAGGACCTCGCCTTCAAGGACGCGATGCACCGCGCCGGCGACGAGTGCCTCAAGTGGATCGAGGACAACGACGCCCACGGCATCGTGCTGGCGGGCCGCCCCTACCACAACGACGGCGAGATCAACCACGCCATCCCCGAGATGCTCCACGGCTTCGGCTTCGCGGTGCTGACCGAGGACTCCGTGGCGCACAAGATGGAGCCCGAGCGCCCGATCCGCGTCATCGACCAGTGGATGTACCACAGCCGCCTCTACCGCGCGGCGCGCTTCGTCGCCACCCGCAACGACCTCGACCTCATCCAGCTGCAGTCCTTCGGCTGCGGCCTGGACGCCCTCACGACCGACGAGGTCCAGGAGATCCTCGAGGCCTCCGGCAAGATCTACACCGTCCTCAAGATCGACGAGGTCTCCAACCTCGGCGCCGCCCGCATCCGCGTGCGCTCGCTGATGGCCGCCCTCAAGGAGGAGCGCGCCGAGCTCGAGCGCGAGACCAGGGCCGGGCTCGTCGCCGAGGCGGCGCCCGCGGGCGTGCGCATGGCCGACGGCACCCTCGAGCGCGCCCGCCAGACCGACCTCTCCCGTCGCACGCCCGTCTACCGCGAGGCCGCCAGCGCCGCCTTCAAGAAGGTGCGCTACACCAGGCAGATGCAGGAGGAGGGCTACACCATCCTGTGCCCGCAGATGGCGCCCATCCACTTCGAGCTGGTCGAGCCCCTGCTCAGGAGCGCCGGCTACAACGTGGTCCTTCTCCCGTCCGTGGACCACGCCGCCGTGGACACCGGCCTCAAGTACGTGAACAACGACATCTGCTACCCGTCGATCCTCGTGACCGGCCAGCTGATGGAGGCGGTCCTGTCCGGCAAGTACGACCTCAGCCGCACCGCGGTCCTCATCACCCAGACCGGCGGCGGCTGCCGCGCCACCAACTACATCGCCCTCATCCGCAAGGCGCTCAAGGACTCCGGCCACGCCGACGTCCCGGTGATCTCGCTCACCGCGGCGCTCAACCTCGACGAGAACAACCCCGGCTTCCAGCCGCTCAAGAACCCGGCCCTGCTCAACCGCGCCGTCTACGCGCTGCTCTTCGGCGACCTCGTCATGCAGCTGCTCTACCGCGTGCGCCCCTACGAGGCGGAGGCGGGCTCCGCCGACCGGCTCTTCGACGACGTGATGCGCCGCGCCAAGGTGGAGATCTGCCGCGCCACGCGCCGCAGCTTCTACGAGCTGTGCCAGGACACCGTCGATCGCTTCGACGCGCTGCCGCTCGTGAACGACCGCTCCAAGCCGCGCGTCGGCGTCGTCGGCGAGATCCTGGTCAAGTTCCACCCGACGGCAAACAACGAGGTCGTGCGCGTGATCGAGGCCGAGGGCTGCGAGGCCAACGTGCCCGGGCTCGTGGACTTCTTCCTCTTCGGCATGTCCAACCAGATCAACATGAACGGCGAGCTGCCGACCAAGGCGGTCAACCGCCTGACCCACGGCATCGGCATCTCCTACGTCGAGGGGCTGCGCAAGCCGATCAACGACATGCTCGAGAGGAGCGGGCGCTTCGAGCCGTACGGCTCCATCTTCCACCTGGCCGAGGAGGCCAAGCAGGTGCTCTCCCTGTGCAATACGATGGGCGAGGGCTGGCTGCTCACGGCCGAGATGGTGGACCTCATCGAGTCCGGCACGCCCAACATCATCGTGTGCTCGCCCTTCGCCTGCCTGCCCAACCACGTGGTCGGCAAGAGCGTCATCAAGCGCCTGCGCCAGATGCACTCCGAGAGCAACATCGTTGCCGTCGACTACGACCCGGGCGCCTCGGAGGTCAACCAGCTCAACCGCATCAAGCTCATGATCTCGGTGGCCAAGGAGAACTTCAGGGCCGCCCAGGCAGCGGGCAACGGCGAGGCCGCCTTCAGGCTCGCCAACGCCGACGACCCGACGGAGCGCGAGATGCCCGCCCCGCTGCGCCACTACCGGCGCGCCGGCGAGCTCGAGGACTCCATCGTGAACGAGGGCGGCGACGCCGGCGGCGCATACGCCGCCTACGGCGCGGTCCCCACGGCGGCCGACGGCACCTCCGACGGCGGCAGGACCTACGGGCGCGGCGAGGGCCGCATCCACCTCTCCGCCAAGCAGCTCGCCCGGATCGAGGAGGCCGAGCGCAAGGCGGGGGTGAGGTAGCCTAGGGTGTGACCCCGGCGGCCGCCGGACGGCCGGGGGCCGCCGCACAAGCGAACGCAAGACGGGGCGTCGCGCCAGGCCGCGGCGCCCCTTCCAGGATTGGAGAAGAACATGGCCAACGAAACCGCACCAGAGCCGGGCGAGCCCCGGCTGAGCGACGTGGCCGAGCGCTTCATGCGCCTCGTCCGCGTGGGCTCCCAGTCCGACCCGGAAAACGCCGGCGAGACCCCCTCGACGGAGAGCCAGCACCACATGGCCGACGTCCTCGGCGAGGAGCTGCGCGCGGTCGGGTGCGAGGACGTGAGCGTGGACGAGCACGCCTACGTCCTCGGCTCCCTCCACGCCTCGCCCGGCGCCGAGGGGCTGCCCGCGCTCGGCCTGTGCGCCCACATCGACACGGCCCCCGACGCCCCGGGCGACGGCGTGGCCCCGCACGTGGTCCACTACGAGGGCGGCGACCTCGTGGCCGGCGTGGTCGCCGGCGAGCCCGTCGTCACCTCTCCTGCGCAGGCGCCCGACCTCGAGCAGTTCGTGGGGCAGGACGTCATCTGCTCGGACGGCACGACCCTTCTCGGCGCCGACGACAAGGCAGGCGTCGCCGAGATCTGCTCCCTGCTCGCGCGCCTGCACGCCGACCCCACCCTGCCGCACCCCGCGCTCAAGGTCGCCTTCGTGCCCGACGAGGAGATCGGCCACGGCGCGTCCCTCCTCGACCTCGAGCGCTTCGGCGCGCGCTGGTGCTACACCGTGGACGGCGAGACCCTGGGCGAGATCAACTACGAGACCTTCAACGCCGCTGAGGCGAACGTCGTCTTCCGCGGCGTGATGATCCACCCCGGCTCCGCCAAGGGCGTCATGGTCAACGCCATCACGCTCGCTAGCGAGTTCCTCGACCTCGTCCCGGCCGCCGAGCGCCCCGAGTACACCGAGGGCTACGAGGGCTTCTACCACCCCACGCACGTCTCGGGCACAGCCGCCGAGGCCCGGCTGCAGCTGATCGTGCGCGACCACGACGCGGGCGCCTTCGCCCGCCGCGCCGAGGTCCTGCGCCGGATTGCCGCCTTCATGAACGAGCGCTACGGCGAGGGGACCGTGGAGGTGGAGGTGCGCGAGGAGTACCGCAACATGGCCGAGTGCTTCGAGGACTGCCCGTTCCTCGTCACCAACGCCCTCGAGGCCAACCGCGAGGTCGGCCTGGACGCGCGCTGCGTCGCCGTCCGCGGCGGCACGGACGGCTCGCAGCTCAGCATGCGCGGCCTGCCGTGCCCCAACATCGCGACGGGCGGCTACAACGCGCACTCGGTGCGCGAGTTCGTCCCCGTGCGCAGCCTCGAGGTCACGGTCGACGTGCTCGAGCACCTCGTGGCCAAGTTCGCCGTCCCGCAGACGGGAGTTTTGGAACCATAGACGGTATGAGGTGTGCCAAAAATCCCACCTGCGTACTAGACTCTGCATAGCTAGGCGCGGGGGGGGGCCGCGCCGGCCCCCCCCCCCCCCCCCCCCGAGGAACCAGTAAAG
>JAZHSQ010000050.1:0-14639 GCA_036454645.1 Olsenella sp. | reverse complement strand
CGACTTCTCGCAGAGGGGCAACCTCGACAGGTACCGCACCTCGGTCCTCAACGGCATGAAGAACGGCTCGAAAGCAGAGGGAAAGTCGCATGGAAGTGATGCGGTTTCTGCCAAAAGCCGTCAACTTTTTGAAAAAAGCGGCCTCGGAATTTCCTCGAAAGTTGATAGCACACACAGCGCTCTACCTGCGGAAACAGAAATCCCGGGTACCACCCAGACCCCCACCGATGGGTCGGAGACAATAGTAATAGATAAGAGCAAGAGTAATAGCAAGAGTGAGAGTGAGGGCGTCGCACACACGCCGTCCCTGGAAGAGGTCAGGGAGTACGCCGAGGAGCAGGGCATGCGAATCGACCCCGAGAGGTTTCACGACTACTACGAGGCCGTCGGCTGGAAGAGGAACGGCTCCCCCATCACCGACTGGAAGGCTCTTGAGAGGAACTGGGCAAGGAGCGAGGGCACCTCGCGTGCGTGGAACGGGAAGCCCCTAGAGGAACCCGACATGTCCGACTGTCCGTTCTGAGAAGGCAGCGTTTATCGGCGCTTTCTGGCGCGTCATGAGAGAAAGGAAGGTTATGGCAAAGAGGAACTACGAGAAGGCCGTGAGCGCCCTGATGGCGTGCCCCACGGCCAAGGAGGCCGCCAAGGCGGCTGGCATCGGGGAATCCACCCTCCGTGCCTACAAGTCAGACCCAGAGTTCGTGGAGCTATACAAGGCGGCGAGGCACGAACTCATCGACGCGGGGGTGAAATCCATGCAGGAGCGGTTCTCGGAGGCCGTGGAGACCATCTGCGAAATCATGCACGACGGGGACGTGCCCCCAAACGTCAGGCTCGGCGCGGCCAACTCCATCATCCAAAACTGCGTTCGACTCACGGGCGAGGTGGAGCGCATGGACGGGGACGCCCTGAACCGCAAGGCGAGCAGGGCAATGCTCGGAGACACCTACTCGTTCACAGGTATGTAAGCGACGATTAAGGAGAACACCATGGGCTACAGGGATTCGGTCAACAAGGCTATGACAACCATCAGCACCGCTGCTGCGGGCGCTCAGGCGAAGATTGACGAGGCACGCAAATTCAAGGAGGGCAACCGAAAGAACCTGCGTGACCGCATCGTGGGAGAGGAGGGGTTCAGGCTCAACGATGCCGCCTACGACAGGCAGATTTCGGACGCCAAGGCGGCATTCAAGGCCGCTGCCCAGAAGGCGATGGACGAGTATGGCAGGCAGCGGGCTGCGGCCTTCGTGCCCCGCCCCCGTGACGTGAGTCCGGAGACGATGCAGTTCCTCTCCCTCATCGACCTCACGCAGGGCGAGGCCGCGCAGCTCGTGAGGGAGGCCAAGCAGAAGGACGGCAACTACACGCTCGCCCGCATGGTCTACGCAAACGCTAACAGGCAGGGCATCGACATGCACGACGATGCTGCGGGCTACATCGGGCGGTGCGAGAACGCCCTCACCACCCTCGCGGAGACGTGCGCCTCGATGCTTGAAGACGAGAGCGGGGCGTACGCCAAGGCTTTCGGCGAGGTGGTGTCCAACGCCGCCCGCGAGGTGTCGGAAGCCTCGAACGCCTACATGGGCAGCGCTGGGGTCACCTCTGAGGGTCTGCCCGTGGAGGCGTAGGAGACACTCAACAACGGCGATGTTTAAGTTAGCCAAATCGGTGAGGAGGCTCGCGAAAAGCGGGTCTCCTCACCTTTTGTTTAAGCCGACTACTCAGGTTTTGCGGCAGATTTGCGGCGCACTTTGCGGCAAAAGAAAACAGGCCAGAGAACATAGCCTCTGACCTGCGAATGTGTGGTGGGCGTTAGAAGATTTGAACTTCTGACCTCTTCCGTGTCAGGGAAGCGCTCTCCCCCTGAGCTAAACGCCCGAGTATGTGGCCGCTCTCGCGGCAGAGAGACACTATACCCGAACGCCCCCGCGATTACAATCGCGGATGTCCGCCACGGGCGAGAAAACCGTCCGGCCACGGCATTCCGTCCGACCACGGCATCCGTCCGGCCAGCCTCGAGCCGGGCGCCCGGCCGCCCCTACGCGACGATGGCCGCCACGAGCACCGCCGCGCCGAGGAGGACGAGCAGCCCGTCGGACGGCCGCAGGCGGTACGTCCTGAAGCAGGAGCGGCGCGCGGAGGCGTCGTAGCCGCGGTTCTCGACGGCAAGCGCCAGCACCTCCGCGCTCCGGTACGCCCGCACGAAGACCGGCACGATGACCGGAAGCAGGGCGCGCAGCCGCACCGCGAGACCGCCCTCGTCGAGGCGGGCGAGCCGCACGGACTGCGCCTCGCGCACGCGCCCCCACTCCCGCAGGAGCACCGGGACGTAGCGTAGCGTGATGCCCATCGCCAGCGAGAGGTCGTTCAGCGTGGACCGCCGGCGCACCAGCGGCGAGAGGAGCGCGCGGGTGGCGTCGGTGAGCTGCGTCGGCGTGGTCGTGCGCGTGAGGCAGGACGCCACGAGGAGCACGAGCGCGAGCCGTACGACCGCGACCGCCCCGACGAGGGCCCCCGAGAGGTCCAGGGCGCAAGGCCCCAGCACCACGACGGCCGTGCCGTCCCGCGCGAGGAGCGCGTCGAAGACGAGCACGAACAGCATGAGCCACGAGAGGGGCCTGAGTGCGGCGAGCGCGGCGCGCGGTCCCGTCCTCCCCAGGGCGAGGGCGGCGGCCGTCGCCGCCACGGCGGGCAGCGTCCCGGCAAGGTCGCGCCCCACGAAGAGCGCGACCATCACCAGCAGCACGGCCACGAACTTGGCCCGCGGGTCCGCCCGGTGCAGGGGCGAGCCTGTCGCGACGTAGCCCCCCGCCGCCATCACGACCCCTCCCCCGCCGGCCGTGTGCCACCCGTGCGCCGGCCTCCTCCATGCCGGCTGGCGCCCGCGGGCCGGACGGCGCCCGTGCGCTGGCCGTCACCCGCGGCCTGGCCGACGCCCGCGGCATGCTCGCCTCCGCGACGCCCGCCGGGCGCGACCGCCGCGAGGATCGCCTCGCCCAGCGAGTCGTACGGGACCTGCGCGAGGCCGCGCGCGCGTCCCGCCCGCTCGAGCGCGTAGGCCACCCGGAGCAGGCCCGGCGCCTCGAGCCCCGCACGGCGCAGGACCTCCTCCTGCGCGAAGACCTGGCCGGGCGCCCCCGCGCTGGCGACGCGCCCGTCCGCCAGGACCGCGACCTCGTCCGAGACGCGCGCGAGCACCTCCATGTCGTGCGAGACGAGCGCGACCCCCACGCCCTTCTCGGCCAGGGAGCGCACGAGGCGGACGAGCGCCCCCACGCGCCCGGCGTCGAGGCCGGCCGTGGGCTCGTCGAGGAGCAGGTAGGGCGTATGGAGCGCCAGGACGCCGGCGATCGCTACCGCGCGCTGCTCCCCGCCCGAGCACTCGAGCGGGCTCTGCGCCAGGGACCAGTCGAGGCCGAGGCCCACCGCCCCGAGCGCGCCCGAGACCCTCTCGAGGACCTCGTCGTCGGGAAGGCCCAGGTTGTTGGGGCCGAACGCGACGTCGTCGAAGACCGTGCGCGCGAAGAGCTGCCGCTCCGGCCCCTGCCCGACGAGCCCCACGCGCGCGTGCCACGCCCGCTCCCGCACGCCCGCGCACTCGCCCAGGCCGTCCACGGAGACGCTGCCCCCGTAGCCGCGCTCGAGCCCGGCGAGGCAGCGGAGCAGGGTGGTCTTGCCGGAGCCCGACGCACCGGCGACGCCGAGCACCCGGCCGGGCGCGACGTCGAGGTCGACGCCGGCGAGGACCCTCCGCGCGCCGTAGGAGAGGGAGAGGTTCCTGCACGTCAGCGGCATAGCGCCTCCGCTAGCTCGAGCGGGTCCGCCGTGAGCGGGACCGAGATGCCCCGGGCCCGGAGCTCGCGCGCCAGGCCCATCACGGCAGGAAGCTCCAGGCCGGCGCGTGCGAGCAGCGCGTCGTCCGCCGCCAGCCTGTCGGGAGGCTCGCACGCGAGCAGCCGCGCGTCGGAGAAGACGCAGACGCGGTCGGCGCGCAAGGCCTCCTCCATCCGGTGGGTGACCAGCACGACGCCGACCCCACGCTCGCGCAGGCCGTCGACGAGCGAGAAGAACCTCTCGGTCGAGGCCGCGTCGAGCATGGCCGTGACCTCGTCGAACACGATCACGTCGAAGTCGCCGGCGAGAAGCCCCGCCACGTTGGCCTTGCTGCGCTGGCCGCCGCTGAGCTCGTCGAGCGGCCGGCCGGCGAGCTCGGCGATGCCGAGGGCGGCAAGCTCCCCGGCGACCCTCGTGCGCATCTCGCACGGGTCCGTGCCGCGGTTCTCGAGCGCGAAGGCGACGTCGTCCTGGACGACGTCGCACACCGCCTGGTCGTCCGGGTCCTGGAAGCAGAGGCCGACCTGGCCCGTCCGCGCGCCGCCCGCACGGTCGCCGGCGCCGGCCGCGACCCGGCCCGCGCACTCGCCGCCGACGCCCGCGGCCTGCGCGTTCTTCTCGGCCGCCCACTGCAGGGCGAAGGAGGTCTTGCCCGAGCCGTTCCTGCCGACGAAGGCGACGAGCTCCCCGGGCGCCACCTCCAGGTCGAGGTCGAAGGCGACCCGCGGGCGGGCGGGGCGCCCCCGCAACGAGGAGACGACCCCGCGCGCGACCAGGCCGGTAAGGGCGCCCGTAGCGCAGGCGGAGGCCGCGAGCACGGGCAGGGCGAGCAGGACGGCCGGCGTGGAGAGCGCGAGCGTGGCGACGAGGAGCTGGCCCGCGTTGTGCATGATGGCGGCTACCATGGAGGTGGCGACCTCGCCGGCGTCGAGCACGCGCTCCATGAGCAGCATCGACAGGAAGGCGAGGAGAGTGCCGGCGGCGCTGTACGCGATCATCATGGGCGAGCCGAAGAGGAAGCCCGCGGCGAGGACCTTCACCACGGCGACCAGCGCGGCGGCGCGCGCGTCCACCGTGCAGAGGCAGACGAGCACGGCGACGTTGGAGAGGCCCAACTTGACGCCGGGGACCGCCGTGGGGAGCGGGATCATCGACTCGACGTAGCTCAGGAGGAGCCCCACGGCCGCGAGCGTGGCGACCTGGGTCAGGCGCTCGACCGACGGGTGCCCGGCACCGGCTCGCACCTGGCTCGCACCGCCCACGGCCACACCTCCCAGAAACGTCCACAGCCCGACCGCCACGCTCTGCTCGTGGCACGATTTGGGCATAGAACTTACCACAGGCTGCCGCGGGGGCGGCCGCGCCGTCCGCGCGCGGCGACCACGGCAGGGACGGGCCCGGGCGGGAGCGGAGTGAGATACTGGGTACTCGAGCGAGCCCGCCGCAGGCGACGCCCCGCGAGGGGCGGCGAGGGACAACGAGGGAGAGGGAGCCATGTCCGCGTTCTCCGAATGGACCAGCACTCACCAGACGCTCTGGGAGTTCATCAAGTTCAACGTGCTGAGCAACATCTCCACCATCACGCGCTTCGCCTGCACCTGGCTGGGAACGGCGCTCTTCATCAACGCGCTGGGGCTCACGGCCCCCTTCCGCTTCCTCATCTTTGACTACACCACGGCCGGCTCCAACGGCGTGGGCGGCTTCGTCACCTTCCTGATCGCGGAGGTCCTGGCGCAGGTCGTGAACTTCTTCGTGCAGATGAAGTGGGTGTTCAAGTCGACGGCGGACTTCTCCGAGGCGGCGCCCAAATTCGCCGTGCTCGCCGTGCTGATCGTCGTGGTGAACCTCATCCTGCCCGGCCACGTCACGAGCTTCTGCGAGTCGACGTGGGGCCTCGGCGCGGGCCTCTCGGGCACCATCGCGTCGGTGGTCAACACGCTCCTCGCCGTGATCGTCTCGTTCCCGCTCCTCAAGTTCTGGATCACGCCCGCCACCGGCAGGTAGCGGAGGGGCCGGCCGCGAGGGAGCGCAGGCGGCAGGGACGGTCGAATCGAGAGGGGACGTGCGATGGGCAGGAAGATTCTAGTCACGGGGTTCCAGCCGTTCGGCGGCGAGAGCATGAACCCCGCCTGGGAGGCCGTGAGGCGGCTCCCCGACACGATCGGCGACGCCACCGTCACGAAGGTGGAGATCCCGGTCGTCTTTGGCAAGGGGCCCGAGGCGGTCGAGCGCGCCATCGACGAGGTCTCGCCCGACCTCGTGCTCTGCGTCGGCCAGGCCGGCGGCCGCGCCAAGGTCACGCCCGAGTTCGTGGGCATCAACTATGCCGACGCGCGCATCCCCGACAACGACGGCAACCAGCCCGTCGCGGAGAGGATCGTGGAGGGCGGCCCCGACGCCTACTTCGCGACGCTGCCGGTCAAGGCCATGGTCCAGGCGATGAACGAGGCAGGCGTCCCCGCCGAGGTCTCCTACACCGCCGGAACCTACGTCTGCAACGACGTGATGTACTCGCTGCTCCACGCGCTCGCCACGCGCCACCCCGGAGTGAGGGGCGACTTCCTGCACGTGCCCTACGCGACCGAGCAGGCGACGCACCTCCCCTCCGCGACTCCCTCCATGTCCGTCGACGACATGGCGAGGGGCATCGCGGTCGCGCTCGAGGCGGCCCTCACGCACGAGAAGGACGTGGACGTCGCGACGGGCTCGACGCACTAGCGATCCGGCGTCGCGGCCCGGCGTCGCAGCCCGTCTCGAACGACCGGCGGGACAGGCCGCGGCACCCCGGAATTACGCACGGCTGAGCACAGCGCGAACAAAAGCCCAGCTGGCAATTCTCGCGAGCTCAGCCGTGCGTAACCCGAGCGGGCACGGGCGGCGGGCCATGGGGCGCCCCGCGAGCGTCAGCCCACGACCTCCGCCACGAGGCGCGCGTCCTCCTCGCTTGCGCCATCGCGCCATGCCACGCGCACCCAGAACCTGTTACCGAGGGGCTGGTAGCGCCGGGCAACGGGGTCCTCGACCACCTCGTAGGCGTCAGCGGAGCGGTCGAGGCGCCACGAGCGGCCGGCCGGCGCGCACCCGGCACAAGCCGGCGCGGCACCGGCGGGGCCAGCGTCCAAGGCGTCCGAGAAGCCCAGGCCGACGGTGGCCCCCTCCCCCTGCCACACGCGCCACGCGACGCCCTCGCCGCCGCCGTGGCACACCGCGCGGCCGAAGACGCAGCGCACCGTCACGCGATCCCCCACCGCGAGCGGCAGCACGTCCGCCCTGAGCAGGAAGGCGCCGTCCGCCCTGCCGTAGCGGCACACCGGGGGCCGGGGCGACGCGTCCTTCTCGCCCGGGGCGGGAGCCGTCGGGCACGCGTCGCCCAGGAGCGCGTCGCCCGGACACGCGTCCCCCAGGGGCGCGAACGCCGCTGCGGCACGCGACTCGTCGCACGCCTCGAACGGGAAGGGCTCGCCGGCCGCCTCCATGCGCACGGTGCCCAACGGCGTCCGCAGCTCCGTCGCCATGTCGCCCAGCGCCACGCGAGCCTGCAGGTACCTGCGCAGGCGGGCGACGTCCTTGTCCGTCACGTGGTCCAGGCGCGTGAGGTCGCAGTTGTGCCGCAGGTCGGCCGCCTTGACCCTGCGCGCGATGGGGTCGGAGCGCAGGGCACGCACGTAGTCGAGGTACGGCACGCCGCCCGGATGCGTCAGCAGCTCCACCGCGCGCACCGCGGCGGGCGACACGCCCAGCGCGAGCAGGTCCCCCGCGGTCGCCCCGCAGTCCTCCATCACGTCGTGGAGCAGCGCGGCGCAGGTCTCGTCCTCGGTCGACATCTGCTCCGCGAGGTGCAGCGGGTGGCTGCAGTACGGCAGACCCGCCTTGTCCCGCTGGCCCGCGTGCGCCTCCATGCAGAATCTCAGCGCCCTCTTGGTGGTCGGCGTGTACAGCATCGTCCCTCCTCGGGTTTGCATGCTATAATTATCCCATAATATTG
The DNA here is from genome assembly GCA_036454645.1 of Olsenella sp. Classification (GTDB taxonomy): domain Bacteria; phylum Actinomycetota; class Coriobacteriia; order Coriobacteriales; family Atopobiaceae; genus Olsenella_K. Next base: position 6,820 of record JAZHSQ010000050.1, on the reverse strand, counting down.
TGATGGAAAGGACATTCCATGCAGATCGTTCCCGTTAAGGATCTGAAAGACACAACGAGAATCTCGAGGCTCTGCAGAGAGACCGGCGAGCCCATCCACGTTACAAAGAACGGCTACCCAGACATGGTAATCATGAGCACAGAGACGTACGAGGGGCTCGAAAAAGCCGCGAGAACAGGGCGAATTGTCTCCCTGGTGCAAGAGGGAATCGACGCCGTCGAGCGTGGGGAGTGCCACGATGCCGCTGAGGCGGTTGCCTCCATTAGGGACAGGTATGGCCTATAGGGTCCTTATCTCGGACGATGACCAGCGGACCGTAAACATCGTCGCGTTCGTACACGAGCTCCGAGATACCCCAGAGATATTTCCTGTGGAAGGATTAGGAAGCCTTCCCCTCTCCGCATGCGTGACGCGTCATCCTAGCCACCGCAGAAGCGTCAGTGAGATTAAGCCACGAAATTGGCACGTCCCCGGTAGCCCTCGGCCTCGCAGCTCATCTCGAACGACCGGCGGGACAGGCCGCGGCACCCCGGAATTACGCACGGCTGAGCACAGCGCGAACAAAAGCCCAGTTGGCAATTCCCGCGAGCTCAGCCGTGCGTAACCCGGGCGGATACGGGCGGCGCGTCGCGTGTGCTGGGGCCGGAACCCCAGCTCCTCGCGACAAAACCCGGCGGAACCGGCGGCCAGGGCGTGGACCAAAAGGAAGCAGGCCAGAGAGCATAGCCTCTGACCTGCGAATTTATGGTGGGCGTTAGAAGATTTGAACTTCTGACCTCTTCCGTGTCAGGGAAGCGCTCTCCCCCTGAGCTAAACGCCCGAATATGTAGCTGCTCTCGCAGCACTCGTATGAGTCTAGTGGACTCGCGCCGAGGAATCAAGGAATTTCTCGACAAGTTCGTTCGGCGGCAGCTTCGCCGCGCCCCTACGCACCCCGACGCTCCGCCGGCGCTGTGCTACACTCTGCCACGTTGCAGGTTCGGGCACGCCTTTGGCAAGCGGCCCCAGGAAGGGAGAAGGCCTTGCTCAAGTAGACGCGTCCCATAGCGGGACGACCCCATCGCGCGCCGCGGCCGGTCGGCCGGCGCCGTCATGTCCCCGATGCGTCTGCGAGGCCCTCCATGCAGCTCAACCTCTCCAACGTCCACTACACCTATGCCGGCAGCCCGCACGAGGCCCTCGCCGGCGTCACCGTCACCTTCCCGCGCGGCTGGACCGGCGTCGTGGGCGACAACGGCTGCGGCAAGTCCACGCTCGCGCGCGTCGCCACGGGGCAGCTCTCCCCCACGTCGGGCGCCGTGGGCCCGCGCGGCCTGGTCTCGTCGTACTGCGAGCAGGACGCGGACCTCGAGCCGGAGGGCCTTTCGGACTTCGCCTGCGACTATGGCGCCGAGGCCGTCTCCCTGCGCGCCCGGCTCGGCATCGACGACTCGTGGCCCTGGCGCTACGCCGAGCTCTCCTGCGGGCAGCGCAAGCGGCTGCAGGTGGCGGTGGCGCTCTGGCGCCGCCCCGACGTCCTCGTGATGGACGAGCCGACCAACCACCTCGACGCCCCCACGCGCACGCGCGTGCTCGACGCCCTGCGCGCCTGCGACGGCGTCGGCATCCTCATCTCGCACGACCGAGCGCTGCTCGACGCCCTTGTCGACCGCTGCCTCATGTTCGAGGCAGGAGGGTGGCGCATGCGACCGGGCGGCTACAGCCAGGCCTCCGGCCAGGCCCGGGCGGACGTCGCCTCCGCGGCGGCGCGCCAGGACGCGGCCAGGCGGGAGGAGCGCAGGCTCCGGGCGGAGCGCCAGCGGCGCGTGGAGGCCGCCTCGCGGACGGACGCCCTGCGCAGCCGCAGGGGCCTCGACCCCCGGGACCACGACGCCCGCGAGAGGATCGGGCGCGCGATCGTGAGCGGCAAGGACGGCGTGGCCGGTAGGCTCGCCAAGTCGCTCGACGCGCGCATAGGCGAGAAGTCCGCGGACGCAGAGGCGGCCTTCGTCGCCCGGCGCTACGACGGGCGCCTCCCCGGCTTCGGGTCGCGCTCGCGCCGCCAGGTGCTCGCGCACCTGCCGGCAGGCGTCGTGCCGTACGGGGAGGGCGCGCCCCACGGACCGGACGGCGCGCTGCCGGGGGTCCTCGTCCCCGAGCTCCACCTGGGGAGCGCCGACCACGTAGGGCTCGTCGGCCCCAACGGGTCGGGCAAGTCCACGCTGGTCAGGGCCCTCGTCGCGGCGGTCCCCGAGGACGTGCCCGCCCTCTACGTGCCTCAGGAGCTGGGACCCGCGCGGGAGGGGGCCGCGGTGGCGAGGCTCCGCGGGCTGCCGGCCGCCGAGCGCGGGCGCGTCCTGTCCGTGGTGGCCCAGCTCAACTCGGACCCCGACGCCCTTCTCGCCGGCGGGAGCCTGAGCCCCGGCGAGCTGCGCAAGCTCGTAATCGCAGAGGCGAGCCTCGACGAGCCGCAGCTCCTGGTCATGGACGAGCCGACCAACCACCTCGACCTGCACTCGGTCGAGGCGCTCGCGAGCTTCCTGGCGGCCTTCCCCGGTGCGCTCGTCCTCGTCAGCCACGACGAGCGCGCCGTGGCGGACTCCTGCGACGTCACCTGGGAGCTCGTGCCTGCGGGCGCCGCCGGCGCGCGCCTCGCGGTGCACTGACGGCCGGCGCTCCCACGGACGCCCCGGCCCCTGCGGACGCCGCGCCGACGCCCGGCGCCCGCCTCCTGGAGACGCGACGCGCGGCGATGCATAATCGCGGGGATACAATCGAGAAGTTCGCCGGTCGTCAGTCACCGGCATGCCCGGCGCGAGCCGGCTGCTCGCCCGGTGCGAGCCGGTGGCGCCATGTACGCGAGGGTTCGGGAGGGACATTGGACAGGCAGCAGATCGAAGGCAAGGCGCTCGCGCTCTTCAGGGAGCGAGGCTACGCCAACGTCACGGTGCAGGACATCTGCGACGCCTGCGGCATCAGCAAGCCGACCTTCTACAGCCGCTTCCGCTCCAAGGACGACATCATCGTCGACTTCTACGACGGCGTCTCCGCCCGCCTCAGCGAGCGCCTCGGCGAGCTCGTGGGCACCACGAGCGCCTGGGAGCAGCTGCGCATCTGCTACGACACCATCGCCGACGAGACCGAGTCCGCGGGCGAGGAGCTCATGCGCCGGATGCTCATCACCAACCTGCACGAGGACCACCACAGCCTGGACGAGCGCCCCTACCTCAAGCGCACCATGGCCTCGATCATCGCCCGCGGGCAGGCCACGGGCGAGTTCGCCAACGCCTCCGACCCCGAGCGGCTCTGCGAGGCGTGCGACCGCATGTTCACCGGCTACTTCTGCTACTGGTGCATCAGCCATGGCACGCTCGGGTGGCGCGACGCCTTCGGCAGCAGCCTCGCCGCGGTCCTCGACGTGCAGGCGCCGGGCGAGAAGGACGCCGGCTAGCGGCGGTCTGGCGGCGGCGCGGGCATCCGCGTCGCACCCCCGTCGCAGCCGCGCCGGCGTCCGCCCCGTAGACCCTAGAGCTGCGCGTCCTTCTCCCACAGCCTGTCGACCGCCAGCTTGAAGCAGACCTTGCGGATGGGCGTGGGCTCGCCGCCGGGCACGACGACGGTCGGCATGTGGGGCTCGCCGACGGCGAAGAGCACGAAGCAGCCGGGTCCGAGCGTCGCCGCAAGGAAGTCGTCGGGGTCCTCCGGGTGCAGCAGGGCGAAGTCGTCCTTCTCGTCGAAGGCGCCCTCGAGCACGGTCGGGCCGGCGGTGGTGCGGAAGGACTCGGCGCCCTCGAGGTCCATCTGGACGTCCATGTAGTCGTGGTGCACCTCGTAGGTGGCGTCCTGCGCGAGGCGCGTCGTCGGGCGCATGACGTTGGCGAAGAGCAGGTCGCCGCGCAGCTTGGTGCAGCCGTCGGGCAGGCTGGCGGGGTCGTTCTCGCCCAGCCAGTCGATGAGCGCGTCGAGGCCGCGGTAGAGCCCGCGGTAGCGGTCGATAGCAGCGGTTCCGTCGTAGATCACAGGTGCCTCCCGTCTGGCGCCGTGGCTTTGCGGCGCCTGTCCGTCCTCCCGGCGCATGCCTCGCGGCGCGCTGGCGACTGGCGTGGGGCGCGCTGGCGGCTCGCGCGCGGCGCGCTGGCTCGCGCGCGGCACGGCATGCGTCACAAGCATAGCCGTCCGAGGGCGGCGCGGCGTTCGCGAGGGGCGAGGCCCAGGCCGCAGAGGCAGGCCACGCCGCAGGGCCGCCGCCCCGCGCCGTGCGAACGCTGGCCCGCGCGCTGGCCGAACCCGGGTAAGGCTTGTCTATACTTCAGTCATCTGAAGGGGGCGCCGGCGCCCGCACGGCCCGCGGGCCCCGCGGACGCCTCGCGCCCCACGCGGAGCCTGGACACGTCCTAGGAGGCATCATGTCAGACCACTCGGACCAGTACGCGGCCCTCAACAGCCCCTTCTCGATCGGCAAGGTGAGGATCAAGAACCGCTTCGTGATGGCGCCGACCACCACCGGCTACTACCTCGCGCCCGACGGGTCCTTCTCTAAGGAGGGGATCGAGTACTTCGTGAGGCGCGCGCAGGGCGGCATGGGCCTGGTGCAGACCGGTGCCCTCATGACCGACTACAAGATCGACCCCGCCGGCGCGCTCGGGCCCTCGTTCATGGCGACGAGCGAATCGCGCCGGGCGTTCTGCGTGAGCTCCGCGGCCCTCCTCTCCCGCCTCGAGGCCCATGGCGCCAAGATGTTCGTCCAGATCTCCGCCGGCCTCGGCCGCAACAGCCCCGGCTCCTACGGCCCCAGCGCCAACCCCTACTTCGGCACCACCGACCAGATGAACCCCGTCCTGACGACCGAGCAGGTCAGGGAGAAGATCCAGATGATGGTCGACGCCGCCGAGGTGGTCCGGCAGGCGGGCTTCCCCGGCGTCGAGGTCCACGCCATCCACTGGGGCTACCTGCTCGATCAGATGGCCTCCTCGCTCACCAACCGCCGCACGGACGAGTACGGCGGGGACCTGCGCGGCCGCATGCGCATGTGCACGCAGATCGTCGAGGGCATCAAGCGGGCCTGCGGCGAGGACTTCGCCGTGACCGTGCGCCTCGGCCTCAAGGCCTACGCCAAGGGCTTCAACCAGGGCTCGGTCGACGGCGAGGGAGAGGCGTACCGCACGCTCGAGGAGGGCATCCAGATCTGCCGCATCCTGGAGGAGGCGGGCGTGGACGCCCTCGACGTGGACACCGGCGTCTACGACAGCTTCTACTACGCCTGCCCGCCCATGTACCTCAAGCGCGGCTACATGGAGGGGCTCGCGCGCGCCGCGAAGGAGGCCGTGGGCATCCCCATCGTCTGCGGGAGCCGCATGGGCGACGTCGACTGCGACGAGCGCTGCATCGAGGAGGGCGCCTTCGACGCCGTCGCGATCGGCCGCCCCATGCTCGCCGACCCCGACCTGCCCAAGAAGGTCTCGATCGGCCGGCCGGACAAGATCCGCCCCTGCATCGCCTGCAACCAGGGCTGCCTGCTCCGGCTCTTCCAGGGCCTGCCCAGCGGCTGCGCGGTGAACCCCCTCATCGGGCGCGACGCGGACTACGCGCCGAGGCCCGCGCTCGCGCAGAGGTTCGTCGTGGTCGTGGGCGGAGGCGTGGCCGGCATGGAGGCGGCGCGCACCTGCGCCATGCGCGGCCACAGGGTCATGCTGTTCGAGAAGGGCGACAGCCTCGGCGGGCACCTGATCAGCGGGGGCTCCCACGACTTCAAGAGCGAGGTGCGCGAGCTGAACCTCTGGTACCAGGGGGAGCTGGCCGACTGGGGCGTCGACGTCTGCATGGGCGTCGAGGCCACGCCCGAGCTGATCGACGGGCTGGGCCCGGACGCCGTCGTCCTCGCCAACGGCTCCTCCCCCGTCATGCCCAAGATCCCCGGCATCGACCACCCCAAGGCCCTCGGCTGCATCGACGCCCTCCTGCACGAGGAGCGCGTCGGGCGGCGCGTGGTGGTCGTGGGCGGCGGCCTCGTCGGCTGCGAGATCTCGCTCGACCTCGTCAACAAGGGCCATGACGTCTCCATCGTGGAGGCGCTGCCCCAGATCCTGAGCTTCGGCCCCGCGGTGCCGCTGCCCAACAAGATGTACCTCAACGACGCGTTCGCGCACCACGGGACACCCATCCTCACGAGCACGCGCATCTCCGCCGTCACCGACGAGGGGGCCGTGGTCGAGGGCCCGGACGGCGAGCGCACCCTGCCCGCAGACACGGTCGTCATCGCCGTCGGCTTCAGGCCGAACCCGTCGCTCGCCCCCGACCTGCGCGGACGCGGCTACGAGGTGCACGAGGTCGGCGACGAGCGCCGCGTGGGCAACATCCTCACCGCGATCTGGGACGCCTACGAGGTCGCGCGCACGATCTAGCGGCGCGCGCCGAGGGGCGCTCCGGGGGCGGCACGACTGCGCCACTTGGTCGGTACGCAGCACGACAGCGCCACGGGGTCGGTACGCCGCACGACTACGCCACGGGGTCGGTACGTCGGCCCCGTGGCGCTTTTTGGGGTCGCGGCCGTACGGCGCCCGCAGGACTCCGCCGCGCCTCGCGCGGACGCGGGGTGCGGCGCCGGCCCTCCGTGCGCGCGTGGGGTCAACCTCAATTGCGGCGAGCGACCGGTGCATCTTTGGGACTTATGGACGGGTCGGGGTGCCCCCCGACGCCCGTGCGCCCCGCCTCGGACGAGGGGTGCCCTCCGATGCCGAGGTGCCCCGTCGGAATCCTGGGCAAACGCAAGCACCCACCCAAGCGCCCACCGCTCGGTCACCCCCTGCCCCGTACACAACTCGGAAATCTGCACCACCTCGCG
>JAZHSQ010000049.1:0-14721 GCA_036454645.1 Olsenella sp. | reverse complement strand
CCAGAGAGCCGCCGGCCGCGTCACCCGACGCGACCGGCGGCCCCTCGCTGCGTCGCGCCCGCGGCACGCCGCGGCCCGGCGCCCGCCGCTGCCCGCGCCCCGGCGCCCCGCGCGGCCCGGCGCCCGCCGCTGCCCGCGGCCCGGCGCTCGACGGGACCCGGCGTCCGGAGGGGCACGCCGCAGCCCGCGGCCCTCCCGCGGGCGCTACGCCCCGCCCCTGTCCCGGCCGGGCGCCGCCAGGATCGTGGGGTTCTCGCGCACGATGCGCTTGAGCTCGTCGATGTAGGCGAGCAGCAGCCGCGACGGCTTCCTGTCGCGGTGCATGAGGTAGCCCACCCGCATGGTCCTGTTGGTGTCGAGGGGCACCGACACGATGCCCTGCTGCATCTCGCTCGTGAGCACGCCCGTCGCGAGCGTGTAGCCGTTGTGGTGGATGAGCAGGTTGGTCAGGGTGCTGCGGTCCGAGATGCGGATGTTCTTGGCGTGCGGCAGGTAGCTCAGCGGCTCCTCGGAGTAGTAGAAGGAGCTCTCGTGGCCCTGCTCGAACGAGTAGCGCGTGAGGCCCTCGAGGTCGGAGAGCTCGATCAGGTCCTTCTCGGCGAGCGGGTTCTTCTCGCCCACGAACACGTGGACGCCCGCCTCGAAGAGCGGCTCGAAGACGAGCCGCGCGTCCCGGAAGGCCTTGCCGAGCACGTGCGAGTTGTAGGAGTCGAGGTAGAGGATGCCCACCTCGCTGCGGAAGCTCGCCACGTCGTCGATGATCTGGCCCGTGGAGGTCTCGCGCATGGTGAGGTCGTAGTCGGTGCCTTCGCACTCGTCGAGCAGGTGGATGAAGGCCTGCACGCTGAAGGCGTAGTGCTGGGTGGAGACGGACAGGCGCAGCGCGTCGGTGCCGGAGCCGTGGTAGTGCGCCTCGAGCATGTCGGCCTGCTCGACCACCTGGCGCGCGTAGCCGAGAAGCTCCGTGCCCTCGGTCGTGAGCGTGACGCCGCGGTTGGTCCGGTTGAAGATGGTGATCCCCAGCTCCTCCTCGAGCTCCTGGATGGAGGTCGAGACGTTCGACTGGGTCGTGTAGAGGCCCTGGGCGGCCGCGTTTATCGAGCCGCGCTCTGCGACGGCGATGAGGTACCTGAGCTGGCGGAGGGTCATGGTCACTCGCTTTCTCTCCAGACCAGTGTAGCCAATGCCTGCGTCGTTCCTCCACAAGTCCTTGACGGACGAGAAACCCGTGCTATAGTTACACGGACTATGTAGGAAGCTGTTAGGAAGTGGGGTGGAACTTTCGCCCCGCTTCCTTTCTGTATGTAGCGTCGGGGTGCCTGGCACCCGGATGGGAGGGACGGCCAATGTCTGCGGCAACCTTTGACGCCCTGGCGGAGCGCATCCTCGCTCGCCTCGAGCAGGAGGCACCGGCCCACGACGTCGACGTCGTGAGCGTCGAGGTGGTCGGCGCGAGCAGCGCGCCCATCGTCCGCGTGCGCATCGACCACGCCGACGAGTCCGCCCCGTCGATCTCGCTCGACGAGGTCACGGCGGAGACCGCCTGGATCTCCGAGCTGATCGACGAGATGGACCCCGTGAGCGGGCCCTTCACGCTCGAGGTCTCCTCGCCCGGCCTCTCGCGGCCGCTCAGGCGCCCGCACGACTTCGAGCGCTTCGCGGGCGAGCAGGTCTCGCTCAAGACGCGCGCCCGCGAGGGCAGGCGCCACTACACGGGCAGGCTGGTGGGCTTCGAGGACGGCAGGGTGCTCCTCAGCTGCGACGAGGGCGACGTCTCGTTCCCGCTCGAGGAGGTCGCGGCGTGCAACGTGAAGCCCGACCTCGACCCCAAGCCCAAGCCCGGCAAGGGCGGCGCCGGCAGCAAGGGCGGCGCCGGCAGCAAGGGCGGCGCAAAGGAGAAGGGCTCCGGCTCCGGCAAGGGCGCCAGCAAGAAGGACAAGGCCGCCGGCGGCAGGTCCGGCGAGGCCTCCGAATAGAGGGAAGGAACCGATTTCATGGCATCTGAGATGATGGAAGCTCTCATGGCGCTCTGCCAGGAGAAGCATATCGACGAGCTGTACCTGCTCGACCGCCTCGAGCAGTCCCTTGCCAAGAGCTACGCCGAGGTCCTGCACCTCGACTACGGCGCCAAGGTCACGATCGACCGCGCGACCGGCAAGGTCTACGTCTACAAGCTCATCCCGCGCGAGGACTCCTTCGACGAGGAGACCGGCGAGTACACGGAGTTCGACGAGGAGGACGTGACGCCCAAGGGCACGAGCCGCATCGCGGCCCAGCACGCCAAGGCCGAGATCAACGCCCTCGTGCGCAACGCCGCGCGCCAGCAGATCTACGAGGAGTTCTCCCAGCGCGTCGGCGACATCATCACCGGCACGGTGCTGCAGTCCACGCCGGACTTCACGATCGTGAAGATCCGCGAGGGCGTCGAGGCCGAGCTGCCCCACTTCGACCTCAGGCGCTACCCCGAGGAGCGCAACGAGCGCCCGGTGGGCGAGCACTACTCCCACAACCAGCGCCTCAAGGCGGTCATCGTCGAGGTGAGGGACCCCAACAGCACCCAGCCGCCCGTACGCGGCGAGCGCCAGAGGCCGCCCATCGTGATCTCTCGCACCCACCCCGACCTCATCAAGCGCCTCTTCGAGCTCGAGGTCCCCGAGGTCTACGACGGCATCGTCGAGGTCCGCTCGGTCGCCCGCGAGCCGGGCATCCGCTCCAAGGTCGCGGTCTCCTCGCTCGACAGCCACCTCGACCCGGTGGGCGCCTGCGTCGGCCCCAAGGGCAGCCGCGTGCGCACGGTCGTCTCCGAGCTGCGCGGCGAGCGCGTGGACGTCGTCCTGTGGAGCGACGACCCGGCCCGCTGCGTCGCCAACGCCCTCTCGCCGGCGCGCGTCTCCCGCGTGCTCGTCGACCCCGAGGACAACCACGCCACGGTCATCGTGCCCGACGACCAGCTCTCGCTGGCCATCGGCAAGGAGGGCCAGAACGCCCGCCTGGCCGCCCGCCTCACCGGCTACCACATCGACATCAAGAACGAGTCGCTCGCCAAGGACATCCTGCACGACCTTCCCCAGCGCCCCGAGGCCGACCTCCTCGACGAGGAGGAAGAGGACGGCCACCGCTGCGAGTACGTCGGCCCGACCGGGATCCAGTGCCGCAACATGGCGCGTCCCGGGTCCAAGTACTGCGGCATCCATGAGAAGCTCATGGAGCTCGGCACGGACGACGTCTCCAACGACCCCGATTCACTGATCTAATCGCGGCGCGCCCGCGTCCGCATCGTCTGGAAGGTTGATTACATGGCCAAAACTCGCGTTCATGACCTCGCCAAGGAATATGGCATGAGCAGCAAGGAGATGCTCCAGCACCTCCGCGACATGAAGATCCCCGCCAAGTCCGCCTCTTCGACCCTGGAGGACGCCTACGTCTCCATCGTCCGCAAGAAGCTGAAGCCGATCCTCGAGGCCCGCGCCCAGGAGATCGAGGCGCAGAAGAGGGCCGAGGAGGAGGCCAAGGCCAAGGCCGAGGCCGAGGCCAAGGCCAAGGCCGAGGCCGAGCGCGTCGAGGCCGAGAAGCGCCGCGGGGCCGAGCGCGCCGAGGAGGAGCGCAAGCGCGCCGCCGCCGAGGCCGCCCGCAAGAAGGCCGAGGAGGAGCGCGCCGCGGAGGAGAAGCGCAAGGCCGAGGAGGCCGAGCGCAACCGCGTCCGCGACAACGCCCCCAAGTCCGTGCCGTCCTTCACGAGCCTGCTCGAGCAGATCGCCCAGCAGGACAAGATCATGAAGGAGCGCGCCGAGGAGGAGAAGCGCGCGAAGGAGCGCGCCAAGGAGGAGGCCCGCGAGGCCCGCTCCGGCGACAGGCGCCCCCGCTCCCAGCGCGGCGAGGGCGAAGACTCCCGTCGTCCCAAGCGCGGCGGCACCGAGCGCGCCGACGCGCACGGCGCGGCGGAGATGCCCTCCGAGCGCGACGCCGCCGGCCACGGCCACGGCCACGGCCACAAGGGCTCCCGCCGCTCCGGCGAGGGCGAGGACCGCTACAGCCGCATGGCGCGCGAGGCGGAGGAGTACAACCGCGAGCGCGTGCTCGCCGACGCCCGCGAGGCCGTGAAGGAGGCCAACGAGGAGTCCACCGGCCGCAGGCGCAAGCGCAAGGAGCGCCGCAAGAAGCAGCAGGCGGAGGCCGCGCAGGAGGCCCGCATCGAGAGGGCCATCGCCAACGACCAGGACCTCTCGCAGCTCGACACCATCAAGGTGCCGCAGGGCGCGACGGTCGCCGAGCTCGCCGACCTCCTCAAGGTCCCCGCGAACGACATCATCAAGCGCCTGTTCCTTCTCGGCACGCCGCTCACGATGACCCAGTCCATGTCCGACGACCTCATCGAGCTCGTCGCCGACGACCTGCACCGCGACATCAAGATCATGACCAAGGAGGAGGAGAACTCGTTCTCCTTCTACGACGACCCCAAGGACCTGAAGCCCCGCCCGCCCGTCGTCACCGTCATGGGCCACGTCGACCACGGCAAGACGTCGCTGCTCGACGCGATCCGGCACACGGGCGTCGCCGAGGGCGAGGCCGGCGGCATCACGCAGGCCATCGGCGCCTCGCAGGTCAAGATCAACGGCCGCGTGATCACCTTCATCGACACGCCCGGCCACGAGACCTTCACGGCCATGCGCGCCCGCGGCGCCAAGGTGACCGACATCGTCATCCTGATCGTGGCGGCCGACGACGGCGTCATGCCGCAGACCATCGAGTCGATCAACCACGCCAAGGCGGCCAACGTGCCCATCATCGTCGCGGTCAACAAGATCGACAAGCCCGGCGCCGACCCCACGCGCGTCCGCCAGGAGCTGACCGAGTACGGCATCATCCCCGAGGAGTGGGGCGGCGAGAACATCTTCTGCGACATCTCCGCCAAGAAGCACCTCGGTATCGACAACCTGCTCGAGTCCGTCCTGCTCGAGGCCGACGTCCTGGAGCTCAAGGCCAACCCGGACACCTTCGCCTCCGGCTACGTGCTCGAGGCCAAGCTCGACCGCGGCCGCGGCTCGGTCGCGACGGTCCTCGTCAACCGCGGCACCCTGCACGTGGGCGACGCCGTCGTGGCGGGCACGAGCTACGGCCACGTCCGCGCCATGCTCAACCCCAAGGGCCAGAACGTGAAGGAGGCCAGGCCCTCCGACCCGGTCGAGATCCTGGGCCTCGCGAGCGTGCCCATGGCCGGCGACGAGTTCCGCGTCTTCACGGACGACCGCGACGCGCGCGAGCTCGCCGAGTCCCGCGCCCTCAAGGCCCGCATCGAGGAGCAGAACAAGGTCAAGCACGTGACCCTCGAGAACCTCTTCGCGACCATGGAGGACCAGGAGGTCAAGGAGCTCAACCTCATCATCAAGGCGGACGTCCAGGGCTCGATCGAGGCCCTCGTGGACTCGCTCAACAAGATGGACCAGTCCGAGGTCAGGATCAACGTGATCCACTCCGCGGTCGGCGCCATCACCGAGACCGACGTCATCCTCGCCGACGCCTCCAACGCCATCATCATCGGCTTCGGCGTCCGCCCGGAGGCCAAGGCCCGCGCCGCGGCCGAGCGCGACGGCGTGGAGATCCGCACCTACTCCGTCATCTACAAGGCCATCGAGGACATCGACGCCGCCCGCATCGGCATGCTCAAGCCGACCGAGCAGGAGGTCCAGACCGCCACGATCGAGGTCCGCAACACCTTCAAGGTCCCCAAGGTCGGCATGGCCGCCGGCTGCATGGTCCAGGAGGGCGAGGTCTCCCGCGACGACCTGTGCAGGCTCGTGCGCGACGGCATCGTGGTCTACGAGGGCAAGATCGCCTCGCTCAGGCGCTACAAGGACGACGTCAAGAGCGTCAAGGCCGGCTTCGAGTGCGGCATCGGCCTCGACAATTTCCAGGACATCCACATCGGCGACGTGATCGAGTCCTACAAGATCGAGCAGGTCGCCCGTACCGAGTAGGTGGTCCAGATGAAGCAGAACCGCAACTCGCGCCGCGTGAACGAGCAGGCGCGCGAGAAGCTCGCCAACATCCTCCTGTTCGAGGTCGCGGACCCCGAGCTCTCCCTCGTCACCCTGACGGGGGTGGAGGTGTCGGTGGACAAGTCGGTCCTCCGCGCCTACGTAAGCTGCGAGGCCGACCGCTACGAGACGGTCTCGCAGGCGCTCGGGCGCGCCAAGGGCAGGATCCGCTCCCTGCTCGGCCACGCGCTCGGGTGGCGCGTGACCCCCGAGCTGATCTTCCAGATCGACACGACGGCCGACGAGGCCGAGCGCATCACGCGTGCGCTCCAGAACGTCCCGCCGACCATCGGCGTGGAGAAGGACGAGAACGGCTACCCCGTCGCGGCGGGCGACGGGGCGCCCGCCTCCGGCGCGGACGACGCCGGTGCGGAGGGCGCCTCCGGCGCGGATGACGCCGCCGGCGCGCCCGCCGAGGGCGAGGACGACGAGGCCTAAGAGGACGAGGGACACGGCGAGGGACATGGCTCAGACACAGGAAGCGCCCCAGGGCGGCGACGCCGAGGGGATGGAGGAGCAGGAACGCGGGTTCGCCCGCATCGCCGCGCTCGTCGAGGCGGCGGGGGAGGTCGCCATCTGCGCGCACACCTCCCCGGACGGGGACGCGCTCGGCTCGGGGCTGGCGCTCGCGCTCGCCATCCGCGCGCGGTGGCCCGAGAAGCGGGTGGTCAACCTGCTCGCCGACGACGCGCCGGTGCCCAGGATCTACCGGTTCCTGCCGGGCGCGGACTCCTTCGTGAGGGCGGGCGAGTACGGTCGCGTCCCCGACCTGTTCGTCGTCGTGGACCTCTCCGCGCTCTCGCGCCTCAACGACGCCCGGTCCGTCTGCGAGGCGGCGCCACACGTGGCCATCATCGACCACCACCCCTGCGACGAGCCCTTCGGCGACGCCCACGTGATCCGCCCCGAGGCGGCCGCGGCGGGCGTCATCGTCGCGGAGTTCGCGCGCTTCCTCGGCGTGGAGGTCACCCCCGACATGGCGCAGTGCCTCTTCTGCGCCATCTCCACGGACACGGGCCGCTTCCAGTACCAGAACGCCGACGCCGAGGCCTTCCGCGTGGCGAGCAGGCTGGTTGAGGCGGGCGCCAACCCCTCGCTCGTCTCGCTCAACGTCTACCAGAGCTTCCGCCTGCAGTACCTGCACCTGGAGTCGCTGGTGCTGGGGCGCATCGTGACCTTCGAGCGGGGCCGGATCGCCTACAGCTACGCCACGGCGAGCGACTTCGAGCGCACCGGCGCGGACCTCGACGAGTCGGACGGCCTGATCGACGACGTCCGCAGCGTCGCCGGCTCGGAGGTCGCGCTCTTCCTCAAGGAGATACCCGGCGGGCTCGTGAGGGGCAACCTCCGCTCCAAGGGCGACCTCGACGTCGCCCAGGTGGCGCAGCGCGTCGGCGGCGGCGGGCACAAGGCGGCCGCCGGCTTCACCATCAAGGGCGACATCGACGAGGCCTTCTCGGCCGTCATGCCGATGCTCACCGAGCTCGTCGAGGACGCGGCGGCGGAGGGGGAGGCCGAGTGAGGAGGGGCAAGAGCGGGCTCAACCTGCTGCTGGGCGTCGACAAGCCCCTGGGCATGACCAGCCACGACGTCGTCAACCGCGTGCGTCGCGCGCTCGGCGAGGGCAGGGTCGGCCACGCCGGCACCCTCGACCCGGCAGCCTCCGGCGTCATGGTCGTGGGCGTAGGGCAGGGCACGAGGCTCATGGGCCTGCTCACGGCGGAGGAGAAGACCTACGTGGCCGAGGTCTCCTTCGGCGTGGAGACCGACACCGACGACGCCGAGGGGCGCCCCGTCCGCGAGGCCGCGGTGCCGCCCGAGCTCGCCGACCGCGCCTTCGCCGAGCGCGCAGTCGCGGCGCTCGTGGGCAGGCACAGCCAGGTGCCGCCCGCCTACTCGGCCATCTCGGTCAACGGCAGGCGCGCCTACGCGCTCGCGCGCTCCGGGCAGGAGGTCGAGCTCGAGCCACGCCAGATCGAGGTCTTCTCCGCCCAGCTCATAGCCGTGACCGCGGGCGACGCTGCCGTCGCGGCCGATAAGGACGGCGCGCCCGCGGGCGACGCTGCCGCCGCGACCGGCGCTGCCGCCGCGGGTGGGCTCGCCGCCGGCGCCGTCGCGTGGACGGTCGCGCTCAGGGTCTCCAAGGGCACCTACGTGCGCGCCATCGCGCGTGACCTGGGCCGCGAGCTCGGAACGGCCGGCCACCTTGAGAACCTCCGCAGGACCTCCTCGGGCCTCGTGGACCTCACGGCCTGCCTCGTCCTGGACGAGGTCGACGAGCTCGGCGCCGCGCGCGTGCGCGAGCGCTGCCTCGACCCCGCCGCCATGCTCGGCCTGCCGCACCGCGAGCTCGTCGGTGCGGAGGCCGAGGACGTGGCCTGCGGCCGCCGCATCGAGGTCGGCCGCGTGCTCGCGCCCGACCGCGCCGCCGAGGCCGCGCTGCCCGATGGCGGCCGCGTGGCGCTCTGCCGCGCGGACAGGCTCATGGGCGTCTGGCGCCGGCGCGGCGGCATGCTCTGCTGCGACGTCAACTTCCCCGACGGCGTCGAGGGGGTGCGCTGATGGCGGCCCCTGGCGAGAAGGACCCGCGCGCCGCAATCGCGCCGGGCGAGAAGGACCCGCGCGCCGCGGGCGAGCCTGCCGCCGGCGCGGCCGTGCCGGTGGCACCCGCGCCGCGCGCCGTCGACCTGCCGCTCGACGAGGACGGCGCCCGCCGCGTCGTGCGCGACTCCCTCTTCTGGGGCGTGCGCGGCGAGGCGCGAGAGCTACCGGGCGCCGTCGTGGAGGCGCGCCCCGGCGCGCTGCTCGGGCGCGGCGTGCGCACGGTCGTCGCGATCGGCGCCTTCGACGGGCTGCACCTGGGGCACCGCGCCCTTCTCGCCGCCGCCGCCGAGGACGCCCGGCGCCGCGGCGTGCCCTGCGTCGCCGTGACCTTCGACCCGGACCCGGCCGAGGTCCTCGGCGAGCCCGCGCCCAGCTCGCGCCTGCTCTCCTGCGCCGACCGCTCCCGCGGCCTGCTCGCGCTCGGCGCCGACGCGGTCGTGCGCTTCCGCTTCGACGCCGCGCTCGCCGCCACGGGGATCGAGGAGTTCGTGCGCGACCGCCTCTGCGCGCTCGCCGCGCCCGTCTCCGTGCACGTGGGCACCAACTTCAGCTTCGGGCGCGGCGGCGAGGGCACGCCCTCCTCGCTCGCCGAGCTGGGGCGCGCCTACGGCTTCGAGGTCTCCTCGCACGACCTCGTGCCCTACGCGGGCAGCCCCATATCGGCGACGCGCGTGCGGGGCCTCCTGGTGGCGGGCTCGCTCGACCTCGCCAGCGACCTGCTCGGCCGCTGCCACTTCGTGCGCGGGACGGTCGAGCACGGCAGGGGGGAGGGCCGCGCCTTCGGCTTCCCCACGGCAAACGTCGTCTCCGACCCCACAGACGCGCTGCCCCGCGAGGGCGTCTACGCCTGCTACCTGGTCTCCGGCGCGAGCGCGTGGCCGGCGGCGACCAACGTCGGGGCGCCGCCGACCTTCTCGGCCCCCAAGCCGGCGTTCATGGAGGCCAACCTCATAGGGTTCTCGGGCAACCTCTACGGGCGCTCGGTGCGCGTGGTCTTCGTGCGGCGCCTGCGCGACTCGCGGCGGTTCGACTCGACCGACGAACTCAGGCGCGTGGTCCTGGGGAACATAGAGTGGGTGCAGCGGAACTTGGGCGGATCGGGCCTGGAGGTGTGAAGTGATCAGCGACGAGGACAGGGAGAAGGTACGCCAGGCGACTGACATCCTTGCGCTCGTGAGCGAGACCGTGGAGCTGCGCCAGCGCGGCGCCAGCGACTTCTGGGGCTGCTGCCCCTTCCACCACGAGAAGTCCCCGTCGTTCCACGTCAACACCCAGACCGGCCTCTGGAAGTGCTTCGGCTGCGGCGCCGGCGGCGACGTCTTCGACTACGTCATGAAGCGCGAGAACCTCGACTTCCCCGACGCCATCCGCTACCTCGCCGAGCGCGACGGGATCGAGCTCTCCGAGGAGCGCGGCTCCTTTCGCAAGGGGCCGCGCAGGAACCGCCTGCTCGAGTGCCTGGGCGAGGCGGAGTCGTTCTACTCCACCATGCTGCTGCGCGGCCGCGGCGCCGGCCCCGACGCGGGCCGCCGCTACCTGGGCGGCAGGGGCTTCGGCTCGGCGGTGTGCCGGAGCTGGCACCTGGGCTTCGCGCCGGGGAGGGGCACCCTCGTG
Organism: Olsenella sp.; assembly: GCA_036454645.1. GTDB lineage: Bacteria > Actinomycetota > Coriobacteriia > Coriobacteriales > Atopobiaceae > Olsenella_K. The sequence goes on along the minus strand of JAZHSQ010000049.1, from coordinate 4,468 downwards.
GCCCACCTCAGGGGCAAGGGCTTCTCCACCCAGGAGATGCTCGCGGCGGACCTCGCCGTCATGCGCGACGGCCGTCCCGCCGACCGCTTCTACGACCGCGTGATGTTCCCGATCCACGACGAGCAGGGGCGCACGATCGCGTTCGGCGGGCGCGTGCTCACCGACGCCAAGCCCAAGTACCTCAACACCAAGGAGACGAGCGTCTTCCACAAGGGCAAGCACCTCTTCGCGTTCGACCGCGCCAAGGAGTCGATCGCGGCCATGGGCACGGCGATCGTATCCGAGGGCTACACCGACGTCATCTCCCTGCACGAGGCCGGCTACACCAACGCGGTCGCCGCGCTGGGCACGTCCTTCTCGCTCGACCACGTGCGCACGCTCTCGCGCTTCGCCAAGCGGATCATCTGCATGTTCGACGGCGACGCGGCCGGCCAGCGCGCGGCCGAGCGCGCGATCCAGTTCATCGACAAGACCGAGGCGGACCTGCGCTGCGTGGTGCTGCCGGACGACCAGGACCCCGCCGAGTTCCTCTCGACCCACCAGCCGCAGGAGCTCCAGCCCATCCTCGACGCCGCCCGGCCGCTCATGGACTTCGTCTTCGAGAAGCGCCTCGAGGGCTATGACCTCGCCTCTCCGGGACGCCGCGTGGCTGCGCTGCAGGACATGGCCAAGCTGCTCGCGCCGCTCAAGAGCTCCTTCGTGCTCGACGAGTACGCGACGCAGCTCGCCGACGCCCTCGGCATGGACGTGGCCGAGACCAAGCGCGTCATCCGCGAGACCCCGGTGCCGAGGCGCCAGGGCGAGGAGGACGCGCGCCCCGCGGCGCCACGCGCCGCGCGCGGCACGCGCGGGCAGGGCGCCGCGGCCCCGGCGGCGTACGGCGGCCGCGGCGCGGCGGGCCCGGCTCCACGCGGGCAGGCGCCGCGGCCGGCGGTCCCGGCGGCGTACCAAGACCCGTACCAGGGATTCGACGACGGCTCGGAGTACGTCTCGGACTACGTGCCCGCCGAGGCCGAGGGCGACCTCGCCGCAGGCGGCACCTGGCGCGGCGGGCTCGGCGCAGCCGGCGGCGGAGCCTGGGGAGGAGGTCCTTCTCGCCCGGAGACGGCCGTGGCGCTCTCCGCCGACGAGCGGCGCCAGGTGGCGGCCGAGCGCGAGCTGCTGGGCATGATGGCGGCCTACCCCGACCAGCTCAGGCCCTACGCGGAGAGGATTTCGACCTTCTCTTGGACCGACGAGCGCCACGAGAGCATCGCGTGGGCGATCCTGGCGACGCCGGAGGGCACGCCGCCCGCCGAGGTCGTCGCGGCCGCCACGGCCGTGGTGCCCGACGCGCCCAGGATCCTGGCCTCCGGCGTCCTGGCCGGCCAGGAGGGGATGTCCTTCTCCGACAAGGTGGCGTTCGTCCTGGACACGATGGAGCTCTGCTCGACGAGGCGCAAGATCCGCCAGATAAGGGCGAGGTTGCGCGCGCAGGAGGGTATGAACCTGGGCGAAGATGCAAAGCGGCTCTTCTTGGAGGCCACCGAGATGCAGAGACATGCGAACGAATTGTCAAGACGCCTTTCTGACGTTGAGAACCGCTGAGTTTGGGTAACATATCGAAGTATTTCTTTCGAAAGGAAATCCGTGGCTGCAAACAAATCCAAGAATGATGTCCAGCTCTCTGCGGAGCTGGACAAAGTCGTGTCCAACCTCGAGAAGAAGGCCGCCAAGTCCGGTGGCGTGCTGACCGAGGACGACATCCAGGTCGCCGTGAAGGACATCGACATCGACTCCGAGGAGCTCTCCGACCTCTACGACGCGGTGAGGGCCAAGGGGGTCGACATCTCCTCCTCCGGCGAGGAGGTCGGCGAGGACGACACCGACTTGGACGACGACCTCGGCTCGGACGAGGACGACTACGACGACGAGGACGACGAGGACGACGAGAACTCCGGCGTCGTGAACGAGACCAAGGAGGTCCGCGAGGCCCTGCGCTCCACCTCCACCTCCACCTCCACCAAGCCGCACGCCTCCAAGAAGCGCTCCTCGCGCGCCCGCGCGCGCCGCACGGACGCCTCCACCGTCATGCTGACCGGCGACCCGGTGCGCATGTACCTCAAGGAGATCGGCAAGGTCGACCTGCTCACCGCCTCCGAGGAGGTCCACCTCGCGATGAAGATCGAGGCGGGCACCGAGGCGACGCAGAAGCTCGAGGCCGCGGAGAACGGCGACATCGAGCTGACCCGCGCCGACCAGCGGCGCCTCATGCGCATCGAGCAGGTGGGCCTCGAGGCCAAGCAGGCGCTGATCAGCGCCAACCTGCGCCTGGTCGTCTCCATCGCCAAGCGCTACGTGGGTCGCGGCATGCTGTTCCTGGACCTCATCCAGGAGGGCAACCTCGGCCTCATCCGCGCGGTCGAGAAGTTCGACTACACCAAGGGCTTCAAGTTCTCCACCTACGCCACCTGGTGGATCCGCCAGGCCATCACCCGCGCCATCGCCGACCAGGCGCGCACCATCCGCATCCCGGTGCACATGGTCGAGACGATCAACAAGCTCGTGCGCGTCCAGCGCCAGCTGCTCCAGGACCTCGGGCGCGACCCGACCCCGGAGGAGATCGGCGCGGAGATGGGCATGAGCGCCGACCGCGTGCGCGAGATCCAGAAGATCAGCCAGGAGCCCGTCTCCCTGGAGACCCCGATCGGCGAGGAGGAGGACTCCCAGCTGGGCGACTTCATCGAGGACTCCACGGCGGTGGCCCCGCCCGAGGCCGCGTCCGACTCGATGCTGCGCGAGCAGCTCGACCAGGTGCTCGACGGCCTGGCCGACCGCGAGCGCAAGGTCATCAAGTTCCGCTTCGGCCTGGAGGACGGCCATCCCCGCACGCTCGAGGAGGTCGGCCGCGAGTTCGGCGTCACGCGCGAGCGCATCCGCCAGATCGAGAGCAAGACCCTGGTCAAGCTGCGCCACCCCAGCCGCTCCGGCAGGCTGAAGGACTACATGGAGGAGTAGCGCGCGGCCGGCGTGCTGCGGCTGGCACGACGCGGCGGCCGGCACGACCCTCCGGCACCGGCGTAGCACCGGCACACACGCAAGACGAGAAGGCCCCCGCGCGAGCAGCGCGAGGGCCTTCTCACTTGTTTATCGGCCGGAAGCCCCGCAGACGCGCGGTCCCGGCGCCGCCAGCAGGTGTCGAATTCGGTCCGCAGGCCCCCGGGACCGGAGGGTTCGCTGTCTCGGTGCCGCCTGCAGGTACCGAATTACGCACGACTGGGTTTGGGTTTGTGGATTTGCTGGCAATTCATAAACCTTAAAGCCTATCGTGCGTAATTCCGTTTCAGCGCTCTGCCTCAGCACATGGGCCAATCCCAGATAATGGAGGCCCAGAACGTCCGAGGTCCCAAAAGCCCAGTCGGCAAATTGAGAGACCCCCGTGGGTGGTTTCGAGACGTGTGAGGTGCGCCCAGGTGCGTCCCGGCGCGGCTCGGCGCGGGCAGTGCGCCCGGCGCGGCCCGGTGCGGGCGGCTGCGGCCCGGCGCGCGCTGGGGTGCGAGAAGAGCCGGGCGGCGCCGGGCCGCCTACACGCCGCAGGTCCTTATCGCACGCACCAGGAACTCCGCCGCACCGGGCGCCCACGCATCGTAGTAGGCGCGGAAGCGCCTGTCGTCCAGGTACATCTGCGCCAGGGACGCGTGAGCCTCCGGGGTGTAGGCGCCGTCCGGCCAGAAGGCGCGCAGCCACCCGGCGTGCGCCGAGGCCGCCGCCCGCGCGTGGGCGCCTTCGGGGTCGCCGTCGGCGAGGCCCGCGACGACCTCGCGCCGCACGGTCGCCTCTAGCTCCGACGCCTGCCGGAACTCCTCCTCGCCCAGGCCCATCAGGCGCGCGTTGGAGGCGTCGGCCGCCTCGTCGCCCCAGCGCTCGCGCACCTCCGCGCCGAATCGCCGCTCGTTCTCATGCACGAGGCCCTGCTTGAACGCCTCGAACTTCTCGTCCGCACGCATACGCGCACCTCCGTCCGTCTCTGCGAGCGTCCTCTGCACGCTCGCGATTATCCCGTCGAGCCGCGCGCGCCGCGCCACCAGGGCCTCGAGGTGCCGTTCGAGCGCGGCCCTGCGATCGAAGCCGGGGTCGTCCAGCGCGCGGCGGATGTCGGCGAGGCTCATGCCAAGTTCGCGGTAGAGAAGGACCTGCTGCATGCGGTCCTCCTCGGCGGGGCCATAGCTGCGGTAGCCGTTCGGCTGGCGCTGCGGACTCAGCAGGCCGCAGGCCTCGTAGTGGCGCAGCGTGCGCACGGAGACGCCCGTGAGCTCGGCGAACTCACCGACCGAGCGACCGTGCGCCAGGTGAGCGCCGGGCCGGGGGTGTTCCCATAGTTTTGTCAAGTCAGGTTTGAAAGGCCTACAGCGCTCTTCGGCGTCGGCCCGGAACTTTTCGACGCGACCCACCGGTCCGCCGTCATCGGCCGTCGGCCGACGGGGCTCGC
>JAZHSQ010000048.1:0-14944 GCA_036454645.1 Olsenella sp. | reverse complement strand
GGCCGCGCCGCACCGGGGCGCGGCCCCGACGCCGGCGCGTCGTCCCGGCTCCCGCCCGTGGCCTGCGCCTACTCGCCGGTGTTCTGCCCGACCGTGCCCACCTGGGCGGAGCCGCCCGCCGACTCGACGAAGTCCTTCGCGATCGCGCTGGTGATGAGGTCGATGTAGTGGGGCTGGCCCTGCGGGGTGAGGTGCTCCTTGTCGGCGTAGAGCCACGGCTCGGCGGAGTCGGCGCCGTGGTCGGCCACGTAGGAGTTCCAGTCGATCAGGTGGACGTTGTCGTACTTCTCGTCCAGCGCCGTGAGGCTGCTGTTGATCTGCGCCTCCTCGGACTCGGGGATGGAGACGTTCACCACGTAGACGATGCGGTCGCCGCACGTCTGGACGAGCTGGTCGAGGGTCGAGGAGGTCGCCGGCGCGTTGGAGAAGGTGCACAGCACCACGACCTTGCCGACCACCCCCTGGTCCACGTAGCCCTTGAGGACGTCGAGGGCCTGGTCGGGGCGGCGTCCCACGTAGGAGTCGAGGTAGCCGTTGGGGCAGTGCTGGTCGAAGTACCAGCTCGCGTCCCCGGCGACCGAGTCGGCGATCACGAAGGGGTCGTGGAGGTTCTGGCCGGTCTCGTCGGCGGAGGCAGTGAGCACGAGGTGGTCGTCGGGGGTCGCCCCCTCGGCGACGCTCGCGGACCCGTCCGCGGAGCCGCCGTCGTCCCCGCCGCCCGCGGCCTGCTGCGCCTCGGACGTGAGGTCCTTGGCCTCTCCGGCGCTGACGCCCGTGTTGTTGAGGGCGTCGGCGGGGAGCGCCGTCTCGTCCGGCACGACCACGGCGCCGACGACGGCGACGGCCACCACGGCGGCGCCCGCGAGGAGGGCGGCCGCCTGGGCGGGCGCGAGCCGCCCAGGGGCGGCCGGGCGCGGGAGCCCGCCGCGGGCGAGGGGCTCCTCCACGAACCTCAGCGAGAGCTCCGCCAGGGCCACGGAGGCCACGACGGCGAGGGCGACGACCCAGGCGGGGGTGTCGCCGTTGTTGACCCGGAGGAGCTGGAAGAGCGGGAAGTGCCACAGGTAGATCCCGAAGGAGCGCCTCCCGAGCCAGACCAGCGGGCGGGCGGAGAAGAGCCTCGAGGTGAGCGTCGCCGGGTCGAGCAGGGACGCGACGAGCGCGGCCGAGAGCAGGGCCACGATCATCATGCCGCCCCGGTAGAGGAAGGTCGCGGTGTCGGCGGACAGGACCATCACGGCGACGACGCCGACGAGGCCCACCACGCCGAAGATGTCGAGCGACCCCAGGTCGAGCGTGGAGCCGCCGAGCGCGCCGACCGGGCGCCTCCTGCCGAGGGGCCAGAGAAGCGCGAGCCACGCGCCGACGAGCGGGGCGAAGAAGCGGGTGTCGGGGCCGTAGTAGACGCGCGTCGGGTCCCCGTTGGGGTCGAAGAGGGCCGCCATGGCGAAGGCGGAGGCGAGCGCGAGCGCGAAGGCGGCGCGCCGGGGGAGGGCGGCGTCGCGCCTCCTGGCCCCGAGCTTCCACAGGAGTGCGAGGACGGGCGGCCACACGAGGCAGAACTGCGCGTCGAGGCCCAGGTACCATAGGTGCGTGAGCGGCGAGGTGCCGCCGAGGTGGTCGAAGTAGCTTGCGCTGCGCGCGATGGCCGCCAGGTTGGAGACGAGCAGCAGCGAGGGGACGAAGTCGGGCCTGAGCTTGGTCAGCAGGACGTGGTTGAAGAGCACGCAGGCCGCGACGGTGACGAAGACGCAGATCGCCATGGGCGGCCAGATCCTGCGGAGGCGCCTGGCCCAGAGGGCTCGGCAGCCGATGGCGCCGCCCCTGACGAGGGTGCGCACGAGGGAGCTCGTCAGCAGGTAGCCCGTCAGGACGAGGAAGACGATGACGCCCATGTGCCCGCTCGGCAGCCAGCCCACGGACAGGTGGTAGAGGACGACGGAGGCGATCGCCAGGGCGCGCAGGCCGTCGAGCGCGTCGTTGCGGCGCCGGTCGCGCGGCTGCTCGGCCGCCCGCCGGCCCGCCGCCTGCAGGGTGGCGGCGCCCCTGGGCGCGCCGCCCCGCCGCGCCGCTTCCTCCGGGGCGCGCAGCGGGCGGGACGAGGCCGCGCGCGGCGCCCGCCGGGACGCCTGCGGGCGCGTGGAGGCCTGCGGGCGCGTGGTCCTCCTCGCCTGCCCCCGGCAGGCGCCGGCGGCCCCCCTCTCGGCGGGCGCGGTGCCGGTGCGTGGTCTCGTCTGGGGGGCTCTGTCTCGTGGCATGGCTTTCCTATTGCGCGTCGGCGTGCTCGTGTGGGGGAGCGGGCTCGGGTTCGAACAGCCCTTCAGGCTGTAGGTGAAACAGCCCTTCAGGCTGTAGATGATAGCGCTCGGCGTCCCGCGCGGCACGGGTCGAAAAGGAAGCCGGAGCTGGGTTTCTGTAGTGTTGCTGACGGCGGGGCGGAGGCCCTTCTGGTGCGTCACAATGGGTGCTTCCACCCCGGGCGGCAGCGCCCCCCCGGCGGCGCCCGGGCGCGCCTGCCGGAGAAGAACCTCTGCAAAGGACTCGGATGCTAGAACTACACCAGATCACGAAGACCTACGCGACCGAAGGCTTCACCCAAGTCGCCCTCGACGGCGTCTCGGTCACCTTCAGGGACAACGAGTTCGTGGCCGTGCTCGGCCCCTCGGGCTCGGGCAAGACCACGATGCTCAACATCCTCGGCGGCCTCGACCACGCGGACTCGGGGGAGATCGTCGTCAACGGCGTCTCGACCAAGGACTTCTCGTCCAAGGACTGGGACACCTACAGAAACCACCGCGTCGGCTTCATCTTCCAGAGCTACAACCTGATCCCGCACCAGTCGGTGCTCTCCAACGTCGAGCTGGCGCTCACGCTCTCCGGCGTCGGGCGTGCGGAGCGGGAGCGCCGCGCGCTGGCGGCCCTCGCGGACGTGGGGCTCGCCGAGCACGCACGCAAGCGGCCGTCGCAGCTCTCGGGCGGCCAGATGCAGCGCGTGGCGATCGCGCGCGCCCTCATGAACGACCCCGACATCGTCCTGGCGGACGAGCCGACCGGCGCCCTGGACACCCAGACGAGCGTCCAGGTCATGGACATCCTCAAGAGGATCGCCTCCGACAGGCTCGTGGTCATGGTGACCCACAACCCCGAGCTGGCGGAGCGCTACGCGACGCGCATCGTGCGCGTGAGGGACGGGCGCGTCGAGGGCGACACGGACCCCTTCGACCCCGCGCGCCCCGAGCCCGCCGCGGGCGGCGAGACGGTGGCCATGCCCGCCGCGGCAGGCGGGGCCGCCGCGGGCGCCCCGGCCGACGCGCACGAGCGCGGCAAGTCGCGCCGGCACGCGTCGATGGGCTTCCTCACGGCGCTCTCCCTCTCGGCGAACAACCTCTGGTCCAAGAAGGGGCGCACCATCCTCACCGCCTTCGCGGGCTCGATCGGCATCATCGGCATCGCCGCCATCCTCGCCATCTCCAACGGCGTGAACAACTACATCGCCAAGACCGAGGAGGACGCGCTCTCGCACTACCCGCTCGCGATCACCCAGGGCTCGGCCAACGTCTCCGAGCTGATGGGCCAGATGGGCGCCGGCGCGACCGAGTCGGACGGCTCGGCCCGGCAGGGGTCCGTCTCGGGCGGCGACGCGATCCCCGAGTCGACGGTCGTCTCCGACATGTTCTCCCAGGTGAAGCTCAACGACCTCGCGTCCTTCAAGGCCTACCTCGACAGCGGCGAGAGCGGCGTCGAGGAGCACGCGAGCACCATCGAGTACAAGTACGGGATCTACCCCAAGGTCTTCTCCGCCGACACCTCCGGGGGCGTGACCAGGCTCGGCTCCCCCCTGAGCACGGGCTCGAGCAGCATGCAGCAGGCGGGTGCGAGCCTGGGGCTCTCCTCGTCCTCCTCCGCCGAGGGCTTCGAGGAGCTCCTCGAGGACCAGGACCTGCTGGACTCCCAGTACGACGTGGTCGCCGGCACCTGGCCGACCAAGGAGGACGAGGCGGTCCTCGTGCTCGATGCCAACGGCGAGATCTCCGACTACACCCTCTACTGCCTGGGGGTGCTCGACCCCCAGCAGCTCAAGGACCTCGTCGACTCGATAAGCACCTCGGGCGCGAAGGCGGACGTGCCGGACACCCACGTCGACCTCACCTACGACGACGCGCTCGGCCTCACCTTCAAGGTGGTGGACCCCTCCTCGTGCTACCAGTACAACGCCGACACCGCGACCTGGACGGACATGTCCGGAGACGAGGACTTCATGCGCGGCGTGGTGGACTCGGCGATGACGCTCAGGGTCGTGGGCGTCGTGCGCCCCAACGCGACGACGCAGAACACCTCCATGCAGGAGGGCGTCGCCTACACCCACGCCCTCACGCAGAGGCTGATGGCCAACGCCGCCTCCTCCAAGATCGTGAGGCAACAGCTCGAGGACCCCGACGTGGACGTCTTCACCGGCAAGACCTTCGAGGAGCTGAGGTCGGCCTCCGGCTCGAGCTTCGACATGTCCCAGATCTTCTCGGTCGACGAGGACGCGCTCAAGGGCGCCTTCTCGTTCGACCAGGACAGGTTCGCCCAGGCCATGTCCTCCGCGGGCGACGGGGCGGACCTCTCCGGCCTCGACCTCTCGGGCATGGACCTCTCCGGCCTCGACCTCTCGGGCGTCGACACGAGCTCCCTCTCCTCCGTGTTCAGCCCCGAGGCCATGGCGCAGCTCGTCGCCGACGCCCCCGAGCCCGACCTCTCCAAGCTCGCCGAGGGCGTCGACCCGTCGCGGCAGCAGGCGGCGACGGCGGCCGCGCAGCGGCTCGCTGACGGCTTCGTCACCTACTCGTTCGCCAACGCGTCCAAGTACACCAAGGTCGGCGAGGACGGCAAGCCCTCCTTCGACGCCCAGGCCGCCTGGGGCGACTACACGACGACGGACCCCGAGGGCAGCCAGCTCTACGCCGAGGCGGTCGCGGCCGCCTCGGCCGGCACCGACGACCTTTCGGCCGAGCTCAGGTCCCTCATGCAGGACTACCTGACCGACCAGTTCGCGCCGTACTTCTCCGAGCGGATGGGCCAGCTCATGAGCCAGGCCGCCGAGGCGATGACCCAGCAGCTCGCCGCCGCCCTCCAGACCCAGGTGGCGAGCGCGGCCGACGCGCTCGGCTCCGAGCTCTCCGACGCCATCTCCTCCCAGATGCAGGGGCAGATGGAGGGCCTCTCCTCCGCGATGGCCGACTCCTTCTCCGTCGACGCCTTCCGCGACGCCATCCACTTCAACCTCACGCAGGAGGACCTCACCTCGCTGCTCACCAACTACGCCAACGCGAGCTCGCTCACCTACGAGAGCAACCTCACGACCCTGGGCTACGCCGACGAGGCCGACCCGCACGAGATCGACATCTACCCCAAGAGCTTCTCCGACAAGGAGGACGTCCTCAAGATCGTGGACGACTACAACGACCGGATGAGGGCCCAGGGCGAGGACGACAAGGCCATCAGCTACACCGACCTCATGGGCACGCTGCTCTCCTCCGTCACGGACATCGTCAACCTCGTGTCCACGGTGCTGATCGCCTTCGTCTCGATCTCGCTCGTGGTGAGCTCGATCATGATCGCCATCATCACCTACATCTCGGTCCTGGAGCGCAAGAAGGAGATCGGCATCCTGCGCGCCATGGGCGCCTCCAAGCTCAACGTCGCCAACATCTTCAACGCGGAGACCTTCATCGAGGGCCTGGTGTCGGGCGTCTTCGCGATCGTGGTCGTCCTGGTGGCCGAGGTGCCGGTCAACCGCTTCGTCTACGGCTGGAAGCACGTCGCCGGCATCATGGCGCTCTCGCCGGGCAACGCCGTGGCCCTCGTCGTCATATCGGTGCTGCTCACGCTTATGGCGGGCATCATCCCCTCGAGCATCGCCGCCCGGCGCGACCCGGTGGAGGCGCTCAGGAGCGAGTAGGCCGCAGGCCCGCGCACGGCGCCGGCCCGGGACGGGGAACCTCCCCTCCGGGCTGGCGCCGCGCCTCGTCTTGGCGTACAATTGTTCGCATCACGGGCCGTCCGAGGGGAGGGGGCAAGGTGGCGCGCCAGTACCTCTGCATAGACCTCAAGAGCTTCTACGCCAGCGTCGAGTGCGCCGACCGGGGCCTCGACCCCATGACCACCAACCTCGTCGTGGCGGACGGCACCCGCACGGAGAAGACCATCTGCCTCGCGGTCAGCCCGAGCATGAAGGCCCTCGGCGTGCGCAACCGCTGCCGCGTGTTCGAGATACCCAAGGGCATCCCCTACACCATGGCCCCTCCCCGGATGGCCCGCTACATCCAGAAGAGCGCAGAGATCTACGGCACCTACCTCAGGTGGGTCGGCAAGGACGACATCCACGTCTACTCCATCGACGAGGCCTTCCTGGACGTCACGCCCTACCTCGACCTGTACGGCATGGGAGCCCGCGAGCTCGGGGAGCGCATCCGCGAGGACGTGGTGGCGCGCAACGGCATCCCGGCGACCTGCGGGCTGGGCACCAACCTCTACCTCGCCAAGGTGGCGCTCGACATCACAGCCAAGCACAGTCCCGGCTTCTTCGGGGAGCTGGACGAGGAGGCCTACCGCCGGACCCTGTGGAACCACCGCCCGATCACGGACTTCTGGCGCATCGGGCCGGGCCTCGCCAGGAGGCTCGCCGAGCTCGGGATCCACACCATGGGCCAGCTCGCGCTCGCCCCTCCCGAGCCCGTCTACGAGGCCGTAGGCCGCGACGCGGAGATACTGGTCGACCACGCCTGGGGCCAGGAGCCCTGCACCATGGCGGACGTCAAGGGCTACCGCTCCAAGAGCAGGATGTACGCGAGCGCCCAGGTGTTCGGGTGCGATAAGGACTTCGACGACGCGTGGCTCGTCGTTAAGGAGATGCTGGACGACCTCTCGCTCCGGCTCGTGGACGAGGGGGAGGTCGCGGGCGGCGTCTCGTTCTGGGTGGGCTACGCGCTCACGGAGGAGGAGCGCGAGGGGATGCGGCGCTCGGGGAACCTGCGCCTCTACGGAGGCCCCGGCGCCTCCGGCGCGCGCCGTCTGGCAAGCCCCACGAGCTCGCTGCGGGAGCTCCGCGAGGCGGCGCGCGCCGCCTGGGACGAGTCGGTCTCGCGGGAGCGGCCCATCCACCGCGTGGGGGTGAGCCTCACCGAGCTCGCCCCGCTCGGCGCGGCGGGCACCCAGCTCGACCTCTTCGCGGACGAGGGGGCGCGCGAGCGCGAGCGCGAGCGGCAGCGCGCCATCAACGACATCAAGCGGAAGTTCGGCAAGAACGCAGTGCTCAAGGGCATAGACCTCCTGCCCGGGGCCACGGCGCGCGAGCGCCATGCGCAGATCGGAGGCCACAGGAGCGGAGAGGGAGGCTAGGGGAGGGAGGCCCGCCATGGGGAGCGAGGCGAGAGGGCCCGAGGGCGGCGTCGCGCGCAACGGCCGCCCCGCGGCGGACGACCTCTACGTGCGGCACCCGAAGATGCCGCTGGGCGAGAGGGCGAAGATCTTCATGCCGTTCAACCCGCTCAAGGGGTTCGAGGAGGCCCTGCGCGAGAAGGAGCGCGAGGTCGAGCGCGAGGCCCTCGACGAGTGGGGCGGCAACGACGTCGAGTCGCCGGACGCGCCGCCGCCCGACGCGTAGGGGCCGCCGCGCTCGGCGCGGCGGCCCCGTGAGGCCCTGCCGGGCCATGGGCGCCCTCTTGTGGGGTGTGGTGCCGAGGCCCTACTCCACGTGGTCGGCGACGGCCTTGGCCACGACGTCAGCCACGGACTTGTTGAGCGCCGAGGGGATGATGTTGGTGGACGAGAGCTCGTCGTCGGGGATGAGCGAGGCGATGGCGTGCGCGGCCGCGACCTCCATCTCCTCGGTGATCCGCTTGGCGTGCGCCTGGAGGGCGCCCTTGAAGATGCCGGGGAAGACGAGGACGTTGTTGATCTGGTTCGGGAAGTCCGAGCGGCCGGTGCCGACGATGGCGGCGCCGCCCTCGAGGGCCTTGCCGGGCATGATCTCCGGCACGGGGTTGGCCATCGGGAAGACGATGCCCTCGTTCATGGTGGAGACCATCTCGGGTGTCACGAGGTTGCCCCGGGAGACGCCCACGAAGACGTCGGCCCCCTTGAGGGCGTCGGCGAGCGTGCCGTGCTCGTGGCCGGCGTTGGTGACGTGGGAGAGGGCCTCCTGGCCGGCGTGCAGCCCCTCGTCGCCCTCGCAGATGATGCCGTTGACGTCGCACAGGATCACGTTGCCGAAGCCCATGTGGACGAGGAGCGTGGCGATGGCGCAGCCCGCCGCCCCGGCGCCGTTGATCACGATGCGCAGGCCGCCCGCCTGCTTGTGCGTGACCTTGACGGCGTTGATGAGGGCGGCCGCCAGGACGACGGCGGTCCCGTGCTGGTCGTCGTGGAAGACCGGGACGTCGCAGACCTCCTGGAGCCTGCGCTCGATCTCGAAGCAGCGCGGCGCGGCGATGTCCTCGAGGTTGATGCCGCCGAAGCTCTTGGAGATCAGCTGCACCGTGCGCACGAACTCGTCGGTGTCGTGGGTGTCCACGCAGATGGGGAAGGCGTCCACGTCGCCGAACTCCTTGAAGAGGGCGCACTTACCCTCCATGACCGGCATGCCCGCGGCCGGTCCGATGTCGCCGAGGCCGAGGATGGCGGTGCCGTCGGTGATGACCGCGACGAGGTGGCTGCGGCGCGTGAGCTCCCAGGACTTCTGGTAGTCCGCCTGGATCTGGCGGCAGGGCTCGGCGACGCCCGGGGTGTAGACGAGCGAGAGGTCCTCGGCGGTCTCGACCTTCGCGCGCGATACGACCTCGATCTTGCCCTGCAGCCTCTCGTGGAGCTCGAGGCTCCTCCTGCTGATGTCGTCCATGTGCCTAGACCATCTCCTCCGGTTTGAACACCTTGTCGAACTCCTCCCCGCTGAGGAAGCCGAGCTCGCAGCAGGCCTCCCTGAGCGTGACGCCGTCCTCGTAGGCCTTGTGCGCGACCTTGGCGGCCCTCTCGTATCCGATGTAGGGGTTGAGGCAGGTCACCAGCATAAGCGAGTTGTGCAGGTTGCTCGCCATCTTTTCTCTGTTGGCAACGATGCCGGAGGCGCACCTCTCGTCGAAGCTCGCGATCGCGTCGCCCAGGAGGCGCGCGGACTCGAGGTAGTCATAGGCGATGAGGGGCATGAAGACGTTGAGCTCGAAGTTGCCCTGGGAGGCGGCGAAGCCGATGGCGGCGTCGTTGCCCATCACCTGCACGGCGACCATCGTCAGCGCCTCGCACTGGGTGGGGTTCACCTTGCCGGGCATGATGGAGCTGCCCGGCTCGTTGGCCGGGATGGTGATCTCGCCCAGGCCGCAGCGCGGGCCGGAGGCGAGCCAGCGGACGTCGTTCGCCACCTTCATGAGGTTGCAGGCCAGGGCCTTGATCGCGGCGTGCGCGAACACGATCGAGTCCTTCGAGGTGAGGGCATGGAACCTGTTGGGGTCCGTCCGGAAGGGCAGGTCGGTGAGGGCGTGGAGCTTCTCGGCCGCGAGCTCGCCGAAGCCCTCGGGGGCGTTCAGGCCCGTGCCAACCGCCGTGGCGCCCAGGGGGAGCCGGTAGAGGAAGGGCAGGACCTTGACCATCTGGTCGAGGGGCGTCGCCACGAGGCCGCGCCAGCCGAAGACCTCCTGGCTGAAGGCGATCGGCACCGCGTCCTGCAGGTGGGTCCTGCCGCTCTTCACGACGCCCTCGTTCTCCACCTCGAGGCGCTTGAACGTGCCCATGAGGCGCTGCGCCGGGGGGATGACCTCCTCGACCAGCGCGAGCGCCGCCGCGACGCTGAGCGCGCAGGGGAAGGCGTCGTTGGAGCTCTGGCTGCGGTTGACGTCGTCGTTGGGGTGCACGGGCCGCCCGAGGGCTATGCCGCGCTCGGCGGCGTGTGCGTTCGCGATGTGGGCGAGGACCTCGTTCATGTTCATGTTGGACTGGGTCCCCGAGCCGGTCTGCCAGACCTTGAGGGGGAAGGCGTCGTCGTGCTCGCCGGCGAGCACCTCGTCGGCCGCCTCCTCGACGAGGGAGGCCACGGCCTGGTCGAGGACGCCGAGCTCGGCGTTGGCCTGGGCGGCAGCCTTCTTAACGAGCGCGAGCGCCCGGACGACCCCCTTGGGCATGGTCTGGTCGCCTATGGGGAAGTTCTCGAGGGAGCGCTGCGTCTGCGCGCCCCAGAGAGCGTCCGCCGGGACCTTCACCTCGCCCATGGAGTCGTGCTCGCAGCGGTATTCCATGTGCCTCTCCAATCCTTGCCGGCCGATGGCAAAAGGATAGAACTTTTCTGCGCCGCCCTGCCGGGGGAGGGGCGGCGCCCCGCCCGCTCGCCCTGCGCCCCGCCCGCCCCCGGCTTGCTGGCGCGTGCCGCCCCCCTGTGTCAAGATGTGCCAAAGGGGAGGTGCGCATGGCATTCGTCGAGTTCAGGGACGTCACCAAGACGTACAGGATGGGCGACGTCGAGGTCCGCGCGGTCGACGGGATGACCTTCGACATCGAGCGCGGTGAGCTCGCCGTGATCGTGGGGCCTTCGGGCGCCGGCAAGACGACCGTCCTCAACATGCTCGGCGGCATGGACTCGGCGACCTCCGGTACGATCAGGCTGGGGGAGCGCGTCGTGAGCTCGCTCTCGGAGCGCGAGCTCACGCAGTACCGCCGCCACGACATCGGCTTCGTCTTCCAGTTCTACAACCTCGTGCAGAACCTGACCGCCCTGGAGAACGTGGAACTCGCGAGCCAGATCTCAAGCGACCCCCTGCCGGCGGACGAGGTCCTCGCGCGGGTCGGGCTCGCCGGGCGCGCGGACAACTTCCCCGCGCAGCTCTCCGGCGGCGAGCAGCAGCGCGTCGCCATCGCCCGCGCCCTCGCCAAGAACCCCCAGCTGCTCCTGTGCGACGAGCCCACGGGGGCGCTCGACTACGTGACCGGCAAGCAGATCCTGAGGCTCCTGCAGGACACGTCGCGCGAGGCGGGCCGCACGGTCGCCATCGTCACCCACAACCTCGCCTTCACCCAGATCGCCGACCGCGTCATCCACGTGCGCGAGGGCCGCGCCTCCTCCGTCGAGCTCAACGCGAGCCCCGCGGACGCCATGGGCGTGGAGTGGTAGGCATGGGCGGGTGGCCCCCGAGGCGCGCGGGAGGCCGGCGGGCGCGCTCGGCCTTCGCGACGGGCGTGCTGCGCTCCATCCGCTCCTCCCTCGGCCGCTTCCTCGCGATCATGGGCATCGTCGCCCTCGGCTGCGGCTTCTACGCCGGACTCAAGATGTGCGGCCCCGACATGCGCCTCGCGGCGGACGAGCTCTACGACGGCACGGGGCTCTGGGACCTCAGGGTCGTCTCCACCCTCGGCCACGACGACGCGGACGTCGCGCGCGTGGCCGGCGTCGAGGGCGTCGGCGCCGCGATGCCCTCGCGGACGGTCGACGCGATGGCCCGCGTCGCGGACGAGCAGGTCGCCGTGCGCATCTCCTCGCTGGACGCAGCCGCGGCGGCGGCCTCCTCCTGCGACGAGTCCTCCTCGGCGACGGACGACCCCTCCTACCTCAACCGGCCGCTCCTGCGCGAGGGCAGCTGGCCGAGCGCGCCCGACGAGTGCGTGGTCTCCGCGGACGGCGCGGGCGGCCTTTCCGTCGGCGACGCGGTCACGGTCCTCTACGGCACCTCGAGCCTCGACGACGAGCTCGAGACGAGGAGCTTCACGGTCACGGGCAGGGTCGTCGCGCCCGACTACGTCTACACCGGCAGCTACGGCTCGACCACCCTCGGCTCGGGCAGCGTGGAGCACTACCTCTACGTCCCCGAGGGCGCCTTCCTCGAGGACGCGCCCTACACCGAGGTCTACCTCGAGGTTGCGGGCGCCGCCTCCGAGCGGTCCGGCTCCGACGCCTACGGGTCCGCGGTCGGCGAGGTCAAGGGGCGCATCGAGGAGATCTCCGACGAGCTGGCCGCCGAGCGCCAGGGCGAGCTCCGGCGGAGGGCGCAGGACGAGCTGGACGAGAAGGTCCGGGAGTACGGCGAGCAGCACGAGAGGGCCTACGGCGAGCTCGCGGACGCCAAGGCCACGCTCGACGACTCCGCGGCCCGGATAGCGGAGGGCGAGCGCCAGCTCGCGGAGGGGCAGCGGGAGCTGGACGAGGGCCTCGCCGCCTACGAGTCCGAGCGCGACTCCGCCGCCTCGCAGCTCGCCGACGCCCAGGCGGCCCTCGACGAGGGGGCCTCCGAGCTCGCGTCCAGGCGAGGGGAGCTCGACGCCGCCGAGGCCGAGTGGCAGGAGGGCATGTCCGCGCTCGCCGCCGCGCTCGGGCCCGCGGGCATCAGCGCAGACTCGGCCCAGGGCTACGTGGACGCCCTCGACGCCCGCCTCGCCGAGGCCGCGTCCGCACGCGCCCGCCTCGACGACCTCCGCTCCCAGCTCTAGCAGGCCGAGGCGGCGCTCGCGGCGCGAGACGAGGCCTCCGCGCGCCGGCAGGAGGTCGCGGACGCCATCGCGGGCGTCGACGCCAGGATCGCCGCCCTCGACCCCGCCTCCGAGGGCTACGAGGAGGCGCGCTCGGCGCTCGAGGCAGAGCGCGAGGGGCTGGAGGGCACGCTCGCCCAGCTCGACGCCGCCCTCGCGGCCGCAGAGCGGGCCGAGGGGGCGGTCGCGCCCCTCGAGGGGGCTATCGCGCAGCTGGAGGCCGCGCTCCCCACGGACGGGGAGCTGGCGCAGCTCGGGGGCGCGCGGGCGTCCGCCGCGGCCCTCGCCGAGTCGCGCTCGCGGCTCGACGACGGCCGCGCCCAGCTCGCGGCCGGCGAGGACGAGCTCGCGCAGGGCCGCGCGGAGCTCGAGCGGAGGCGGGCGGAGGCCGAGGGCGGGCTCTCCTCCGCCCGGGCCCAGCTCGACGAGGCGGCCGCCCGGCTCTCCTCCTCCCGCGCGGAGCTCGAGGACGCCCGCTCCCGCTACGAGGAGGGGCTCGCCTCCTACCAGGACGGCCTCGCCGAGGCCGACGACAGGTTCGGCACCGCCTGGGCCCAGATCGAGGACGCCCAGGCCGAGGTGGACGGGATCGCCCTGCCCGACGTGTACGTCCTCGACCGCACGCAGAGCGAGGGGGCGGCCACCTACGAGGCGGACACGGAGCGCATGGACCACATCGCCGACGTCTTCCCCCTCATCTTCTTCCTCGTCGCCGCCCTCGTCGCGCTCACGACCATGACGCGCATGGTCGAGGACGACCGCGTGGTCATCGGCACCTACAAGGCGCTGGGCTACGGCAAGGCGCGCATCGCCGGCCGCTACCTCGCCTACGCGCTCGCGGCCGCGGGCGCGGGCGCCGTCCTCGGGATGGCGGTCCTCTCGCAGGTCCTGCCCTACATCGTCACCAGCTCGTACGCGATCATCTACGCGGTGCCGCCGCTGCCCCTGCCGCTGCCGCTCGACGCGGGCGTCGCCCTCGCGTCCGGCGGGCTCGGCGTGGGGGTGACGCTCGCCGCCACGTGGGCCGCGGTCTGGTCGAGCCTCTCCGAGTCCCCGGCGGAGCTCATGCTGCCGCGGGCCCCCAAGCCGGGCAAGCGCATCCTCCTCGAGCGCGTGCACCCGCTGTGGCGTCGCCTCTCCTTCCTCTGGAAGGTCTGCGCGCGCAACCTCTTCAGGTACAAGCGCCGCCTGCTCATGACCGTCGTCGGGATCGCCGGCTGCACGGCGCTGCTCCTCGTGGGCTTCGGCCTGCACGACTCCATCTGGGACATCATCGAGCTGCAGTACGGCCCCGGGGCTCAGGGTGCGGCCTCCGACTCCGCGATCGTGCGCTACGACACCAGCGTCGGCCTCGACGACGCCGCCGACGAGCTGGACGTCACGGCGGTCACGGACCTCCTCGCCTCGGCGGGCGCCACGGACGTCACCCGCGTCCAGGCGACCAACATGCAGGCCGGCGGCACCGGCGGCGGCACGGCCGCCACGGCGACCACGCGCGTCTCGGTCGTGGTGCCCCAGAGCGCCGAGGGGCTCCGGCGTGCCGTGGGCTTCCGCGACCGGCTGACGCAGGGGCCGGTGTCCTTCGACGACGGCTCGGTCCTCGTGACCGAGAAGCTCGCGAGCCTCCACGGCATCTCCGTCGGCGACGAGGTCGTGCTCTTCGACCAGGACGAGGTCGGCAACGCCAAGGGGAGGGGAAGGCCCTGACCGTGACCGGCGTCGTCGAGAACTACGTCGGCAACTACGTCTACGTGGGGCGCGACGCCTGGCGGGAGGTGGACCCGGGGGAGCCGGCCTTCTCGTGCGTGCTGTGCGAGCTCGGCGCCGACGCGCGCGTGCGCGCCGAGGTCTCCGGGCGGCTGCACGAGCTGCCGGACGTCTCCACCGTGGTCTTCTCCGACGAGACGATCGAGCAGTACCGCAGCATGCTCTCCGTGGTCGACGTCGTGGTCGTGGTGCTGATCGTCTCCGCGGCCGCGCTCGCGTTCATCGTGCTGTACAACCTCACCAACATCAACGTGGAGGAGCGCATCCGCGAGATCGCGACCCTGAAGGTGCTCGGCTTCACGCGCGGCGAGGTCTACCGCTACGTGTTCCGCGAGACGCTGCTGCTCACCCTCATGGGCGACGCCCTCGGCCTCGCCCTGGGCGTCTGGCTCGAGAACTTCGTGGTCACCACGGCAGAGGTCGACTACGTGATGTTCGGCAGGGCGATACACCCGGCGAGCTTCGCGGCCGCCTTCGCGCTGACGGTCGCCTTCTCCCTCGCCGTGATGCTCGTCATGCGCCGCAAGCTCGACTCCGTCGACATGGTCGAGAGCCTGAAGAGCGTCGACTAGGGGCGCCGGGCGTCCGGCTGGGGCCTGCGCGCGGCGGGCGCGGCGCCCGTCGCGGCACGCGCCGGCGCGTCCGCCGGATGGTCTAGAATATGTAACCTTGCACGGGCGGGGCGTCCCAG
>JAZHSQ010000047.1:0-14954 GCA_036454645.1 Olsenella sp. | reverse complement strand
CGCTGCGGGCGCCTCGGGGTCACCTCGGTCTCGCTCACGGGCGGCAGGCTCGTCTACCAGGGGATCGACGTACCGCGCGACGTCGCGCGCAAGCTCAAGCAGAGGCGCGCTATCGTGTACCCCAAGACCAGGAAGCTCGCCTACCCCTTCAGCGCGGGCAAGGAGGGGCCGGTGATAGCGGCCCTCGCCGTGCTCGAGGAGGTCGGCGGGGACGACGAGGACGAGTAGGCGGCGGGGCGGCCGGGACGGCGGGTCCTTGTCGCCCGGCCACGAGGCGTGCCGGGACGCCGGCACAGGGACGAGGGAGGCCAGACCATGGTCGTAACGGCTGCGAGCGAGTCCGGCACGAGGGCGCCGCACCTGCGCTGGGGCGTGATCGGCTGCGGGGTCATCGCCAACGAGATGGCGCAGACGCTCGCGCGCGAGGGCCGCGCGCTCGACGGCGTCGCCAACCGCACGCACGAGAAGGCCGTGGCCTTCGGCGAGCGCTACGGCGTGCGGCGCGTCTACGACACGATCGACGAGCTCGTCGCGTCGCCCGACGTGGACGCCATCTACCTCACGACGCCGCACAACACCCACATCACCTACCTGCGCCAGGCGCTCGCGGCCGGCAAGCACGTGCTGTGCGAGAAGTCCATCACGCTCAACTCCGACGAGCTCGCGGAGGCCCGCGCGCTCGCCGCGGACGCGGGCGTGCAGCTGGTGGACGCCTGCACGGTGCTGCACATGCCCCTCTACAAGGAGCTCCGCCGCCGCGCGCAGGCGGGCGACTTCGGCCGCGTCAACCTCGTGCAGGAGAACTTCGGGTCCTACAAGGACTACGACATGCGCAACCGCTTCTTCAACCCCGCCCTCGCCGGCGGCGCCCTGCTCGACATCGGCGTCTACTCCATCACGCTGGCGCGCCTCTTCCTCGAGAGCAGCCCCACCGAGCTCGCGAGCCTCATGAACCCGGCGCCGACCGGCGTGGACGAGACGGACGGCATCCTCATGCGCAACGCCGAGGGCCAGATGGTGGTCCTCTCGCTCACCCTGCACTCCAAGCAGCCGAAGCGCGCCATGGTCAGCGCCGACGCCGCCTACCTGGAGGTCATGGAGTACCCTCGCGCCGACGCCGCCAAGGTGGTCTGGACCGCCGACGGGCGCGTGGAGGAGGTCCGCGCCGGCGAGCGCGAGCGAGCCCTCGGCTACGTGATGGACGACCTCGAGGCCGCGGTGGCAGGCGACGAGGAGGCGGCGGCCCAGATCGAGACCTCCGCCGACGTCATGGAGGTCATGACGAGGCTGAGGCGCGACTGGGGCTTCTCCTACCCGGAGGAGCTCGCGGCGCGCTAGGAGCCGCGGGAGGCGACGCCCCGCCGGGGGCGCCGCACCGCGGGCGTCGCGCTAGGCTGCATGCAGGAGTCGGAGCTTTGGAGGCAGACGTGTTCGAGGGAGAGAGGGACGCGGCGGCGGCAGGCGCGGCGGGCGAGAGGGACGCGGCCGCCACGGAGGCGACGGCGGCCGGGCTCAGGGCCGAGGGGATCGACCGGCAGACGCTGGCCCGCAAGGGGGCGCCCGGGCGCCACGAGCAGTTCGAGCGCGTCGTCCGCATGGTCTGGCGCCTGCGCCAGCCCGACGGCTGCCCCTGGGACAGGGCGCAGACCCACGGCTCCATCGCGCGCGACCTCGTCGGCGAGGCCTACGAGGCCCTGGACGCCATCGTCGAGGGCGACGACGCGCACCTGTGCGAGGAGCTCGGCGACCTCCTCGAGCAGATCCTGCTGCAGGCGCAGATTGCCGCCGACGAGGGCTCCTTCGACGTCGACGACGTGTGCCGTGGCCTCGACGAGAAGCTCATCCGCCGCCACCCCCACGTCTTCGGGCCGGCCCCGGCCGCGGGCGGAGGGGCCGTCGAGGCCACCGACGCCGCGGGCGCCGCGGCCCCTGCGGCGGGCTCGGCGGGCGAGGTCGAGGGCATCTGGGACGAGGTCAAGCGGGCCGAGCGCGCTGCCGCGGGAGAGGGCGGCGAGCCGGACGGGCTTCTCGACTCCATACCGCGGTCGCTGCCGGCGCTCATGCAGGCCCAGAAGATCTCCAAGCGCGCCGCGAAGGCCGGCTTCGACTGGCCGGACGTCTCGGGCGTCTGGGACAAGGTGGCCGAGGAGCGCGCGGAGTTCGAGGCAGAGGAGCCGGGCAGCGAGGAGGCCTCGGAGGAGTTCGGCGATCTGCTGTTCGCCCTGGTCAACGTCGCGCGCATGCAGCACGTCGACGCGGAGGAGGCGCTCGAGCGCTCCAACCGCAAGTTCCGCCGCCGCTGGGCCAGGATGGAGGAGCTCGCGCGCGAGGGCGGCGAGGAGCTCGAGGGGCTCCCCACCGCGCGCCTGAACGAGCTCTGGGACGCCGTCAAGGCCGAGGAGCGCCGCGGGCCACGCCGCGCGTAGCTCCTGTGGGGCTTCCCGCTCTCCGGCGGCCGTCTGTCATAATGGGTTGCCTAGCGACGGCGGCGGACGAGCCGGCAGGCCAGGCAGAAACGAAGCGCACATGAACTCACCCAGAGAGACATCCCCCTCGAAGGGGGCCCAGCCCAAGCCGCACAAGCGCGTGGGCCGCGGGACCACGCCCACCGGCCGGCGCGACGACTCCGCGGACGTGACGACCCGCCTGCCGCGGATCGGCGAGGACGGCAGGGTCGCCGACCCCACCGGCCAGGAGCAGAGGGCGGGGAGCAGGGCCTTCTCGCTTCCGCACCCTAAGAGGCGCGCCAAGCCCACGCCCAGGCGCGAGGCAGCGCCCGCCCGTGCGAAGGGCCAGGGCGCCGGGCCCGCCGAGGGGCGGGACGCCAAGGGTGCCGCGGCTGGCGAGAGGGCCGCGGGCGCCGAGGGGGCCGCTGACGACGAGAAGGCCGCGCGCACCGAGGTGGCTGCAGGCGCCGGGAAGGCCGCGCGCGTGGGGAAGGCCGCGGGCGCCGAGAAGGTCGCGCGCACCGAAAGGGCCGCGCGCGCCGAGAGGGCCGCGGTCGCCGACAAGGCCGCGAATGCCGCGGCGGCCACGGACGGCGCCGTCGGCACGGACGGAGGGGCCGACCCCTCCGAGGCCGAGGAGGCGCGCGAGCGCCGCCGGGCCGAGGCAGCCCGCCCCAGGCGCTCCGTCGCCGAGGTCGTGCGCTCCGTCCCCGCGCGCTGCGCGGGCTTCGCCCGCAGGCACGTCCGCGGCCTGATCGCCCTGGCCGTCGCGCTCGCCCTCGTCGCCTCCGTGTGGGGCCCGCTCGGAGACTACTACGTGGCCTGGCGCCGCTCGGGCGAGCTCGCCGAGAGCTACGCCGAGATATCCGCGGAGAACGACGGCCTGAGCCAGGACATCGACCGCCTCCAGACCCGCGAGGGCGTGGAGGACGAGGCGCGCCGGCAGGGCTACGCCTACGAGGGGGAGAGCACCGCCACCTCGCAGTCGGCCCAGGACGACCCCAACCAGGGGCCGGACCCCACCAACCCTGCGCCCTCGGAGCCCACGGAGCGGCCGTGGTACATCGTCGTGCTCGACGCGCTATTCTGCTATCAGCCCCTGTCGTAGGGGCGCACCGTCTGCGGGCGCAGGGGCGCCGTCCCCGGTACGGGGGCGTATCGGCCCCTCTTGGGGGCGAGCTGGTTTGGGGGAAGCATGACGAGGGCAGCGGTCATCGACATCGGCACCGTCACCGCGCGGCTCGCGGTCGCGGACGTCGAGTCCGGGCGCGTCACGAGGCTGGCCAAGAGCTCGAACATCGTCAACCTCGGCCAGGACGTCGACCGCACGGGCCGCCTGAGGGAGGACGCACAGCGCCGCCTGCTCGGCTGCGTGGACCTCTACCTCGCGTCCGCGCGCGAGGCAAAGGCGCCGGCCGTCTGCTGCACGCTGACGAGCGCCGCGCGCGACGCGGAGAACTCCGCCGACCTCCTCGCCGAGCTCGAGCGCCGCGGCCTCGACGCGCAGGTGATCCCCGGCGAGGTCGAGGGGTCGCTCACCTTCCTCGGAGTGGCCCAGGACTTCGCCGGCCGCAGGATCATGGTGGCGGACAACGGCGGCGGCTCGACGGAGGTCGCCGTGGGGAGCCTCACCGAGGGGCCCGCCGGCTCCGAAGGCCCCGGCAGCACCACAGTCCCCGGCGGCGCCACGGGCCCCGGCGGCCTTGCGATCGAGTGGGTCCGCTCCGTGAACGTCGGCTGCCGCAGGCTGACGGAGAAGTTCCTCGCGCGCGAGGACCCGCCCTCCGGCGAGGACCTGGCGCGCGCCCACGAGCTCGCGGCCGAACGCCTCTCCGGCGCCATCTCCGCCGCGAGCGCCGCCGGCGCGTCCGCCGCGCGGCCGGAGCGCCTGGTCGTCACCGGGGGCACGGCCACGACCCTCGTGGCCGTCGAGAAGGGCCTCGAGCCCTACGACCCGCGCCAGGTGCACCTCCAGGCCCTCTCGCGCGCGGACGTGGACGCCCTCGAGCGCAGGCTCGCGGGCCTCACGGTCGAGGGGAGGGCGGCGCTGCCCGGGATCCAGGCCAAGCGCGCCCCCGTCATCCTCGGGGGCACCGTCGCCATCGCCGAGCTCATGCGCGCCGCGGGGTTCGACGAGCTGACCGTGAGCGAGAGCGACCTGCTCTTCGGGCTCTCGATCGTCGCCGCGGCCACCCTCGACGGCGCCGCGTCGCCGCTGGGCTGGTGCCCGGGGCTCACGCTGCTCTGAGCTTCGGCCGGCGGGCGGGCCCAAGGCCCGGCCCCGCCGCGAGGCGCGTCCCCGGCGCGAGCCGCGAGCCCGCGGTCCTTCTCCGCACCTCCGACAGATGTCCCGAATCTGTCCCACAAGGGCGGTCGCGATGGGCTACCATAGATAGTGCAACCAAGGGGGCGTGGCGGAATTGGCAGACGCAGCGGACTTAAAATCCGCCGCCGCGAGGCTTGTGGGTTCGAGCCCCACCGCCCCTACCAGCTAGTATGGAGCGCGGGCGCGAGGCGCCGGCGCAGCAGGAGAGGCACAAAGAGAGGGCCTCCGCAGCCGCGGGGGCCCTCGTCGTTTTTGTATGGTGCCCCCAACGAGATTCGAACTCGTGTCGTCGCCTTGAAAGGGCGATGTCCTAACCGTTAGACGATGGGGACGGCATCGCAGGCATCGAGTATACCAGACGTCACGCGCAGGTTCCGCCGCGCTGCCGCTACCGGTAGTCCTCGGGGTCGATCCAGTCCAGGCCGTTGCGCCTGGCGTAGTCCTTCGCCGAGGCGAGGAGGCCCGGCTGCGCGGAGGCCCAGGCGGCGAAGTCAGGGACGTCTGCGATGACGGGGTCGGCCTCGTGCACCGCGAGCACCGCCTCGTCGAAGGAGCCCGGCGCGAAGGCGGGGCGGTCGGGGATGTAGACGTCCATGAGGGCTGGCTGCAGCAGCGCGTAGGCCCCGCCCGGGCACAGCCGGTCGTAGCCCTTGAGCGCGCGGCGGGCCGCCGGCGCGCGGCCGACCTTGTAGAGCAGGATCGTGCGCGCGAGGAGCAGCCAGGCGTTGCCGCGGCGGGAGAAGCGCGCGTCGAGCCAGTCGAGGCCCTCCTCGTCCTCCAGGCGGGCCATGCAGAGCGCGCAGGTGTAGCGGGCGCCGACGGCGTCGAGCGGGGAGGCGGTGAGGAGGCCCCTGCACTCGTCCTCGGCCATGCGGTAGCGCGCGCCGAAGAGGCAGGTGCGCGCCACGTGGGCCCTGAGGCGCAGGCGCGGCCGGCGGAAGACGTCGGTCCAGGCGTCGCCCGTGGCCGGCGCGGCGAGCGGCCCCAGCCCGTCGTCGAGCTCGCCCTCGAGCGCGAGCAGGGCGTCGAGCAGGGCGTCGCCGTCCAGGTCCTGGGCCAGGAGGCCGCAGACGCGCGCGTCCGTGCACGCAGGGGAGACGGCGCACGCGCGCTCGCAGGCCTCGCGCAGCCGCCCCAGGGCCTTGGCCCTCGACTGCGCGTACTCGTCGTCGTCGAGCAGGTCGTCGTCGGCGCGGTCGTCCGCGTAGCGCGCGAGCGCCTGCTCGAGCAGGGCGAATGCGCGCTCCTCGTCGTCGTCCACGAAGCCGTCGGGGTTCTCCCTGACGGCGAGCTCCAGCTCCCGGAAGGCCTCGTCGGAGAGGTCCTCCAGCCTCTCGCGGCGCTTGAGGGAGAGCCTCAGGCACCGCTCTGCGCGCACGTCCATCATGGGCGACCGCCTCGCGGCAGGTTGGCGTCGGGGCCCTGCCAGCCGCCGCCCGCGGCGCTCTCGGCCATGCGCTCGCGCGCGACGGCGCTCGAGGCGCGCGGGCACAGCTCGCTCGTCTCGCGGGCGACCCACGCGGAGAGCGCCCCGGAGCCCCTGGGGTCGCGCCCCTCCTGGAGGAGCACCGTGCCCTCCGAGAGGGCCAGGATCAGCTCGTCCTCGCTGTAGGGGAGCACGCACAGGCGCGCGAAGACGCCGTCGGGCAGCTCCGCCTGGCGGATGAGGGACTCCCCGGCGTTGGGGTAGGCCTCGACGAGGGAGCGGAGCTCGGAGCGGGCGCGGTCCATCTCGTGGGCCTTGTAGGCGAGGGCGAGGCGCGCCAGGCGCGCCCAGGCGTCGTCCGCGGGGCTGCGGCGGCCGTGGGGCTGCCGACGCGCGCAGGCGGCGTCGAGGCCGGCCTCGTCCTCGAGCTTCGCCAGGGCGAGCGCCTCGGTAAAGCGGACGTCGGCCTGGTCGTGCGGGTCGAGCTCGAGGGCCTCGCGGCAGACGCGCAGCGCCTCGCGGTTCCTGCCGCAGATGAGCGCCTCCTCGGCCTCGGCGGCGAGCCAGCGCAGGTAGGGGGCGCATGCCAGGTCGGCGGCGAGGCGGGCGCGCTCGGGGGAGTCCGGGCCTGCGAGGGCGCGGTCGCGCTCGGCGAGGCAGCGCGCGCGGACCTCGGGCGCGCCTTCGGCGAGGTAGGACAGGTAGCCGTCGAACGAGGGCTTCTCGGACGCCGCCTGCATGCGCGCGGCGTCGAAGCAGCCCGCGTCGAGGGCGAGCGCCTCCTGGAGCAGCTGGTGGCCGTGCTCCACGAGCTGCTCGGCCTCGCGCTCGTCCGCGAAGGGGAGGCGGTAGTCGATGTCCGCCGCGGCGAGGGTCACGAGGTGGAAGGCCCGGTCCTCGTCCGTCTGCGGCAGGGAGTCGCGGTTCTGCTGGAACCTGAGCCCGAAGGAGGAGAAGGCGTGGGCGGCCGCGGCCGCGTCGCCCCCGTCGAGCGTGCGGGCGAAGCGGAGCCCCAGGCGCTGGTAGTCCTCCCGCTGGGGGTCAAACGCCATCGATTCTCCTTTCGTGCTTGCCGTGGGTGGACTTCGTCTCGCGCGGTCGGCGCGGGGCGTGCGAGCGCCGTCGCGCCGACCGCGGGCGCGCGTCAGTGGCGCGCCATCGCGGCCCTGAGGAGGTCCATGTCGAGCGGCGCGGGCGTGAGGCCGCCCATCTCGTGCTGGTAGCCCTCCGTGCCGCGCGCGAGCACGCAGACCACGCACGGCCCCACGCCCGCGAAGGCGAGGTCGACGGCGCGCTGGATGGCCTCGGCGCGGTCGCAGACGGTCTCGTGGGGCACGCCGGCCGGCGTCGCCTCCGCCATCTCGCGGCAGATGTCCTCCACGCGCTCGTGGCCCGGGTCGTCCTTGGTGAAGACGAGGAGGTCGGACCACTTGGCGGCCTCGACGGGCAGCTCGCGGCGGCGCTCCACGGCCTTGTCGCCCGTGGCGCCGAAGACCGAGATCACGCGCCAGCCCGGGAACTCCTCCCGGACGCTGGGGCCGAACTTCGAGAAGGCCATGGCGTTGTGGGCGAAGTCCACGATCCCCACGACGCGGCGGTCGCCGCTCCAGACGAGCTCCATGCGGCCGGGCACGCTCACGCGCGCGAGGCCGGCGAGCACCTGGTTGCGCCCCACGCCGAGGAGCTCGGAAACGGCGATGGCGGCCAGGGCGTTCTCCACGTTGAAGAGCCCGGGCATGGGCAGCTCCACGCGGGCCTCCCAGCCGGGCGCGTGAGCGACGAAGGAGCTCCTGCCGAGGCCGGACTCCACCCCGTCGCACCAGACGTCGGCGCGCCTGCCCGCGACCTCGGGGCCCGAGGCGGAGAACAGGAGCGTCCGCTCGCAGACGGACGCCGCCTCGAGGACCTGCTCGAGGTGGTCGGTCCCGAGGTTCACCACGGCCGTGCGCGCCTGCCGGAAGATCCTGAGCTTGGAGGAGAAGTAGTCCTCCCAGGTGGGGTGCTCGAGGGGCGAGATGTGGTCTCGCCCGATGTTCAGGAAGGCCGCCACGTCGAGGTGGAGGCCCACGATGCGGTCGTACTTGAGCGCCTGGCTCGAGACCTCCATCACGAGGTCGGGGAGGGCGGAGTCGCGCGCGTTGGCGACGTGGCGCCACAGGTCGCAGGCCTCGGGCGTGGTGTTGATGCTCTCGGCGCGCTCGACGCCGTCGAAGGTCTCGATGGAGCCCACGATCGCGCAGCGCGGCTCGCCCGCGCCGGCGTCCAGGATGGAGCGGAGCATGTAGCTCGTGGTGGACTTGCCCTTGGTGCCGGTGATGCCCACGCAGGTGAGGCCGCGGTCCGGGCGGCCCCAGGCCTCGAGGGCGACGAGGGCCATGGCGCGCCGGACGTCGCTCGCCACGAGCGCGGGCACCCCGGGCGCGAGCCGCGCGAGCTCGTCGGCGCGCGCCTCGTCCGTGAGGTAGGCGACGGCGCCGGCCTCGAGCGCGCAGGCGAGGTAGGCGGGCCTGAAGGCCGCCCCCTTGCAGACGAAGAGGTGGCCCGGGCGCACGAAGCGCGAGTCGGAGTCCGCGCCGCAGACGGGCACGGGGTCGGCGGGGAGCGCGACCGTGCGGACGAGGAGGCCCTCGGCCTCGAGAGTCGCGGCGAGCGATGTGAGCGTTGTCGTATCCATGCGCTTGAGTATAGCCCCTCGTGGCGGGGCCGAGGGGCGCCTGGGCTGTGTTACACTTTCTCCTCGACAAGGGCGATTGGCGCAGTGGCTAGCGCAGGTGCCTTACACGCACAAGGTCGGGGGTTCGAACCCCTCATCGCCCACCAGAGAAGCCGGACGGGCCCCTCCGCTCGCGGGAGGGGCCCGTTCTGTAGGGCCGGCGCAGAGCCGGCAGGCGGGCAGGTGGAGGACATGCCAGGCGACCCCGGCGCCGGGAGGGCGCCCGAGCGCAGCTACGGGAGGGCGGCGGACGAGATGCGCCCCGCCAAGCTCACGCGCAACGTGATGAAGAACGCGGACGGCTCGTGCCTCGTGGAGTTCGGCGACACGAGGGTGCTGTGCGCCGCGACCGTCGAGGAGGGCGTGCCGCGCTGGCGCAAGGGCTCGCGCGCCGGCTGGGTCACGGCGGAGTACGCCATGCTCCCCGCCAGCACCGGCCGCCGCACCCCGCGCGAGTACCGCGGGCGCAAGGGCCGCTCGATGGAGATCGAGCGGCTGGTCGGCAGGAGCCTACGCACCGTCTGCGACCTCGAGGCCCTGGGGGAGGCGACCGTGACGGTCGACTGCGACGTGATCCAGGCGGACGGCGGCACGCGCACCGCCTCCGTCACGGGCGCGTGGGTCGCCCTGCACGACGCCCTTCGCTCGTGGGAGGAGCGCGGCAACCTGCAGCGCCTCCCGCTCACGGGGCAGGTTGCCGCCATCTCCATGGGCGAGGTGGACGGCAGGCTGCTGCTCGACCTCGACTACCGCGAGGACAGCCACGCCCAGGTGGACCTCAACCTCGTGGGGACGGGCGACGGCGGCATCGTGGAGGTCCAGGGGACGGGCGAGCGGAGCCCCTTCACGCGCGAGCAGCTCGACGCCCTTCTCGACATGGGGCTGCCCGCGATCGCGAGGCTCGTCGCCCTGCAGGACGAGGTAACCAACTTCAGGTCCTAGGCGCGGCGCCTGGGCGGGAGGGAGCGTCATGCAAGCTGTGGAGGCGAGGGGGCTCGACCCCGCAAGGACCGTGGTCGTGGCCACGGGCAACGCGCACAAGGTCACGGAGATCGAGGCCATCCTCGGCCCGATCATGGAGGGCTACCGCTTCTGCGCCCTCGGCGAGCTCGGGGACTTTCCCGACCCGGTGGAGGACGGCGACACCTTCCTCGCCAACGCGCTGATCAAGGCGCGCGCGGCACTGGCGGAGACCGGCCTCGGCATCGCGGTCGCAGACGACTCGGGACTCGTGGTGGACGCCCTCGGCGGCGCCCCGGGCATCTTCTCGGCGCGCTGGGCAGGCGCGCACGGCGACGACGAGGCCAACAACGACAAGCTGCTGCGCGAGATGGCGGACGTCCCCGACGGGCGGCGGGGCGCCCACTTCCACTCCACCGTGGTCCTCGTGCGCGCGGACGGCAGCGTGCTGACGGGCGAGGGCGACTGCCCGGGCAGGATCGGCCGCGAGCGACGCGGCACCAACGGCTTCGGCTACGACCCGCTCTTCCTCCTCGACGACGTCCCCGGCAGGACCATGGCGGAGCTCTCGCCGGCCGAGAAGAACCGCGTCTCGCACCGCTTCCGCGCCCTCGAGGACCTCGCCTCCAGGCTGCGCTAGGGCGCCGGGTCCTTCTCGCCCGCCTGCCGCCGCCCCGGGTGGCCCCGCGCCGCAGCGCGGCCGCCCGCGCACGCACCAGACTCGTCCCGCGCCCGCCCGCGGGCGGCACCCCGACGTGTCGCTCGCGGGCTTTTTCGTGCGCTCACCTGTTCTTGACATTTGTCATAACAAATCGCGGTACCCTGTGCACGGAAGGTAGGGGGCCGCTCCGTGCGAGGGGCCTTGGCAGGGAAGGTTTCTTACAGAGGGGGAACCATGAGAGTCGTCCGCACCACCGACTACAACGACATGAGCCGCAAGGCCGCCAACGTCATCTCCGCGCAGACCATCCTCAAGCCCGACACGGTCCTCGGCCTGGCGACCGGCAGCACGCCCATCGGCACCTATCGCCAGCTGATCGACTGGTACAAGAAGGGCGACATCGACTTCTCGCAGGTCAGCACCTACAACCTGGACGAGTACCGCGGGCTTGCGGCGGACGACCCCAACAGCTACCACTACTTCATGCGCACCAACCTCTTCGACCACGTGAACATCGACCTGGCCAACACCCACGTGCCCGACGGCCTCGCGTCCGACCCGGAGGCCTACTGCGCGAGCTACGACGCGATGGTGCGCGAGGCCGGCTACCCCGACCTGCAGCTCCTCGGCATCGGCCGCAACGGGCACATCGGCTTCAACGAGCCCGACGACGTCTTCTCCAAGGGCACCCACCTCGTGGACCTCACCGAGAGCACCATCGAGGCCAACAGCCGCCTGTTCGACAGCGTCGACGACGTGCCCCGCCAGGCCTTCTCCATGGGCGTCCAGACCATCATGTACGCCCACACGATCCTGCTGATCGCGTCCGGCGAGGAGAAGGCCGAGGCCGTGCGCGACGCCATCTACGGCCCGGTCACGCCGCACTGCCCCGCCTCCATCCTCCAGCTGCACGCCAACTGCATCCTCATCGCGGACGCCGCCGCCCTCTCGCTCTGCCCCGTCGAGTAGGGCGTACGAACGCGCTCAGGAGAGGAGCCCGCGCCCCCGAGGGGGCGCGGGCTCCTGCTTTCTCCGTGCTCCGTACCTGCCGCCCCGCCGTCGGGGCAGGTCCCTGGGCGCCTAGGCTTCGAGGGTGGTCGGCTCGTGCGTGTAGGCGTTCAGGATCTCGTGGCCGTCCTCGTGGACGATGGCGAGGTCCTCGACGCGCACGCCGATGTCGCCGGGGATGTAGATGCCGGGCTCGATCGAGAAGCACATGCCGGGCCGCACCGGCTCGTGGTGCGTGGAGCTGACGTCGCCGGGCTCGTGGTCGGAGAGACCGATCTGGTGGCCCAGGCGGTGCGTGAAGTACCTGCCGTAGCCGGCGTCCTCGATGACCCTGCGCGCCGCGAGGTCGAGCTCGGCGAACTCCACGCCCGGCGCGATCCTCGCCTCGGCCGCCTCGTTGGCGCGCCTGACCGTGTCGTAGACCTCCATCTGGTGGGCGGTCGGCGCGGCGGTGAAGAAGGTGCGCGTCATGTCCGAGCAGTACGCGCGGTACTTGCAGCCCACGTCAAAGAGGACCATGTCGCCCCTCTCGAGCCGCGTGCCGTCGGGCTCGTGGTGCGGGTCGGCGGCGTTGGCGCCGAAGGAGACGATGGGCGAGAAGCTGTGGTCCTCGGCCCCGAGGGAGCGGTACTCGCCGAGGAGCCCCTCCGCGATCGAGCGCTCGGTCACGCCCACGCGCACCTGCTCGGCGAGCCAGGCCATGGCGCGGTCGTTGATGCGCGAGGCCTCGCGCATGAGCTCCTGCTCGGCCTCGTCCTTGATGGAGCGGGCGCGGTCGACCGCGACGGAGGCGAGGCGGACGGAGGTGCCGGCGCCGGCCTCCATGAGCGGGAGCAGCCAGCGGGCCGCCAGGTCCTTGTCGACCCCGAGGGGCTCGGCGTGGTCGGTGGCGGCGAGCACGAGCGGCACCGGGTCCTCGGTGTCGTCGAAGGTGACGACCTCGTCCGCGGCGCCCGTCGCGTCCGGGAAGAGGCGGTTGCAGAAGAGGGTGCCCCTGGGGGCGCCGTCCGCCTCGGTGAGGTAGAGCGCGAGGAAGCGCTCGTAGGGCTCGGTGTAGTAGCCGGTGAGGTACCAGATCGACAGCGGGTCCGTGACGATGGCCTGCCCGAGGCCGAGCTCGCGGAGGTTCGCGAGCACCTTGCTGGCGCGTTGCTTGTTCATTCCTGCTCCCAGGTCGCGGTGTGCGTGAGGCTCCGGCGGGCGGGCGCGGACGCGCCTCGGCCGGGCCCTGGCAAGTGTAGCGCTCGTGCGGCGGCGTGCGCCCCTGCCGTCGCCGGGGTACGGAGGCGGCAGGGGCGGTGCGGCCGCGAGGGGCGCCCATGGGGCGGGCTATCCGTGAGATGGAGATTGCGCGATTGCGCCAGGCCGGTGCGTCCGCACCGGGTAACAGGCTATTCTAATATAGTTTGACGATAGGAAGCCTGACATTATTCTGGCTATTTTCCAAGGCGTCCGTGCCAGGAAGAGTGATGCTATGGAGAACGAGATACCTCCAGTGAACAGGGTAGACCTCATCCACGAGGAGCTGAGCCACTACGTCGGCCAGCGCATCAAGGTGCGCGCCAACATGGGCCGCTCGCGCATCGTCGAGCGCACCGGCGTGCTCGTGCAGGCCCACCCCTCCCTCTTCGTGATCGAGGTCGAGGAGCGCAGGGGCCGCAAGGCGCGCCAGTCCTACCAGTACGTGGACGTGCTCACGGGCACCGTCGAGCTCTTCGACGCCAACACCAACGAGCGCATGTTCGACTTCGAGGCCGTGGACTAGCGCCATGAGCGCCTGCGCCCAAGCCTCCCGCGCCGTCACGCGGCTGGCTCCCGCCAAGGTGAACCTGCACCTCGGCGTGCATGCCGAGAAGGACGCGCGGGGCTACCACCGCGTCGACTCCGTGATGGTCGCGCTCGACCTCGCCGACGTCGTGCGCGTGGAGCCGGCAGGCGCCCTCTCGGTCTTCTGCGTTCCGCCCGCGGGCTTCCCCGAGCAGAGCAACACCGCCTTCAGGGCGGCTTCGCTGCTCGCGGCGGCCCTGGGCCGCCCCGCGGACGTGCGGGTCACGCTGGAGAAGCACATCCCCGAGCAGAGCGGCATGGGCGGCTCGAGCTCGGACGCCGCGAGCGTCCTGCTCGCCCTCTGCGAGCTCTGGGGGGTCGACCCGCGCGACGCGCGCGTGGCCGAGGCGGCGCGCGCCGTGGGCGCCGACGTCCCCTTCTTCCTCGACCCGGCACCTACGCTGCTCGTGGGCGCCGGGGACGTCCCCAAGGAGAGGCTCCCGCCGCTCGACGGCGTGCCCGTCGCGCTCGTACGCCCCGAGGGGCCGGGCGTGAGCACGCCCGCGGCCTACCGCGAGTTCGACCGGCTGCACGGCCCCGCCGCCGACCCCGCGCCGATCTGCTCCGCCCTCAGGGCCTCGGACGCCCGCGCCGTCGCGGCCCTGGTCGAGAACAACCTCGACCCCGTCGCCCGGCGCCTCCTGCCGGAGGTCGACCGCGTGAGGGGGTGGCTCTCCTCCCGGGAGGGCGTCGTGGCCTGCCAGGTCACGGGCTCCGGCAGCTGCGTGTTCGCCATCTGCGAGTCCGGCGAGGCGGCCGAGGCGGTTGCCTCCGAGGCCAGGCGCGCCTCGGCGGGCGCGGACGGGCGGCCGAGGTGGTGGTCGCGGGCGGCTGTGACCATTTCCTCGTCGAGCCAAATTCCCGGGGCCAAAGCCCGGAAACTCTGCTAACATAAGACGCCGTAACGGCTCGTGGCTCAGCATGGTAGAGCGCTCGGTTCGGGACCGAGAGGTCGCTGGTTCAAATCCAGTCGAGCCGACCATTGAATGGTCAACCCGGAGGTGTCCCCTCCGGGTTTTTCTTTATATGGGGACCTGCGAAGCGCCAGGTCAGCCCCAAAGGTATCCCTCGGGAACCTACAGAACTAATTTGTGCCCGCTACCCCTTCCCGCCCACCTCGCGGACGCCCTCTCCGGGACCGACGCCCGCCTGATCGTGGTCGGCGGCGCCGGCAGCCTCTACGTCGACGCCGAGCACGAGGTCCAGCTCGTCGACACCCCCGACTTCCCGGACGCCTTCAAGCCGCTGGCCAAGGCCCAGGGCAAGGCGCTCGAGGAGCTCCGCGGGCGCGACGACGTGCGCTGGACCTTCGTCTCCCCGGCGGCCGACTTCCAGGCCGACGGCGAGCGCACCGGCAGGTACCTGCTCGCCTGCGAGGAGCTCACGACCAACTCCCGCGGCGAGTCGGTTATCTCCTACGCCGACTACGCCATCGCCATCGTGGACGAGGCGGAGCGCACCGCGGACGCCCACGTGCGCGAGCGCATCTCCGTCGTCCGCGCGTAGGAGGGGGCCGCGAGAAGGCCGCGGGACGGTTGCAAGGGGGCGCCGGGAGGGCATGCTGCCCGCCCGGCGCCCCCTGCCTT
>JAZHSQ010000046.1:0-15724 GCA_036454645.1 Olsenella sp. | reverse complement strand
TGCAGCCAGGCCAGGCCCTGCCAGGGCATCGCGCCCCTCTTGCGGGCGCGATGCCGCCGGCGCCCCCTGTGCGGGAGCCGACGGCGCCCGTGGCGCGCCACGGCGGCCGCCGTGCGCCCCTAGTGCGCGGGGACGATGGCGTCCAGGTTGAAGCCCATGCCGGTGGTGTGTGCCGTGACGTCGGAGGCCAGGAAGAGGACGGCGTTGGCGACCTCCTCCGGGCGCGCGTAGCGC
This sequence comes from Olsenella sp., assembly GCA_036454645.1. Taxonomy (GTDB): domain Bacteria; phylum Actinomycetota; class Coriobacteriia; order Coriobacteriales; family Atopobiaceae; genus Olsenella_K. The sequence goes on along the minus strand of JAZHSQ010000046.1, from coordinate 15,490 downwards.
TTGTCGAGCGCCGTGGAGGCGAAGATCTTCTCGGCCTCCTCGTGCGTCTTGGCGTCGCCGAAGGTGTCGCGCTCGATGCGGCGCATCATGTCCGTGTCGACCGGGCCCGGGCATACGTAGTTGACGTGGACGCCCTTGGGCATGAGCTCCTGCGCCACGCACTTGGTGAGGCCGGCGACGGCGTACTTGGAGCTCACGTACGCCTGCATCGTGGCCGTGGGCGTGTAGGAGCCGGCGGAGGCGAGGACGACGATGGAGCCCGCGCCCTTCTCCGCCAGGACCGGCGAGGCGTACTTCATGAGCCACATGGGCGAGTAGACGTTCAGGGTGTAGGCCTTCACGAACTCCTCTGTGGTCTGGTCGGCGATGGGGCAGACCTTGCTCTCGTAGCCGGCGTTGTTGACCACGACGTCGATGGTCCCGTAGGCGGCGACGGTGTCGTCCACCAGCTTCTTGACCTGCTCCTCCTTGGTGGCGTCGCAGACGAATCCACGCGCGTGGTCCGCGTCCGCCCCCAGCGTGGGGATCAGCTTGTCGAGCTTCTCCTGGCGGGTGGAGGAGAGCGCGAGCTTGGAGCCCTCCGCGGCGAACGCGCGGGCGATCGCGGAGCCGATGCCGCCGGTCGAGCCGGTGACGAGAACGACCTTGTCCTTGAGGTTGAGATCCATGGGACGCTTCCTTTCTCGGGGGCGGCTGGCTCGCCCCCTCGTCTGGCTTTGGCGCTTGCGGGGCGCGGGGCGCGCTCCTCTGCCCATGGTATGTTTTTTCTTTACTCTGGTAAGGTCTTCTCGCCCAACGGCGGGCGGCCTTGGCTGCGGGCGGCCTTGGCCGCAGGGCGCCCCCGGCCGCGGGGGCCTCCGGTTGCGGGGGCGCCCCCGACCGTGGGGGCCTCCGCGGAATTACGCACGACTGCGGAAACGGCCGACAAAAGCCCAGCAATACACAAACCTTAAGCCCAATCGTGCGTAATCCGAAAAGGCCACGGAACTCCCCATGAGCGTAGAAGGACAAGGAGACAACCGTATACCAAAGGGACAATTGATTCGTGGAACTAGGTGCGTACTAAACAGAGCGGAGGTCGAAATCAGTCGCAATAACACATCAAGCCCGCCAGGATATCCCGATGGGCTTGATGCACGTCACGCAGATTGTTACTTGCCGAAAAGCCCATCCAACCTTGACCTCGCTTGCCTCATACGCCGCTCGGTCTCTTTCTCGTCTACGGAATAGGTGCCGTCTGCCTTCTTCACCAGCACGGCACCGTCACGGACACGTCCGTCTATCAGGCTCACAGGCACGTTGGCCATCTTTCCCCTGGAAATCTCGACCACGGCAAGCCCACCCTCGACCCTATCAACAATCACGTCCTGCCTCCTTACGGGTTACATACGCTGCAAGGCGTCAGACCTCTCGCCTCGGCGTCCTTCTTGCTGATGGGCGTACCGCCGCCGGACTTCCTGAGGTACCGGCATCCCGAGCGATGGTACTTGTTGCCGCTTGGCGCGATATAAACGGTCTCGTCCTTGTCCTCTTGACTCTGCTGCGCTTCATCCTGCGCTGCCGTCTCTTGCTCCTGACGATCTTTCTCAGCGGCGCTCACGCCGGCAACGACCGTACCTTCCCTGGCGGTTTTAACGCTGATATCCAAGCCGTCAGAGGTGACCACGACCGTGCCATTGACACCAGTGCCATAAATCATGGCCGACACGCCGTTCAACGCATCGAGCACACTCTGGTCGGGGTGCCCATAGGAGTTGCCATCGGCATAGGACATGATGGCGTACTTAGGAGTAAGCGCCTTCGCGAGCTCCGCGGTCGTTCCTGTCTCGCTACCGTGATGAGCTACCTTAAGAACGTCTATGTGACCTGGGTTATCAGCAATAATCTCCTGAGCGGTAGCGTCACCCGTGAACAAGAAGGTATCCGAGGCGTACGTGAGCTTGATGACGACTGAGTAGTCGTTGGCATCCTCTGATTGCATGTCCTGGGCAGGCCCGAGGATGTCGAGAGCGTAGTCACCGCTATCACCAATATTTTCACCAGCATAAGCCTTCCGCACCGTCAGCTCCTTACCCTGTACGGCATCGAGGAAGGCATTGAAGGTCTCCGTGTCTTTGCTCGCGTCGGGCATCCAGATCTCGCCCACGTCGAACGCGGCGAGCACGTCTGTCATGCCACCGATATGATCCTCATCAGGATGTGTAGCTACAAGATAGTCAATCTTAGAGACGCCTTGGTCCTTGAGATACCTCAAAACAGCTTGCCCTGCGGATGTGTCGCCGGCATCGATGAGCATGGTCTTACCGTCGGGCAGCATTACGAGCTCGGAATCCCCCTGCCCGACATCGATGAAGTGGACGGTCATATCAACCGTCTGTTTCTCAGTCTCGCTGCTAGCTGCATCATCCGAAGTTTCGACGGGCGTGGCATTTTGCTCGCTCTGCTGTTCATTCTGTTGCTCGCTCTGTTGCCCGGAGTTCGAGCTCGAGGTCGTAGGACTGTTGGCAGAACCCGCACCCGACAAGCAGCCTATGAGCGTAATACTCACAAGCATGCAAAGTGCCCCCGCAATGACCTTGCGCGTGATGGGGGCCAACTTCATGCCCCATTTCACGAACCCTATGTCTGGCCTCTCGCGTGCGAGCGCCCGCCAGATATATCGCGCCAGGAACCACAAGCCGACGCCCGCTAGAATGCAGCCCACTACAGCAAGCACCGAGACAAGCATATAAATCACGATCAGGGCGACGAATACCTCAAAGCATCCAGTCAGGCAGCCACGGTTCCTATGTTCGACAATAATTCTCTTAGCCATGGCGATGCCTCCGGCTCCATACTCAGACTATTATGGGATTACTGTTTAATCTTATTCTCTGGGTATCTAACAAGTATCTGCAGGCAGCGGACTGTCGGTAGGCGGAAGGGCGGACGACTATGGGGTCCGGCGAGCACGCTTTGCGTCTAACGTCAGGCTGCGCGCCTCGGCCGCTCCAGTCCGAGATCCTGCCAGGGGCCTCGCGAGCGGGGCACGGCTCACTTCCCCATCTCGCCGAACAGCGCCTTCATGTAGTCGCTCTTCCCGTACAGAACTCTCACGACAAGCGCCCGCTGGCCCTCGAGGCTGAAGAAGAGCATCCAGTTTTCGCAGACCATGTAACGGTACCCCGTGTTGGCTCCGCTCTGAGTCCTCAGGATTGCGGCGGCACCCGGGAAGTCCGCAAAGAGACGCGCCTTCTCGAGGATGGACTCGAAGAGACGCTGGGCAGACGCAGGGCTGCCAAGGTCGTCTGATATGTAGTCGACGAGGGCATAGAGGTCATCCACCGCATCGGCAGACCAGGCCAGCTCCACTTACTCCCCCTTGGCCAAGCGCTCCGCGAGTCGCGCGCGCAGCTGGTCGGTGCTCAGCGTGCCGCGCTCCTCGGCGGACCTCCTCCCGTGGTCGAGCTGGGCGAGGAGAGTCTGCTCCGCCTCGTAGCGCTCGTAGTCGGAGATGTCGAGGATCGCGTACCTGCCGCGCCCGTTCTTGGTGAGGAAGACGGGGGAGCCTTGGGCCACCTCGTCGAGGACGCTGCTATATGAGCGCAGGTCCGAGACCGGCCTGATGTTCGGCATCTTGCCTCCTATTTGCCGCAAATTTTAAGTCATATTCTACAGCACCGCGAGCCGTCCCACCCAGCCCGTCCGCCAAGGGCAAGTCTCCCGTACGCGCGGCGACCTTCGCGACGGCGGCCCAGTTTCGCGCTTCGCGTGGCAACGGGCCCTCGGCCCGCCCGTGGCCGAAGGCCCGCCCCGCCCGCGGGGCGCCCCCGGCCGCGGGGCGCCTCCTGCCGCGGGCGCCCCCAGCCGCGGGGCACCTCCGCGGAATTACGCACGACTGGGGAAACGGCCGACAAAAGCCCAGCAATACACAAACCTTAAGCCCAATCGTGCGTAATCCGGTGCGACCTCCCGGCTCCAGCCGCCCGGAGCCGGGGCCCGTCGTCCGAGACCCGACGCCCGGGACCTGCCGGCTGGAAGCCATTTCTCGAGGACGATTGCTCATTCTCCGCGGCCAGCGAGCTGCGGACCACAATCGCTATCTCGACGTGGACATCTCAGTGCCACAATAGCGACATAAAATTGCTGCTATCTAGGAGGCTTGGCATTGCTACCTTTGCGACGGTCGCGGACATGCAGGATACGGCACGCTTCACGCGCACGGTCGAGGAGGCTGGCGAGCCCGTGCAGGTGATGGAGGGGCGCAAGCGCAAGATGGTCGTCCTGAGTAGCGAGGTCTACGAACGCTACGAGCGCCTTCTGAGACAGGCGTCCTTCGAAGCCAAGATCGCCGAGGCGGAGGCTGACACTGCCGCCGGCAGGGTGCGGCCATTCGCCGACCTTCAGGCCGAGATGAGAGCGAAGTATGGCTCCTAGCTCCGTGGCGACCTAGGCCTTCGGGCGCGACTATGGCTCCGTCCTGGCCTACCTCATCTACGCGCTCTTCTCGCCCCTACCTCACGTGCTCTTCTCGCCCCTACCTCACGTGCCCCTTGATCCAGTCGCAGATGAGGTCGGCGATCTGGCGGCTGTTGTCCTCGAGCATCGTGGCATGCGTGTTCCCGCGGATGCCGAGCCTCGGGAGCTCCATCCAGGTGCTGTCGCCGCCCACGTGCGAGAGGTGCTCGTGGAGGCGGCGCATGCTGCCCTCGTAGGCGAACTGCCCCGGCCAGACGTACCCGTCGACCTTGTGGGCGTCATCGAGGAAGTCGCCGTAGACGAAGAGGAAGGGCGTCCCCTCGAGGGCCGAGACGTCGCGCTCCTTCGGGTCGAGCGTCGAGGAAGGCTCCACGAGCACGATCCCGCGGACGTTCTGCGGGTACCTGAGCGCGGACTCGAGCGCGAAGAGGCTCCCCTGGCTGTGCGCGAGGATGATGCAGCCACCGTCGAGACTCCCGAAGTACTCGTCGTAGGCCGCCTGCACCATGGCGTTCGAGGTCGTCCAGCGCGGGACCTGCTGCTTCATGAACTGGTCGTACTTGCTCGCGTCGAAGCGGCTCCCCTCGAAGGGGACCCCCGGCTTTGGTCCGAGCCTGTAGGTGGTCCAGCGCTCCGCGTAGCTCTGGAACATCGGCTTGCCCTCGTTTATCTCGGGGAACTGGGCCCACGACGAGCGACCGCGCTCGACGCCGTCCGAGACGTTCACGTTGAGCCCGTTCTACAGGAACATGAGCTCCCAGCCGGGACCGCCCGCCTGCGTGGTCTCCCACAGCGCGCCCGAGGCGCCGCCCCCGTGGATCATGCACACGGGATAGGGCAGCTCAGGATGGGCGAGCTCGGTGTACTGCACGTACATCTGGCCGGCTTGGAAGTCCCCGTTGGGGTCGTAGGTGACCGGGGGTCCGCCCGGCCAGAACCGCGTCCGCTTGGGCGCGCTCCCCTCGATCGTGACCTTCTTGCCGCCGATATGGTAGCTGCCCTTGGAGACTATCTCGACCGCCTGCATGGCAGGCCCCCTCCCCGTCGTCGTCGGACCAGATTCTAGGCGCCGACGTGGGGGCGCGTCGCGGCTCGAGCTACCATCTGACACCCTCCATTAACTTTTCTGGGCACGCCCGCGGGCGTGGGCGGCCCCGGTCTCGGGGCGCCTGCGGCAGCGGGGCTCCTGCGGCCGCAGGGCGCCCCCGGCCGGGGGCGGCTCCGGTCTCGGGGCACCTCCGCGGAATTACGCACGACTGGGGAAACGGCCGACAAAAGCCCAGCAATACACAAACCTTAAGCCCAATCGTGCGTAATCGCGAGGCCTCCCGGCCCCAGCCGCCCGGAGCCGGGGCCCGCCGTCCGGGGTCCGAAGGCGAAGCCGAAGGAACCGGACAAAAAACAGGCCGGAGGCTTAAGCCTCTGGCCTGTGACATTATGGTGGGCGTTAGAAGATTTGAACTTCTGACCTCTTCCGTGTCAGGGAAGCGCTCTCCCCCTGAGCTAAACGCCCGTATGTGCGCGCATGCGCAACGCCTGAACAACTATACGGGAGCTCCCTCGCAAAATCAAGCGAAACCCGCAGAAAGCCCTCGCTCCCAACTTCTCCACATTCGGCAGAAGCCCCACCGGGCGCCCAGGGTGCCCCACCGCACGCCGCGCTCGTCGGCGCGCGGGGAGGCGAGAAGGACGCGGGCCCCGTCCCCGACCCTAGAAGACGGAGATCTCGGAGATCGAGGTGTCGTCGTACCTGTCGCCCACGACGGCCTTCTTGATCACGAAGGTGATCGACGTCCCCACGGTCGGCTCCGGGAGGCTGTACGTGTCGACCTTGTTGGAGCTGTTCGTGCTCGGCGTCACGGTCATGACCGCCTTGCCGTCCACCTGGACCTCGATCTCCATCGGACGCGCGTTGTTGATGTAGACCGCATTGGACTTCTGGTAGCCGTTCCTGATCCTGAAGCCGGAGAACAGCTGCTCGCCGTCGCCCGAGAGCGTGATGCTCTCGCCCACGCCCACGCCGTTGACGCCCTCCGACCAGCAGGTGCTCGGGTCGTCGTCGAGCACGTTCTCGGGGTCGTAGGTGTTGATGCCGTCCGTACCGAGCGTGCTCGAGGCGGTTGCGGTCGTGATGCCCTCGAAGCTGTCGGGCGCGACCGCCGGGGCCTCCTCCGCCTTGCCGTCGTCGGTCGACGAGGAGCCGGCCTGGGCGTCGCCCGACGCGTCGGGCGTGGAGCCGTCGGGCGTAGAGCCGTCCGACTTGCCGTCGCCCTGCGCCGTCGAGCCCTCCTGCGCGCTCGCCTCGCCCGAACCCGGGGCGTCCGAGCCCGCAGCGTCCGCGCCCGCGGCTCCCGTGGTCGCCTCGCCGGAGGCGCCGCCCGCTATGGCCTCGACCGGGTTGGGGACGACGCCGGCGACGACGAGGGCCGCGCCCGCCACCGCGAGCGCCGCCACCACGGCGAGTATCACGAGCGCGACGGTGAGCCCCCTGTGGCCGCGCCTCCCGTCGTCCCCGTCGCCCTCGCGCGCCCAGTCCTCCGGACTCGCGGCGGGCTGCTGGTACGCGCCCCCGGCCTGCGGTCGGGCCGCGCCGGCGCCGGGGCAGGCGGCACCCGCCTGCGCACCGGCCTGCGGTCGGGAGACGGGAGCGGCCGCGCCCGTCGGCGCGTAGGAGATGGGGACGGTCGCGCCGGGCGCGGTCTGCGCCGTGGGCTGCGCGGGGCCGGCGTCCTTCTCCCCCGCGTCACGCACGACGGGCGCCCCGCAGGAGTTGCAGAAGCGCGCGTCCGGTTCCAGCTTTGCGCCACAGTTCGAGCAGAACATTCTTCCTCCTGCCAGTCTGGATGAGAAGGTCAGCCGCCCGGTCGGCGGGCCGCGCCGCACGGAGCGCGGCGGGCGTCCGCTTCGACGGTGCGTCACCCGCGCAGCCAACTAGTAGCAATGGTATATGCGCGGGGTCGGCACGATGTTGCGCAACATCCGCCTGGCCGGTCGTGGCCCTGGGCCCCGGGTCCTTCTCGCCCCGACCGAGGGAGTGCCGAGGGATGCCGTCGCCACCGCCCCCACCCGAGAAACGGGTGGCGCGCAGGGGTCGGCCCGCCCGCTCGGGCGGCAGTTGCGGTACAAATAGGACAACTGTTTTATTGGCCCGCACCGACACTTGGGAGTTGATCATGGCAAAGAACACTTCTCAGTCATCCAACAGGCGGTCGACGTCGAAGTCCCGCACCAGGAGGGCGTCGTCGGCCAGGGCAAAGTCCCCCAGCACGTCGACGCGCGCGGCCGCCAAGAAGCAGCCAGCCGCCAGCAAGGCCACGGCCAAGCCGGAGTCCGAGAAGGACGAGGCCAAGGCGGCCAAGGCGGCCGGGACGAAGGCGACCGAGGCCAAGGCGGCAAGCGTCAAGGCTGTCGAGGTCGAGGCGACCGAGAAGCCCGTCTCCCCCAAGCCGGACGCAGCGCCGAAGGCCACAGCCAAGGTCGATTCGAAGCCCGCGGTGAGGTCCGAGGCCAAGCCCGAGTCCGCGGCCAAGGCCGTCGAGGCACCGAAGGCCGAGGCCAAGCCGGAGCCAGCTGCCGCCTCCAAGCCCAAGCCCGAGGCCAAGCCCGAGCCCGAGGCCAAGCCAGCCGCCGCTCCCAAGCCCGAGCCTGAGCCCAAGGCGGCCCCGAAGCCTGCAGCCAAGCCCGAGCCGAAGCCGGAGCCGAAGCCGGAGCCCAAGGCTGAGCCGAAGCCCGAGCCCGCCGCGCCCGAGCCGGAGGCCAAGCCTGAGCCCGCGCCCACGCCCGAGCCGGCCGCCGCGGCCAAGCCCGCGCCCGCGCCCGAGCCCGAGCTCCCGCAGCCGCGCCGCAGCGTCGCGTTCATCGGCTCGGAGTGCTTCCCGTTCGTGAAGACCGGCGGCCTCGGCGACGTCATGTACGCCCTGCCCAAGGCCCTCATCAAGCAGAACTGCGACGTGAAGGTCATCCTGCCGCGCTACGCCTGCATCAAGCAGGAGTGGCAGGAGAGGATGGTCTACCGCGGCTCCTTCGACATGGACCTCTGCTCCGACGGCCGCACCTTCTACGTGGGCGTCATGGAGTACGTCGCGGAGAGCGGCGTGGTCTATGACTTCATCGACAACCAGGACTTCTTCTCCTACGGCAACCCCTACACCAACCTCGTGGACGACATCCCGCGCTACTGCTACTTCTCCAAGGCGGCGCTCGCGGCCCTCAACTACATGGGCTGGACGCCCGACGTGATCCACTGCCACGACTGGCAGGCGGCGCTCGTGCCCGTCTTCCTGCGCACCATGTTCCAGGGGACGCCGCTCGGCCGCTCCAAGTGCGTGCTCACGATCCACAACCTGCGCTTCCAGGGCAAGTACGACATCCCGACCATCAAGTACTGGACCAACCTGCCCGACAGCGTCTTCAACATGGGCGCGCTGCAGGAGAACTGGACCGAGGCCAACGCCCTCAAGGGCGGCATCGCCTACGCTGACAAGGTCACGACCGTCTCGGGCACCTACGCCCAGGAGATCCAGACGCCCGAGTACGGCGAGCACCTCGAGGACCATCTGAGGTACTACTCCTGGAAGCTGCGCGGCATCGTGAACGGCATCGACTACGAGATGTGGGACCCGTCCGCAGACTCCCTCCTCGCCGCCCCCTACGACCTGGGCGACGTCCTCGAGCAGAAGCCGCGCAACAAGCGCGCCCTGCAGGAGGAGCTCGGCCTCGAGCAGGACGATCGCAAGATGGTCATCGGCCTCGTCTCGCGCCTGACCAACCAGAAGGGCCTCGACCTCGTGCGCGACGTCCTCCCCGGCCTGATCGACGGCAACACGCAGGTGGTCGTCCTCGGCACGGGCGACGCCGAGTACGAGGACTCCTTCCGCTACTTCGAGAACGCCTACAAGGGCCAGGTCTGCTCCAGCATCATGTACGACGAGGCCCGCGCGCACCGGATCTACGCCGGCGCGGACGCCCTGCTCGTGCCCTCGCGCTTCGAGCCGTGCGGGCTCACGCAGCTCATCGCCATGCACTACGGCACCGTGCCCATCGTGCGCGAGACCGGCGGCCTCAAGGACACGGTCGAGCCGTACAACAAGTTCTCCAACCAGGGCAACGGCTTCACGTTCGACCGCTACGAGTCCGGCCTGCTCTACGACGCCGTCAACCGCGCCAAGACGCTCTACTTCACCAACCGCTGGTGCTGGGACCAGATGGTCCAGCGCGACATGGAGAAGGACGTCTCGTGGGAGAGGTCGGCCCAGCAGTACCGCTGGCTCTACCTCGAGCTCACGCAGTAGCGCCGGGCGAGAAGGACCTGGGGCCGGCGGCACCGCCGGCCCGCCGCGCGCCCGCAGCCGACCCGCGCGGCTGCGGGCGCCGTCGTCTGCGCGGCCGTCGCGGGCGCGGCGAGCGGGCAGAGGACGACCTCGGCGCCCGCGGGCATGCCCTGCGCCAGCTCCCGGACGAGGGGCGTGGTGAAGAGCTCGGCCACGTCCGCGGCCACGCGCGGCCCCACGATGGAGACGGCCGCCGGCGGGTCCGCCAGCTCCACGCTGGCCGCGCCGGCGCGCGCCGCGGCCAGCGCGTAGGGCGCCACCTGCTCGCGCAGGTGGGCGAGCGCCTCGCGCACGAGGTCGGGCTCGCGGCGCCACTCCCGGAAGACGTCGCCCAGGTCCATCAGGCACGAGAGGATCGAGAGCGGGCCGCTCACGGAGTACATGACCTTCTCGCCCGAGCGCGCGAGCAGCGAGGTGGCCTCGAGCATCCTGGGGAGGCGCTCCGTGCGGTCGAGCGCGAGCTCGAGGCCCAGGACGTCGCGCAGGGAGGAGCAGGTAGGCTCTCCGGCGCGGGCGACCGAGACCTCGTCGCCGAGGTTGACGCGGGCGCCCATGGCCTCGGCCTCGACGGTGTGGCAGAACGGCAGCAGGCAGAAGGCCTGGCCGCGCGCGTCGCGCACGGCGCGGGCGAGCGTAGAGATCCCCTCCGCGCTCGCGTAGACCCCCTCCCAGCTCGCGCCCAGGCTGGCGCGGACCTCCGCGACCTTGTCGGAATCCGGGTTCTGGCAGCTCTTGAGCAGGAACTTTGGCATCCTCTCCCCCTCTTCTCCGTCCGCGCGCGCCTAGCCGAACGACATCGCGTCGACGAACAGCCGGTCGTATCCCTCGAGCGTCGAGAGCTCGAGGTAGTGCGCGTGGCTCCCCACCCGCTCGCTCCTCTCGCGCATCTCCTCGGAGACGAGGCAGAGCACCGCGCCGGACTGCGACGTGTTGCCCGTGTAGGCTATCCGCCCCTCCCACGCGCGCGGGAAGAACCCCGCGTCCACCAGGCTCTCCGCGCTCAGGTGCCTGCCGAACTGCCCGCTCACGAGGACGCGGGCGACGTCTTCGGCGCCAAGGCCCCTGTCGCGGAGGAGGGCCTCGATCGCCGCGAGGATGGCGCCCTTGGAGAGCTGCACCTGGCGGACGTCGGCCTGGGTGAGGCAGAGGCCGCGCGCCTCGTCCAGGACGAGCGCGAGGCGGCCGTCCCTCCTCGCCACGAGGGGCGACGCCTTGGAGAGGCGCCCGGAGCGCCCGATCACCCCGGAGGCGACCCCCTGGCCCACGGCGGCGACGATGCCGCTGCCGCAGATGCCGCGCGGCTCGCCGCCGCCGATCGTGCGGTACTCGAGGGCGTCGCCGCGGATCCTCACGTCCTCGATGGCGCCGGCCGAGGCGCGCATGCCGCAGCTGACGTTCATCCCCTCGAGGGCGGGCCCTGCGGCGCACGAGCAGGTCACGAGCTCGCCCGCGTCGGCGAGCACGATCTCGCCGTTGGTGCCGATGTCGATGAAGAGCGTGCGCTCGGCGCCGGGGGCGAGCAGGTCGCAGGCGACGACGCCGGAGACGATGTCGCCGCCCACGTAGGCGGCCACGCACGGCACGCAGAACACCTCCGCCGCGGCGAGCGAGGCGAGGCCGAAGTCCGTGCCCGTGCCGCGCACGGCGCCCGTGAGCCGCGGCTTGAAGGGGGCCTGGGCGATCGAGGAGGGGTCCACGCCCGCGAAGAGGTGGACCATCGTGGTGTTGCCGCTGACGACGACCCTCCTCACCTGCGACGGGCTCGCCCCCTCCCCCGCGCAGGCCGCCGCGGCGAGCCGCTCGACGTCGGCGCGCACGAGCCCGGAGAGGACCTCGAGCCCGCGCGGCTCGTCCATCGTGAAGTGGATGCGGGTGATCACGTCCTGGCCGTAGGCCTTCTGCGAGTTGAGGCAGGCGGACGAGCGCAGCTCCCTGCCCGACCGGAGCTCCACCAGGGTCGCCACGACGGTCGTGGTGCCGACGTCGACCGCGAGGCCGAGCTCGCCCTCGCCGGCAGGGTCCGGCTCCACGTCCACGTGGTAGCCGGCGACCTCGATGTCGGCGATGTCGTCCTTGGGCGAGGTGACGACGTCCACGTCCTTCTCGACCGCGTAGGCGCACGCCAGGGTGCGCCTGCCGTCGACCGCGACCGCGCACTTGCCGCAGACGCCCTTGCCGCCGCAGGGGCCGTCCACCAGGTCGCGCGCGGCGAGGAGGGCGTAGAGGTTCGCGCCCCGCTCGCACTCGACCTCCTCGTTCTGCCTCAGGAGCCGTACCTTGGGCATTCCTTCGCATCCCTTCCGCTCGTCGTGGGGCGGCGCCGACGCCGGTGGCGCCGGGCTGCGCCTCCCGGCCCGCCTGCCGCCCGGGCCCGCGCCTTCCGGCCCGGCCCGCGCGCCGCCCGGGTCCGCCCTACCGGGCGGGCGCCCACTCCCTCACCGCGTCCGTCATCGCCCGGAGGTTCTCGGTCGGCGTCGACATCGAGATGCCGCAGGCGGGCGCCACCACGTCGACGCCCGAGCGCAGCGTGACGCCGGTCATGCGCCGGACCTTCTCGGGCGTGGCCTCCTCCAGGGCGAAGGTGGAGACGTTGCCCATGAGGACCCTGCCCGGCAGCCGCTCGCGCATCGCGCGCACCGAGATGGTCGCGTCGAAGCTGAAGGCGTCGCAGTCGATCCGCTCGACCTCGTCGAGCACGCGGTCGAGCCTGCCGCAGATGTGCACGATGGTCGCGGGCGCCCCGATGCCGGCGATGACCTCGTTGAGGTAGCGCACCGTGTAGGCGCCGAAGAGCCGGGGACCCAGGATCTCTCCCGTGCCCGAGGGCTCCGCGATGCAGACGACGTCCGCGCCCGCCTCGACCATGGCCCGCCCGTAGTCGACGAGCCCCTGCGCCACGAGCTCGCACAGCGCGTGCGCCTGCTCGCGCCGGCGCACCATCTCGCGGAGAAGGACCTCCATGTCGAGCACCGTGCCCGCGACGCTGACCGCGCCCACGAGGTTGCCCACGACCGGCACGCCGTCGTCCAGGGCGCGCAGGGCCCTTATGGCCGCGAGCGTGGTGGCGGCGCGCCCGCGGGAGGGGTCGAGCGGGCGCAGCTCGCCCAGGTCGGCGGCGCTCGGGATGGCGCCGCGCACCACGTGGGGCTCGCACGACTCGTCCCCGAGGTCGACCGAGGCGCCCATGCCCTCGGCCTCCACGGTCATGCAGAAGGGCACGCCGTAGTTCTCGATCCCGGCCAGGTCGTGCGCCGCGCGGGCGAGGCGGGCCATCTCGGCCGGGTCGGTGTGCGCCTCGGGGAGCCTGACGCCCGCGGCGCGCGCCACCTCCGTCGTCGTCATGTTCATCATGCCGCCGGGGATGACGCAGGCCGGGCGGTCCGTGCCGGCGCCGGCGAGGATCGAGAGCAGCCGCTCGCGCTCGCTCGGGGCGGCCGCCGCCTGGGCCGCGGGGACCTCCGGCGCGGCCGCGCGCCCGTCGCCGAGGCCCCTGGCCGCGCTAGGCACGCGAACCCACCAGCTCGTCCTCGTCCGTCTCCTCCTCGTCGTAGCCCAGGAGGCGGTCCAGCAGCTTCACGGCGTCGGTCGCCGTGCGCGAGTAGCCGTCCGCGCCGATCTTGTCGGCGAAGCCCTGCGAGATGGGGCCGCCGCCGACGATGACCTTGACGCGGTCGCGCAGGCCCGCGGCCTCGAGCGCCTCCACGACCTTGCCCATGTTCGCCATCGACGTGCTCATCAGGGTCGACATGGCGACCACGTCGGCGTCCTCCTCGCGCACGGCCTCGACGAAGCGCTCGGGCGCGATGTCGCGGCCGAGGTCGACCGTGCGGTAGCCCGAGGACTCGAGCATGATCTTGACCAGGTTCTTGCCGATGTCGTGCGTGTCGCCCTGCACGACGCCGATCACGACCGTGCCCTTCTGGGGGACGTCGCCCCCCTCGAGCATGGGCCTCATCACGTCGAGCCCGTTGTACATGGCGTCCGAGCAGATCAGCAGCTCGGGGATGAAGTACTCCTCCTCCTCGTAGAGCTCGGCCACGCGGTTCATGCCGGCGACGAGCCCGTCGAAGATGCCGTCGCGCACGTCGTAGCCGGCGTCGACGTACTCGCGCGCGACGTCGGCCACCCGCTCGTCCTCCATGTCGACGACGCAGTCCCTGAGCTCGCCGACCAGCTCTTCCTTGCTCCTGGCAGCCATCTGCCGCTCCCCTCTCGCGCGGCCGGCGCTCCGCCGGCCTTCCCTGCCCCTGCTTCCCTGGCGCCGCGGCCCTACGGCTCCGGCTCCGTCCCCACGACGCGCGCCAGCTCCCCGCCGTCGAGGCCGACGCCGATCACGACGAGCTTCGGCGCGCCCCGGTAGCTGGACCTCTCGTGCTCGCAGCCGCCACCGGCGAGATCGACGTGCTCCAGGCCGTCCCCGTCCTCGCGGGCGAGGAAGCCCTTGGCCCTCACGACGCGCCCGGCGCGCACGGAGCGCAGGTCCTCGAGCAGCCGCTCGACGTCACCCTCGGAGAACGCGCGGGCCGGGAGGAAGGAGAAGGACCCGAAGCCGCCGGGCGCGTGCAGGTGGCCGTGGTGGTCGTGGCCGTGGTGGTCGTGGCCGTGGTGGCACGCGTCGCCGTGGCCGCCCGCGGTGCCGGCCGCGCCCTCCCCGCACGGCGCCGCGGGGCCCGCGTCCTTCTCGCCCGCGTCCTTCTCGCCCGCCGCGCGGCCGTCGCCCGCGCCGCCCGGGGCCGGCAGGGGCGCCGCACCCAGGCGCGCCGCCTCGGCGAGCGCGGCCTCCGAGGCGGCGAGGACCTCGAGGCCGCTCGGGCCGCCAGCCGCGTCGACGTCCATGACGGGACAGGACGTGAGTGAGCGCACCGCGCGCAGGGCCCCCTCGCGCTCGGCGGTGCCGAGGCCCGCCGTGTGCGTGAGCGCGACGAAGGTCGCGTCCCTGACCTGCGATGCGTAGAAGTCGCCGGCGAGCTCGAGCATCTCCGCCACGCAGGAGGCGTCGACGACCGAGGTCACCGAGTTGAGGCGGCACGGCAGCCGCGAGGAGGCGTCGCGCACGACGGCGAGCAGGTCCGGCAGGTTGGCGAGGCCCGTGGGCTCGATCAGGACGCGGGAGGGGGCGAGCGTCCCCACGACCTCCTCGAGGCAGTCGAGGAAGCTGCCGCGCAGCGTGCAGCAGATGCAGCCGCTCGCCAGGGTGCGCACCCTGGCCTCCCCCTCGGGGATGAGGTCGCCGTCCACCGCGACGTCGCCGAACTCGTTCTCCACGACGACGGGGCGCTCGTCGAGGAGGCCGTCGGCGAGCATGCGGTTGACGAGCGTCGTCTTGCCGGCGCCCAGGAACCCGACGACCAGGTCGACCTTGGTCACGGGCGCGCCGGTCACGGGCGCACCGCCCTCCGGCCCGCGCCCGGGGCGGAGGTCCTCCTCCGCCGCCTGCCCGGTACCCTTCCCCGCGCCCTGCGCGGGACTCTCCGAAAGACCCATCGAGAACCTCCCGGCGGCATCCGCGCGACGCCCCGCTGCGCCGCGTCCTTCTCCGCCATCAAAGCCGATAACAGAATGACGATAGCCGAGAGCGGGAAGTCGCGGTCGGGCGAAGGCGATGATAAAACCGCACGGCCCGCCGACGCCACCGGTGGGCAGGGGCCCGGGCGAGACCGTGACGCCGCCGGCCGGGCTGGCGCCGGCGGCCGGGACGGGTC
>JAZHSQ010000045.1:0-16457 GCA_036454645.1 Olsenella sp. | reverse complement strand
CCATGGCACGCGCCTCTCGGCCGCCGCGAGAGACCCGCAGGTACGTGGCATCAACCTGGCCGAGGCCACGGCGATGACGCTGGACGAGCTTGCGGCGTGGCTGCCTGGCGTGGCAGAAACGCTGCCGGCCGAGGTCGCGCCCATGGCCGAGCAGATCGTGGCATCCATGGCCGAGCCCATCGCGCGCCTGCGGCAGCTGGGCCTGGGCTACCTGGCGCTCGACCGCGCCAGCTCCACGCTCTCCAACGGAGAGCGCCAGCGCGTGCAGCTTGCCCGTGCCGTACGCAACCGCACGACGGGCGTGCTCTACGTGCTTGACGAGCCATCCATCGGCCTGCACCCCTCGAACGTCGAGGGGCTTCTCGGCGTTGTGGACGACCTTCTCGCCGACGGCAACTCGGTCGTGGTGGTCGACCATGACGTGCGGGTGCTGCGTCATGCGGACCACCTCATCGAGGTGGGGCCGGGCTCGGGCAAGAACGGCGGCACCATCATCTGCCAGGGAAGCGTCTGCGAGGTCGAGAAGGACGGGTCCTCTCGCATTGCGCCCTTCCTCTCGGGAGAGCGCGTGATTCGCACGCGCCAGCGCGCCGAGAGCGGTGCCATGTTTGACCTGGGGCGCATTCACCTTGAGGCCGGGCGGATCCACACCGTGCGGCCGCTCTCCGTGGACGTGCCGCAGGGTCGGATGGTGGCCGTGACCGGCGTCTCTGGCTCCGGCAAGACGACGATGGTGCTCGAGAGCCTGGTGCCGGCGCTTAGGGCGGGCATCGAGGGCGAGGCTCTGCCCGCGCACGTGCGCACCTGCGAGGCGCCCGGCATCCGGCGCGTGTCCCTCATCGACTCCACGCCCATCGGCGCAAACGTTCGCTCGACGGTGGCCACGTACTCTGGCGTGATGGACGACCTGCGGCGCGCCTTCGCGCAGACCTCCGATGCCAAGGCCCGCGGCCTGCATGCAGGGGACTTCTCGTACAACACGGGGTCGTTGAGGTGCCCCACCTGCGACGGAACCGGAACCATATCGCTCGACGTGCAGTTTCTTCCCGACGTCGAGATTGACTGCCCAGACTGCCACGGCTCTCGCTATGCGCAGGCGGCATGGGAGGTCCGTCGGCACACCACGCGTGGCGCCGGCGGCGAGAAGGGCGGATACGTCAGCCTGCCCGAGCTCATGGAGATGACCGTGGACGAGGCCCTGGGCCGCCTGGGACGCCTCCGCCGCGCGGCAGCCAGGCTGCAGACGCTCTCTGACATCGGCCTCGGCTACCTCACGCTCGGCGAGGCCACGCCGGCGCTATCCGGCGGCGAGGCGCAGCGCCTCAAGCTCTCGAGCGAGGTCGGCCGCAGCCAGGAGGGGACGCTCTTCGTCTTCGACGAGCCCACGATCGGACTGCACCCGCTCGACGTGGAGGTCCTCCTCGGCGTGCTCCAGGGGCTGGTGGAGCACGGCGCGACCGTGGTGGTGATCGAGCACGACCTGGACATGGTCGCCAACGCGGACTACGTGATCGACATGGGCCCGGGCGGCGGCGAGGCTGGCGGGCGCGTCGTGTGCGCCGGGACCCCCGAGGAGGTGGCAGCGTGCCCGGAGTCCGTCACCGGGCGCTACCTCGCCGAGGAGCTGGCCCTGGGGTAGGGGCCGGCCCCCGCGGCGGGAGCCCCTACTTGCCGGTCACGTCGAGCTCCGCCGACGCGAACGTGTACTCGAACGCCTCGCGGCTCACGAGCGCCTTCGAGATGACGCCGAAGGCCTTCCTGAGGTCAGCCTCGTCCCGGGAGACGACCTTCGCCTTGTCGCCCGAGCTCATGGAGAAGACGAGGGTCTTCTTCGCCA
Organism: Olsenella sp.; assembly: GCA_036454645.1. GTDB lineage: Bacteria > Actinomycetota > Coriobacteriia > Coriobacteriales > Atopobiaceae > Olsenella_K. The sequence goes on along the minus strand of JAZHSQ010000045.1, from coordinate 14,620 downwards.
GGGCACGGCGCATGAGGTAGGCCACGACGACGAGGAGGACGAGGAAGAGGCTGACGGTGAGGTAGTCGTCCCCCTTGCCCCAGCCGGTCGCGGCGACCACGAACGTGAAGCCCGCCAAGACCAGCAGGAGAATCATCCACCACGTGAAAGGCGGGCGCTCGACCAGGAACAGGAAGTCCGCCAGGTTGTCGAGCATGAGGACCGTGCCAGGGGCGTACACCGCCTTCCCGTCGCCCGTGATGGTGAGGTCCTGCGGCGCCATCGCAATCAGCGAGTCCATGGCGCCGCTCGCGACCTTGGAACCCGCCGAAGCGGCGGCGGCAGCGACCTTGGCACCCGTCTGCGCGGCCTTGGCTCCTGCGGATGCGGCGGCGGTCGCGGCGGAGCGGGCTCCGTCCTGCGCGGTTCCGCCCGAAGGCGTCGACGTGCCCGCCGCCGAGCCGGTCGCCGCGTGCCTCCCCTCGTTGCCGTCCTCCTCGAGCGGCTCGTCGCAGCTGACGAGCCTCGTTCCGCACGCCTTGCAGAACGCGTAGGCGTCCGAGTCGTACTTCCTGCCGCAGCCTGGACAGACCTTCATGGCTTCCTCCTCGATCGTGGTCCGCTGGTCCCCACCGATTATTCGTTCGCGGGACCTGGATTCGTTGCGCAACAAAGCAAACCGGGGACTCATGCCGATTTAGGGCTGACGGAGGAGGCGCGACCCAGACGGGTGGCCATCCGGCCTTACTAAGGTTAAGATTCGAACGTCAATCTGCAGATGTGACGGCCTTCGAGACAGCGGCGCACTACCATGTCCGAGGCCTCAGTAGCGAGGAAACTTTCTGATTCTGTGTTGGTCGTGGTCGGTTTGGAAGGCGTGGGCGTAACCATGGCGGAAGAGCCTCTGCAGGACGGCGACATCCAGGCGCAGCTCGAGGGCTGCTTCGACCTCGTCGAGGGAGGTGTCTGCATCGTCCTCGCGGACGGGACGGAGCGCGTCGCCTTCGCCAGCGGGAAGCTGGCGTCACTCTACGGGTGCGAGGACGCGCAGGAGCTCCTGCGGCTCTGCTCCAGAAGCTTCCGGAACCTGATGGAGCCGGAGGACTACAGGCCCCTGTCGGAGGTCGCCGAAGGCCGTCCGGGGCACTTCGCCCTTTCGTACCACTACCAGACGAAGGCGAGGCACTTCCGGAAGGCGGAGGGGGTGGGCTCGCTCAGGGACCCTCCCCTCGGTGCGCGCCTTCTGCCCCGTCAGCTTCGACCTTACCAGCTTCAAGGAGTACAACCGCCTCTACGGCATGAGGCAGGGCGACCTCTGCCTGAGGAAGATCGCCGACACCATCACTGGGTGCTTCCCCGGGGCCCTCGTCGGTCACCTGACGGCGGACCACTTCGTCGCCCTGCTGCCGTCCGACGACCTGGAGACCAAGCTGGAGCACGTCTGCAACGAGGTGAACCACTTCATCAACGACGACGGGATCCAGCTCAAGGCAGGCGTCTACAAGCCCTCGGAGAAGGACACCCTGGACGACCTGCGCCATGCCTTCGACGCGGCGAAGATCGCCTGCGACGGCATCAAGGCGGACGGCAACCGCAGCGTGGCGCTCTACGCCCGGTCGATGGGAGAGTCGCTCGCAAACAAGAGCTACGTCCTGCGGCACTTCTCGGAGGCGCTGGAGAAGCACTACGTCAAGGTGTACTACCAGCCGGTGATCCGCACGCTGACGGGCGAGGTGAGCGGGTTCGAGGCGCTGGCGCGCTGGGAGGACCCCACTCTCGGCATGATCCTCCCCGGGGTGTTCGTGCCGGTGCTGGAGGAGGCGCAGCTCATCAACCGCCTCGACCGCTACGTGCTGGAGCAGGTCGTCCGCACGATCCGCGACAGGCTTGACAACGGGCTGCCGCTCGTCCCCATCTCGGTGAACCTCTCGACGTACGACTTCGACGCGGGGAGTCCGCTCGACGCCATAGAGAAGACGGTCGAGCGCTACAGGGCCCCGCGCTCCGTGCTCTGCTGCTTCCTCTGCTTCTGCCGGAGGGACAACGCGGGGAACGTCGTGGAGAAGCTCGCGAAGGTCGCGGGGGTCCTGCCGCCGCTATGGAGGAGGCTCAGGACCCGGGCGACGCCCGTCCTGACGCATGCGGTCGCGTACGGCTCCGAGGTGATGAGCCTCGACGAGCTGCTCCAGCTGCTCACGCGGAGGCTGAGCAGCGCCGAGGAGGAGGCGTACGGGGACAGGCCCTACACGGAGGACCGCGTCCTGATCAGGAGGGACGTCCTGGACAGCCTGGGCGAGCGGGTCGTCATCAGCGACCCGATGACCTACGAGCTCGTGTACATGAACCCCGCCGCGCGCAAGGACGTGGGCATCGCGCCGGACGCCAGCCTGAAGGGCCTCACCTGCCACAAGGCGCTGGAGGGCTTCGACGCCCCGTGCCGGGACTGCCCCAACCTGATGCTCAGGATGGACCGCGCGCTCTCCGCGTCCCACATGAGCAACAAGACCGGGAGGAACCTGCTCATGCACTCCTTCCTCACTGCCTGGGGGCAGCGCACGCTCAAGCTCACGATCGCCTTGGACATGGACAAGCACCTCGAGGCGCTCACGAGGGACCACAGCCTCGTCTACCAGGAGATGCGGGCGAACGAGGCCATCTCCAGCGGGATGCGGGAGGCCGACCCCGAGCGGGGAATCGAGCGGACCATCTCGTGCATCGCGGACAACATGCAGCCGGAGCGCTTCCTCATCTTCGAGGAGAGGGACGACAACACGGTCAGCGCCACCTACGAGTGGGCGGCGCCGGGCGTGGTGCCGCTCAAGGAGGAGCTGCAGAGCATACCGAGGAACGAGCTGCGCGGCCTGTACGCGAAGTTCGTCACCGAGCACCTGGTCATGGTCCGCGACACGGCAGCGTTCCGCGAGGAGTACCCCGGCTTCTCCTTCCGCATCAACGGCGTCAGGAGCTTCGTCTCCGGGCAGCTGCTCCTGCAGAACCAGAGGGAGGGCTTCACCCTGGTCGTCAACCCCTCGCAGGAGAGCTTCCAGACGAGCAGCATCCTGTACTCTACGCTGACGGATTTCATCGCGGTCATGATCCGCAACAGGAACGGCCTGCGCGAGCTGGAGAGGCAGTCCATGATCGACCAGCTCACCGGTGCCGGCAACCGGCGGGCGCTCGAGCGCCGTATCCACGACTGGCGCGGGGACGGCGTCCTGGGCGTGATATCGATCGACCTCAACGGCCTGAAGAACACGAACGACACCAAGGGGCACCACGCCGGCGACATGATGATCAGCGAGTCGGCCCGCCTGCTCCGGGAGTGCGCGGGGGAGAAGAACGTCTTCAGGACCGGCGGGGACGAGTTCGTCATCATCACGGAGGACGTCGAGGAGCGCGACGACCGCTAGCGGGTGGCGGCGACGCGGCGGTCGCAGGACCAGATGAGGGCGCTCATGAGGACGGTGAGCACCGCGACCAGGACGGGCAGGAGGAGCGGGGAGACGCTCTCCACGACGAAGCCCACTAGCGGCGGGAATGCCATCGAGCCCACATAGGCACTCGCCATCTGCACCCCCATGAGCGACTGGGCGGCGTCGGCGCCGAAGCGGTCGGGTGTGAGCTGGATCATCTGGGGGAAGATCGGCGCGCATCCCAGGCCGAGCAGGACGAGGCCCGCGCCGAGCCCGAACTCACCGCTCGCGAGGAGGAGCAGGGCGGCGCCGACGGCCATGACGGCCTCCCCTAGGCGAAGGAGCTGCCTGCCGTCGAGCCGCAGCGTGAGGACGCCCGAGAGGAGCCTGCCCACCATGATGCCCGCATAAAGTAGTGAGGCCAGAAGGGCGGCGTCCTGCGCGGGCAGACCATGGCCCAGGACCAGGTAGGTCGAAGCCCAGAGGCCGCTCGAGGACTCCAACGAGCTGTAGCAGAAGAACGCGGCCATTGCCTGCGGCACGCCAGGCTGCGCCACGAGCGCGCCGAGGCGCGGCGAGGCTGCCGCGCCGCGCCGCTTCGCGCCACCAACGCCCCCTCGCGTGCGCTCCCGCCAGAGCGGCAGGCTCGCCAGGAGCACGGCCACGAGCGCCACCTGCGCAATGAACACCACGCGGTAGCCGCCCTGCCAGCCACCCGAACCGGCCATCTGCCGCGACATGACCATGGGCCCGACGGCGGCTCCGACCCCCCAGCAGCAGTGAAGCCAGTTCATGTGCAGCGGCTTGAAGTGCGTGGCGACGTAGGCGTTGAGCGAGGCGTCGACCGCTCCGGCGCCGAGCCCGTAGGGGAGCGCCCAGGCCACCAGCTGCCAGACCGCGGAGGACGTCGAGAACCCGAGGAGCGCCGCAGCCGTGAGCGCCACGGAGGCGACGGTGAGCCCGCCCGTCCCCAGCCGCCGGACGAGCCTGTCGGTAAGCAGGCTCGAGGTGACGGTCCCCGAGCAGATCACCATGGAGACCGCGCCGGCGGTCGAGACCGCAGCACCGAGGTCGGAGTGCATCGCGGGCCATGCGGCCCCCAGGAGGCCGTCGGGCAGCCCGAGGCTCACGAACGCGAGGTAGATAATCACGAGAAGAGCGTGGGTCATGGGTGGGTCCCCTTCCGTCGAAGCCGTCTGCGCTTGCGCGCCCGACCGGTGCCGGGGAGAGCGCCGCCTCCGCGCAAGCGCTGCAGGAGATGCCGCGCGACCGCCGTCTACGTACCGGCGCCAAAGAATGTTAGTTGCAGTACGGGCACCTTTGTGCATGATGTACGACAGGTAATGACGCGTATCGGACATAGGGAGCACCCATGATCGACTCCAGGCGCCCCCTCGTGATCGACCACGGCGAGCACGAGGCGGTGAAGTCCGTCTCGCCGGAGTTCCCGGCCGAGGGCTACGACGAGCTGCTGGGCAGCGATCCCGGGACGGGCGTCCCGTGGCACTGGCACGAGGAGCTCGAGGCGGTCGTCGTGACCGAAGGCTCCGTGAGGCTGCTCGTCCCCGGGCGCTCGCAGGTGCTGGGGGAGGGCAGCGGGGCCTTCGTCAACCGCGACGTGCTCCACGCCTACAGGGGCGAGCCGGCGTGCCGCATGCGGTCGGTCACGTTCGCGGCCGAGCTGGTCGGTGGCGGCCAGGCCATGGCGATAACGCGCAAGTACCTCACGCCCCTCGTGGGCAACGAGGCCTGCCCCGTGGTCTTGCTGCCAGGTGAGACCGCTGCCGGCGCGAGCGCGTGCGCGCACGTCGAAGAGGCGGTGAAGGCCTTCGAGTCGGCGGGCCGCGGCTTCGAGATCGACGTCCGCTGTGCCCTCTCGCACCTCGTCCTCGACGTCCTGGAGCTCTCAGACAAGCTCTCGGACGTGGGCGCGCCGAGGGCCGCCGCGACCAGGGTAAGGGAGATGTGCCGCTTCGTCGCGGGGCACCTTGGCGAGGAGGTCGGCGTCCCCGACATCGCGCGGGCGGCTGGCATCGGCGAGCGCGAGGCCCTCAGGTGCTTCAGGGAGGAGCTCGGCGAGACGCCCTCATCCTACCTCGCGTCGCAGCGCCTCGAGCTCGCCGCGCGCATGCTGGTAGAAAGCCCCGAGGAGCCGGTGGCACAGGTGGCGCGCAGTGTCGGCATGCGATCGGCCTCGAACTTCTCGCTGCGCTTCCGCGCGCGCTTCGGCTGCACCCCGCGTGAGTGGCGTAGGAAGGTGGCCGGCCCTCCTTCCTAAGGAGAGGGGTAGTGGTTCGGCGCGTACGCGCGACCCTCCCCGAGGGTCCCAGCAAGGGCCAGCCCCTGCGCACGGGACCGCGCTTCGCTTCTCAAGAGTGAGGGCAGTGTAAGGTTTTGTTAAATGCCTTACTAGAAGAGCCTGCGTATCCGCCCATGCGACTGTCTAACGCGCATCATGGTTAGGGAACCATTGGTATAACATTGGTCACATAGACCCCTATAATGACGGACAGCGTCGGGCACTTCTGTCGGAACCAGGCAAACCATGGGAATCCGGAAGAACAAGAAGGGCGACGGCAGGGACCGGAGGCGCAAGAGCGCGGCATCCGCCTCGCAGACCGCCTCCGAGTCCCTCTCGATCAGGGCTTCCGTCTACTACGAGCGCACCGGCCACGACCGCCGGGGAAGGACGGACTGAGCGTCCTACGCCAGCTCGCGTATCAGGTACTCCGAGAAGCGCCGCGCGGCCAGGGGCAGGGTCTTGGAGTCGCGCCAGCCGAGCGTGATGGTGCGGCGGGGCTCCTCCCGGATGGGACGCACCTCTACGCCGGACTCGAAGCCCACGAGCATCATCTCGTACAGGATCGTGACTCCCAGGCCCTGGCGCACCATCGCGAGGATCGAGTAGTCGTCCGTGACCTCGTAGCACACGCGCGGCTCGAGGCCCGCCCGCGCGAAGGCGTGCAGCGTGACGGACTCGCGGCCCTCGTCCAGCAGGATGAACGGCTGCGTGGCGAGGTCGGCCAGGGAGAGCACGTCCTTCTCCGCCAGGGGGTTGTCAGGTGGGACCACCGCCATCATGCGGTCGGTGCCGAAGGAGCGGTACTCGAGGCCGGCCGACTCCGCGTCCGCGAGGTTCGTGAAGCCGAGGTCGCACGCGCCGGTGCGCACCCACCCCGCGATGGAGGTGTACTCGCTCTGCCTGAGGTCGAAGCGGACGGTGGGGTAGAGCTCGCGGAACTCGCGCATGGGGCGCGGCAGCAGGTTCCTGCTCACGCTGGTGAAGGTGCCGATGGTGATCGTCGCGCTGCCCAGGCCCTGGACCTCGCGGCGCTTCTCGGCCAGGGCGCGCTCGTCGCGCGCGACCGCCTGCAGGTAGGGCATGAACTGGCGGCCGTCCTTGGTGAGCGTGACGCCGTCGCGCCCGCGTTCGACCAGCGTGCAGCCGAGCTCGCGCTCGAGCGCCTTGACGGACTGCGAGACTGCGCTCTGCGTGTAGCCGATCCTCGCGGCGACCTTGGTGAAGCTGCCCTCCTCGACGACCTCGGCGAAGATCGCGTAGCGCGAGTAGCGGGCCGGTGCCGCGGGCGCGGGCGACGCGCCAGGTGCTGGCTGCCGGCCGGGCGCGCCTCCCCGTTCGGGTGCGTTTCGCCGGCCCTGCGCCTGCCCGCTCGGGCCGCTCGTCCTTCTCTGCATTGACCCCTCCTGCCGCCTGTCGCCCCTGCCTGGCCTCGACTCCTTAGCATAAGCATAGCTTTATGTTCGATAAGAATCATTCGTTTTACTTATGCCTTCTTCTGTTGCTTAATGTGCACGACGAGCACGAGGTGTACGGAGGCAGGCGGTGGTCGATATGGAGATGGCGGAGGGCGCGGCGCTCGCGACGGGCGTGCCGGCGGTCGAGCGGGACTGCGGGCGGGAGGTCGAGGTCCCCCTCGCGCGGCACGGGGTCGGCCCCCTCGCGCGGCACGCCGAGGTTCTGCGCGAGGGGCTGCGCGACGGCGTCCCCATCGCCCTGGGCTACCTGGCCGTCTCGTTCTCGCTCGGCATCGCCGCGCGCAAGGTGGGGCTCGACGCCGTCCAGTGCTTCTTCGCGAGCCTGCTCAACAACGCGTCGGCCGGGGAGTACGCGGGCTTCGCGGTGATCGGCGCGGGCGGCTCGCTGCTCGAGATGGCCGTGGTCATGCTCGTTGCCAACGCGCGCTACCTGCTCATGAGCTGCTCGATGGCGCAGAGGTTCGCGCCGGGCACGCCGCTCGTCCACCGCGTCCTGGTGGGCTTCGACCTCACCGACGAGCTCTTCGGCATCGCGATCGCCCGCCCGGGCGCCGTCGACCCGTACTACAGCTACGGCGCCATGGCAGTCGCGCTCCCGGGCTGGGCCCTCGGCGGCGCCTTCGGCGTCATCGCGGGCAGCGTGCTGCCCGAGAGCGTCGTGAGCGCGCTCTCCGTCGCGCTCTTCGGCATGTTCCTGGCCATCATCGTGCCGCCGTCGCGCCAGAACCGCGCCGTCGCCGCGCTGGTGCTCGCGGGGTTCGCCACCAGCGCCCTGTTCGCCTGGGCGCCGCTCCTCTCTGGCCTGTCCGATGGCGTGCGCACCATCGTCCTCACGGTGGCGCTCTCCGCGCTCGCCGCCCTTCTCGCCCCGGTGGACGAGGGGGAGAGCGCAGGCGCGGAGGGCGTCGACGCGGCGGCTGCCGAGGGGGCGGCGGCCGGTGCCTCGGTGGGGTCGGATGTCCCCGAGGGGCAGGCGACCCGCGGCGTCCCCGCGCGCGCGACCTCCGCCAGCGCCGACGCGACTGGGCGGGAGGCGCGTCGTGCAGCCTAGCGTCTTCGCCTACATCGCGGTCATGTCCGCGGTCACCCTCGGCACGAGGATCCTGCCGCTCACGCTCATCTGCCGACCCATCACCAACCGCTTCCTGAGGTCGTTCCTCTTCTACGTGCCCTACGTCACGCTGGCAGTGATGACCTTCCCGGCGATCCTCTCCGCAACGGACTCACCGCTGGCAGGCGCCGCGGCGCTCGCCGTGGGGATCGGCGCCGCCTGGATGGGCGCGAGCCTCCCGCAGGTCGCCGCGGGCTCCTGCGTCGTGGTCTTCGTGCTCGAGCTGCTCCTGGCGTAGGGCGCGGGTTACGCACGGCTGCTCTTCTCGCCGACAAAAGACCAGTACGGAGAAGGTCGCGAACGCAGCCGTGCGTAGTTTTCTGGGCGGTCGCCCCCGCCCCAGGGGCCAACCCCCCGCTCGGGGGCGGCCAGTCCTGCGCCAGCCGTCCGCGCCCATGCGCGCGAGCTCGCGCGTGGCGCGCCCGTGGTCGACCGCGTCCTGGAACTCCCCGCGCAGGCATGTGAGCACGTAGAGGTCGGCAAGCGTGCGCAGGCCGCACCCTCCCTGCGAGAAGGGCAGGGAAGGCTATGGGACGACCGTCTCCGACCGCTTGAGGAGCTTCCCCAGGAACGCGCGCCACTCCCTGACGAGCCGGTCCGGCCCCACGATGTCGACCATCGTGCCCATGCCGGCGACCCACCCGAAGAACTGGTCGGACTTGTAGACCTTGACCCGCGCGAGGACGGTGCCGTCGCCGCGGGGCTCGAAGCGCACCGCCTGGCCGAAGCGGTCGGTGATGATCTCGGTCTTGTCCGACCTGACCGCCAGGGCCGCCACGAACTTCTCGCCCTTGAACCGGCCGAAGGACTCGTAGGAGCTCTCCTCGTAGCGGTAGGTGCGGATCGCCTCGTTGGAGTCCGCCGGCACGTCGGTGACCCGGGCGCCCCCGATGCGGTCGACCCGGAACTCGGCGATGCGCCCGCGACCGGGGTCCCAGGCGGTCAGGTAGTAGAAGCCCCCGTCGTAGACCACGTCGAGCGGCGTCACCTCGTAGGGCAGGCCCTCGTGCGTGGGCGTCAGGCTCCCGTCCGGCATGCGCCTGAAGTAGGAGTACGTGATCCGGCGCCTGAGCCGCATGGCCTCGTGGATCGTGTCTATGCTCCCGAAGACGCTCTCGTTGCGCGACTTGATCCTCCCCACGACGTGGATGCGCCTGTCGAGCTTCTCCTGCTCGAAGTTGTTGGCGAGCGTCTTGATGTTGCAGACCAGCAGCTGCGCCTGCCGGTCCGTGATGGCCCGGCACGACTCGATTGCGTCTACCATCAGCATGAGCTCGCCGAGCGAGAAGTCCGGGCGGGCGAGGGCGTACTCGACGGGGTGCCGCTCGTAGGTCCGGATGTCGACGTCGAACTCCCTGAGCGCCGCGATGTCGGAGTAGACGCTCTTGCGCTCCGCGGAGATCCCGTAGTCCGCGAGCCGGTCGATGATCTGCGGCATCGTGAGGCCGTGCTCCGCGTCCGTCTCCTCCTGGAAGATCCTGAGCAGGTAGAGGATCTTGAGCTTCGACCTCGATCCGTTGCCGGGCATAGGGCCTCCTCGCCTCGCGGGCCTTCGGTAAAGGTTTCCTTACCAGAGTAAGACAGTTGAAGGCTTGCTGAAAGTGATGACCCACAAACGGTACTGTACGTCCGGTAGGACAGGCTTGCGGCCCTCGCCCCCTACGATGTGCGACAAGGGCCGCAGCACGGGGCCGCGGCGGGAGAAGGGGAGGCAGAACATGAGCAGGAACCTCGATTCGCCAGGGACGCCGATGGTGGAGAATGTGCGCGCACCGGAGCGCGCCTCGCGTCGCGGGGGGACGCACAGACGGCGCCCCGGCCGCCTCGCCCTCGCGACCGCCCTCGTCGCCGCGGCGGTTATGGTCGTCGCCTCGCTCGCGGGGTGCTCGCAGAAGAAGGAGGAGGAGCCGTTCGATCCGGCGAACTACGAGGACGTCGAGTACGCCACGGTGGCCCGGAGCCCGGAGGACTACAAGGACCGCCCCCTCCACTTCGAGGGCAAGGTCATCCAGGTGATCGAGAAGAGCGACAGCGAGTGCGACCTCAGGGTCGCCACGAGCGTCGACGGGTATCAGGACGTCTACTACGTATCCTACGACCCCAAGATCATCCAGGGCAACCACGTCGTCGAGGGGCAGTACCTCGGCGTCTACGGGCGCTGCACGGGGCAGGTCTCCTACCAGTCGGCCCTCGGGGGCCAGGTCTCCATCCCCGGCATCAAGGCGGACTCCATCGACGAGTCGGTCAAGAGCCCGCAGCAGACGCAGGTCGAGGCGATGGAGGCGCTCTTCTCCGACGTCACGTGGGAGAAGGTCGACGTCTCGGGCTACGGGAACTACGAGTACGAGGCGACCGTGACCAACACGACGGACAACGACTACGGCATGGTCTCGCTCATCCTCGGCGTCTACGACGCCGGCGGAACGCGGATCGGCGAGGCCTACGCCAACACCAACTCCTGGGGCGCTGGCGAGGCGGTCAAGTTCGACGCCTACCTCGACCCGAGCATCGTCGACGCGGCCGACTCGGTGAAGGTCGAGGTGCAGGGCTTCAACATCGGGTCAGACTACTACTCGCCCAACGCGCAGTAGCCGCCTGCAGCAGGGCGCAGGCAAACCTGCGGGGCCGCATGCGGGAGGGCAGTGCGGGGGTCGCAATCAGCGGTCCTCGCGCTCGCCCTCCGTGCGGCCCCGCCGTTCCCCCTCGGAGAGCTCTCGCATGGCCGAGGCCGCCATGGGGAGCGCCACCAGGAAGGTGATGACGTCGGTCACCGGCTGGGCGAGCTGCACCCCGAGCAGGCCGAGCACCGGCGGCAGCACGAGCACGACGGGGCCGAGCACGAGGCCGAGCCGGCAGGCGCCGAGGACGGTGGCGCGCCACATGCGCCCCATCGTCTGGAGCAGGAAGTTGGTGATCATCGCGGTGCCCGTGATCGGGAGCGTGATGCTCTCGACCCGCAGGGCGAGCGTGCCAATCGCTATGACCTCGGGGTCGCTGGAGAAGAGGCCGACGAGCTGGGGTGCGAAGGCGAACGAGAAGACGCCCATCAGCGCCACGGCGACGAAGGCCGTGCCCACCGAGAAGCGGTAGCCCTCGCGGATGCGGCCGAAGATCCTGGCGCCGTAGTTGTAGCCCACGACCGGCTGGAACCCCTGGCCGATGCCGATCTGCACGTAGTTGCCGATGCCCGCGATGCGCTGGACCACGGCGAGGGCGGCGATGGCGGCGTCGCCGAACGGGCGCGCGGCCGCGTTGAGCAGCGTCGTGGCGACGCCGAGCATGCACTGGCGCACGAAGGAGGGGAGGCCGCCGTTCACGATCGTCCTCAGCGCGGCGCGCGTCGGCCTTCTCAGCCACCTGGGCGAGAGGGGCGTGATCCCCACGCGCTGGATCTGCCAGACGAGGATGCTGAAGCTGACGAACTGGCAGATGACCGTCGCGATGGCGCTGCCCGCGATGCCCAGGCCGGCACCATAGATCAGGAGCGGCTCGAGCGCGATGTTGAGCAGAGCGCCCGTGACGATCGCGATCATGGAGTGGAGCGCCTCCCCCTCGAAGCGCAGCTGCATGTTGAGCATCAGCGAGCTGCACATGAAGGGGGCGCCGAGAAGGATGATGCCCACGAAGGTCTTGGCGTAGGGGAGGATGGTCTCGGTGGAGCCCGCCAGGAGGCAGATGGGCTCGATGAGGAGGTTGCCCACAACCGCGATGAGGGCGCCGAGTGCGAGCGTCCACGCGAGGCCGTTGGTGGCCATCACGCAGGCTCGGTCACGCTGCCTGGCGCCGAGGTAGCGCGATATGGCGTTGCCGGTGCCCTGGCCCATGCCGAAGCCCACCGCCTGGATGGCGGTCATGACGACGAAGGAGATGCCGATGGCGCCCTCGGCCGAGGTGCCCAGAGACCCCACGAAGAAGGTGTCGCACAGGTTGTAGAGGCTGGTCACGAGGTTGGACGCGATGGAGGGGGCGGCCAGCGTGAGAATCAGGGGCCTGATGGGCTCCTCGGTCATCTGCCGGAACTTCTCCGCCGCCTTGTCCTTCTGGTCCTTCTGAATGCCCTGGTCTTCCTGAATGTCCATGGGGCAATCGTAATACCCCACAGTCCCGGAGCGCGCCCCGAGGGCTCGCCACCTCAAAGTGGACATACGCTTGCGGAGGCATCGCGAGCGCTCGCCGACCCATCACGAACGACGGGCCACCTGCCTGCGCAGCTCCCTGAGCCGCCCCTTCGTCCCCTCCGGGACCCGCCTGCTCTCGAGCCCCTTCTGTATCGCGGCCCTGGACGTGGCCGGCGAGAGCCCGCCGCCGGCGAGGAGCGCGAGGACGGCGTCCTCCTGCGTCACGATGGCCTCGGCGACGTACCAGGCGCCCATCATCCGCACGTAGTAGCGTCCGTCGTCGGCCGCGGCCGCCCACTCCAGCTGCTCGGGCGAGAAGTGCGCCGGCAGCAGGTCGCGCATGAGGACGGACACCCCGAACCGCCGCCCGAACTCGAGGTCCGACGCCAGGTAGCGGCGGGCGAGCCCCACGAGGAGGCCCTCGTCCGCGCCCCTGAGCGCCCGCGGCGCGAGGGCGTCGCACACGCACCAGTTGTCGACGTGGGGGACGAGCTCGTCGACCCGGCGCAGGAGCGCGTCGAGGTCCCTCTCGTCGTCGAGGACGAAGGCGTGCAGGAGGTACTCCTCGAAGAGCCGGTGGGGCAGCTCGTCGAGGAAGGCGTCGGCGTCGCCCGAGCGCTCGACCTCGCGAGCGAGCTTGCGCAGCCTGGGCACGCGGACTCCCAGCATCGTCGCGGGGTCCGCGGTGGCGACGACGCGCGCGTTGAACGTGCGGTAGGCGTCGTCCTCGTCCGCGAGCTCCCGGAGCCGTGACTCGATCCATTCCATGCGGTAGCCCTTCCGATCGCGAGGGGAGCCTTCTGATTCCTTTCAGCTTGTGGCGCTTCCCAAGGATAGCCGAGGTCTGCGGCCATCAGATCGTGCCATTAGTTTTCTTAGGCTAACATTCTCTGGTCGAATAACCCGGAGGATGGAGGTCCCCTTGGACAGCCGCAAGCGCACGGTCAAGCTCGCCATCGACGCGGCCCTCGCCGCGCTGCTCGTCGCCTCGCTCGCCACAGGGCACGCGTAGGCGCATCTGCTACGCCTGCGGGCGTTTCCCGACCGCTCCGCGCGCTCGGCTGAAAGCCGCCTCCATGCCGCGGGTATCGTGCCAAGTGTAACGACCACGACGGGACGAGGTCCCAAAGGAGGCATCATGGAAATCAAGAACGTAACCGTGGCGGGTGGCGGCGTGCTGGGCAGCCAGATCGCGTTCCAGAGCGCGTACAGCGGGTACAACGTGACCATCTGGCTGCGCAGCGAGGGCTCCGTCGGCCGCTGCAAGCCCAAGATCGACTACCTGCGCGAGACCTACCTCAAGACGCTCGACGCCATGAAGACCGACCCGAGGGCCTACGCCTACGGCCTCATGGCCCAGCAGGACGTCACCCCGGAGAGCTGCGAGGCGGCCAAGGCCAAGGTCGAGGCGGCCTACCAGAACCTCAAGCTCACGACCGACTGGGACGAGGCCTTCGGCGACGCCGACTTCGTGATCGAGGCGGTGGCGGAGAACGTCGAGCAGAAGACCGCCTTCTACGAGGAGCTCGCCAAGCACCTGCCGGAGAAGACCCTCGTCGTCACCAACTCCTCCACGCTGCTGCCGTCCCAGTTCGCCGAGGCCACGGGCCGTCCGGCCAAGTACGGCGCCCTGCACTTCGCCAACGAGATCTGGTCGCACCCCACGGCCGAGGTCATGCGCCACGCCGGCACGAGCGACGAGACCTTCGAGACCACGATCGCCTTCGCGAACTCCATCCGCATGATTCCGCTGCGCGTCAACAAGGAGCAGCCGGGCTACCTGCTCAACTCCATGCTCGTCCCGTTCCTGAGCTCCGCCGAGGCGCTGTGGGCCAACGAGGTCGCCGACCCCGTGGACATCGACCGCGCCTGGACGCTGGGCACCGGCGCCCCCGCGGGCCCGTTCCGCATCCTTGACATCGTCGGCCTCACGACCGCCTACAACATCGGCATCATGGACCCGCGCGCCAAGGACCCCTCCACGGTGCAGTACCGCGTGGCCAACAAGCTCAAGGAGAAGATCGACAAGGGCGAGCTCGGCCTCAACGCAGGCAAGGGCTTCTACGACTACGGCAAGAAGTAGTCGCGTCGGCAGGGCCGCATGAGCCCCGACCGGCACCCGCGCAGGCTCACTTGATCCTCGTGCGGATGCCGGCATCGTAGAGACGGACGAGAACGAGGCGCCCGCCGTCCCCATGGACGGCGGGCGCCGCCCCCAAGCC
>JAZHSQ010000044.1:0-16909 GCA_036454645.1 Olsenella sp. | reverse complement strand
ACTGGAACACGAGAGGGCGGCAAGTTAAACTGAAGGGACTGACCCCGGAGGAGTTCCGGAATCAGTCCCTGAGCGTGGCTTAGTCTCTATTTGGCCGTCCAAGAAATGGGAGGCAGTTCATCGCTCCCGCCGGCCCCTCCTCCCTACCCGCGCCCGCGGCCGGGCGGCGACGTCGGCCGCCGGCGCTATGCGAGCAGGTAGCTGTGGACGGCCTCCGCGCACCCGCCGTGGTCGTTGTCCGCGACGACGACGTCGGCGGCCTCGAGCACGTCGGGCGAGGCGTTGCCCATCGCCACGCCGAGGCCCGCGCGCCTGACCATGTCCAGGTCGTTGCCGGAGTCGCCGACCGCGATGCTCGCCTCGACGGGGATGCCGAGGTGCCGGCAGAGCCCCTCGAGCGCCCTCCCCTTGCTGACGCCGCGGGCGGTGAGCTCCAGCGACGCCCACTCGGTGTAGGCCCACTCCACGTCGAGGCCGCGGTCGACGACGCGGTCGCGAATGCGCTCTCGCATCTCCGTGCTCCGGCAGTGCAGGTTGTACTTCGCGATCTCGCCCGCGTGCGCGAGCGCCCACTCGCGGATGTCCGGCACGAAGTTTGCTGCATTCGCGAACGTCTCCCTGAAGTTCGCCAGGTTGAAGTCGCCGAGGCGGTCCAGGTAGCCCGCGGGCTGGTAGATCTCCGTGCCGGAGAAGACCTCGCTCATTGCGTCCTCGCCCTCCCACGCGTCCAGGACCTGGGGGACGAGCGCGGCAGGCAGCGGCTCCTCGGTGACGAAGCGGTGCTCCCAGAGGTCGTAGACGCCCGCACCGGTGATGCAGATGGCGTAGCGCACCTCGGGAAGCCGGGCCGCGTAGCCCGCGATGAGGCTGGGCGACCTGCCGGTGGCGATCGCGATGGTCTTGTCGCGCGCCGCCGCCTCGCGGATGGCCTCCAGCGTGGAGGGCAGGATGCCCTTGCTGGTGTCGAGCAGCGTGCCGTCCATGTCGAACGCGATGAGCTGGTAGCTCATGGTCCTCCTTCGTAGGTCCCGGGCGGGTGGGCGACGGACGGATGGGTGCCGCCACGTCGGCAGCCGAGCGAAAGGCCGCTGCCAGCGCGGCCCCCGACGCTTCGACTATAGGCGACGCGCGCCACGCGCGGCGAGCGACGGGGTGTCCAGAAGTCGAACCACGGCCGTAGAATGGTGCCAGCCACGGAGCAGGGAGCGGCCACGGAGCAGACAGCGACTACGGAGCAGGGAGCGGCCACAGAGCAGGCAGCGGCCACGGAACAGGCAGCGACTACGGGCAGGGAGGGCATGATGCCGAAGCGGTGGACGGGCGGCGCGGAGCGCGGGGCCGAACGGGTCCGCCGGGCGTCGGGGCGAGGCGCAGGCCTCGCGACGGCCCTCTTCGCGGCCATCGTGGCCGCCCTCGTTGCGCTCTCGCTCGGCGGATGCGGCGCGGCGGGACTAGGGGCGACGACGCAGGGCCCTCCGGCAGGCGCGGAGCCCGCCGCGAGCGAGCCGCAAGGCTCCGGCCAGCCCGCCTACGACGAAGGCGAGGAGCCACGCGACGCGGCCGTCACGGTCGCGAGGGGCGAGCCATACACCAGCAAGGAGGAGATTGCCGCCTACCTGCATGAGTACGGGGAGCTTCCGCCCAACTTCATCAGCAAGACGCGCGCGCGGGCCGCGGGCTGGGTCCCCAGCGAGGGCAACCTGGACGAGGTCTGCCCGGGAAAGAGCATCGGGGGAGGCGTTTTCCACAACGACGACCACGCCCTCCCCGAGGCGAGGGGCAGGACCTGGCGAGAGTGCGACGTCGACTACCATGGAGGGGCGCGCGGTCCCGAGCGGATCGTGTACTCGGACGACGGGCTGATCTACTACACGTCGGACCACTACCGGACCTTCGAGCAGCTCTACTGAGGGGCCGGGCGAGGAGCGGCTCTCGGGGCCTCGCGGGGCGGTCTCGCAGTGGACCCGGATGGTCTCGCGACGAAGGGGAGCAGAGGATGGCGACGGTCAAGTTGCGCGAGCTGAGCAGTGAATCCGACCAGGAGGTCTGGGACCTCATAGCGAGGAAGCTGAGGCTTCCGGCCTACTTTGGCAGGAACCTCGCGGCCCTCGAGGACTGCCTCGAGGACATGGACACGAGCACGCGCTTCGACGTGACGCGCACGCGGGAGGGGGTGCCCGCCGCCCGCCGCGACCTCTTCGACGGAATCTGCTCGGTGGTCGCCCGCGTCGCGCTCGAGAACGAGAACGTGCACCTGACCGTCTACACGCGCTAGCGGCCAGCCCGCACGCCAGCTGCCGGACGTCCTTCTCCCCTACCTGACCCGCACGTCCTTCTCCCCTACCTGACCTGCACGCCGAGAAGGCCCGCGAGCTCGGGGAGCTGGTCGATCCCGACGACGGCGTCGCGCAGCTCGCGGAAGGTGTCGCTCACCCGCATGCCGCCGATCTCGCAGCTCGTGAGGTCAACGCCGCCGAGCCTGGTCTGGAAGAGCTCCGCGCGCGTGAGGTCGCAGCCGTCCAGCACCAGCCTGCCGCGGATGCGCACCTGCGACAGCGCCGCCTCGTGCAGGTCGCAGCCGACGAGCTCGACGCGCTCGAGCTTCGACTCCGCGAGGCCCAGGTACGAGAGGTTGCAGCCCGAGAGGCGCACGCGCGTGAGCACGGACTTGTGCAGGTCGGCGCCGGTCAGGCGGCAGTCCCGCACCGTGGAGTCGCGCCAGAACCCGGTGTTGCCCGCGAGGTTGGCGAGGTCGCAGTCCTCGAGCGTGCAGCGGTCGAAGCACGGTCGGTCGACGTGCGCGCCGGCGAAGGTGCACCCCCGGAAGGAGCAGTCCTCGAACTCGACGTGGCCGAGCAGCTCGTCGTCGAGGTCCTCCCCCTCGAACTCCAGCCCGCGGACCTCGCCGTCCATCTCCGCAATCGCGTCGCGTATGCAAGCCATCGGCACGCACTCCCACAGCCCCCAGGGGCCAAGACCGGCTACGGACAGGCGCCAGGCAGGTGGCAGGCTGGCGCCAGGCACCTGTCGGAGCGGCGCCAGGCACGTGATAGGCCAGCGCCAGGCACCTGCCGGAGCGGCGCCAGGCACGTGGTAGGCCGGCGCCAGGCAGGTGACCGGAGGAGATGTTCCCAGGCAAGCTCGGTGCGAGTCAAGTGCCAAGGGCGGACGGTCGCCCGGCCGGCCACCGGCTGTCGCCCGCTGGCGCGGGGCGCCGTCGACGGCTACCATGGCCGGAGACATCGGACGGGACGCCGGGGCTGGCGTCTCTCAGGGCATCGGCCGGGACGGCGGGGCGGGAGCGACAGCATGCAGAGGGCACCACGCGTCGGGGCATCGACGAGGCAGGAGCGCACGGACTACGTCAGCGGGCGATTCCCGTGCATCGGCGACTGCGACCTGTGCGGGAACTGCGCCACCTTCCACGGGCGCGAGCCGCTGCTCGCCTTCGCCGACTACCTGAGCGGCGAGGCGGAGTTCGACGAGGTTCTCGCCCGATACCGCCGCCGGCGGTAGCCGGGCCGGGAGGCGCCCGTGCGCCCGCGCTGCCGGGGCGTCCCGGCCGTCCGCCCGCGCGCGACGTGCCCGCTACCAGGAGGTGCGGCGCTCGTCCGTCACACGCAGGGTCTCCGGGACGACCAGGTAGAAGCCGACGAGCTCCGTGACCGACTCCCCGTGCGGGTAGAGCCGCTGCAGGACGTACTCCTCGGCCGGCGCCCCGTCCGCGCCGGTTTTCTCCCCGTTGCCGTACAGGCGGTACTCGACCGTCACCGCGTCGCCCGACACGAGCTCGGTGGCGGTCCCCAAGCTGGCATATAGCTCGCCCTTGGCGTTCGCGCCGAAGGCAAGCGCGTCCATCTCGGGCACGACGCCCGCGTCCTCGACATAGCGGCAGACCGCGAGCATCTGGTTTTCTTCGGATAAGAACGCGTCGCTCGGAGGGGCAATTGCGGCAGCGTCGGCGCCCGTGGCAGCGGCCGAATCCGAACCCACGGCAGCGTCGGCGGCCGCGCCGGCGCCGCCTTCGCCCTGCTCGCCGGCTCCTTCCTGACCGCTAGCCACGTCCTGGTCGCCAGCCACATCCTGGCCGCCGTCCCCGCTTTGCGCGCTGGCACCGTCATGGCCGTCGGCTTCGCCCTGGCTGCTGGCGGCCGGGGTGCCCACGTGGTCGAAGGTCCGCGCCGACGGCCAGCTCTCCATCAGGAAGGGGTCGAACGCGCGGTAGTAGAGGGTGCGCGACTCGTCGGGCTGGTAGCCCGCCCAGTCGACGGCGAGGTAGGTCGGCGCCGGACGCGTGGGCGCGAGGAGCGCGGCGATGGCGTCATCCGACGCGGTACCTACGTCGACCGCCTCGGGGCCTCCGCTGGTCGCCTCGGGGCCTACGCCGTCCGACGCGGACCCTCCGCCGGCCGATGCTGGCTCGACGCCGATTGCGGCCGCACCTCCGACCTGGAGCACGCGCTCGGTCCCGTCGTAGTCGAAGAGCGCCACGAGGAGGAGCCAGGCCGACACGGCCAGGGTCGCCGTCAGCCAGATCGCCGCGCAGGCGACGCAAGCGACCTTCGCCCGGAGTCGCAAGGGCCGACTGGTGCGTCTGAGCCACCTGCGCGCGCAGACGACGGCAAGGATGCCGAGGGCCAGGACGCAGGTTGCGGCGATTGGGCTCGCGACCGACCCGTAAGGCACGCAAACCTGCCAGGTCCCGCCGAGCTCCTCCTCGAGCGCGAGACCGTAGTAGAAGAGGCAATGCGCCGCCATGAGCGAGACGGCGAGCTTCAGGGCGGGACCTGCGGGTCGGGGCGTCTGCCCCGCGCTGTCCTCCCATGGTGGCTGCGGAGTCGTCCGCCCCGAGGTCCCCGGGGCGGACGCGCGGCGGTCGCGGCGGCTGTCCCGGTCGCGGTCGCGGACACACTCGCGGGCCGTGTCGAGCGCCCGCCCGACGCCGGTGCCGAGCACCACCGCGGATGACATCACGCACAGGACGGTCGCGACCCCGACGCCCGGGACGACGCCGAGCAGCCACCACGCAGCGACGACGGCGCCCACAACGGCAAGCGCACGGCTGGCCTTGCCCATGCCGGAGGCCTCGGGCTTGTCGGGCTTGCATGATCCATATGCCCTGCTATCAGTCTCGGGACACATCGTTCCACCACCTGGCGCAATCGGCATCCTCCATATCGTACACGCCGGATGCCGCGTCGCTCGTCGCGCAAGGCGCTGCGCGAGGGCAGTACGCCCAAGTCGCCCCGCCCAAGCCCTCCTTCGCAACTCCCCGGATCAAGGCGTGCAGATTTCAGACTTATGGACGGGCCATACCAATGCTGCGGGGTCCACGCGCGGTGGGTCACGGCCGCCAACTGGGGTTCCCTCGAGGCGGCAGCCCGACGCGCCCGGCTAGCCTCCCCCGTCGACCGCCAGGGCGCCAGAGGAGGCATCCACAACTCGGAAAGTTGCACGCCCGCGTCCGTGGTGCTGCGCCGGGGGCCGACCTGGTGGACGGGGCGCCCGGGCCGATGCAACTTTTGTCGCCGACTTGTGCATTTGGGCGACTTAGGGACGGGTCCCTCGGCTTCCCCCGGCGGCAGCGGAGGCTACGGCACTTCGGAACTCCTTGGAGTACCCTCTGCCAACTGGGGTTTCTCCGAGCTGAACTCACGCCATGCACTGAGAGGCGCCCCGCCGGCGTCGCGGGCGTGCTCGAATCCGTCCCTAAGTCGCCGAAAAGCAGAATTCCGTCGCGAAAGTTGCGCCGCGGGGCCCGGGGCCGCGTGTCGCGGGTTCGCGGAGAGCCGTCGGGACAGCGAACCCCCGCTACTCGTCCATGCCGGGACGACGGCGCAGGCGCTTCACCGCGCCGCGCCGGCCCTTCTCGTCCAGGCGCCTGCGCACGGATGCCCTGGTCGGCTTGGTCGCGCGCCGCTTCTTCGGGCGACGCGAGCGCCGCTGCAGCTCGGCCCGGATCTTCTCCAGGCAGCGCTCGCGGTTCTGCAGCTGGCTGCGAGACTCCCGGCTCACGACGACGATGCCGGTCGGCACGTGGCGCATGCGCACGGCGGAGTCGGTGGTGTTGACGCCCTGCCCGCCCGGGCCGGTGGCGCGGAACGCCTCGGCCACGCACTGGCGTCTGAGCTCGTCCGCGCTCAGCCGCGCGAAGCGGGCGTAGTCCTGGTATGTGAGCCTCTTCTCCATGGTCATGCCTCACGTCTGCCGCGTGCGCACGGCGCAGCGCCCCCGCCCATGTGGGCGAGAAGGTCGTCGGCGCCGCGCCCCCTTCCCACGACAGTATCCCACGCGCTGCCCCGGCGCGACGGTCGCGCCGGTCGCGCGCGACGGCCGTGCCTGCATCGAGCGCCTCGGCCGCTACAAGCGCCTGATCGGCCCCATGCAGCTCATCGTCTCGGAGGCGGATGGCGTCCTGTCCGTGGAGATGACCTGCGGCGAGACGGAGCTCGCAATGCCGAGCTTCCTCGTCGAGGTGGAGCTCGCCTTCCTGGCGAACCTGCTGCGCACGGCGACGCGCGAGAAGATCGTCGCGGTCCGGGCGCAGATGCAGGAGCCCCCCGAGGGCGGGTTCTTCTCCGCCTTCCTCGGCTGCGAAGTCGAGGCGGCGCCGAGAAACGTGCTGGGCTTCCGCTCCGAGGACATGGACGTGCCGTTCGCGAGCCACAACGACGCCATGTGGAGCTACTTCGAGCCCGAGCGAGTGGCGCCGCCGGCACGCGCAGACGTAAGGCCGCGAGTCGGGACGCCCGCTACCTCACCGTCCTCTGCCCCACGACGCCGAGGACGCAGACGACCTCCTCGCCGTCGGCGTCCCTTGCCCCGCGCTCGTAGAGCACGTCGTAGCCGGCTGTCGCCACCTTGAGGCAGGTAGGTCCGTACGCATGCCTCAGCGAGGGCTCGACCAGAGACGAGCCCTCGCCCGGCAAGCTCCCCACGAGCGCATGCCTCTTCCACACCGCCTCCTCGACTCGCCCGTCGAGCTCGACCAGGGAATCGAGAAACTCCTCGGAGAACCTAAGCCGTGCCACGGGTGGCCCGCCTGTCTGCGACGGCTGCCTTCGCCGCCTCGATGCCGTCCACATATCGACCGGCAGAGATGTCCGCACGGCCACGGTCGATCGCGTCAGAGACGCGCTGCGCGTAGAGCGCCCGCTCGACGGCGTCGTCCACCACCTGCTGGAAGACCTCCTCGGAGCAGAACACGTAGGCTCCTCTGCCGTTCTCCGTGATCCTCACGAGGCGCTCACGGGGGCTGCGCTTCCGCGGCGCCCTCGCCCCCGTGTGCCCCTCCCGAAACTACGCACGGCTGAGTTAGCACGTCGCAAAAGCCCAGTTGGCGCTTCGCGCGAGCTCAGCCGTGCGTAACTGGTCCGTATGCCAGCCTCGGCCGTGGGCGCCGAGCCGCCGGGGGCAGGGACCCAGCCAGCCATCTGTCACACCCGTGCGGTGAGCTTCCCGAAAGCACGCAGGGACTAGGGGCGTCCGCCACTTACACATGGACGCATGAGCAAATGTTCCTCGCGCCTCCTAACAAGACAAACGTCCAGTCGTGTCTTGGTCTTCCCTAGCTCGTTCTCGTATATGGTGTCGTCGCGGGGTCGAGTTGTTGGGTGGCCAAATTGCATAAGTGCATGAGCCTCCGGCTCCTCCGAGAATGCCTCCTGCGTTGTCAAGCGTCCCTCCTCTTCGAAGACGGTGGAGCAGCTGAGTAGTAGCTGCCACTGGTAACGACAGCCATCTTTGTTTGGTACCGCCTGTCAGCAAAGTTGGTACCGGTTCAAGGCCAGCCTAGCATCCGTGTCGTGCGTCCAATACCGGACGCCGTAACACGGAAGGGGCTGGTGCCCCATGAACAAGTACAGAAGGATCCTTCTCGCGATTACCAAGGGAGGGATGAGCCAGTCAGAGATTGCGGCCTCGCTGCGCGTGAGCAAACGGGACGTGTCGGCGGCGGCAAAGGTGGCGCGCGAGAGGGGCTCACGTTCGAGCAGGTCAGCTCGATGGACGAGGGGGCAGTCACCGACACGTTCTTCCCGAGGGAGGGACGCGATCCCAATCCCTCGTACCTGCGGCCAGACATGGCGGCCCTCGTCGAGAGGAAGAAGAGGAACCGGAAGCTCCCGGTCAAGCTCCTGTGGGCCGAGCACTGCAACGAGGCCGCCGAGAGGGGGAAGCTCTCCTACTCCTACCAGGCGTTCTGCGAGATGTTCGCGGCAGAGGCCGAGAGACTGGGGGCGACACGGCACTTCGAGCACGAGCCTGGCGCCAAATGCTATGTGGACTGGGCGGGAGATCCCGCCTGGCTCACGGACATGATGACCGGCGCCAAGGCCAAGATATGGCTGCTCGTGGTCGTCCTGCCCTTCTCCGACAGGTTCTGGGCCGAGGGATTCGCAGACATGAAGCAGGAATCCTGGCAGCAAGGACAGGCACACGCCTGCGAGGACTTCGGCGGGGTCCCGCGCGTGATCGTGCCGGACAACTGCGCGACGGCGACGGACCGTAGCGCCATCTACGTCACGCTCCTGAACAAGGACTATGAGCGCTTCGCCGAGCACTACAGGGCCGCCGTCGTTCCCGCACGGGTCCGCAAGCCCCGTGACAAGAGCACGTCCGAGTCGTGCGTCGACCTCGTTGAGAAGTGGGTGATCGCCCCCTCGAACGAGATGACATTCTACACGCTGGAAGAGTTCAACGAGTTCTGCCTGAAGCAGGTCCGCTGGCTCAACAAGAGGCCGTTCTCCGCGAAGGATGGCTCGCGCGACTCCGTCTTCGAGGCCGAGGAGAGGCCATGCCTGCAGCCGCTTCCGAAGGAGCCCTACGAGAGGTGCGAGTGGAGAAGCGCCAAGGTGGCGCCCGACTACCACGTCACCATCGACTACATGCACTACTCCGTCCCCTGCGCGCTCATCGGCAGGCAGGTGGACGTCAGGCTCACGGACTCCAAGGTGGCCATCATGTCCGACGGCGCCGTCGTCGCCGAGCACAGGCGGCTGCACGGCAGGAGGGGCCAGTACTCGACCGTCGTCGACCACATGCCGGAGAATCACAGGCTACAGGAGTCTCCCTGGTCACGCGAACGATTCGAGTCGTGGGCGAGAAGGATCGGGCCCGAGACGGGAGAGGCGATCGCGCGGCTTCTCGACAGCCGCCCCATCGCGGAGCAGGCCTTCGTCGGCTGCCGCAGCATACTGGGACTCTCCAAGTCGTATTCGCCCGAGCTGCTCGAGCGGGCCTGCACCAGGGCCAACGCCGCCGGCGCCGTCCCCAGATACACGGCATGCAAGAACTCCATCCTCTCTATCAGGACGGCTGACGCCGGGAAGCGCTCTGGGAAGGCGCGCGGCCTCGATCGGCCGGAGGTGCCTGTCGACCGCGCCAAGTCGGCAGGACTGACGCGTGGCGCCGACGCCTACCGCAGGGGAGGTGACGGGCGATGCTGACCGAGGAGGACTTCGACCTGTTCCGCCAGTTCAGGACAAAGGCCATGGGAGACAGGCTCCGCGAGATGGTGGGCGACCCCGCCTACGATGATATGACCTTCGAGGAGCGCATGAAGGTGCTCCTCGACGCCGAGGCCATGGCCCGCCGCGACCGCAAGGTCGTCAAGCTCGTTCGCGAGGCGCGCTTCAAGCTCCCCTCGGCGTGCGTTGAGGACGTGCTCTACCTCAAGGGACGCAAGCTCAGCAGGGATCGGGTCCAGAGATGGGCGGAATGCGACTGGGTCGAGAACAGGGAGGTCATGGTCGTGATCTCGAAGACCGGATGCGGCAAGAGCTACCCCTGCCAGGCCCTGGGCAACGCTGCCTGCCGAAAGCTCGTCAAGACGCGCTATGTGAGGCTTGCCGACATGTTCGACGAGCTCAACCGCTCCCGTGCCTCGGGGGACGGCGCCTTCTATGAGCGTATGGACGCATTCAAGCACGTGCCCCTGCTCATCGTGGACGACTTCATGACCACGCCCGTCGCAACCCAGAACGCGATCGACCTCTTCGAGGCCATGGAGGCCAGGGAGGGACGCGCCGCCACGCTCATAGCGTCCCAGCTCGAGCCCAACGAGTGGTATCTCAGAATCGAGGGGGAGCTGATGGCAGACTCCATCCTCAACCGAATCGCAACTGGGGCGCGCTACGTGGACCTAGACGGTCCCAACATGCGAGAGTACCTCGCGAAGCAAAGGGCTGACCTGTAGCGGTAGCAAGTTCGGCCTACGCCCAGTACCATTCTGAGCTTACTCGCGGTACCAGCAGAGACGACTGTTGGTACCGCGAGCGGTTACTACTCACGGCGACGAGGCCCGTCGCGACGATCCTGCGTACATGTGTACGTGCCTAAATGCCATCCTTGGTCATAGGAGCTCCTTGATCAGAAGAGGAGTTGGAGTCGAATGTTGCAACGTAAAATACAATCTTAAGGGAGTATTGGGTAACTTGGGACACGGGTTATCCGACGACCCCCGCCCCTAGCGCAGAGCCGACCAGACCGCCGTCGTGCACGCTTGTCAACTTGCGTCAGGGCTGTGCTGCCTTCACTTGCGCATGTGCCGTGGACCTCGGGAGGAGGGTCTCTGCCCACCTCTGCGGGCCGTTGCCCAGCTCAGGATGACGAGGCCGGCACCCACGCCGAGGCCGATGAGGGACAGGACGACGAGAGGGGCGCCCTCGTCGGCAGGGCTGAGGAGCGGCACATCGTCTGCCTTGCCCTGCATGTCGAGCCACTCCTGGGGCACCTCACAGCGCTCCGCGTGAACAAGCAGCCTGTGCGTGTTCACGCCGTACGGCGTGCACGTGACGAGCGTCACCAGGTCCCTGCCGTCCTGGGTGACGAGGCTCTGCGTCTCGGTTGGGAGCACCACCTCGGTGCTGGTCACGCGGTAGGCGTGGTCCTCCCCAAGGACGCGGATGATGAACCAGTCGCCCTCCTTGAGCTGGTCGATGTCACCCAGGATCTTGGCGGACGGGAGGCCGGTGTGGCCCGCGAGGACGCAGTGCGTAGACGGTCCTCCGATGGGGAGGGAGGTCGTGGGGAGGTGGCCCACGCCGCGGAGGAGCTGGTCGTCCGAGACGCCATGGTAGATGGGGAGGTCAACCCCAATGGAGGGGATGATGAGCTGCCCCATCACGCCGTCCCCCGCGAGGTTGAGGACCCTCGAGTACTCCTCGTCGGAGGGGGTGGAGTTGTTGGGGTCGAAGGGGTCGGAGACCACCACGCGGCCCTCGAGCTGGCGGCGGTTGAACTCCCGGGCGGCCTCCCACTCGGCGGTGAGGTCCTGCTTGGGAGCCTGCGCGACAACGTCCTGCTGGCGCTCGCCGACCGCCGCCTGCTCCCTTCTGGCGAGGTAGTCGCTCGCGTAGGGGTAGAGGATCGCCGCGATGCCCGCGAGGGCCAGCAAGACGGAGAAGGCGAGCGCCCGTGCGCTGCGCCGGCTCCTCGGAGAACGAACGGAGGGGGCATCTGCCCCCTCCGGTCTCCTCGGGGTATGTCCGATGCTGCGGAGCAAGAGGCGCGGCCGCCTACTCGGAGCGCTTCAGGCCGCGAGATGCGACGACACACGCCGCCCCGACGAGCACGAGGCCCCCGACCGTGATTGCGATGGTGCCGGCCTCGCCGGTCACGGGCAGCAGGGGCTGGTCAGGGTCGACGACATTGCTATCGCTGACCAGGTAATTGTTCTCTTTGACGTCGGTCGTGGCAGGGTTGTCGGCTATGGCAGTATCCTCGCTGACGGCGAAGTGGACGTCCTGTGCCTTTTGCTTGCCGGCGGGGACGGTGGTCTCCTTCGCGGTGTAGCTGCCGGCGCCCAGGTCCTCGAAGTAGACGTACGCCTTGCCGTCGACTATGGTCGAGGTCGAGGTGATGGGGTTGCCGTTCTCGTCCTTGATCTCGTTGGCTCCGCTGGCGTCATAGAGCGTGAAGACTGCGCCTTCGAGCGCATTCTGGTCCTTGTCCGTCTTGGGGAAGACATAGCCGTAGGTCTGGACCTTTGTGCTCGTGTCGGGGGTGACCGTCGAGTCGCTGTAGGGGTTGGGGTTGAAGGTCACCGTGGCGGTGTTGCCCGTCACGTCGGTCGCGCTGTGCGAGAACGCGGCGGAGGTCAGGGTCGCGTCGTACGTGATCTCTACATTCTGGCCAGGGTGCGCAAGTACGAACTCCTTGACGAAGTCGAACGTGTAGCCCGTCTCCGTCTGCGTGGTGGTGGCATCCTTGAATGCGTTCGCCCCGTCCGCAGTAGCCTTGCCGTTCTCCCAGACCGTGGTGGTACCGACCGTGACCTTGATGGTGTTGGTCTGGATCTTGAGGCCGTCTGTCGGCCGGTCCTTCACCGTGAAGGTGGCGTCCTTGGAGTCCGCAGGGTAGTTGGGCACGTTGGTCGTGACCTTGAAGGGAACGGACTGCCCGACGGTGTACTGGTCGGTCTTCTCCTTGTACTCGGTGCCGACGCCCTTGTTGACGTCCACCGGCTCGTTCTTGACCTCCTGGCTGGCCAGCGTCTTGGCGGAGTACTTGCCATCGGTCCCGGCGACGGGGCTCGCGTCGACCGTTGTCGGCTGGAACACCTTGGTTTCGCCGCTCGTGGAGGTCACGACGACGACCCAGTAGCCGGAGTCGAGCGTGAGGGTGGCCTCCCCGCTGTCGTTGGCGGTTCCCGTAGCCGTATGGCTGTTTGCGGGAGTCGCGGGGTTCTCCTTGGTGAACGCCTGGGAGTAGGCGTCGCCGGCCGCCTTCTTCTGCTCATCAGTCGTGAGCGCCGAGAGCTTCGCCGGCGTGTTGTACGCCTCGGGCAGGCCGGTCGCCGCGATGTAGGTCAGGTTGTTCGCTGCGTCGATGTCCGCGTCGAAGACCTGGTACGCCGTGACGGTGTCGCCCTTGATAAGTCCCGTGATCGTGATTGACGAGTCGGCCACGTCGGTGTCGCTCGTCTTCGCAAACGCCGCGACCGGGCTCATCGCTGCGATGAGTGCGGCGGTGCTGAGGACCGCCCCGACGCTTTTTCTGTAGTTCATGGTGCCTCCTTTGTCTTGCCCGGCTGGGCCTTTCCGAACGAGCCTTCTTGAAGCCTATGAATCCAAGCCCGCGTGCGCGGACGGATTGCCAATGAGTGGGGGACGAGCAATGCCGCTAGCGACGCCGCGAGAGCCCGACCTCGACGACCGCTGCCGCCACTGCGGCGACGCCCACGAGGAAGAGCGGCCAGACACCAAGCCCTCCTGTGACCGGAAGGCTACCGACGGCCTTGACGTCAGTGACGGTGACGGAGAACTGCCCCTGGTCGTTCTTCTTGATGGTGGTCTTCGCTCCCGAGAGGCTCGTGAAGTCGGCGGTGCCGTCACCCTTGATAACGAGGGCCATCGTGCCCTTGGGAAGCTGGTAGCCATCGGGCGCCTTGGTCTCGGTGATGGTGTACGTGCCGGGGCGCAGCTTGTTTGCTACTACGATCGTTCCGTCGGAGCCCGTGGTGAGCGTTACCCTGTCCGCCGTTATCGAGCCGTCGGCACTGACATAGCCGCCGTCCGTCTGGATGGTGAACACGGCCCCGGAGAGCGGCCCCTCGTCGGTCTTGCCGTCTGCCGAGACGCCCTTCTTGAGGAGCGAGAAGCCGAAGCTCGGCGTGTTGGTGACGGTGAAGCCGTCAGCCATAGAGCCCGTGACCTTGGAGGAGTACCCGCTCAGCGGCTCCTCCTCCACGGAGTAGTCGATCTTGTTCCCGTCGGCGTCGCGCTTGGGGAGGTTCCTCCACGTCACGGTAAGGTCATCCCCCGTGGCGCCCGCAGCAATGGTCCTGTCCTGGCCCTCGACCCTGGTGGAGTCGGCGTCGCCGACCTTCTGTATGAGGTGGAAGATCACGGCAGGGTGCCCGGAGGGGTCGGCGCCACCATCATCCCATACCTTGGTAGCGCTCGCCTCGACCACGGCCCGGTTGGTGATCGTGGGGATGTCCATGGCAACGGCGACCTCGTGACTCGCAGAGGTGATTTCTGAGGTAGTCTCCGAGAAGGGCACCGCCGCAGACGAGAGCGTGGTCACCGTGGACGCCTGCGCTCCGATGTTCCCGCTCGTGCCGGCCCCATGGTTTGGCTCGGCAACCGTGAACGAAGCGAGCACGCTGTAGTTCCAGCTGTCTGCGGTACGGATGGAGAAGTCACGGGACTCGCTCTGGATGTCCCACCACTCGACAGAGCCGAAGTCTGCCACGCCATTCGTCACCTTGGCAGTGGCGCGCTGCCATCCCAAGTTGTCCGATGGCGAGAGGGCAAGCGTCTTCCCGTCGTACTTCGACCCAACGTTTGCGGTCACGCGGAGAAAGTACTTGTCGTTACCTGCATGCGTGAGCGCGTATGTTCCCGACACACCGCTTGCGGTATGGGTCTCCTTCGAGACGGTGACACTCACCGTTGCGCTCTTGCCGCCAACGGTGACGGTATAGGTATAGGTGCCCGCATCGGCGGACGAGAAGTCCACGGTGCCAAAGCTAACGCTGCCGTCCTCCCCTACCTGCGCAGACGTCTTCTGCGGCAGAGGAGCCCCATCAGATGCAGTGATGGTTGCCGCACCGCCAATGCCTGCCACCTGGGCAGAAAGCGTACCGGAGAGGGCGCTCTCGGTCTGGGAGAATTCCGGCGTGATGGCGGTGGCATGCGACCCCGTTGTGACCTCAAGCTCGGCCACGTGGCTGCCAGCGCTCACACGGTACGTGTAGGTACCGGGACTGACGTTCGAGAAGTCCACGCTCCCGAAGTCCGCCGTACCGTCTGTGCCAATCTCCACGCTTGCGTTCTGGGGCATGGGTGCGCCGTCGGTCACGGCGGCCATACTTGCCGTGCCCGTGATGCCAGTGACCCTGGCAACGATCTTTCCATTTGCATACTCGGCAGAGAGCGTGCCCTGGTCATAGCCCGTCACGACCGCGATAGGATCTCCTGCAGCCTTGGAGTCGTACGTACCCGTCACGGTTACGGTCACCTGCTCGGACGTGTAGACGATGCCGTCCTTGGTGTACGTGTCGTCACCGTTGTCCGTGGCACCGTACGGCACCTGCTCGGAGATGGTGTAGGTGCGCTTAATCGTGCCATCCTGATTGTTGAAGTCCGATGGGAGGAAGCCGGGGACCGAGAAGTGCGCGATGCCGTCAGCGCCGTTCGTCGCCGTGCCCACCTGGTTGCCATTCGAGTCCTTGAGCACGAAGGTGAACTGGCCGTCCTGGAGCGCGTCTCCCAGAAGGGCCTTCTTCACCTGGAGGTCGACGTTGTTGCCGCTCTGGTAGGAGTTGGAGAGCGACGGGACGTAGCTCTCGCCGCTTCCCTCTTGCTGGGAGAAGCCACTGTCGGAGTACCAGGTCTTCTGGATGCTGTAGCTGCCGTCCTGTTGCTGAACCACGGATGCCGCAAGGTAGTGGACGCGCCCGTCGTAGACCACGCCGTCCTTGGTGTAGGTCCCGTCGCCGTTGTCCGTTGCGTCCGCCGGCACGACCTCGCGGACGCTGTAGCGGTAGGTTTTGCCGGCGTTCTTGGCCCCCAGCTGTATGGCGCCGAAGCCGATGCTGCCGTCTGCAGCGCAGCCCACCGTAGCAGAGGTGTAGTCGTACCCCGTCTCGTCCGCCGAGACGCGGCTCTTGGGGATGCCGATTGGCATGACCGGCACGTCGTTGCCATCGTAGTAGCCGCGCAACTCAAACTGGAACTGTCCCTTTCCTAGACTGACTTCCTTCCCACCGGAAGTGAGGGTTTTATTGGCAGAAATGGAGCCGCCACCCACCAGGTTGTACTTGATCTTCATGTTAGAGAGCTGGTTGCCGCGCTCCAAATAGAAGAAGCTCATGGTGTGGGTGGAGTAGTCGGCGAAGGTGTTGCCGTTCCACGCGACCGAGTCTTCGCGGCCGGCCTTCATGTAGAGGCCCCTCAGGGTGTAGGTCCCTGTGTTCCCCTGCGAGCCCACGTCGCTGACCTTGACCTCTCCCGTGCTGAAGTCGATGTCGAGCGTCGACACGCCATGGATGCCGCCCAAGTCGCCCACAAGGACGCCGTCGATGTATACCCAGACATCGTCATCGCCC
Source organism: Olsenella sp. (assembly GCA_036454645.1). Classification (GTDB taxonomy): domain Bacteria; phylum Actinomycetota; class Coriobacteriia; order Coriobacteriales; family Atopobiaceae; genus Olsenella_K. The sequence continues at coordinate 855 of JAZHSQ010000044.1, read as the reverse complement.
GAGAACTCAAACTTCATCGGCGCAAGCGTCCCGTCATTCTTCTCGACCATGCCGCCGTAGGGCTGCGTGAAGGGCGTAGTCATGGTGACGCCGAAGTAGTGGTCGTGATAGTTCCCGGGCCGACCGTTCACCTTGTGGCTCGTGCTGTGGTACTGCGGGGCGATGGTCGGGTCGAAGGGGTAGAAGCCGTAGTAGGTGCTTTCGTTCGCCCCGTCGATGTCGTGGCTCGCGTCGCCGGGGAGCGTGGAGACCGTGAACCGCCTCGAGTTCTTGTCGAACGTCGCCCAATCGTCGGCGCTGTTGTAGAAGTAGTAGCCGTCCTCATCCTGCTGGAAGAGGTGGGTGGCCCCCGTGTAGAACGCCTTGCCGTTCTGCAGAACGCTCGGGTCGAACAGGTACGCGAGGGACTCTCCGCCGTTTGCCGACGAGAGCCTGGGGTAGCCGTCTTTGCCGAGCGTGTTCTGGACGATGCCCTGGTTGACCACGCGGGCGCCCAGGTACGAGTTCAGGTCGCCCTTGACGGCGCTGACGTCACCGTCATAGCGGCGGAACTTGAGGCGGTGGTTCTTGTTGATGCCACGGTTCGCGGGGCTGATGCCCCCGATTGTATTCCACATGCTGTCGTCCTCGTTCTGGTTGTCAATCCAGTAATCGAAGACGTTCATGGTGGAGCCTATTGGGTTAGAAACGGTCTGTAGCGTATCCGCTATCGCAGCGGTGGGACTAGCGAATGCAACAAGAAGGGCAGCTAGGAGAGCCCATTACAGTCCGAATTGACCTCTTAGGGACTGGCCAGACGGCCCCGGCGACGGCCGGGCTATCTTCTTTGTCAGTCCCGCAAGGGGCCGCCGACCG
>JAZHSQ010000043.1:0-17442 GCA_036454645.1 Olsenella sp. | reverse complement strand
GTTGCGTGCGCGCGGCGGCGCGCGGCTCCGCGCATGCCGCCGCGCGCGCCAATGCGCGCCGCCGCGCGTGCCGTTGCGCTACGCGCGCCGCCGCACATCCCGTTGCGCTACGCGAGGCCGACGGATAGCCTAGAGGAGTTGCGTTACATCACGTCAGCCGGGGGCAGCGGCATCTTGGAGGCACGGCGCATGGGTCGACCGGAATCGCAGGCAAAGGACGGCACGCTGGGGCTGCGCGGGTCCCTCGAGGTGGGCGTCGCCCTCTTCTCGATGTTCTTCGGAGCGGGCAACCTCATCATCGCGCCGCTGCTGGGCGTGCAGGCGGGCCCCAGCGTCGTGCCGGCCACCGTCGGCTACCTCGTCTCCGGCGTCGGCCTGCCCATCGCCACGATCGTCGCGATCGCGCACGCGGGAACCGCCGACGCGCTGCTCGACCGCATCGGACGCAGGTTCTCGCGCGTGTTCACCATCCTCACCTATCTCGCGATTGGCCCGCTGTTGGCCATCCCCCGCACGGCCTCGACCTCCTTCGAGATGGTGCGGCCGCTGATCGTGGGCGTGACCGGCGGCGCGGGTGGCGCGGGCGCGGCCGTCGACCTGCCCCAGCTGCTCTTCTCGCTCGCCTTCTTCGCCGCGGCGCTCGCGCTGGCGCTGCACCCTGCCAGGATCGTGCGACTCATGGGCAAGGTCACCGGCCCCCTCCTGATCGCGCTCCTGGTGGTGATGGTCGCCGCGCAGGTCGTCGCTCCGGCCGGCGACCCGCTGGCGCAGGCGCAGCAGGTTTATGCCACGGCGCCCGGCGTCGCGGGCTTCCTGCAGGGCTACCAGACCCTGGACCTTCTCGCCTCGCTCGCCTTCGGCGTCGTGATCACCAGCAGCGTGCGCAGGCTCGGCGTCGCAGACGCGGACGCCCAGGCGCGCCAGGTCGCGCGCTCGGGCGTGGTGGCCGGCGCGCTCATGGCGCTCGTGTACTGCGCCCTCAGCTACCTCGGCGCGCGCATGGGCACGGTCGCGTCGGGGGCGGCCAACGGCGCCGAGGTCATCTCCCTCTCGGCGACGCTGCACTTCGGCACGGCGGGCACCGCGCTCACCGCCGCCGTCTTCCTGATCGCCTGCTTCAACGTCTGCGTGGGGCTCGTCTCGTCGATCGGCGAGTACTTCTCCAAGGCCTTCCCGAAGGTCCCCTACCGCGGCTGGGCCACCATCGTCGCGTGCGTCTCGTGCGTGCTGGCCAACGCCGGGCTGACCGCGATCCTCTCCTACTCCGTCCCCGTGCTCATGGCGCTCTACCCCATGGGGATCTGCGCCATGCTGATGGGCCTCCTGCCCGGCTCGGAGGCCCACGCGACCGCGTGGCGCCTCGCGATGGCGTGCGTCGGCGTGGTGAGCACGGCCGGCGCCCTGCGCGACGCGCTCGCTCCCGGCCTCGCCCTGCCGCTCGACGCGCTGCCGCTGGCCTCGATCGGCCTGGGGTGGGTGGTGCCGGGGATACTGGGACTCGTTATCGGTGCCGTCGTCGAGGCGGCAAGCCGCGGGCGAGAAGGACGCGGGGCAGCGCAGGCGTAGCGCGGGGCCGTGCGCAGCAGGGAGGGTCGCGCGGCTAGCGTGCAGACCCGCCCGCGCCGGCGACCGTACAGCTGGCTGCGACCGTACAGCTGGCTGCGACCGTGCCGCCAGCCGCGACCGTGCCGCCGACAGCGCCCGGCCTGCCGATCACGCCCGACCCCGCGACGAAGCCCACGACCCCGCCGCCTGCCGGGCCGTCGCGCTTGGCGCCGTCTATGAACCGGACGGCCTCCTCCACCTGCCAGTACGCGCCAATCGTCGCCTCGCCGTCGCCGAGCTGCGTGCCGTAGCTCCCGAACTGCGCGTGGTTGCCGCCGAGGATGACGAGCTCGTGCGCGTCTCGGGGCAGGTTCTGGCGGCCTTCGTGGTACCTTTCGCGGTTGAGCACGCCGTCCCTGGTGCCGTATGCGCTCAGCACCTCGAGGCCGGAGTCGCTGAGGTCCTTCGTGGGGTACGCGGCGAGAAGGACCAGGCCGTCGAGCTCGTCCGCGTGGTCCGCGGCGAAGTCGGCCGCCATGGCGCCGCCGAGAGAGTGGCCGGCCACGTACCAGTGCTCCACCTGCGGGCACTCCGCCATCGCCTTCGTCGCCGCGTCCTCGTCGAGGATGGCGAGGTCGAGCGGCATGGAGACGTCGACGCAGACCCAGCCCTTGGCGGCGAGCTGGTGCAGGAGCGGTGCGTACGCCCGCTCGTCCACCTTCGCGCCCGGGTAGAACACCAGGCCGTAGGTGTTGTCGGGGTCCTCGTCCGGGCCTACGAAGGCGTAGCCGTCGGCGACCTGCTCGACCTGCACCGTCTCGTCGCTCTCGAGCGCCGCGAGCGCGGTCGCGTCCGGTTCGTGGTGGCCGAGGAGCACGAAGGCGGCCAGGCAGGCCACGACGACGGCGAGCACGAGCGCCGCCAGGCGCCGCCAGGCGGGCCGTCCCTTCTCCCTCGCCATCCTTGTCATCCCCTCGACGCGCTCGTGCAGGTCCGTCCGCACTCGCGCGGGTCCTTCGCAAGCCTGGCGCAGGCTCCTTGCCCCAATCTGCACGCAGGGGTTAGCCTACCATCACTTACCGCCCGCGACGGCCAGAGCCTGCCGCAAGTTTTGTGCGCGAGCCCGGCCACGCCGAGCGGGCCGCCGCGGCCGCCAGGCTCCGCCGGACCCGCCGCGCCCGCTAGGCTCCGCCGGACCCGCCGTGCCCACCACATTCCAATTGTGTGCAATCGGTTGTGTCCAATTTTTTTTGTACTCACGTCCTTCTCCCCGGCGCATACTGGTCGCGTAACCAGACGCCGGGCGCAGCCCGGGGAGAGGAGCCCGCATGGCATCCGAGAGCACCACGAACTACCACGAATTCACCGTCACCGCGCAGGACGGCAGCGCCGTCAGCCTCCACGAGTACGACGGCAAGGTCCTTCTCGTCGTGAACACCGCGACCGGCTGCGGCTTCACGCCGCAGTACGAGGACCTCGAGCGCATCTACGCAGCCCACCGCGACCAGGGCCTCGAGATTCTGGACTTCCCGTGCAACCAGTTCGCCGACCAGGCGCCGGAGTCCGACGACGAGATCAACCAGTTCTGCTCGCTCAAGTTCAACACCGAGTTCCCCCGCTTCAAGAAGCTCGACGTGAACGGCGACGACGCGGACCCGCTCTTCGCCGCGCTCGCGACCGAGCGCCCGTTCCAGGGCTTCGGCGGCGGCGTCAAGGCCAAGGCGCTCGAGGGCTTCGCGAAGATGAACAACCGCAAGTTCGGCGACAAGGCCTACGTCATGTGGAACTTCACCAAGTTCCTGGTGGCGCGCGACGGCCGCCTCGTGGCCCGCTTCGAGCCCACCGCCGACATGGCCGAGGTCGAGCGCGCGATCGAGGCCGAGCTCTGATGGGCGCGGCGGGCGAGAAGGACCTGGCGCCTGGCGCGCCGGGCGAGAAGGGCCGCGCGTCAGTAGCCTCCGCAGGCGGACGCCCCGCCTGCGAGGCCCTTCTCCTCGACAACCAGCTGTGCTTCCCGCTCTACGCCTGCTCCAAGGAGGTCGTCCGCAGCTACCAGCCGCTCCTCAGGCCGCTGGGCCTCACCTACACGCAGTACCTGTGCATGATGGTGCTCTGGGAGGAGGGCTCGGCGACCGTGCGGCACCTCGGCGAGCGGCTCTACCTCGACTCGGGCACCCTCACGCCGGTCCTGCGCAAGCTCGAGGACCACGGCCTCGTGCGGCGCGAGCGCAGCGCCGCCGACGCGCGCCTGCTCGAGGTCACCCTCACGGACGCGGGCTGGGCCCTGCGCGAGCGCGCCGCCGCCGTCCCGCTGCAGATGGCCTGCCACGTGAACCTCTCCGGCGAGGAGGCCGCGCAGCTCAGGCGCCTCCTCGCAAAGGTCCTCGCCAGCGTGCGCGATGGCGGGCGGGCCGAGACCGACGACCGCGCGCAAGCGGAAGGAAGCAATGAGCGATGAGCACGAGCAAGTACAAGAACCAGGACACGGACGCAGACAGGGGCGTGCGCGCGGACAAGGACGCGCGCGCTGGTGCGGAGGCGGGCCAGGGTTCGGCCCCGGACCGGGCGCCGTCGTCCCTGCCGGCCACCGGCAGGGAGCGCACCATCGTGCGCACGAGCGTGCTCGGCATCGTCGCCAACGTGCTCCTCGCGGCGTTCAAGGCCGTGGTCGGCGTGGTCTCCAACTCCATCGCCATCACCCTCGACGCCGTGAACAACCTCTCCGACGCGCTCTCCTCGGTCATCACGATCGTGGGCACCAAGCTGGCGGGGCGCGCGCCGGACAAGCGCCACCCCATGGGCTACGGGCGCATCGAGTACCTCACCGCGATGGTCATCTCGATCATCGTGCTCTACGCCGGCATCACCTCGGCCGTCGAGTCCGTGCAGAAGATCGTCTCGCCCACGGCGCCCGACTACTCCGCCGCCGCGCTGGTCGTCGTCGCGGCGGGCGTGCTGGCCAAGGTCCTTCTCGGCCGGCACGTACAGGCGGTCGGCAGGCGCGTCAACGCCGACTCGCTCGTGGCGTCCGGCCAGGACGCCCTCTCCGACGCCGTGCTCTCCGCGTCCACGCTGGCCGCCGCCGTGGTCTACCTGGTGTGGGGCGTCTCGCTCGAAGCGTGGGTCGGCGCCGTGATCTCCGCGTTCATCGTGAAGGCCGGCCTCGAGATGCTCTGGCAGACGCTCAGCCAGATCCTGGGCGAGCGCGAGGTTCGTCTCGGAGCTCTCCGAGCAGGTCAAGGGCATCGTCGCGGAGGAGGACGACGTCCTGGGCGTCTACGACCTCTTCCTCAGCAGCTACGGCCCCGAGCGCAGGGTCGGCTCTGTCCACGTGGAGGTCGCAGACACCACCTCGGCCGAGCAGATCGACGAGCTCTCTCGCCGCGTGGCCGAGCGCGTCTATGCGCGCACGGACGGCAAGGTCATCATCTCGGCTGTGGGGATCTACTCGCGCAACACCAGCGAGGAGGTCTCCGACATGCGCGAGCGCGTGAGGCGCATCGTCATGTCGCACGACCACGTCCTGCAGCTCCACGGCTTCCACGTGGACGAGCGAAGCCACCTCCTGACGTTCGACGTGATCATCGCCTTCGAGGCGCCCGACCGCGCAGGCGAGTACCAGCAGATCGTCCACGAGGTCCAGGAGGCCTTCCCAGACTACCGGGTCCAGGTCGCCCTCGACGCGGACGTGAGCGACTAGGCAGGCGGGCCACCGCGAGAGGACGGGCCGCCGCGGGCATCCCCGCGGCGGCCCGCTGGCACGCGACTCGCAGCTAGCTGGCACGCCGCTGGAGCAGTCCTTGTCGGCCTGGCAGCACCAGGCCGGCCTGCACCACGGGGCAGAGGAGGAACTCCGCCTCGACGCTCTCCTCGAGGGTCTCGGCCTCCGAGGGGTCGTCGAGGAAGACCTCCATCCCCTGCCCCACCGCGCGCTACGCCCGGTCGATGTTGTAGAACGCGGAGCGGCCGGCGTACTCGGCGGCGTCGCCCAGCTCCTCCTCGATGCGGAGCAGCTGGTTATACTTGGCCACGCGGTCGGAGCGCGCGGGCGCGCCGGTCTTGATCTGGCCTGCGTTGGTTGCCACGGCCAGGTCGGCGATCGTGGTGTCCTCGGTCTCGCCAGAGCGGTGCGAGACGATCGTGGCGTAGCGGGCGCGCTGCGCGGTCTGCATGGCCTCGAGCGTCTCGGTCAGGGTGCCGATCTGGTTGACCTTCACGAGCAGCGCGTTGGCGGCGCCCAACTCGATGCCGCGGCGAAGGCGGGCGGTGTTGGTGACGAACAGGTCGTCGCCCACCAGCTGCACGCGCCTGCCGAGGCGCTCGGTCAGCTGGCGCCAGCCGTCCCAGTCCTCCTCGGCAAGGCCGTCCTCGATCGAGATGATCGGGTAGGTGGAGGCGAGCTTGTCCCAGTAGTCGACCATCTCGGCGCTCGTGAGCGTGCGACCCTCGCCCTTGAGGACGTAGGTGCCGGTCTCAGCATCGAAGAGCTCGCTCGTGGCGGGGTCCATGGCGAAGACGAAGTCCTCGCCGGGCTTGAAGCCGGCCTTCTCGACCGCCTTCATGAGGTACTCGAAGGGCTCGGCGTTGGTCTTGAGGTCGGGCGCGAAGCCGCCCTCGTCGCCCACGCCGGTGGAGAGGCCCGCGTCCTTGAGGACGCCCTTGAGGGTGTGGTAGACCTCGGCCGACCAGCGCAGCGCGGTGCGGAAGTCCGGCGCGCCGACGGGCATGATCATGAACTCCTGGAAGTCGACGTTGTTGTCCGCGTGGACGCCGCCGTTCAGGATGTTCATCATCGGCGTCGGCAGCGTGTGGGCGTTGGGGCCGCCGAGGTAGGCGTAGAGCGGCAGGCCCGCGGAGGCCGCGGCCGCGCGCGCGGTCGCGAGGCTCACGCCCAGGATCGCGTTGGCGCCGAGCTTGCCCTTGTTGGGCGTGCCGTCGGCCTCGACGAGGGCGGCGTCCACCGTGCGCTGGCTGCGCGCGTCTAGCCCGAGGACCGCCTCGCGCGCCTCGCCGTTCACGTGCGCGACGGCCTTCTCCACGCCCTTGCCCTGGTAGCGGCCGGCGTCGCCGTCGCGCAGCTCGACGGCCTCGAACTCGCCGGTCGAGGCGCCCGAGGGGACGATGGCCCTGCCGACGGAGCCGTCCGCGAGCGTGACCTCCGCCTCGACCGTGGGGTTGCCGCGGGAGTCCAGGACCTCGCGCGCGTGGACGTTCTCGATAGTGCTCATGGTGTACCACCTTTCGTATGGTCGCCGGACGGGGCCGGGCCTCGGCCCTCCCCCTCGTCCGCACTGATGTTTACTACTTCTTACTTTTGCGTCTACCCACCCTGGGCGACAATAACGCGGGATCCGCCTCTTTTTTCTCCTCCCTCCCCTCCGGCGTGCCCTTGCAGCGGCGGCGCTCCGGGCTGCGGCGTCCGCGCAGCGCTGTCGGGCGCGCGCAGCGACGGCGTCCGTGCGCGCCGGCGTCCGTGCGCAGCGGCGGCGCTCGCGTGCAACGCCCACGCTCCGGGCTGTCGGCCGTGCTCCGGGCATCAGCCGCGTGCCCGCGCTTCACGAACCTGCACTTCCTGCGAGAGTCTCTCGCCTGGAGAATAGACACCTGTGCCGTAACATATAGTACGACCCGAGCGCACCGAAAGCGAGCGTGGCAGTGTAAGGCCTGCGTCCGGGATGCGACACGCGCCGCGGGAGCCCACCAAACCCACCGATGCGATGTGCTTTGGGACGAGGCGAGGCTCCAAGCTCATGGAGCGCCGGCGCGTGAGGGATGCCGGCCCGACTCGGGGCCCTTGCCCCCCGGGGCCCCGCCCGGGGCACTCGCACCCGGGATTCCATCCGGGGCCCCGCCCGGGGCGCCCGCACTCGGGGCTCTACCCGGGGCGCCCGCACCCGATGGGGCAACGGAAGGCCTAGAGTCCAGGGGCCGAACCCGGAGGTCCTAGAGTCGGAGACTGGAGTCCATAACCCGAATTACGCACGATTGGGTTCAGGTTTGTGGATTTTCAGGCATTTCAGCTACCTTAAGCCCTATCGTGCGTAGTTCCGCGCGGGCGCCCACCAGAGAGATCCAGGCGCGCGGACTTCTCCGCCCAACCGGCCATCTCGTCGACTATCTGCATGGATCAATGAGGGTCTCATAACCCGGAATTACGCACGACTGGGTTTAGGTTTGTGGATTTGCAGGCATTTCAGCTACCTTAAGCCCTATCGTGCGTAGTTCCGCGCAGGCGCCCATCCGAGAGATTCGGCCCCTACCAAGGGAGCCAGCGCCCAACCAAGCGGTCCGGCCGCATGAGCTTCTCCACCCGACCGGCCATCTCGCTGCCTACCCACCCAAAGACGCGGGAGCCTGGGGCAGGGGGAGCGCAGGGCCGGGACGCCCGAGCCGGGGAGCCCGAGCTGGGACGCCCTAACTGGGGAGCCCGAGCCGGGGAGTCCGGGCGCCCAGAGCCCGGAATTACGCACGACTGGGTTTAGGTTTGTGGATTTGCAGGCATTTCAGCTACCTTAAGCCCTATCGTGCGTAATCCGAGAAGAGCGTCGCCTCGCAACGCTGTCCCGCACGGCGGGCACGGGACCGCGGCGGGCGCGGTGCCGCGGCGGACACGGCACTGCGCCGCAGCACCGCCCGCGCGCCTACCCCCAGACGCGCTCGGCCACCTCGCGTACCAGGGCGACCTTCGCCCACTGCTCGTCCTCGGTCAGCTTGTTGCCGATCTCGCACGAGGCGAAGCCGCACTGCGGCGAGAGGCACAGGCTCTCCAACGGCACGTACTTCTCCGCCTCGCGGATGCGCGCGACCACGGCCTCGGGGTCCTCCAGCGCGGGCGACTTGGTGGTCACCAGCCCCAGCACGACCTTCTTGCCCGCGGGCACCTTGGCCAGCGGCTCGAAGCCGCCCGAGCGCGCGTCGTCGAACTCCAGGAAGAAGGCGTCGACGTCCTCGCGGGCGAGCAGGAAGTCCGCCACGTCGTCGTATCCACCCTCGCAGGCCCAGGTGGAGTGGAAGTTGCCGCGGCACACGTGCGTGTTGACCGTGAGGTCGGCGGGGCGCCCCTCCAGCGCGCGGTTGTTCACGTCGAGAAGGGCCTGCTTCACGCGCTCGAGCCCGGCGGCGTTTGTGCCGAAGAACTGCTCGGCGTGCGGGTCCACGACCATGCCCCACGAGCAGTCGTCGAACTGGAGGTTCCGGCAGCCCGCGGCGTAGACGTCTGCGATGAAGGCGCGGTAGGCCGCGACGACGTCGTCGGCGAGCTCCTCGTCCGTCTCGTAGTAGCGACGCGTGGCCTCCAGGTTGAAGGGCATCGCGAACTGCTCGTAGAACTGCGCGGGCGCCGGAATCGTGAGCTTGGCCACGCACCTCTCGTCCTCGAGCGACTGGACGAAGCGGAAGTGGTCGATGAACGGGTGTCCGCCGGAGTAGGCGACCCTGCCGGTGAGGAAGGTGTCGTCGATCTTCGCGGCCTCGTCGTGGAAGGGCAGGCCGACCTCGGTCGGCTTGTGGTCCACGCCGTCGAACGCCCACATGAAGTCGAGGTGCCAGGTCTCGCGGCGGAACTCGCCGTCGGTGATGACCCCGAGCCCCGCGGCCTTCTCCTTGGCCACGAGGTCGCGGATGCACTCGTCCTCCGCGGCCGCGAGCTCGTCGACCGAGATGCGCCCGGCCTTCCAGTCGACGCGGGCCTGCTTCAGCCGCTCGGGGCGCAGGAAGCTGCCGACGACGTCGAATAGGTGCGGGGTCTGCTTGTCGTAGGGGATGCTCATTGGTGTTCCTCTCTCTCGCCTGTGACGAGAGCTATGGTGCGCCAACCGCAAGCCATAAGGTACTACCTAAGTCCTATCGCATCCCATAGCCTCGCGCTATACCACGCCGCCCGCCGCGTGCCCGCCGCGCGGCCGCCGCTATACCCCGCCGCGCCGGTAGCGCTCCACGTAGGCGCTCAGCAGCGCGAGGTAGCGCTCGGCCATGGGCGAGAGGGGCCGGCGGGGCTGGTGGATGTAGCCCAGCTCCATCGTGCCGCCGTCCGCGAACGGCACCGCGACGATGTTCTCGCCGTTGAGGTCCGCGCTCAGGATGCCCGAGGAGATCGTGTAGCCGTCGAGGCCGATCAGCAGGTTGAAGAGGGTCGCGCGGTCCGTGACGACCACGGCCTTGTCGACCTGCTCGGTGATGTGGGGCTCCTCGGCGAAGTAGAACGAGTTGCGCGCTCCCTGGTCGTAGGAGAGGCGAGGGTAGGGCGCGAGGTCCGCGAGCGTCACCGAGGCGCGCCGCGCGAGCGGGTTCCCCCGGCTCACGAAGACGTGCTCGCGCGCCTCGAAGAGCGGCTCGAAGCGCAGCTCCGCGTCGCGCACGGCGCTCGTCACGACCTCGCGGTTGAAGTCGTTGCGGTAGAGGACCCCCAGCTCGGAGCGCTGCAGGCGTACGTCCTCGATCGTGCCGAAGGTGGTGCCCTCGCGCAGGCTGAACTCGTAGCGGCTCTCGCCGTGCTCGCGCACGAGCTCCGCGAAGGCGTTGACCACGAAGGCGTAGTGCTGGCTCGAGACGGCGAAGACGCGCCGGGGAGGCGTGCCGTGCTTGTACTGGGCCTCGAGCAGGTCGGCCTGCTCCACCACCTGCCGCGCGTAGGAGAGGAACCTCGTGCCGTCCTCCGTGGGCGCCACGCCCTTGCTGGAGCGGTCGAAGATGGTGATGCCCATCTCCGCCTCGAGCTCCGAGACCGCCTTGGAGAGCGACGGCTGCGCGATGAAGAGCCTCTGCGCGGCCGCCGTGATCGAGCCCGCCGTGGCCACCTCGACCACGTAGCGGAGCTGCTGCAACGTCATGGCACCCTCCCTCCGCGCGACGCCCGCGCGGGCCGTGCGCCCGCGCCGCGCATGCCGATGGTACCCGACGCCCGCGCGGATTGCACCCCGGCGCCCACGTCACGCGCCGCTCCCGGCCCCGTCCCCGTCCGCCGCGCCACGCCGAACGCGCCCGGCGCCCCCCTTGACTACGCGCCCCGCGCATAGGACCATAACGATACCTGATACTGATAACTTCACCGCGCCCACAGCGGCGCGGCACCCGATCGGAGGACGAGATGGAAGTGCGCACGGAGCTCACACGCAGGTTCGGGGCGAGAAGGACCGACGGCCACGGGGGCCTGGAGATCTTGAGGCACATCGGCCCCGGCCTGCTGGTCACGGTCGGCTTCATCGACCCTGGCAACTGGGCCTCCAACATGGCGGCCGGCTCAGAGTTCGGCTACGGGCTGCTGTGGGTGGTCACCCTCTCGACCCTGATGCTGATCCTGCTGCAGCACAACGCCGCCCACCTGGGCATCGCCACCGGCGAGTGCCTCGCCGAGGCCACCCACGCCCACCTGCCGCGCCCCCTCGGCACCGCGATTCTCGCCACGGCGTACGCGGCGACCGTCGCCACCGCCATGGCCGAGGTCCTCGGCGGCGCCATCGCGCTCCAGATGCTCTTCGGGCTGCCCGTGCGCGTGGGCAGCGTCATCGTGGGCGCCTTCTCGCTGGCGATGCTCGCGACGAGCTCCTACAAGCGGATCGAGCGCTGGATCATCGCGTTCGTCTCGCTCATCGGCCTCGCCTTCCTGGCGGAGCTCGCGCTCGTCGACGTCAGCTGGCCCACGGCGGCCGCGGCCTGGGTCACCCCGAGCTTCCCGGCGGGCTCGGCGGCCATCGTGATGAGCGTGCTCGGCGCCGTCGTGATGCCGCACAACCTCTTCCTCCACTCCGAGGTCATCCAGAGCGTCCACTACGAGCAGCAGGGCGAGAAGGTCGTGCGCGAGCGGCTGCGCTACGAGTTCTTCGACACCCTCCTCTCGATGGGCGTCGGCTGGGCGATAAACTCCTCCATGGTGATCCTCGCGGCGACGACGTTCTTCTCGCGCGGGGTGGTCGTGGACGACCTCGCGACCGCGGCGGCGACCCTCTCCCCCATCCTTGGGCAGGCGGCGGGCGCCATCTTCGCCGTGGCGCTGCTGCTCGCCGGGCTCTCCTCCTCCGTCACCGCGGCCATGGCGGCGGGCACGATAAGCGCCGGCATGTTCGGCGAGGAGTACGACATCCACGACCGCCACTCCTCGGTGGGCGTGGCGCTGTGCATGGTGGCGGCGACCGCGGCCTGCCTGCTCGTGCGCGACACCTTCCAGGGCCTGGTGCTCTCGCAGGCGCTGCTCTCGCTGCAGCTGCCCATCACGATCTTCACGCAGATCAGCCTCACGGGCTCCCAGCGCGTGATGGGGCGCTATGCCAACTCGCGCCTCACGAACGCGCTGCTGGTGGCGACCGGCGTCGTGGTGACCGCCATCAACGTGGCGTCGCTCGTCGGGTAGCGCCGGGCGCCGACGGCCCCGCGGGCCGCCTTTCGCCCGAGAAGGACGCGCGCCCCGACGGCCCGTCCGCGCCCGCGCGGCCCGCGCCCGGCGCCGTACGCCCAGCGCCCGTGCGCCCGGCCGCCGGCCGCGCCCATGCCTACCTGCGCCCGTGCGCCCTGCGCACGCGGTGCACCACGACGTCCGCGGCGATGCCCGCGAGGGCCACGACGACGACCACGACGGCCCACTCGCGCGCGCCCCAGTGGCGCTCGGCGACGGAGCCCTGCTCCTCGGCCTCCTCGGGCACGTAGTCCGTGCGCACGCAGTGCACCAGGAGCCGGTGGTCGTTCACCCCGTAGGGGGTGCAGGTCACGAGGGTGAGGAGGTCCTCGCCGGGGGTGATTCCGAGCGAGGAGACCTCGTCGGGCCACACCACCTCGGAGGAGGTCACGCGGTAGGCGTAGGTGTCGCCCATGGTGTGGAGCAGCACGAGGTCGCCGGGGACGAGCTGGCGGATGTCGTCGAACATGCGGAGGTTCCGCATGCCGGAGTGCGCCGTGATGACGCAGTGGGTGGACTCGCCGCCCACGGGCAGGCTCGTGCCCTCCAGGTGCCCGACGCCGGCCATGAGCGCGGACTCGCTCGTGCCGTGGTAGATGGGCATGCTCACGTCGATGGAGGGGATGTCGACCCAGCTCATCATGGGGTCGCGGTCGTAGGTGAGCTGCTTGGAGTAGTCGACGATCTGGTCGGCGTCGAGGTCCGGCTCCTCGCCGGCGAGCACCTGGTTGTAGGAGCGCGCCTGGTCGAGGTACCACTGCTTCTCCTCCGAGGGCATGGACTCCACGCGGGCGGAGACCTCGGAGATGGTCGCGCCGACGCCGTACTCCTCGAGCCGGTCGACCACCCACGGCCACACCATGAGGCCCACGCCGAGAAGGATCATGAGCATCGTGAGGAGGCGGTCGGCCCACCTGGGGAGCCTGCGACGCCGCCGGCCGCCCGCGCGGCCCTTGGCTCCCGCGGCGGCCTTGCCGTCTGCGGGGCCCTTGCCGTCAGCGGCGCCCCTGGCGTCAGCGGCGCCCTTGGCGTGAGCGGGCCCCTTGCGCCCCTCGCCGCCCGTGGCGGCGCCGGGCGAGGCGACCTCCCCGGACGTGCCATCTCCCGCCTCGCTGTCCCTCACGGCCCTGCCTCCCACGCGTCCCCCCTAACAGATGGGCCCCGCACCTGCGGGGCCCACGGATGATGGCCTGCCTTGCCTTCGCGGCGCCTTCGCCGCTTCGTGGCGCCTTCGCTACTCCAGCGGCTCCAGCGGCGCCCTCGCTACTCCGCGCTGCCCTCGGAGCGCTTGCGGGAGCGCACGAGGTGCGTGACGGCGACGGCGAGGACGAGGCCGCCGGCGATCCAGGTGAGGGTCACGCCCGCCTGGCCGGTGAGGGGCAGCGACATACCCGCCTTGTCCTTCACCGTGACGGTGACCAACCCGGTTTTATCATCGGCGCTCGCGTCGGCGGCGTTGGTGTTATAAGAGTTCGCCGCCGGTGCGGTGAGAGTGCCGTCAGTGCCATGCGTTGCCACGATATCGAAGTCGAAGCTATCCACCTTGTTGTAGCCGCTCGGTGCCTGGGTCTCGACTACGGTGTACCTGCCCACGTCGAGTCCGGACACGGCAATGCTACCGGTGCTGTCCGTCTCGAATACATAGGCGGTAGCGCCCAGTGAGCCGTCGGCCTGCACGTACTGCGTGCCGTCACCCTCGTCGGGTTTCGTCGCCTGGATGGTGAACTTGGCGCCCGAGAGCTTCGTGGACTGCTTGGAGCTGTCGACCTTCACCAGGTTGAGCTTGAAGGTGTAGTCGCGCACGCTCGACGGGGCGGAGTTGCCCTTGCTGTCGGTGCCGGGGTTGTTGGAGTAGGTGAGCGTGACGCTGTTGTCGTTATAGCCGCTCGCCACCACGGCCTTGGAGTTGAGCGCGGCGCTGTAGGTCACGTACACGTTGGTGGTGGCGTTCACGGGAACCGCCGCGCCGGACGCGTCCTTGAGGGTCTTCAGGTCGGAGAACTCGACCCCGAGGACGCTCGTGCCGTCGGTGTTGGTCGTGAGCGTCGTCGTGTAGTTCGTGTGGTTGTCGTCCGTCGTTGTGACCGTCGCCGGCACCTCGTACTCCGTGCCGTTGGTGTCGACCGTCACCGCAACGGACGTGCTGTCGGCGGTAAGGCCTGCCGAAAGGGTGTCGGTGAACTTGTAGTAGTAGGTGTGGTAGCTCGGAACGGCGTCGGCGACCGTGCCCTTCAGACGGTACTGCAGGCTCTGCCCCACCTGGGAGTCGGCGACGTTGGACCAGTCGGCGCCCGTCGCGTCGTTCTTCACCTGCTTGGTCACCGTGGGAAGGTTGGTCTTGGGCGAGATGGTGAGGGCGCTGCCGCCTACCACCGCGTAGATGGGGGCGGAACCGACCTGGCTCGTGCCACCGTTGGTCGACGTCGAGTCGGTGAGGAAGAGCCATTAGCCGGCAGAGAGATCCTGCGCTTTGCCGATGGTCAGCGGCGTCGAAGAGACGCTCGTATCGCCACGCAGAGCGTTGGCGATGTTGGAGTAGAGCTTGTCGCTCTCGATGATCGTGCTCGTGCCGGAGCTGCCCTCGGCCGGCAGGTGGGTGCTCAGGTAGTCGGCCGCGTCCTGGGCCGTCGTACCCTTATAGCTGCTGTCAAGCGCCTTGATCTGCGCGACGACCACGTTGCCGACTTCCTCGCTCGCCCAGGTGATGTTCGAGGCGGTCTTCGACGACCCGTTGTCCACGACGTCGGCCTTGAAGATCTGATAACCAAGCGTAGACGTGGTGTCAGACGTGTTGTTGGCGTTCTTCAAGATGGTCACGCTGCCCGTGCCCGAGCTGGCCGTCGTGCTCGTGGACGTGGCGTCCGTCGCGCCGGTCGCGTCCTCCGCAAACGCCACGACCGGCGACGCGGCCGGGCCGAACGCCATCGAGAGCGCCAGGCCGGCGGTGACTGCCATGCGTGCGATGTTGTGCTCCCTCATTGTCTTTCCTCTCTAACCTCAGGGCCATGCGCCCAGGTCAACTTTGCCAATCCTTCGTACCCGCTTGCGTGCCTCCAGGCACCGGCGTCAGTGCCGGCGCCTCGTGCCTCCCCTCATCCGCCGGACCGCGAACGCTATCAGCGCCACGCCGACCACCGCGAGGCAGATGGCGGGCACGTACGACGTGGGGTCGCCCGTCGAGGGCGTGCGCGGGAGGACGCGCCGCAGCGCCTCCCCGACGGCTCCGCCGGTCCCTCCGCCCTGCGACGGCGGGGTCGTCCCCTCCGGCGCGTTGGGCACGTAGGCCGTGGCGACGCCGCTCGCGTCGGGGTCGAACGAGTCCAGGGAGAGCGGCGAGGTCGCAACGAGCCTCCACTCCCCCGGGTTGAGGTCGTCGGGGTCCGAGGCCTGCTCCAGGTGGTGCGAGATGCGATCGGCCTCGAGCGACACGCGCAGCCTCACCTCGAGGGCGCCGGTGATGCCGACGTAGCCCGCGGGGGCCGCGACCTCCTCCACCTTGAAGGTGCCGGAGTCGACGCCGGAGGCGGCGACGGTGCCGTCCTGGCCCGTGGTCACCGTGGCGTCGTCCTCGGTCCAGGTGCCCTCCTGCGTGAGGTGACGGCCGCGGTCGTCGGTCACGCGCAGCACGGCGCCCGCGAGGCGCCTCTGGTCCACGGAGCTGCGCTTTACGAGGTCGAGGTCCCACGTGTAGGCGATCGCCTCGTCCTCCTGCGTCTCGCCCCGCGCGTCGGTGTAGGGCGAGGCCGGGTACTCGAGCGTCACCGTGTTGGGGTTGCCGTGCTCCACACCGCGCGCCGCGGCCTGCGTGAGCGGAGCATCGTAGGTCACGCAGACCTCAAGGCCCGCATCGGCGACGACGCCGTGGATGGCGGCGGAGGCAATGAGGTCGGCCACGGAGACGTCGAAAGACAATCCGCTACCGCCCGTGGCGTCGGGGGTTGCGTACTCGCCCTCGTCCAGCTCGACCCACCCGTCGCCCGGCTCGCTACCCTACGCCCATGCCGCGGTGCCCGCAGGGGCGACGTACACGCGCACGTTGCCGGGCCGCTCGAGGCCGGTGGAAAGCTCGTCGTGGAAGGTGACCGAGTACGTCTTGTAGGCGGAGCCAGACGAGAGGTCCACGGGCACGGTGGCCGAGAGGCGCCAGTCGAGCTCGTCGCCCACGGTGGCGTCAGCCTGCTTCTGCCAGCTGTCGGAAGAGTCCTCAAGCACGTGCTTCTCGACCGTGGGAGCCGAGGCCTTGGTGGTCGCGGTCGCGTCCGCGCCGCCCACGGCGACGAGAATCGCCGCGGTTCCGGACTGGCCCGTGCCCACGGAGTCGCCGTCGGCGACGAGAGGCCAGTAGCCTGCGGCGAGCGTGGTCTGCTCGCCCGCGGTGACTCTCGCCGTGGGCGTCTCACCCGCAAGCGCACGCGCGATGGCGGCCGGCGCGGAGGAGGCCGTCGGCGCGGAGGCCGCGTCGCCCTCGACGTTCTCGCCCAGCCAGTCTGCCGCATCCTGCGCGGTGGTGCCGCCGTAGGAGGGGTCTACGGACCTGATGGCGGAGGGGACGGCCTTCTCGGCGGCGTCGCTTGCCCACGAGATGTTGGAGAGGATCTTGTGGCCGCTCTCGGCATCGGTCACGTCTGCCGAGAAGAGCTGGTAGGCGTCGAGCGCGGTGGACGCGCCGTCGGCCGACGTGACGGTGAGGTTGCCGGTCTGCTCCGCGAGCGCGCGGACGGGCGAGAAGAGCGCGACGAGCGCGGCGGCCGCGCAGGCCGCGAGGCAGGCCGCGAGGGTGCGCGAGAGCTGCTTAGTCACGGCCATCGCCCCCCTTCCCGGCGTCGCCGCGACGGGCGTGCGCCCAGAGGGCCGCGGCCGCGAGCAGGGCCGCGCCGACGGCGAAGGTCGCGCCGAGGCCGGACTGGCCGGAGAGCGGCAGCGTGACCGCGCCGCGCGTGTTGGTGAAGCTCACCTCTGCGGTGCCTCCCTTGGTGATCTGCCCCTTGTCGTTCTCGGACGAGGTGACGTAGTTGCTGTTGCTCTCCTCGCTCACCTCGTAGGTGGCGCCGGCGGGCAGGGCGCTCGCGGTCTTGGTCTCGCCGTCCGTGAGCGTGAAGTTCGCCTTGCCGTCGGAGAACTCCATCTCGCCGTACGTGCCGGTGAGGTGCGCGCCGGAGCCGCCCAACGTCACCGTGAAGGTGAAGGGCTGCTTGGAGCCCACCTCGCCCCTCACGTGCTTGGTCACGGAGAGCTTGCCCTCCTGCACGGCGTTGTTCACGGTGACCGTGGCGTCGGCCGAGAGCGTGCCCGAGGCAGGCGTGGCGCTGCCGTCGTAGGTCGCGTCGTAGAGCGGCTCGTCGGTCGCGGTGCTCGCAGCCTCCTCCACCTCGTAGGAGGCGCCGGAGGGCAGGCCCTTGATCGTCACCGTCTGGCCGGGCTTCAGCGTGACCGAGCCCTTGCCCTCGGCGTCGAGCGCGATCGTCCCGTCGGCGTGCGCCGTGGCGGCGGAGCCGGCGACCGTGCCGCCC
>JAZHSQ010000042.1:0-17985 GCA_036454645.1 Olsenella sp. | reverse complement strand
CACAGCCTGGTGGGGCGGGCGCATCCCGCCGCCACGGCCTTTTCTTGCGCAAACGCCCTTTTCGCGACATTTTTTCGAAAATTTGTTCTCATACCGTAATTTGCCGTTACCCCAAAAAGCGCTTAGCGGACAAAATCTTCGAGAATTGTCGGGAAAACGCGAAATGCCCGTGGTGATTGCACTGTTGATGCCATACGAGGGGACAAGAACGCCCCGCCCTACAACCGTTCGCCACTCTATTCGCGCCCCGAAGGGGCCATACGAGGGGACAAGAACGTCCCGCCCTTCAACCGATGGAGTAGCCCTTCTCGCCCGACGCACCATCTGCCAAAGCGCCGTCCCCTTGGCCAGTCCGCGCGATGGCGTCGCATGCCGACGCGCCCTACGCCCAGACCAGGTTCGCGAGCCCCACCACCAAGGGCACGGTCACGATCGACAGCAGCACGGACACCACGACGGTCTCCACGGCATACGCGTAGTCCGCGTCGTGAAGCTGCGCGTATACGGCGACGTTCGCGCCCACGGGGCATGCCGCAGCAATCAGCAGGGCCATGCGCATCTGGTACGGCATGTTCGGGACGACGGAGAGAAGCGCGAGCGAGAGGAGCGGCGAGACCACGATGCGCGCCAGCGCCACGCGGTAGTTCGCCACGCGCGTGAGCATCCGCCGCACGTTCGTCTGCGCAAGGTAGACGCCGATCATGAACATGGCGAGCGGCGTGTTCAGCGCCGCGACGTCGTCCAGGCAGGTGGTGACGACGTCCGGGAGGGGAGGCTGCGTGCAAAACAGCACGATGCCCAGGAGCGACGCGACCATGAACGGTGCCGTGGCCACGTCGTGCAGCACCTGGCGCGGCGTGGGCGATGGCTCGCCGTTCTGGTGGGTCAGGAGCGACACGCCATACGTCCACTGCCCGATGTTCATGAGCGCGATGAACCCCACGTTATAGAACACGCTCTTCGCGCCGACCGTCGCGACCACGAGCGGTATGCCGAAGAAGCTCGGATTGCTGAACGTGCCCGCGAAGTTGCCGATCGCGTCTTTGCCGCAGACCACGCGCGCGACGACGGCCGCCAGCACAAGCAGCGCCAGTGCGACCGCCGTGCCCAACACCAGCGCAAGCGCATGCTCCGGCGTGCGCTCCACGATGAAGCTCCTCACGATCACCGCGGGAAGAGAGAGGTAGATGAGCACGTTGCCTATGACGCGGTTGCCCTCCATCGATATCTTGTGCGTCCTGAACATGACGAACCCTACGCCCACCAGCAAGAACATCACGAGAACCTGCTTCGCGAGCACGATCGACATCTTCATGGGGCGATTCCCTCCGCCAGAGCGCACGGCGCCAGCTCACCAACAGTTACACATGATAGGAGCATCAGTGCGAGCAGGGCAGCGAGGCCTGGGCCCATGCGGGACGAACGGACACGAGAAGGTCAGGGAAGCCCTACGAGCCTCCCACACAATTACTACTCGTGCCCGCGGTCGCAGTACCTGCCCTGATCGCCGCCGTTCCAGGCGTCGATGGCCTCCCACGGGTGCCCGAACCGACCCGACTCCACGCTCGCCGAGCAGCTCGCGCACCTGACGCCGTAGCGCGTCGCCCTGCCCTCGACGCGCCTCTCGATAAGGTAGATCTTCCTCCCGCCGCAGAACGGGCACTCCCTCGCCAGGTCGTGGAGCATCGTCGTCTTATCTACTTCCTTGCATGCCATGACAAGTCCTATCCGAGGTCAACGAACTCACACCGCCATACGAAGGGACAAGAGAGTCCCACCCTTTACCTGAGCCGCTTGATTCCTGAGCCGCTTGATTCGCCCCTGCTTGTTAGGCTGCGCCTGCAGCCGCTACCAGACGTCGGTCCCCCGCAGGATGGAGCCTCACCGTCGCCTGCCTGACGCACCGTCTCTCGCAGCGCTCGTTCGCCCTGCGCTGCGCGTCGGGCACGGCCATGCCGACCTCCTCCTCTCCGCGACCCTCACTATCAGCTCGACTATCGCGAACGCCACCAGCGCGTCTACGAACGTCCTCATCGTGAACCCCTTTCTCACTATGCCGTGGCCTCCTGCGCCGTGGCTATCCACTGGCGACGTCTCCCTTCCTTGCCTCGACAGAGCTCCGCGACACGATTTGCCGTGAGCCGACCCGCCAAGACTCCAGGAGCCCGGATGCGCGCATCCGAGCGATGCCGTCGCAGCTCACACCAAGCTCGCGCGCCGCTTCGGCGGTGGTCATCGCGGGTATGTCACCCAGCTCCCTCGACACGGCGACGGCGATCACCCTGCCGCCATGCCTGGGCTCGTTTCCGAGCGAGGCCTCGGGGGGCTCGGCCCCCTCCATGAGGTAGTCGTCGACGAACATCGACAGCCAGTCGGCCGCGCTGGCGACGGCATCGGGCAGGTCCTCCCCGAACGTCCCCTCGCAGTCGACGGACAGCGGCTCCGCTATCACGTTCCCTTCGGGCGAGCGCCAGAACTCGAACTCGCATACGTAGACCATATGGTCCCCCATTCCAGGAGCGACGTGCAGGCCGCAGGAACACCGGCCGTCGTAGCGCCCCATCGAAAGATGAGGCACCCCCGCCTCCAACAGCTGCCTGGCAAGCCGCTTAGGCAGCCGAGGCCTCCAGGCACCGAGAGGGTACGACGCGCGCCCTCCCTCTCCTGTCCCACAGCAAGGACAGCCGCAAGCGGCGGCATCCTCGGCCCAACTCGCAGCGCGCTACGGCATCGACATGCCCGCCGAGGGAACCGGACGGCGCGGCAGGCTGCGCCCCGCGGGACCGGACGGCGCACCCGGAGATGCGCCGCTTGGATTCTGACTACTCCAGGTATCCAACCGCTGTATAGGTTGCCGGGAAAATATGTATTTTTACTTTCTGGCACCCGAGCCTACAGTTTCTTGCGGTTGGCATTACCCCTGGCTTGGGAGGCACATAATGATTCTTGGAATGGGCGCACCGGAACTCATCGTCATCCTGCTCGTCGCGCTGGTGCTGTTCGGGCCGAAGAACCTGCCGAAGCTCGGCACGGCGCTCGGCCAGACCGTCAAGAGCGTGCGCGAGGGCATGGAGGGCGCGGACGAGCCCTCCGGCAAGGAGAAGCCCGCGGCCTCCGAGGCCAGCGCGCAGGCGGAAGCGGCCTCCGACGCCGACGCGGCAAGCCCCGCCTCGGGCGCGGCCGGCGCCGAGCCGGCGAAGACGAGGGCCTGCCCCGAGTGCGGCGCCATGAACGAGCAGGAGGCCACGTTCTGCTCGCACTGCGGCGCCAAGCTCGCGTAGCGGCACGAACCAGGACGCCCCCCGGCCGGGCCCGGCACCCATCGCGAGTGCCGAGCCCGCCTCCATCTCGCGCCCTTCTCGCACGGCCCGCGCGTCTTTCTCGCACGGCCCGCACGTCCTTCTCGCACGGTCCGCGCGCCCTTCTCTCGCGTCCTTCTCGCCCGCTCCCTGCAGCCTTCTCCCGCTCCGGCGCTCCGCTAGTTGTTAGAATCGGCTAACACACGAGGAGACAGGAGGCGGGATGTCGGCACGGCGGGGCTTCACGAGGGGACTTTGGATCGCGTTGGGCACCGCGTGCCTGGTGCTGGGGACCGTCGGGGTGGTGCTGCCCATCCTGCCGACGGTCCCCTTCTACATGGCGACGGTGCTCTGCTTCGCGAAGGGGTCCGAGCGGCTGCACGACTGGTTCGTCGGCACCCGCCTCTGCGAGCGGCACCTCGACGGCTTCGTGCGCGGGCGCGGGATGACGATGGCCGACAAGCTCCGCGTCGTCGGGACCGTCACCCTCGTGATGGCGTCGGCTTCGCGCTCATGGGCAGGGTCCCGGTTGGTCGCGCGATCCTCGCGGTCGTCTGGGTCTGCCACCTGCTCTACTTCTTCCTGCGCGTCCCCACGATTTCGGCGGGCCAGGCGGAGTAGCGCGCGGCGCGCGCCTCGAACTCTGCCAGCGCCCGGCCGAAGCACGCCCGCTGGCCCGCGTCCCACGCGCCCATGTCGTCCGACGTGAGGAGCATCCCTCCCAGGCTCGCGTCGGTGAAGAGCAGCTCCTGGCGCTGGCCTTGCGTCAGCCTGACGTCATCCCTGAGGAAGAAGAGGTCCGGGTCGTTGAGGAAGGCCCTCCCGTCGAGGTGCGCGCGGCCGCGCGTGTTGGCGAGCGAGTTGCGCGTGCTCACCCGCTCGCGGCCCGTGATGCGCATGTAGCGCCGCCCGTCCCAGTCGAGCCCCACGTCGCAGCCGACGCGGCAGTACTCGCAGCGCCCCAGCGCGCTCATCACGGGGCCGGCGGCGCGGATCGCGTCCGCCATCGCGCCCATGCCGTCGGGGAAGCGCGCCGGGTCGGGGGACGTCCAGTCGCCGACGCGGGCGTAGCCGTCGTCGATCTGGAAGACGGGCGTCACGGGCGAGAAGGACCCGCCGCCCGCAGCGAGGCCGAAACTACGCACGGCTGCGATTTCCAGAAACGCCAACTGGGCTTTTGTCCGCGCGGAACGCAGCCGTGCGTAACCGAGAAGGGCCTCGTGCTGGACGGGCGCGGAGTTGGGACCCATCCGGGCCCGCAGCCCCCTCGGCTGAGCGCCGGACGGGACCCGTCCAGGCTCGCGGGCGCCCAGCGCCCGCCGCGGTTCGCCCCCGTACGAGACTACGAACGAACCGCTGGTCAAACCCATAAAAGAGCGCCCCTCGGCAAAGCCGAGGGGCGACTCATGGAAGGTCTCGTTGCGAGCCTTGGTCGCGAGCCCGGGCGCGCGGGCGGAACGGAGCCGTGCACGGCGTCGCACTCCGGCCGCCGCGCCCGCGGCTACGCCTCGAAGCTCACGTCCTTGCCCTCCTTGATCAGGAGCAGCGCGACCAGGGCGACCACGGACATCGCGGCGAGGTACCAGCCCACCCCCTGTATGCCGAAGGCGAGCACGAGCGCCGTGGCGATCGTGGGCGCGAAGGCGCCGCCGAGGATCGAGGCGAGGTTGTACGCCAGGCCGGAGCCGGAGTAGCGCACGTTGGCCGGGAAGAGCTCGGGCAGGTAGGCGCCGCACGGGCCAAAGAGGCTGCCCATCAGGCAGAAGCCGACGGAGAGGAAGAGGAAGACGTTGGCGGCGTTCTGCGTCGCGAGCAGCTGCGGGGCGAAGAAGCTGAAGACCACGGTGAGCAGCGTCGCGAGGAGCACCGTCGGGCGACGGCCGTACCTGTCGGCGGCCAGGCAGCCCACCACCACGAAGGCGGCGAAGAAGAACACGGCGCCGAGCTCGAGCTTGAGGTACTCGGTCTGCGCGAACCCGAGGTTCTTCACGCCGTACGCGAGCGACCAGGTTCCGAGCAGGTAGAAGAGGGTGTAGGTGATGCCCATCGCACAGGTGCCGAGCACGACCTGCTTCCAGTACTTGGCGAGCTCACGCAGCGGGCTCTTGACGACGCGGTCCTCCTGGACGGCCTTCTGGAACACGGGCGTCTCGCTCATGCGCTCGCGGACGAGCAGGCCGACGACCACGAGCACCGCGGAGAGCAGGAACGGGATGCGCCAGCCCCACGCGACCATGGTCTCCTGCGAGAGGTTGGTCTCCAGCAGCAGGTTCACGCCATACGCGAAGAAGAAGCCGAGGGGCGCGCCCAGGTTGGGGAAGGACCCCCACAGCGCGCGCTTGTCGGCCGGCGCGTTCTCGGTCGCCACGAGCGCGGCGCCGGACCACTCGCCGGCCAGCCCGAGGCCCTGGCAGGCGCGGCAGACGCAGAGAAGCACGACGGCCATGGGGCCGAGTACCTCGTAGCCGGGCAGCAGGCCGACGACGAAGGTCGAGATGCCCATCATCAGCAGGGCCGCGACCAGCGTCTTCTTGCGACCGAGCTTGTCACCGAAGTGGCCGAACAGCAGCGAGCCGAAGGGGCGCGCCAGGAACGAGACGGCGAAGGTCACGAACGAGAGCAGCGTCGCCAGGAAGGGGTCCTGCTTGGCAACGCTCGTGAAGAACACGAGGCCGAAGTAGCTCGCCGCGGCGATGGAGTAGCAGTAGTTGTCGTAGAACTCGATGGCGGTGCCGACCATCGACGCGGCCATCACCTCGAGCACCGAGTCGTGGTGGGGCTCCGCAGCCGCCGATGGGGCGGCTAGTGTTGCAGCTTGCGTGGACATTGCGTCTCCTCTCTCCTCCGATGTCCCTGCCTCGGACGGGCTGCGGCATCGAGACGAGAAGGGCCCGGTGCCGCCAAGTCTTGACAGCCCGGGCCCCGAGGGTCCACGGCCGTCCGCGGTGCGGACGGCCCGTTATGACGGCCACCCGCACCTACCTAATGCCGGTAATCTCGATTCGTGCTAGCTTGGTGGCCTGGAACATCTTCGTCTCCTTGTTCTCGCGCTCGGACGTGCCCGTGCACGTCGCGGGGGTCGCTCCTTCGCTTCCCCTTCGCGCGGCGCCTATGATGCTCCCCGCAAGTTCACCGGGTGCTACAAATTTGCGACTCGTAATGCTCGGGAAACATTCGGCGTGCGGCGCGTTTTTGTCGGCAAGTGCTCATGCGTAACGTTAGACGGACGCCGCGCAGGTAGAGGCGAGAAACGCGGCACGTCCTTATGCGAGAAGCACGGCGCGCCGTGCAGGTCCGTGCGAGAAGGAAGGCGCGCCGTGCAGGTCCGTGCGAGAAGGACGGCGCGCCTGGCTAGCCCTCGGCGGCGTCCCCGACGCCCTGGCCCTTGATGCGCGGCAGGATCCTACGGCAGAACCAGACCATCGCGGCGACGCCGATGGCGGCGATCACGACGTAGGTCATGATGTCGACCACGTTCGCCGCACCCGAGGCGGCCTGCTGCCAGGCGCCGCCCGCCCAGTAGCCGAGCGAGCAGAGAACCGTGTTCCAGGCCAGCGAGCCCAGGAAGGTCATGAGCGAGAACCTGCCCAGTCTCATGCGGGACATGCCGGCGGGGATGGAGATCAGGCTCCTCACGACGGGGATGCAGCGGCAGACGAGGACCGTCTTCTGGCCCTTGGTCTCGAACCAGCCGAACGCCGCACGGACGTCGGACTCCTCGAAGCCGAGGGCGCGTGCCGGCCTGGACGCGAGCAGGCGCGAGAGCCTCGCCTCGTCGAGCGCGGTGCCGATCGCGTAGAGCACGTAGGCGCCGGTCAGCGAGCCGATGGTCGCCGCCAGGATCGCGAGCGGGAGCCACAGGGTGCCCGTGCTGGAGAAGAAGCCGGCCAGCGGCAGGATCAGCTCGCTCGGGATCGGTGGGAAGACGTTCTCGAGGAAGATCAGGGCTCCGACGGCCAGGTAGCCGAACTGAGAGATGAATGCGAAGATCGCGTCCTGCATGGAATGCCTCCCGGATGGGTCGCGGCCGGCGCGGCGCCGGCGCTCTCATTGACGGCCCCCATCCTACGGGGCCGTCCTAAAGGCCCCCCAACGGCAGGATAAACTCTGGATAAACTCGTGCGCCCGCGGCGTCACTCGTCGCGCACGATGTAGCCCGCGCCCCGCACCGTCTGGATGATGGTGGGGTGCCCCGGGTCCTTCTCGACCTTCTCGCGCAGGCGGTTGACGTGGACGGTCACCGTAGCCCCGTCGCCGACGGCGTCGAGCCCCCAGACCCGCTCGTACAGGGCGTCGCGCGAGAAGACCGTGCCCTTGTGCGAGAGTAGGAAGACCAGCAGCTCGTACTCGCGGTTGGTGAGCTCGACCAGCTTGCCGCGGGCCCACACCTCGTGGCTGTTGGTGTCGACGACGAGGCCGTCCGCGGCGAGGCGCTGCGCTCCCCCGCCGGCCGCGGCCGCGCCCTCCGCCCGCCCGTGGCGCTCGGCCGTAGCGATCGCGGCCTTGACCTTGGCCACGAGCACCGAGGGCGAGAAGGGCTTGGTCACGTAGTCGTCCGCGCCGAGCCCCAGGCCGCGGATCTGGTCGATGTCCTCGGAGCGGGCGGTCACGAGCAGGACCGGCACCGCGCTGCGCTCGCGCAGGCGGCGCAGCACGTCGAAGCCGCTCATGCCCGGCAGCATCACGTCGAGGACCACGGCCGCGAAGCCGCCGGAGAGCGCGAGGTCGAGGCCGTCGGTGCCGCTCGTCGCGATCTGGGTCTCGAAGCCGGCGACCTCGAGGTAGTCGCGCTCCAGGAGGGCGATGTCCTCGTCGTCCTCCACTATCAGGATGCGCTGCATCACATCACTCCCTTGTCGTGTCGTCCGCCTGGGTGCGGTCGGCTGCGGGGGCGTCGGCCGCGGGGCTGCCAGCAGCGGGGGCGTCGGCCCCCTGCGCGGAGGCATGGTCCGGACCCTGGGGCGCCGTGCCCGCGGGGCTGCCAGCCGCAGGGCCACCAGCAGCGGGGGCGTCGGCCCCCTGCGCCAGCGACGTCGCAGGGAAGTGCAGGAGGATGGCAAGCCCGCCCGAGGGGGACTCCGCCGCCTCCGCCGCGCCGCCCATCCGCCGCATCGCGCGCGCCACGATAGCGAGCCCCAGCCCGGAGCCCGAGCCGGTGTGCTGGCGCGCGGGATCGCTGCGGTAGAAGACGTCGAACAGGCGCGAGCGCTCCTCCGCCGGGACGCCCACCCCATCGTCGCACAGCGAGACCGTGGCGACGCCGTCCTTCTCGCCCACCGAGACGGTGAGGGTGCCGCCGGCCGCGTACTTGGCCGCGTTGCCCACGACGTTGGAGATGCAGCGCTGGAGAAGGGCGCGGTCGACCCGGCACTCGACGGCGGGCGCGGCGCCGGCGGGCGCGGCGGAGCCGACAGACGCGGCACCGGCGGACGCGGCGCCGGCAGGCGCGGCGCCGTCGGGCGCGAGGTCGGGCGCGGCGGGCTCCTCCACGATCCGGAGCACGGACTCGTCGTAGCCCGGCGCCAGGTCCTCGAGGATCTGGTGCACGGAGGCCGCGAGGTCGGTCGTGGCGAGTTCGCAGGGGTAGTCCTCGAGGTCGAGCTTGGAGAACAGGAAGAGGTCCTCCACCAGCCGCGACAGCTCCTGCGTCTTGCGCCGGATGGTCCTGAGGTAGCGGTCGCGCTGCTCGGGCGTGGACGCGACCCCGTCGAGCAGGCCCTCCACGTAGCCCTGGATCGAGGTGAGCGGCGAGCGCAGGTCGTGACTGATGCCGGCGACGAGCTCGCGGCGGCGGCGCTCTTCGGCGACGCCGCTCCTCTCGGCCTCCTCGAGCCGCTCGGCCATCGCGTTGAAGTCGTCGCAGATGGGCGCGAACTCGTCCTGGCCGGGGTAGTCGATCCGGTACGCGAGGTCGCCGTCCGCGACGCGGCCGACGCCGTCGCCGAGCAGCGAGAGCCCGCGGGTGATGCGGTCGTAGACGAGGCGGCGGCCGACGCGGTCCATCGCGAGCGTGGACACGACCGCCGCCACGACGAGCACCAGGCCGGATATGAGCGCGGCGGTCTTTATCGCGTCGCCGCGGGCCTCCGCGTAGCTGCCGAACAGCGCGACGTGGTAGTCTCCCTCGGCGTGCAGGTAGAGGCTCGTGCCAGCTGCGGAGACCAGCACGCCGTTCTTGTCGTCCAGGGGGCGCGTCGCGGCGAGAAGGGCCTCCTCCTGGCTGGGCGTGCCCGTGCCGAAGACGACGTCGCCCTCCTGGTCGTACACCTTGAGCACCATGCCGCTGCCCTTGACGCCCTGGGCGATCGCCGCGAGGGCGGAGTCGCGCGCGTCGCCCTCCGGGGTCGCCTCCAGGACGTGGCCGGCGGACTCCGAGACGACACGGCCCAGGGTGGTCATGTCCTCGGCGTCGGAGACGCCCAGGTCGAGGCCGCCGTGGACCTGGAACAGGAAGACGCCGACGCAGGCGAGGCCCACGAGCACGCAGACCACGAGGGGCACGACCAGCGTGAGGACGTTTGAGAGGCGAAGGCGCTGCCGGATTGTTGCGAGACGCGGCATGGCGCGCTCCTTTCGTGCGGGCTTGTCTGGCGCGACGCGCGGCGCCCGCGGCCCCGGAAGGGGTCGCGGGCTGCGCCGCGGGTGGCCAAAGTGTACGGCACGCGCCGGGCGCCACGCGGTCCGCGCCATCGGCAGCCCGCCCCGGCGGCGGCCCGCCCCGGCGGCGACTCCCAGCCCTCGGCTACGCGGCCTCCTGCGCGAACCAGCCCCTCGTGCGGTTGGCGATCCTGACGAGGGTCAGCATCACGGGAACCTCGGTGAGCACGCCGACCGTGGTGGCCAGCGCCGCGGGGCTCGTGGTCCCGAAGAGGGCGATCGCCACGGCGACGGCGAGCTCGAAGAAGTTGGACGCGCCGATCATGCCCGCGGGAGCCGCGACGTCGAAGGGGAGTCGCACCAGCCTTGCCGCGCCGTAGGCGATGAAGAAGATCAGGAAGGTCTGGATCACGAGGGGCACCGCGATGAGCACGATGTGCAGCGGGTTGCCCAGGATGACCTCGGCCTGCGAGCTGAAGATGATTACCAGCGTGGCGAGCAGGCCCACCGTGGTGGCGTTGTCGAACTTGTGCACGAAGACCTCGTCCAGGTAGGCCGAGCCCTTGGAGCGGGTGACGCCCACGCGGGTGAGCACGCCTCCCACCAGCGGGATCACCACGAAGAGGAATATGCTCACGAAGAGCGTGCCGTAGGGCACCGCGACGTTGGAGACGCCGAGCAGGAACTTAACGATCGGGACGAAGAGCACGAGGATGATCAGGTCGTTGGTGGCGACCTGAACCACCGTGTAGGCGGGATTGCCGTGCGTCAGCGCGCTCCAGACGAAGACCATCGCCGTGCAGGGGGCAGCGCCGAGCAGCACCGCGCCGGCCAGGTACTGGGTGGCGAGCTCCGGCGCGATCAGGCGCCCGAAGACCACGAAGAGGAAGAGGTAGGCGATGGCGTACATGGTGAACGGCTTTATCGCCCAGTTGGTGACCCACGTCACGAAGAGGCCGCGCGGGTTCTTGCCCACGTTGCGGATGCTCTGGAAGTCGACCTTGACCATCATCGGGTAGATCATGACCCAGATGAGGACCGCGATGGGGATCGAGATCCCCGCCACCTGCAGCCGGCCGAGGAACGCCGGCACCGCCGGGACGAAGTGGCCCAGCAGCACCCCCGCCACCATGCAGAGGAGCACCCACACGGTCAGGTAGCGCTGGAAGAAGCTGATGGCGCCGCCGTCCGCGCCCGTGGCCGCGCCGGGGGCCGCGCCGGGTGCCGCGCCCATGGCCGCGCCCGGGGCCGCGCCCACGACCTTCTCGCCCACGACCTTCTCGCCCATGCCGCACCACATCCCTCCGGCGCGCCCCGCGGCCGGCCCATGCCAGCCTCGTGCCACGCCCACGGTCGAAACCTGTCACGGCAGAATCTAGACGTTATATCGACACATGTCAATCTATGATTGCGTTTAGAAAATGAGCTCGTGGGCGCGCGGAGGGCGCCATCATGGCGGTCGTCCCCTCTGTGCACCGGCCGACGGCTCCGCGCCGGCCTCGCGACGCGCTCGGAGTTGCATCAACCATGAAACCGTATCGAGCAGAGAGCGTTTTGCCGACAATTTTTGAAAATTTTGTCGGGGAAACGCAATTTGCGACACCCGCAAATTGCGTCGGGCGGACAAAAAATCAAAAAAATGTCGGCAAAACGTAATTTGCGCACGTAAAGGCCGTGCCGGCGTCACTCGCCGGCACGGCCTAGATGCCATGGCAGGGCTCCCGAGGCCTCAGAGGGGCTCTCAGCGCCTCGGCCGATTCGGGCTCCCCAGGCGCGCATGCAGCCGCGGAGCCTGGCCGCAAGGTGCAGCCGCGCGTCGCGGCCACACCCGGCCGTTCGCCCTAGCGCGCAACAAGCCGCACATGAGATCGCGAAACCGCCCACGCGACCGCCCGCGAAACCGCCCGCGCGACCCTATCCGCGCGGGCGCCTGACGGCGAGGCCCATTCCCGCAGCTACGACACCCAGCGCCGCAAGGGCGAGGGCAGCGGAGAAGGACGTGGGGTCGCCCGTGTCGGGCAGGCCGGCGGGCTGGACGGGCGTCGCCTTCGCCTTGGTCGGGGCGCCGGAGCCGCCGCCGGGCGTGTCGCCGCCGCCGGGTGTGTCGCCGCCGCCGGGCGTGTCGCCGCCGCCGGGCGTGTCGCCGCCGGAGCCGCCGCCGGGGTTGCCGGGCGTGCCGTCATCGGGCTTGACCTTGTTCGTGACCGTGAAGCCGGAGGCCGCGTCGCCCGTCACGACGGGCGCGAGGTAGCCCTCGGCCTGGTCCTCCTCCACGCGGTAGGTGACCTTGCTCCCGGTCGGCGTCTTGGTGGGCAGGTTCTCGAAGGTGTAGCCCCAGCTGCCATCCTTGTGCACGTCCGCCGCAACCACGCCGGCGCTCGCGTCGGCCTTGGCGCCGAGGCGCACCGTCGCGAGCGGCTCCGTCGCGTCGCCGGCGTAGAGCCTAATCGTGACGTAAGCCGGGCGCGCGCCGGACTTGCCCGCGTCGTCCCAGACCTTCGTGACGGACACGTCCTTGCCCGCGCTGCCGATGCTCACCGAGCCATTGTTGGCGATGGCGCCGCCGACGTCGGCGCTGTTGCCGGTCATGACCACGTCGTAGGCGGCAGGGTCGGTCGTGCCGCCCGTGTTGCCGCTCTTAAGCGCGACGCGGTCGCCCGGCTTCAGGGTCACCTCGGCGTCGAGGTAGTCGGAGACGTCGTCCTCCTCGCCCGCGAGCTTCTCCCACTCGCTGTCTGTGCCGTCGGCGGCGCGCGAGCTGATGCGGAAGCTCGGATCGGCGCCGGAGAGCTGGCTGTCCCAGTACGGCTTCGAGTCGCCGTCGATGGCGACGTCGCTCGCGGCGTTGCCGAAGATCTTGTAGCCCTCGTCGACGTCGAGGCTGAGCTTGCTCGTGGGGCAGCTGTAGATCCCGCCGCCGGCGACGAGGCCCTTGGGGTCGTCGTCGCTCCCCAGGGAGGCGCTGTTGTTCGTGATGAGGGTCGAGCCCATCGTGAGCGTGCCCTCCCCCTTGCTTGCGTCGACGTTGCCGGCCACGTAGATGGCTCCGCCGACCGCGGCCGTGTTGCCCGTGAAGGTCGCGCTCCTGATGTCGGCGCTCGTGTTGACGTTCAGGCAGATGGCGCCGCCGGCGCCGTCCTTGGAGGCGTTGTCCTTGAACGTCACGGCGCCGGCCTTGCCCGTGACGTTCAGCGTCTGGTGCGCTGACTCGTCCTGCGTGCCGGTGCCGCCGCTCAGCATGATGGCGCCGCCCATGCCGTCGCCCCGGTTGCCCTCGAAGGTGCCGGCATCCACGTTCACGGTGGACTCGTAGGACGCGGCGATGGCCCCGCCGAAGTTGGCGACGTTGTGCCTGAAGGTGGCGCCCTCTACGTCGAGCGTCGCGCCGTCGCCGTTCAGGACGACCGCGCTGTTGCCGTTGTTCTCGAGCACGCTGGATCCGCCCAGGGTCACCGTTGATCTCGCGCCCTGGACGATGATGAAGCCGTCGCTCGAGTTCGGGGCGTACGTGGACACGTCGCTCACCACGCCGCCGTCGATCGTGACGTCGTCGAAGGAGACGGTCGCACCGTCCGCCACCCAGAACATGGTGAACTGCTTGTTGCCCTCGGCCCTCGTGACGGTCAGCTGGCGCGAGGGCCTCACCTCCGTGCTGTCCAGGGTCACGGTCCCGGTGAGGGCGACCGTGTCGACGCCCGCGTTCTCGTCCAGGAGCTCGCTCACCCTGGCCCAGGTCTTGACCGGCGCCGAGGCGTCGAGGCCGGAGTTGGCGTCGTCGCCGGCGTCGCTCCAGTAGACGACGCCTGCGGCGTCCTGCTGCGCGGTCGCGGCGGGCTCAGCGAGGGCCGGCGCGGCGGGCGACAAGACCATGGCGGTCGCGAGGGTTCCCGCGACGAGCAGGACCGCCAGCACTGCCAGGGCCGCCGCCTGCGTTACGGCGCACCGCGGGCGCGCCGGGCGCGCGGGCGCGCCGGGCGCGAGGTCGCCGGGCGCGCGGGCACCGGGCGTGCGGGCACCGGGCGCCGCTTTTCGATTCTCGGTTGCATGTTCTTCTCCTTCTCGTTGTGTCGCGGACCGCGCAAGCGGTCGCACAAGTGGGCGCACGCGTGGGCTGGTGCGAGTCGGGCGCAAGCGGGCGCCGGCGCGGGCCGACGGGCAGCAGGCTCCGCGACAGCGCAACCCCCGCGCAGGTCGATTGCCCCTGCGCGGGGGGGTGCCCATAATATATGTTTTCTAGTATAGATATAACTTTATAAGCATCATGTTAAAGCCATTCGTCCTCCGCCAACGGCGGCGGAACGCGCGCCGGCACCAGGGGCGGCGTCGGAACGTCACCTCCTCCCGCTGGGAGGGCAACGAAGGATATCCCCAGAAGGGGGCAAAGAAGGAGCAACGGAGAATGGCCCCCGATGGGGCGGAGAAGGGACGAGGCTCTGAGAGGCCGTCCAAGCCCTCCGGAAGTGCTCCACGACATCTGGGCCATGGCGGTCAGCAACGTCGGGGAGCAGGCGCCGCGCCTAAAAGGGACAAAACTTGCGCTTCTGTGCCCGAAGCGCACGTCTGAGGACGTTTACGAACCTCTAAACGTCCTCAGACGTGCTTCCTGAAAGCCAAATCGTGCGATAAGTGCCTTTTAGGCCGCGACCGCAGCGGCCTCGGGACGTCGCCCGCCGAGCGTCGGCGCCCCTCAGGCTAGGCCTCGTTGCCTCAGGCCTTCCACCTGCGGCTTCTTGGTCGGCCGTCCCGCCGGTCGCAGCGGTCCCGCTGGTCTACGCAGTCGGCCCGCCGGCCGCAGCGGCGCCGCCGGCAGTCGCCCGCGCCACAGCGAGCTCCCGAAGGCGCGCGCGAATCGCGGCCAGGCCCTCCTGCGGGTCGGACACGTCCGTGACGGAGGCGTCGATCGGGCACTGGCCGGTCTTTGCCGCGTTCAGAATCCAGTCGACCACGACCTCGCATGCGGCCTCGATCCCGTGCGCCTCCAGCAGCTCCCTCGCCGCGCCCGACATCACCGGGGCAAAGACCGCCCGCGGCCGAAGGAGGCAGTAGAGAAGGGCCGGCGCCTTTCCCACCACCTTGTCAGCGACGGAGAAGCCCTCGAGGCTCACGCCGGAGGAGACCCAACCCAGCAGGGGGCGCACCCCCCGCTCCTCGCTCGCGAGCACGTCGTCGCCCCTCACGGCGACGACGGTGCGCCCGCCCTCGGCGAGCAGCTCGCGCGCCCGGGCGAGATCGGCACCCA
This sequence comes from Olsenella sp., assembly GCA_036454645.1. Lineage (GTDB taxonomy): Bacteria > Actinomycetota > Coriobacteriia > Coriobacteriales > Atopobiaceae > Olsenella_K. The sequence continues at coordinate 2,850 of JAZHSQ010000042.1, read as the reverse complement.
CGCCCGCACCGGCGTCCGCACCGGCGAGCTCGCGCGCCCGGGCGAGATCGGCACCCACGCCCGCACCGGCGTCCGCACCCGCGCCGCCGGACGCACCGCCGGCGCAAGCCGCCCTATCCTGCGGCGCGGCCACGCTAGCGCCCGCCGTGCGCGGACTCGGCGCGCGTGACGACGGCCATCAGCACGGGCAGTGCGACCCACTGGATCGCGTAGCCGGGCAGCGCGACCCTCGCCACGGACGCGACCGTGCCGAGAAGGACCTGCGCGTCGAAGCCAGTAACCACCGCCGCGAACAGTCCGGCAGCGACGGCGTAGGCGACCAGCCCCGCGGCCTGGGCGACGAGGACCTTAGCGACCCACGGGAGCCTCTTGGTGGAGAGGGCGCCGCACACCAGGCCGAGCACCGCGACCTCCGGGACCATCGCGAAGAGGGGCATCGGCGCGACGGGCATGCCAGTGAGCAGCGAGCTCAGGATGGGCGCGGCGATGCCCGCCGCAAGGCCGGCGGCCGGGCCGGCGAGCAGGCCGACGGCCATCACCGGGAGGAACATCGGCAGCAGGACCTGGCCGACCGCGGGGCCGAGGCCGAGGGCGGCGCCGAACACGTGCGCGACCTGCGGCAGCGTGACCGCGGCGGCGACCGCGACGCCCGTCGCGATCACGCGCGCCGAGGGGGTGCTGATGACGGTCGTGGAGAGGGTGGCCTCCCCGGAGAGGGCGTTCGTTGCGATGTGCATGTCTCCTCCTTTTCGGGTCCCCCGCCGTCGACGACGGGGGCGGACTTCTATCAACCCATTCATAGCATGCGGGCCACCGGAACGACCGGCGGGCCGCCCCTTGTTTACATTTTGTACCACAGCGACGAGGCGGGCCTGCAGCGTGGCGAGGCGGGCCCTCAGAGTGGGCCACCAGGCACCGCGCTCGCCAGCCCTCTCTAGATATAGTAATCTATGTCTAACTCTTCTGGCGGACAAGGACCCGCCGCCGCGAGACTGCCGCGGGCACCACCACGCCGCCGCGGCGCCCTGGCAGAGGTCTGCGCGGGCGCACGACTAGACACCGCGCGGGCGCACAGCCAGCGCGAACCTGCCGAGCCAGCCGACGGGGCGGCCCGGCACGACGGGAGGCGTCTCGACCCGAGCCTCAGGTCCTCATGCGAGAAGAACGCGGCGCATGCGGGGGCGACCGGCGGGGCCTACGACTCCAGGGCCGCGAGCTCCCGGCGCAGGCAGGCCGCGACCTCGCCGAGGCACCGGCCGCACCTCGTGCCGGCGCCGGTGGCCCCCTCGACGTCCTCGAGGGTCCTCGCGCCGGCGGGACCGTGGCGGCCGTGGCAGTGCGCGTGGTCGTGGTGGTGGCCGCAGCCATACGCGGGAATTCGGCTGCTCGCGCTCTGCTACGATCTCCGCCACGCCCACCAGGGCGACCGGAACCTCGAGGTGAGGCCGACGGGGATGACGCAGGAGGAGACGGACTGGCACGAGGTCCCGCCCGTGGACAAGTCGCTCGTGTACTCGGCCGAGGTGCTCTATCCGGAGGCGATGTACGAGCGCTCGCTCATCAGCGCCTTCTCCGCGAAGCGCCAGAGGGGCCTCGGCAACGCCGAGCTCCACTCCGCGCGGAAGGGCCCCGCCTCGCCGGGAGCCTGCATCGCGCTCGCACGCTACTACCAGAGCCTGGTCCTGGAGGCGGTCTCGCGGGAGGCCACGCCAGGGCGCTTCTCCCGCATAGACGACTACCTCTCGAAGAGGCAGCTCGGCAGCCTCGTGCTGTACCCCCAGTGGATCGACGTCATCAACGCCGACTACATCAAGTGGACGCGCAAGCGCAGGGCGGAGTCGCTGAGCACGGTCGTGCGCGACATCGTGGAATGGCACGAGGTCGACCAGTGCCTGGGCATGATGGCCGACATCGACCGCTACGCGAAGGAGCACGGGTGCCGCCCCTCCGACGTGCGGCTGGGCTGCACCTCTGCGTACGAGCAAGACTTCGTCTGGTAGGCGCGAGCGCGGGCGCCGCGCCGCGCCGTCCCGCTCCGCCTAGTAGTCCCCCGCGAGCTCCTGCTCCACGCGGGCAAGGCCCGCCTCGGCGCCCCGGAGGGAGCCCCGGTACCACGACTCCCCCTCCCTGACGGCGACGGAGAGCCCCGTCAGGGCGCGGGAGTACCACGCCCTCGCCTCCTCGAAGCTCTGGCGGCACCCCTCGCCCTCCTCGTGCGCCCTCCCCAGCCTGAGCGCCGCGCTCCCCCAGAACACGGGGTCCTCGCGCCTGCCCAGCTCGTAGGAGCGCCGGTACCACCGGTACGCCTCGACCAGGTCCGCCTCGCAGCCGCGCCCGTCGCGCAGGAAGTCTCCCAGCTTGTAGCAGGACTCCGCGATCCCCGCCTGCGCGGCGAGGCGGCAGTGCGCGAACGCCCGCCCGGCGACGTCCAGCGACTCCTCCTGCCTCGGGCGCTCGGCCCCCGCCGCCACGGAGTCCCAGCAGGCCCCCTCGCAGCGGTCGTAGCTGTAGACGTAGGAGAGGTTGTCGTCCGCCATGGCGTTCCCCAGGCGCGACGAGTGCAGGTAGAGGACCTCCGCGGCCTGGAAGCACCCCACGCGCCGCGCGTGCTCCGTCCTGCCGTCGCAGGACATGCCCTCGTTGTAGTAGTAGGAGCCCAGGGACAGGGCGAGGCTGCCGTCTGGGTCGTCCGCGGGGTCGTAGCGGAACAGGCACCGGCGCCCGGACCTGCCCCATTACAGTCCGAATTGACCTCTTAGGGACTGGCCAGACGGCCCCGGCGACGGCCGGGCTATCTTCTTTGTCAGTCCCGCAAGGGGCCGCCGACCGGCCGCCGCCGGATGGCCCTCT
>JAZHSQ010000041.1:0-18560 GCA_036454645.1 Olsenella sp. | reverse complement strand
CGACCAAAATGGAAGTGCGAAGATTAACCGTGAGGAGTATCGACACATCAAGCGAAAGATGCGCCGCCATCAACGCGATGTCTTCCATGCGCGAATGGTCGATGGTGCAACCTTTGTCGGAGCGATGGACCTGCCCGCCATGGATGCCGTGTCATTATATGGCGTCGGAAAGGTACGTCTCATCCCATTCTCGGAGGCAGTGAAGTCCACGTGTACTGACTACGATGCCATTGTTGATTGCTACGAGGATGACTACCAGTTCGAACGGCTCTGGAACAACCCACTTCGCTACCTGTCTCGTCTACGACTTTTTGCCGGTGTTATTGAGCCTGACTTCAGTACCTGCCGTGACTTTCCAGTTGCCTTGAAGGCATACAACACCTATCGAAATCAAGCACTTGGTTATTTCCTGCAGAGAAATGGCATCCTCTGCGTGCCCAACGTCCGCTGTGAACCGGGGCTCCCGTGGATGCTGGATGGTACCCCACGCAGAAGTGCTATTGCTATTGGTGCACGAGCGGCAGTTAAGAAGCCCTCTGATCGTAAAGCGCTTGTAAGTGCCGTTCGATATGCCGTCGAATCGCTCGTCCCGACGGAGATTATCTGGTATGGGTCCATCTCTTATGGAATTGGTGACTGGCTGTTCTCGCTAGGTGTACCAGTCCACGTCTGTCCCGCCCGCATCCGTGGCTAGAGAGGTGAAAATGGGCGGAAACTTTGATAGCGACCACTTTCACGGGACTAATGGATCCCCCCAAAGGAGGTTGGACTTCGGCAACAGGCCTGGTGGCGGAGGGCTGCCGCCGGACCCAAGGTCAGCAAGTCCCCAGACGATTCAGCTCCCTACTGGTCGCCCTCAGCTTATGCATCTATTTCGAGAGGCGCCCGGACATCTTCCCTTTAGTGAGGACAACGTCGCAAGAATAAAAAGTCTAATAGCCGATAGTAGCTGCATGTTTGGGACCGACACGCTGAATGGCAACCAGTGGTATTCCCGCGTCGAGCCTGATGGCACCCAACTATGGGCTAAGGTACACAGCGGTGTTGTATCCAATTGTGGGATAAACGAAAGTCCACGCCTTTGGGACCCAGAGACTGGTTTCGACGCGAACCCTAAGCTGCGTAATCCGAAAAAGAGGAAGTAACGATGAGAGATGCTCGTAATGTGTACCTATGTATATTTTTTACGCTTGAGTACGCTAGTGAGCAGCTGGTTAATCCGAGCGGTGCGCTCAATGAATTCCTTAGTGACGCCAATCCGTTCCTATGGGCAGATAAGGGATCTGCAGACCCCGCAGTCTGGATAGAGTTCAAGCATGAATATTCCTTGCGTTTCCCGACTGGCGGCAGCACGGATGAAGGTTCACTTATATTCGCTCGCGAGTACATAAGCGCTCAAGGATCCTATTACAGCAAGGTTTTCCCCGGCGGCAATGGACCTTCCTTTCTTGAGCTGTTTGACAAGGAAACCGACCTTGCCGAATGGACTCGAATGCTCGATGATGTCGAAAGGCAGGAGCAATCGGGCAACTGATTCGCTGCATGTGAGGGTCGTCGGTGCACTGAGTATTTCGTGGCGTGGGCGCCGTCCGCTTTGCGGTTTCCGTACCGGCGTCCACGCCGTCTCCGCATTTCCTGACGTAGGTCGAGGCACATGGGGCCCAGTGCCCCGCTCACGCACCGACCTCTCGATGCTCCATCCCGACCACGTCGCCAAGCGCGGCCTCTTGGAGTACGGAGAGTCGATGGGGCGAGCCGAGCGACTACGGCGCAACCGAGGTGAGAAGGCTGCTGTCGCAGCTCAGGCTCGGGCAGGTGGACCTGGTGCGGCTGTTTGCCAACCAGGGCGACCTGTCGTCGACCTGCACCGTTAAGCCGTTCCTGCGCGAGGAGGTGAGGCTCAAGGGAGGAGCGCATGCGGGAGGTGAGGTTCGGAAAGTCCAGGCTCCCGGCGAGGAAGTCTCTCGAGGAGTTCATCTTCGGATTCCGTCCATCTGTGAGCAGGCAGGTCGCCTCAACCTCATGGACATGACCTGGCTCGCCGAGGCGTTCAACGCGTGCCTGCTGGGGCCGACCTCGATTCGCAAAACCTCGCTGCCCACGATACTCGGCTACGAGGCGCTCGACCGTGGGCGCAACGTCTGCCTTGAGAAGATAGGCATCTTGGTGCGCGCGCTGAAGACAAGGGACTTCCAGCCCGCGAGTGGGCACCGGATGCGTTACCTGGAGAGGGCGCGCATCGTGATGGTCGACGGGGTCGGCCATGGGAGGCTGGGCCGGCAGGAGATGATGCTCTTCTTCAACTTCATCTCAGTGCGCCGAGAGCATTAGCCTCACTGGTACCCTAAGCAAGCGCTCCGACAAGCGGGGAGGGTTCGTCGAGGACATCTCCCTTGTTGCGGCGACAGTGGACAGGCTCATATACCGTAGCGAGATCATCAACATCGACAGCCCGAACTACGGGAATGGTCGCAGACAGTCAATCAGAGAGTGGTCGGCCGCGAGGGGGCCTCCGCAGCGAGCTAGGCGAGGTATGTGGTTTCGACATTCCTGTTCGAAAATTGCGGCATATACTTGCCCGCTTACATCTTGGCGATAACGAAGAGCTCGCAGGCAGAACCCATCGACATGCGGCGGTCTGGTCCGGTACTATCGACCGTTTCGACATGCTTTGCTCTCCAAGCTACATGATGAGCCTCGCATGTACCTTCCCTGCCACGTTGATTGCTCTCCTTACGCGTAGACGACATGGCAAGCGGAGCCTACGGGGCGATGCGTATGGCGCGGTGCTGGTCCCACTGAGAATGCGCAGCGCAAAGTAACAGCATGCTCGCGTCGTTCCTCCGGCGAGCCTTAGTGCGCTTCTTCTTACCAAGGTAAATATAGATAAACATACGTTGGGCCCCTGTAGGGCGTATGTGGCACAGATCGAGCCGCAAGATGCCGCACAACGCCGGAGAGTATCCGCTCGGCCGAACGGCCCCTGCACCTCCTGGATGGCAAACGTTTAATATGCCTGTTTGAATAACTATATGGATGCGCTTGGAGGGGTCCGACCATGCGGAACGTCGGCGTCAGGGAAATCAGCAGGAAGACGGGGTTCTCGCCCGCCACGGTCTCCAACGCGCTCTCCAACAAGCGAAACGTCAGCAGGCAGACCTCGGAGAAGATCCTGGCGGTCGCCAGGGAGCTGGGCTACGCCCGCAGGGGCAAGGTGGCCCGGGTCGTGTTCGTGCTCGCGCGCAAGACCGGCGAGGTGCTCGACGAGGGCACCTTCCACCCCGGTGTGATGGAGGGCGTGGAGAAGGCCGCGAGCGCCGTGGGGCTGCCCATGAGCTTCGTCACCCTCGACCTCTCGGGTCCCAACGCCGCGTCCCAGGCGGCCGACATCGCGCGTGACACCACCAACGCGGTGGTCCTCCTCGGCACCGAGATGCGCGGGGGCGACTACTCCCTGTTCGCCGAGACCGAGGCCCCGCTGGTGGTGGTGGACGGCTGGAGCGACCACCTCTTCTTCGACTGCGTGGTCACCGCCAACGAGAGCTCGGCCTTCCGCGCCACGAGCTACCTGGTGGAGCACGGCCACAAGGACATCGGCTACATCGCCGGCTCCTACCGGATCAAGAACTTCCCGCTGCGCGAGCGCGGCTACCGCAGGGCCCTCCGCGAGGCGGGGCTGGCGGCCAACCCGGCATTCCGCGTCGAGGTGGGCACGACCGTCTCCACCGCCTACGAGGCGATGCGCGCCTGGCTGGAGACCAAGCCGCTCCTGCCCACCGCCTTCTTCGCGGAGAACGACACGATGGCGCTCGGCGCCATGCGCGCGGTGGCGGAGGCGGGCGTCTCGATCCCCGACGACGTCTCCTTCGTCGGCTTCGACGACCTGCCGTTCGCGACCGTGGCCACGCCGCCGCTGACGACGATGCGCATCCCCAACCACGAGATGGGCTCGATCGCCGTCGACCTGCTGATGGAGCAGGTCAACGCCCCGCGCTACTACCAGAAGAACATCCACCTCTCGACCATGATGATCGAGCGCGACAGCGTGAGGAGCCTCTAGCGCCCTTCCGGCGCCCGCGCCCTCCGGCGGCGGGCCCCTCCGGAGGGTGCGGCCGAGCCCGGCCCCGACGCCCCAGGCGGGCGGTGGGGCCGGGCTTTTGCGTACGAGTGACGGAAACATTACCTAAACATTGCAGGCAAATATTTACCCGGAGTCGTACTCAAAAGCAGCGACTTCTACCACTCGCCGCGCAAACAAGGACGCTCACGTTAGACCGAGGTTTTTAACACATGTGCCCACTGTATAACGAATTACGAACAGCACATGGGGATTCAGGAAGTGCGAGCGGCGAGAAGCGACTAAAGAAATACCAGGTAAGACCGCCAAGATAGTATCAAAATGTCAAGGTGGGCCTGAAGGTTTCTCGCCGATTGAGGTAAACAACAAGCTGTTTGTTTACTAAACTGTGATTCCCGTGAGCGGGGCAGCAAGGAAGGTTACGAAAGGGGCAGAGATGGGTCAGAGGTCTTTCTCGAGGAGGAACTTCCTCAAGTACACCGGCATGATGGGTGCGCTCGCGGGCGGCGCCGCGCTGACTGGTTGCGGCGGGAGCGGCAGCTCCTCCGCCGGCGGCAGCTCGAGCGGTGACAACATCAAGATCGGCGTCTCCATCTGGAGCTCGACCGACGCGCTCGGCAAGCTCTCCGTCGACATCATCAAGAAGGCCGCCGACATCCTCGGCGTCGAGATCTCCACGGTCGACCAGGGCCACGTCTCCGAGCAGGTGACCGCCTCCATCGAGACGCTGTGCGCCGCCGGCTGCCAGGGCATCATCGTCTGCAACTCCGCGGACTCCGAGATGACCTCCGCCATCAACACCTGCAACGACAACCAGGTCTACCTGGCCCAGTTCTACCGCATGATCTCCAAGGACGCCTCCCCCGACGTCTACGCGCTCGCCGAGAGCTCGCAGTACTACGTCGGCGCCGTCCACGAGAACGAGGTGGACAACGGCAAGCAGCTGATCCAGCTCCTCACCGCCGACAACGACAAGGCCTACGAGGGCATCCAGAAGGGCGCCCGCAACATCAAGCTCGAGGGCTGGACCGTCGGCGACGCCACCTTCCAGCAGCGCTGGGAGGGCTACAAGCAGGGCGTCGAGGAGTGGAACTCCGCGCACCCGAGCGACACCGTCACCCTCTCCGACCCCGTCTACGCCAACACCTCGTCCTCCGAGGGCGCCAACGTCACGCAGCAGTTCTACAACACCGACCCGAGCATGGACGCCCTCATCGTCGCCGGCGGCGGCGGCGACCCGCTGGTCGGCTCCGTGGGCCAGCTCGCCAACATGGGCCTCACCGGCAAGATCCGCGTCGCCTCGACCGACTTCCTCGACGACCTCGAGGACCAGCTGAAGAGCGGCGGTATGTACTGCGAGTCCGGCGGCCACTTCTGCGACCCGCTCTATGCCTTCATGATGGTCTACAACGCCGTCAAGGGCACCGACGGCTACGTCCCGCAGGCCGGCAGCTTCGGCAAGGAGATCAAGTTCCCGTACGTCTTCGTCTCCTCCGTCGACGAGTACAAGGACTACGAGAAGTACTTCGTGGACGAGGCCCCCTACACCGACGACGAGATTAAGGAGCTCTCGACCAAGAGCTTCGACGACCTCAACGCCGCGGCCACTGCGCTCTCCATCGAGGACGTCAAGAAGCGTCACCAGTCCTAAGCCCTGCTCCCGCCGGGGGACCCAGGTGTCCCCCGGCCTTTTTCTTTGCGCAACGTTGCAAGTCGGAAAGGAGTGGCAATGGGCTCTCTCGCAAAGCTCAAGCAAAACTCATGGTACGGTGTTGGCCTCCTGCTGGTCATCACCGTGCTGTGCTGGGTGGTGTTCAAGATCCTCTGCCCTGACACCTTCGGCGCGCCGGACCAGATGCTCACCTACGTCCAGACCGCCATCATCTACGCGGTGGGCGGCTGCGGCCTCTACTTCATCGTCGTCATGGGCCTCTGGGACTTCTCGGTGGGCTCCATCCTCGTGCTGGCCTGCCTGCTCTCCATCGGGTTCAGCCAGATGTTCGGCTACGTGGGTCTCATCGTAGCGCCCATCCTGTGCGGCATCGTCCTCGGGGCGGCGAACGGCCTCGCCTACATCAAGCTGCGCATCCCGTCGCTGATCGTCACCGTCGGCCTCTCGCTCATCTACGAGAGCCTCGCGGTCTTCGCCTCCGACTGGGCCGGCACGAGGCTGAGCGACTCCTACAAGCTCTTCGGCTCCTACCCCTGGAACCTCATCGTCGCCATCGCGGCCTTCCTGCTCTGCTGGTTCATCCTCAAGTACACCAAGCTCGGCACCTACGTCAACGCCATCGGCGCCAACGAGGCCACGGCCAAGAACATGGGCGTCGACGTCGATAAGTACAAGTTCCTCGCCTTCGTCCTGTGCTCCATGTTCGTCGGCATCATGTCGGTGCTCTACATCGGCTACGGCACCGCCCAGACGCCGATGACCGGCATGCTCTCCCAGTCGCTGAACTTCAAGCCCCTGATGGGCACCTTCTTCGGGCTGGCCTTCAAGAAGTACGGCCGCCCCGTGATCTCCATCGTGATCGGCGAGTTCATCATCTCCATGATGTTCGCCGGCTTCGTCGCCCTCGGCATGCCCGTCACGATCAACAACGTGATCACCGGCGCGACGCTGCTGATCATCATCTGCATCACCACCAAGCGCGTCAAGGGCGCCGTCGTCAAGTAAGGGAGGGGAGACGAGACTATGGATACCAAGCCACTGCTTCACGCTGACAAGATCGACAAGAGCTTCGGCCCGACGCATGCCGTCAAGGAGGTCTCCCTCGACTTCTATCCCGGCGAGATCCACGCCCTGATCGGCGAGAACGGCTCGGGCAAGTCCACGTTCACCAACATGCTGACGGGCATCATCCCCATCGGCTCGGGCACCTTCACCCTCGAGGGCGAGCAGGTCGCCCCCAAGAACCAGGTGGACGCCAACCACCACGGCATCGCCATCGTCGTGCAGGAGACCGGCACGCTCTCCGGCCTCACCGTCGCCGAGAACATGTTCCTGGGCGACGAGGACCAGTTCATGCACCACGGCGTCAAGGACACCGCCGCGATGAACAGGCGCGCCCAGGAGCTCCTCGACTCCTACGGCCTCGACTTCATCAAGGCGACCACGGTCATCGACCACTACGGCTTCGAGGAGCGCAAGCTCGTCGAGATCGTCCGCTCCACCTACTTCGACCCCAAGATCCTCGTGGTCGACGAGACCACCACGGCCCTCTCCCAGAGCGGCCGCGACAAGCTCTTCGAGGTCATGCGGCACGTCCGCGAGCTCGGCCACTGCGTGATCTTCATCTCGCACGACATGGGCGAGGTCATGGAGATGTCCGACCGCATCTCGATCCTGCGCGACGGCGACTACATCACCACCGTCGAGAAGTCCGAGGTCGACGAGGAGCAGCTCAAGACGCTGATGGTCGGCCGCAAGATGGACGACCACTACTATCGCACCGACTACCCCGACTACCAGAGCCTGCCCGAGGGCGAGGTCGCGATCAAGGCCGAGCACCTCAAGGTCCCCGGCCAGCTCGACGACGTCTCCATCTGCGTCCACAAGGGCGAGATCGTCGGCATCGGCGGCCTCTCCGAGTGCGGCATGCACGAGGTCGGCAAGGCCATGTTCGGCGCCTCCTACGACCGCGAGGGCACGGTGACGCTCGCCGACGGCACCGAAGTCAACGACATCAACACCGCCATCGACCACTCGATCGCCTACACCTCCAAGGACAGGGACAACGAGAGCCTGCTCATCAACGACACGATCGAGGACAACATCACCCTGCCCTCCATGCGCGACATGGGCCGCTTCCTCTCGGACAAGAAGCTCCACGCCTTCGCCGAGAAGTTCGCGGAGGCCATGAGCGTCAAGATGGTCGGCGTCGACCAGTACGTCTCGGCGCTCTCGGGCGGCAACAAGCAGAAGGTCGTCCTGGCCCGCTGGCTCGGCAAGGGCTCCGAGATCCTCATCCTCGACTCGACCACCCGCGGCATCGACATCAAGGTCAAGGCGTCGATCTACTCCCTGCTCGAGAAGATGCGCTCCGAGGGCAAGGCGGTCCTGATCATCTCCGAGGAGATCATGGAGCTGATCGGCATGTGCGATCGCATCTACGTCATGAAGGACGGCAAGGTGAACGGCGAGCTGACCCGCAGGCCCGACCTCACCGAGCAGGACCTCATCGCGAAGATGGTCTAGGAGGTATAGATGTCTACTCAGAACGAGGCTGTCGCCGAGGCCCCCAAGAAGAAGTTCTCCTCGGCCGCGCTCAAGAACTACCTGCCGTTCATCGGCTTCGTGGTGATCCTGCTGTTCTTCGCCGTCGCCACGAACGGCGCGATCCTCACGGCCAAGAACGTCACCCTGATCCTCTCGGGCGGCTACATGCTCATGATCGCCGCCTGCGGCGTATGGATGATCATGACGATGGGGTGCCTGGACTTCTCGCAGGGCTCCATGCTCGGCGTCTCCTGCGCCGTGGTCTGCGCGCTCTCCAAGGTGAACCCGGTGCTGGCCGTGTTGGGCGGCATCGCGACGGGCGCCGCGATCGGCGCGGTCAACGCCTACTTCCACGTCAACCGCCAGATCCAGTCGTTCATCGTGACGATGTGCATCATGTTCCTGCTGCGCGGCGTCTGCGCCTTCATCACCACCGAGAGCCCGGTCAACGCCGCCAACTACATCGTGCAGCTCAACAGCATGCCGCTGCTCATGGGCATCACGGTCGCGGTCCTCGTCGTCACCTACGTCGTCACCCGCTTCACCTCGCTGGGCCACAACCTCAAGGCCATCGGCGCCAACGAGCGCGCCGCCCGCTTCGCCGGCATCAAGGTCCAGCGCACCAAGACGCTGGTCTACGTCGCGGCCGGCTGCATCACGGGCCTCGCGGCCTTCGTGAACGCCATCAAGGTCGGCTCGGTCACCTCGACCGCGGGCAACATGTTCGAGACCCAGCTGCTCATCGCCATGGTTCTCGGCGGCATGCCGATCAACGGCGGCGCCCGCGCCAAGTTCTCCAACGTCGTCATCGGCGTCCTGTCCTACCTGGTCCTGCAGAAGGGCCTCGTGATGATGGGCTTCACCACCGAGATCCAGCAGCTCATCCTCGGCGTCGTGTTCATCCTCATGGTCACGGTCTTCTCCGAGCGCTCCGCGAACCAGGTCATCAAGTAGTCGCAACCCACCGAGGCACCGCCTCGAGAGAGAGGGGTCAACAATGTTAGAGATCAGGAAGTACCAGTTCTGGTTCTGCCCCTGCACGCAGGACCTGTACGGCGACGAGGTGCTCAAGCACGTCGCCGAGCACTCCGCCGAGGTCGTCGCCGCGCTCAACGCGAGCCCCGAGGTGCCCTTCGAGGTCGTCCTCAAGCCCAACCTGCTCACGAGCGACGTGATCGAGCAGACCTTCAAGGCCGCCAACGCCGACGACGACTGCGCCGGCATCATCACCTGGGCCCACACCTTCTCGCCCTCCAAGAGCTACATCCACGGCCTCAAGGCCCTCCAGAAGCCCCTGTGCCAGTTCGCGACGCAGTACAACCGCGAGATCCCCTACGACACGATCGACATGGACTTCATGAACGAGAACCAGGCCGCCCACGGCGAGCGCGAGCTGGGGCACATCTTCGCCCGCATGCGCTGGACCCACAAGGTGGTCTTCGGGCACTGGCAGGACGCCTCCGTGCGCGCCGAGCTCGGAGCCTGGCAGCGCGTCGCGGTCGGCTACGTGGAGAGCAAGAACATCCGCGTCGCCCGCTTCGCCGACACCATGCGCAACGTGGCCGTCACCGACGGCGACAAGGTCGAGGCGGAGGAGAGGTTCGGCTGGACCGTCGACGCCTGGCCGGTGAACGACCTCACGCCCTACGTGGACGCCGTCACCCCCGCCGAGGCGAGCACGCTGGCCGACGAGTACTACGACACCTACGAGATCATCCTCGACGGCCGCGACCCCAAGGAGTTCCGCGCCCACGTCGAGGTCCAGGCCGCCCAGGAGATCGGCATCGAGCGCTTCCTCGAGGAGCACGGCTACAACGCCTTCTCCGACCACTTCGGCGACCTCGGCGCCCTGCGCGAGCTGCCGAGCCTGTCCATCCAGAGGCTCATGCAGAAGGGCTACGGCTTCGGCCCCGAGGGCGACTGGAAGACCCCTGCCATGGTGCGCCTGATGAAGGTCATGACCGCTGGCATGGAGGGCGCCAAGGGCACCTGCTTCATGGAGGACTACACCTACAACCTGGTCGCCGGCAAGGAGGGCATCCTCGAGTCCCACATGACCGAGGTCGACCCGACCATCGCCGAGGGCCGCGTCGCGATCCGCGAGACGCCGCTCTCGATGGGCGACCGCGAGGACCCCGCCCGCCTCATCTTCACCGGCAAGACCGGCCCCGCCATCGCCAGCTCCCTCGTCGACCTGGGCAACCGCTTCCGCCTGATCGTCCAGGAGGTGGACTGCAAGAAGGTCGAGAAGCCCATGCCGATGCTGCCGACCGGCACCCTCTTCTGGACCCCGCGCCCCAACCTCAAGGTGGGCACCGAGGCCTGGATCTACGCGGGCGGCGCGCACCACACGGCCGTGAGCTTCGACCTCTCCGCGCAGCAGATGGCCGACTGGGCCGAGCTCATGGGCATCGAGTGCGTGGTGATCGACTCCGACACCACCATCCGCGACTTCAAGCGCGACCTCATGCTCGGCGAGGTCTGCTTCCGCTAGCGGGTCGCACGCAGTCAAGCAACGTGGCACCACGGGGCCGCGCCGCCCACCCCCATGGCGGCGCGGCCCGCGTCTTCTAGGAGGAACGCATGGAGAAGGAAGTTGGCGCGGCAGCCATCCGCGACGGCGAGGCCGTCCTCGGCGTCGAGTACGGCTCCACGAGGATCAAGGCGGTCCTGATCGACCGCTCGCACCGCGTGCTCGCGATCGGCACGCACGACTGGGAGAACTCCCTCGAGAACGGCTACTGGACCTACCCGCAGTCCGAGCTGGACGAGGGCATCGCCGCGGCGTACGCCTCGCTCAAGGAGGACTGCCGCAGGCGCTACGGCGTGGCGCCGAGGAGGCTCGCCGCCCTGGGCGTCTCGGCCATGATGCACGGCTACCTGGCCTTCGACGCCGACGCGCGCCTGCTCGTCCCCTTCCGCACCTGGCGCAACACCACCACGGGCCGCGCCTCGCGCGCCCTCTCCGAGGCCTTCTCCTTCCACGTGCCCGAGCGCTGGAGCGTCTCCCACGTCTACCAGGCGATCCTCGACCACGAGGAGCACGTGCCGAGCATCGCGCACCTGACGACGCTCGCCGGATACGCGCACTTCCGCCTGACGGGCGAGTGGGCGCTCTCCGTGGGCGATGCCTCCGGCATGTTCCCGATCGACTCCGCCAGGCTCGACTACGACGAGGGCATGCTCGAGACCTTCGCCGGCCTCGCCGAGCGGGAGGGCGTCGCCTGGAGCCTCGCCGACCTGCTGCCGCGGGTGCTGCCCGCCGGCGAGGTCGCGGGCACGCTCACCGAGGAGGGCGCGCGCTTCCTCGACCCCACGGGCGAGCTCGAGCCCGGATGCCCCGTCTGCCCGCCCGAGGGCGACGCCGGCACCGGCATGATCGCCACCGACTCCGTGGCCCCGCGCACGGGCAACGTCTCCGCGGGCACCTCGGTCTTCTCGATGGTCGTGCTCGAGCGCCCGCTCGCGGACGCCACGCGCCCGGAGATCGACCTCGTGACCACGCCCGCCGGCGACCCCGTCGCGATGGTCCACTGCAACAACTGCACCTCCGACCTGAACGACCTCGTCTCCGTCCTCAGGGAGTACGGCAGGCTCATGGGCGCCTCCGACGAGGACGTCTACCGCAGGCTCTTCGAGCTCGCCCTCGAGGGCGACGCGGACGCGGGCGGCATCGTCTCCGTGCCCTTCGTCTCGGGCGAGACGGTCATGGGCGTCGACACCGGCGTGCCCCTGCAGCTGAGGCTCCCCGGCACCCACCCCACCCTGGCCAACCTCATGCGCAGCGCGATCATGTCCTGCTTCGCGGCGCTCGCCTGCGGCAACGAGGCGCTGGCGGAGGAGGGCGTGTCGATCGACAGGCTCTACGCCCACGGCGGCGTCTTCAAGACGCCCGTCGTGGCCCAGCGGCTCCTCGCGGCGGCGCTGCGCGCGCCCGTCACGGTCATGGACACCGCGAGCGAGGGCGGCGCCTGGGGCCAGGCGGTCGCGGCGGCCTTCATGCTCAGGGAGGACAGGGGCGAGGACCTCGCCTCCTACCTCGACCGCGAGGTCTTCGGCCAGGTCGGCTCCTCCACGATCGCGCCCGACGAGGCCGACGTTGCCGGCTTCGCAGCCTACCTCGACCGCTTCCGCCGCTCCATGGCAGCCGAGCTCGCGGCCGAGGGCGGGCTCGCGCCCGCGGGGGCCGAGGCGTGATGGGCGACCGGCAGCCCGCCGCAGGCACCTGCGCCCCCTTCGGGCGCACGCCCGACGGCCGCGAGGCGCGCGTGTGGACGATCGGCGCCGAGGGCGGGCTCGTGGCCCGCGTGAGCGACCTCGGCGCCTGCCTCGCGTCCCTCCTCGTCCCGCATGACGGCACCTACCTCGACGTGGTCCTCGGCTACGACGACGCGGCCGGCTACGCCACGGACGACGCGCACCTCGGCGCCGTGATCGGGCGCGTCGCCAACAGGATCGGCGGCGCCAGGCTCGAGCTGGGCGGCAGGGTAGTCCGCCTGGCCGCCAACGAGGGCGCCAACAGCAACCACAGCGGCCCGGACCTGTGGCGCCGCAGGTTGTGGCGGCTCGTCTCGGCCGGCCCCGCGAGCGTCACCCTCGAGCTCGACTCGCCCGACGGCGACCAGGGCTTCCCGGGCGCCGTCAGGGCGCGCGTGACCTACGAGGTGACCCGTGGCGCGCTGCGGATCTCCTACGACGCCCGGGCCGACGCGACCACGGCGATCAACCTCACCAACCACAGCTACTTCAACCTCAACGGGCAGGGCTCGGGCAGCGCCCTCGGGCACCGCGTGCAGGTGCTCGCCGACCGCTACACAGAGGTCGACGGGGGCAACGTCCCCACCGGCCGCCTGCTCGACGTCGCGGGCACCCCGCTC
This sequence comes from Olsenella sp., assembly GCA_036454645.1. Taxonomy (GTDB): domain Bacteria; phylum Actinomycetota; class Coriobacteriia; order Coriobacteriales; family Atopobiaceae; genus Olsenella_K. The sequence continues at coordinate 5,386 of JAZHSQ010000041.1, read as the reverse complement.
GACCTGCGCGAGCCGCGCCGGCTCGGCGAGGCGTCCGCCCTCTTCGGGCGCGAGCACGGCGGGTTCGACCACAACTACGAGACGCGCGGCTTCCGCCCGGCCGAGGGCCGCGTGGGCGAGCCCAGGCGTCGCGAGCGCGTGGGGCGACGAGAGTGGCCTGCGCATGGACGTCTGCACCGACCTGCCCGGCCTGCAGCTCTACACGGCCAACTACCTCGACGGGGAGCGCGGAAAGGGCGGCGTGGCCTACCGGCCGCACGACGCCGTGTGCTTCGAGACGCAGTTCTTCCCCGACGCCCCCAACCACCCCGCGTTCGCCCAGGACGTCTTCGGGCCGCAACGCCCCTTCGTCTCCACGACCGAGTACCGCTTCGACGGCGAGTAGGCGAGGGGCCGCCCAGGGCGGCCGGACGCCCGGCGCATGCGAGAAGGACGCGAGGCCCGCACCCCGCCCCGACACACGAGAGCGGCCCGCCCCCCAAGGGGGACGGGCCGCTCATCTCGTCTGCATCCGTGGCGGCGCGGGTGCCGGCATGCCGCCGCGGGCGGCGCGTCCTTCTCGCCCCGGGCGGCACCCCGGCGTGCGCCGGGGTGCGCTACATCTCGGAGTTGCCGCCGAAGATCTCGGAGACGGACTTGTTGAGGTAGACGTGCGCGATCGCGTCGGCGAGCTCGTTGGCGACGGAAATCTGGCGGATCTTGGAGCCGGGCTTGTTGGCGATGTCGCAGGGGATGGCGTCGGTCACGACGCACTCCTTGATGGGGGCGCTCTCCAGGCGCTCGACGGCCTTGCCGGAGAAGATGCCGTGCGTGGCGCTGATGTAGATGTCGCCCGCGCCCATCTCCTTGAGCTTGGTGATGGAGCCGCACAGCGTGCCCGCGGTGTCGATCATGTCGTCGTTCACGATGCAGGTCTTGCCCTTGATGTCGCCGATGATGCCCATGACCTCGGCCGCGTTGTGCTTGGGGCGGCTCTTGTGGGCGATGGCGACCTCGCAGCCGAGGTAGTCGGAGAGCTTCTTGGCGACCTTTGCGCGGCCCATGTCGGGCGAGACCACGACGGTGTTGCTCCAGTCGAAGTCCTTGGTCTTGAAGTAGTCGCCGAAGAGGTAGAGGGCGGTGAGGTGCGTCAGGGGGATGTCGAAGAAGCCCTGGATCTGGCTGGAGTGCAGGTCGAGGGAGATCACGCGGTCGACGCCGGCGGCCTCGAGGAGGTTGGCGACGAGGCGCGCGGTGATCGGCTCGCGGCCGGCCGCCTTGCGGTCCTGGCGGGCGTAGCCGTAGTGGGGGATGACGGCGGTGAAGCTCGCGGCGGAGGCGCGCGTGGCGGCGTCGGCGACGATCAGCAGCTCCATGAGGAGGTCGTTGACGTTCTCGCCCGCGAGCGTCTGGACGAAGAAGACCTCGTCGCCGCGCACGGACTCCTCGAAGCGGGCGTAGATCTCGCCGTTGGCGAACTTCTCCAGCTTGAGGCCGGAGAGCGGCAGGTGCAGGATCTCGGCGATCTTCGTGGCGAGGGCGGGGTTGCCCGATCCGCTGTAGAGCTTGATCTCCTTGTGGACGACGATCGGATCGCTCAGACTCTCGTACATCTAATCCTCTTCCTCGAGCTTCTTGAAGTACTCGGTTGCCCAACCCTCGCTTATGTACTGGCGCGAACGCTCGAGCGCGAGCGCGCCTGCGGGCACGTCCTTGGTGATGCAGGAGCTCGCGCCGATGAGCGCGCCCTCCCCGATGGTGACCGGCGCGACCATCATGGTGTCGGACCCGATGAAGACGTGGTCGCCGATCTCGGTGTGGCTCTTGTGCTTGCCGTCGTAGTTGCAGGTGATGGAGCCGCCGCCGACGTTGACGCCCTTGCCGAGCGTGGCGTCGCCGATGTAGCTCAGGTGCGGGACCTTGGAGCCCTCGCCGACGGTGGAGCCCTTGATCTCCACGTGGGTGCCCGCCTTGGAGCCCCTCATGAAGTGGGCGCCGCCGCGCAGGTAGGCGCGCGGGCCGCAGTGCACGTCGTCGTCGACCGTGGAGGAGACCACGATCGTCTCGTCGAGGAGGACGTTGTCGCCCACGGTCGCGTCCTGGAGGCGGCTGTCGGGGCCCACGGTGCACTCCGCGCCCACCGTGGTGTGGCCGAGGAGGTAGCAGCCCGGCCAGATGACGGTGTCCTGGCCGATCCTGACGTCGGGCCCGATCCAGACGGAGTCGGGGTCGACCATGGTGACGCCGGCCTCCATGTGCGCCTCGTTGATGCGGCGCTGCATGACCTTGGTGGCCTGGGCGAGCTGGACGCGGGAGTTGACGCCGAGCAGCTCGGAGTAGTCGTCGCAGTGGACGGCCGTGACCGCGAGGCCCGCGCGGCGCAGGATCTCGACCATGTCGGTGATGTAGTACTCGCCCTGGACGTTATCGCAGCCGATCTCGCCGATGTGGCGCCTGAGCTCGCGCGCGTCGAAGGCGTAGACGCCGGAGTTGCACTCCCTCAGGCGCTCGCGCTGCTCCTCCGTGCAGTCCTTGTGCTCGATGATGGAGCGGACCTGGCCGTCCTCGTCGAAGTCCACGCGGCCGTAGCCGGTGGGGTCGGGCGGCTCCATGGTGAGCATGCAGGCGGCCTCCCCGCCGTCCTCGACGCGGTCCACGAGCGCGCGCACGGTCTCGCCGCGCAGCAGCGGCGAGTCGCCGTAGAGGACCACGACGGTCCCCTCGCTCACGTCCGTGGCCTCGAGTGCCGTCCTAAGGGCATGGCCCGTCCCCAGGCGCTCGGTCTGCTCCACGCTCTCGACGCCGTCGAGGGTGCCGAGGTAGGCGCGCACCTCGTCGGCGCCGCTGCCGACGACGACGATCGTGCGGTCCGCACCGGCGTCCTGGGCGGAGCGGACCGCCCAGCCGACGAGCGGCCTGTCGAGGAGCTTGTGCATTACCTTGGGATGACGGGACTTCATGCGCGTTCCCTCGCCTGCGGCGAGGACTATCGCGGTTATGGGCATCGCTTACCCTCCCAGAGAAAGCTTATGGGCGTCCCTTTGCTGCGAAAAGACGCAGACGCGATAATTCTAGCGCACTGACCAGCGCGAAATATCATCGCAACGTCGGGCGGCGCCCGACCCCACGAGCGCTACACGAGCCGCACGCGCGGCCACCAAGGCGCGGGCGGCGCCCTGGAGCGGGCGTGCGGCAGGAGGCGTGGCGCGAGCGGCGGGCCGGTGGCGGCGCGGGCGCGGGAGGGCCTTTGCGGCGGACGTCGTGGGGCGCCGCGACGATTCGGGCGGCGTGGGCGTCCGTCCCGCGAGCGGGACGTCGTGCGGGGGAGTATCGTGTGGGCGTGCGGGGGCGCCTGAGGTGCGCCCCGGGAAGCGACGACGCCGGACGCCCGTCCGGCAGGCGAGGAGGCCCCATGATCAAGGTGTACGTGACGATGCAGTGCCCGGACTGCCGCGCCGCCGTGCGCGAGCTGGACGAGAGGAACGTCGACTACGCGCTCGTCGGTGTGGAGGAGCTGCGCCACCTCAGGGAGTTCATGAACCTGCGCGACGCGAACCCGGAGGCCTTCGCGCCCGTCCTCGGCAAGGGCATCGGCGTGCCGTGCTTCGTGCGCGACGACGGCCTGGTGACCCTCGACCTCGCGGAGGCCCTCGCCTAGGGGGTCCAGGGCGTTTCTGCTACACTGATTTGGCTCGTTGGCTGGTTTCCAACGCAGTGAGTGCATTGGGGTATCGTCCAGCGGTTAGGACACGGGTTTTTGGTGCCTGCAACCTAGGTTCGAGTCCTAGTACCCCAGCCAGGGCACATGAGGGGTCGCATCCGGCCCCTGGGACGGCGGACCCGCCGTCGGGGGCGCGCCCTCGACGGCGGGTCCCTTCGTGCGGGTCCTTCTCGCCCGCCGCCGCCCGTCCTTCTCGCCTACCGGTACAGCTCGTCTATTCCGATCAGGCGCGTGCCCTCCGGAGGCTCACCCTCGAACCCCGAGCGCGAGAAGAACCCGTACGCGTAGCACGCGAGGCCGGTGCGCCTCACCTGGTCGACCTCCTCTGCCATCATCCTCGCCGTGACGGGGGTCGAGCGGAACTTGGCCTCGTAGAAGACGTAGCCCCTAGGGTCGCGGGTCACGATGTCGAACTCGCCGCTCTCGTGCGTCTCGGGGCGGTCGTACCAGTACTTGCCGATCTCGGAGAAGGTCTCGGGCATCCTGCCGGCACGGTTCTGCCTCACGAGGTACTGGCGGCACACCTCCTCGAAGCGATGGGGCACGAAGTTCGTCTCCAGGTCGCTCGCGACGTAGCGCTCGAAGAAGGCCTCCGGGCTCATGACCATGCGCTGCGAGGAGTAGCGGAAGAGGTAGCGGTAGTAGAAGAGGGACAGTCCGTCGACGATGTGGTAGCCGGCCTTCCGCCGGTTCGTGGGGTCGTTGATGGGCGCCCGCCTCTGGACGAGCCCCATGCTGACGAGCTTGTCCAGGACGTTGGCGAGCGCGGGGCCGCTCGACACGTGCGACTGGCTGAGCACGTCCTTGTAGCGGGAGTGGCCCTCGGCCAGGGCACCGAAGACCTCGTTGGCGTTCGCGATCTTCGAGATCTCCGACGACAGGTACAGCGGCACCTCGTTCTCCAGGCGCGAGCCGGGCTCGACGACGAGGCTCATGAGGTTCTCGTGCACGCTCAGGGACGGGTCGACGAACTTGTTGTAGTAGGGGATGCCGCCGAGGACGCCGTACAGGCGCACCTTGTCCTCGGACGAGTACTCCGGGTAGAAGAGCGCGGAATCGAAGTAGTCCATGGGCTCGAGCGCGATGGTCTGGTCGATCCGCCCGTAGAGAGGGTTCTCGCGCTCGACGAGCGATCGCATCACCTCCACGTACGAGCCGCAGAGCACGAGAGACAACTGCGAGGTGCCGGCGAAGCGGTCGACGAGCGCCTGAACGACGCTGTCCAGTCCCCGGACCGCGTTGCGCAGGTAGGGGTACTCGTCCAGGACGAGAATCAGCTTTGAGCCCCGTGCCCGTGCGAAGAGGTACTCGAGTAGCTGCTCCATGCCCGCGAAGGCGAGCGGGGGGAGCCCGAACAGCTCGGACACGAGGGAGGACAGGCTCTCTACGTTGTTCTGCTCCGAGGTCTCCTTGCACTCGTAGTAGATGCCGACGGGCGCGTACTCCCTCAGCGCCTGCTTGATGAGCTCGCTCTTGCCGACGCGACGGCGGCCGTACACGAGCGTCACGTTCTGGCTTGGGCTGTCGAACGCCCTCCTGAGGCGCTTCAGCTCGCCCTTCCTGCCGACGAAGCCCATGCCATCCTCCTTTCTACTCAGCCACTACTGACTCAATTGTAACTGACTCAGTCGCGGCTGAGTAAAGGGGGGCGAGTGCACGAGGGGCCCGCACCCGGCGGCGCGAAGC
>JAZHSQ010000040.1:0-18577 GCA_036454645.1 Olsenella sp. | reverse complement strand
ACTGACAAAGAAGATAGCCCGGCCGTCGCCGGGGCCGTCTGGCCAGTCCCTAAGAGGTCAATTCGGACTGTAATGGGCTGGCGGCCGGGGCCGTCGTGGGTCTTCCGGGGCATCGGCCCTCCCTTCGTCGCCTGGTGATTATGCTGCGCGGCTTCGCCGCGCGGTCTGTGGGCGCGGCTGTGCCGCGCGGGCTGTGGCGCGCGGCGGCACCGCGGTCTGAGGTGCAGCTTCGCCGCACGTCCGGGAAGATGGTAAGCCCTGACGTAACGTGAGGGTCAACGGTCGGGCGCGAATTGATCGGGGATTCGGACTCCGCCGGGAGGGTGCCGGCGCTCGAGACGGCTGCTGCTCGCTCCGAGCAGGCTGGCGCGACATGGAAGCGCCCCGGGGCCCGGCACGGTGCCGGGCCCCGGGGTGGAGTCGCCGTGGGAGCGCCGTCGAATCGGAGCACGTAGGCACCTCGGCCGTGGCATCCGATCATACGGATGGACGTCCCACGCGCAGGTCCTACTCGACCTGCGTGATGAGGTAGAGCTGCGGGTAGTCGGCGTTGCCCGTGTCGTCGCCCGAGTCGCTGGCGGCTGCCTGCTCCCGCCGGACCTCGAAGTCCTCGTAGCGCGCGACGAAGTCGTCGACCGGGGCGACAGCGTAGGTGTGCGCCTGGGTCGTGCCGTCTGAGAGCTCCGCCGTCACGCGGAGACGCGACTGCGCCAGCATCGTCGCGAACTCCTGCACGCACAGTGCCATGAGCCGGTGCCACTTGGCGTCGAGCTCGGCCCCGGGGTCCATCTCGCGCGTCTCGTCGGAGAGCGACGTGATCTCGTCGGTGGCCGGGAACCATGCGACGATCTTGCACGTGAGGTAGCAGGGGAGAAGTTCGTCCTTGCCCTGCTCGTCGTAGTCGACCGAGAACTGCGTGTTCTGGTAGTAGGGCACGTCCTCGCCAGGGCCGACGTCCTGGTGGCTTTCCTGCACGAACGCGAGCGCCTGCTGCTGCGCGCCGCCGGCCTCGTCATCGGCGTAGCCGTCGAGCAGCTCGAACGTGAGCCTGCGGATGCCGGCGCCGGTGCAGCTTAGGTCCATGTCGCAGGCGACCATCCACCAGCCGTCCTCGCCCTCGGAGACGGACCCGCCGCTACCGAGCCCGGCGAGCACGGAGCTGCCGTCGCCCTGCGGCAGGCCGTTCGCGTAGGCGCGCAGAGCGAACCCGTCCTTCGCGGCCCCGACGACGTCGCCGCCGCGCCGATAGACGGAGCCGATGGCGAAGACGGCGCCGACGCCCGCCGCCCCGACGGCCAGCTTGATCAACCCGCGCCTGGTCAGGGGGTGCGAGACTGGCCGGCGCGACCGCGTGCCCACCGCAGCTTGCGCAGCCCCGCCCGCCGCAGTCCGAGCAGCCCCGCCCGCCGCAGCTTGCGCCTCGCGCTCCTCGTGGATGGCGCGCGACGCCCACAGGATCGACTCCCGCGTGCGCCGGGGGAGCCGCACGTCCCGCCCGAGCCTGGCGAACTCCTGCACCTCGCTTGCCGCGAGGTCGCCCGCGAGCGCGTCCTTCTCGCCCGTGCGCTCCTCGCCCGTGCGCCCCTCGCCCGTGCGCCCTTCCAGCGCGTCCTTCTCGCCCGCACGGCACTTGCCCGTGTCACTCATATGCGTAGCCATCCTCGTAGCCCTCCCTCTCCAGCATCTTGCGGAGGCGCAGGCGCGCCCGATGCAGCTTGGTGCGAACCGTCGCCGGACGCACGCCCATGACCTGCGCGATCTGGTCGCAGCTGTACTCCTCGACGTAGAACAGCACCAGCGCCGCGCGCTGGTCGCGGGGCAGCCGCGCGACCGCCGACCACACGGGGGTGCGCTCCAGCCGTCGGACCAGCACGTTGGCCGGGTCGTCGGCAAGCGAACCGGGCCGGCCGCCGGCACCGCCAGCACCGCCGGCGCCAGACCGCGCCGCCTCGTCGAGGCCCCGCTCGTCGTCCAGGGTGGAGACGCTTCTCCGCCAGAAGCCGCGGTACAGCTCGTGACAGCGGTTGATGGTCACCCGCAGCAGCCACGCCTTGAGGTGCTCGTCGTCCACGAATCGCGTCGTGCTGCAGAAGAGCTGCACGAACACGTCCTGCGCCACGTCCTGCGCGTCCTGCTCGGAACGCGTCTGGCTGAGCGCGACCAGGTAGACCGACCCGCCGAAGCGCTCCATCGCGCTGACGAGGAACTCCTCCGAGCGCAGCGGCGCCCCCTCGTCCTTCGTTTCGTTGCTCATGGCCCCCTCCTCTCTGCCCATAACATGCGGAGGGGGCCCGAATGTTCCCGGAAATCTTGGACCGGCAGGGGAGAAGGACGTGCGGCCCGTGCGTCGGCTACTTCGCCGCGGCGTCCGCGCCTGCGGCAGCGCCGTGGCCCGCACCTGCGCCGTCGCCCGCGCCTGCGCCGTGGCCCGCGCCTGCGCCGTGGCCCGCGCCGTCGCCGTGGCCCGCGCCCGCGCGCTGCCCCGCGTTCTTCTCCGCCACGCGACCCGACGCGTGCCGCGCCTCGTCCATGTAGGAGTAGAGCGTGAACTTGGAGATGCCGAAGTGCGCGCAGACACGCTGGCCGGACTTGGTGATCAGGAAGGCGCCGGCGTCGTCCAGGAAGCCGATCGCGCGGACCTTGTCCTCCCTGCCCATGAGCGCCACGGGCTTGCCGACGATGCGAACGGACTCGTCGATGAGCTCGTCGAGCAGGTCGGACACGGCGTGTGGCCGCCCGCACGCGCAGCGTCCGACGACGCCGCTCGCGGTGGGGCCGCCGGACGCGCCCGAGCCGTGACTCGCGCCGGTCCCGCGACTCGCTCCGACCCCGTGCCCTGCGCCGGTGGCGGTCAGGTTGCCGAGAGCCTCCTGCGCGGCGAGTGCGAGGGAGATGTCGCTGTTTATCGCGAAGATGGCGACGGGCTTGCCGGTCCTGTCGCGACAGCAGACCGCCGTGGACTTGAGGACCTTGCCGCCGTCGGTCTTGGTGAGGTAGGCGAGCCGGTCGTCCAGGCGGGCCGGGTCTGCCTCGAGCGCCCTGGCCACGACGTCGGGCAGGCCGTCGCCCACGTGCCGGCCGGAGACGTGGCCGTTCTCGATCGCGACGATCGTCGCGTGGGGGTCGGGCGCTTGGAGGTCGTGGACCACCACCTCGCAGTCGCTGCCGAACTGCGCCGCGATTCCCGCGGCGAGGCGCTTCAGGAAGTCGAGCTGCTCGGTGCGCATGGAATGCACCCCCACGTCGAGTCCGCTGCCAGGTGGACGGGCCGGGGCTCGGGGCCCGGGGCCCAAGCCCGATTATAGGCCGCTGGAAGCGACCTGCGAAAACCGTGCCGTTGACGTGCCGGTCACGTGCCGGCGGCGTGCCACGCACGTGCCAGCGACGTGCAAGGCACATGTCAGTGGCGTGTCGGGCATGCGCAGGGTTCGCGCCGGAGCCCCTGCACTTGATGCTAAGATTGATTTTCGCCATGGGCGAGAAGGACGCGGCGCCCTTGCCGTCCCGGTGACGGCCGCCCGCGGAGCCGCGCCCGCGAATGCGCCCGCGAAGGTGCCCATGCTGCGAAGGTGCCCATGCTGTGAAGGCGCCCATGCCCGCGCGAAACCCACATCACTTGAACGGAAGTCAACATGGAGCTCGTGCCACTCTTTGCGTTCATCGTGCTGGTCGTGGTCGTGGGCGTCGCGGCCCTGCTGCTCAAGCTGTCCCTCAAGGTCATCGGCTGGCTGGTTGGGGCGGCGTGCACGGCTGTGCTGCTCGTCCTCGTCCTCGTGCAGTGGATCGCCCTCGCGTGACGGTACCTGGTGGCCGTTTTACTCAACTGCTGCGGTTGCGCCCCTCTATGAATGTGCCGTGTTGGAGGAAGTTGTTGTCGCTTGTCGCCAGGCACTCGAAATCTATTTGGGATGCGATTTTCCCACATGCCGGAATCTTCTCGAGCATGGAGCAGATTTGTTTACAACAGGTCGAATCAATAGAGAAATGTTATCTAGGTTGGGGTTCGCGTCGGTATGCAGTTGACAACGAAGAAGAAGTCAATCGTAGCGTGACTAATTGCAGGTGGAGCATCAGGATGTGCAAATCAGCCATGAATAGCGGGATGTCTTGCAAGTGCATGGGTTTATTCCGGATGAAGGCGTTTTTGCAGGACATTTTGTCGTGCCCCCGCACTGCATGTTCGAAACGGCAGATGAGCTGATATGTGTTTCCTTCCGACGCTTGTGGGCGCAATAGGGACTTTGGGCTTCTCAGATTCAACTGCCCTCAAAATACTCTCGATGTAACGGCTATACTTCACAGGAAAATCAGCAACCTGATGGCTTGCTGGAGTTCTATCGTCCAATGAAGTTAGGAGAGAGTTTTGAGCAACGTAGAAAAAGGGACTACCCCCCCGGTAGATTCGAACGATACGGATACTAAAGCTAAGTCAGCAAGTGCCGAGTCTTTTCAAGGAGAAGAGAAGAAGACTGTCGACAAGAAGCCTTTCTACAAGAGAAAGTGGTTTATAGCTCTTGTCATCTTCGTTGTGTTACTGGTTCTCGCTTCGGGCAGTGGGAATTCTGGAAGCAGCGATTCGAAGAGCGCATCGAGTGAAAGTAGCGCTGCAACCTCCACCTCGAGTTCCACGCAACAGAATGACTCTAGCTCTACGGGTGCATCGGCAGGGGAGAATGCGAAGCCTTCAGTCGACAAGAGTAAGCTTCAAAGTTCTGTTGACTTCGTTAACTCCTCCTCCAATGACGGATACACCGAGGATAGCTGGAACGACGTTCTCGATGCGACGGAGAAGGGGCAAAGCGTTCTTGATGACGAGAACGCCACACAGAGTCAAGTTGATAGCGCCGATAAGGCAATTACAAATGCGATTTCGGCTCTCAAAGAAGAATTTAACCCCGATAACTACGATGCCCCAGCATATACGGATGTAGCCCGTACTCCAGATGACTGGAAGGGCAAGAAGGTCACGTTCACGGGGAGAGTCCTACAGGTGGTCGAGGGGTCAAAGGAAACCGACCTTCGCGTTGCTACGGACGGAAGCTACGACGACATCATCATGGTGGGATTTGATCCCTCAATCTTGGGTGGAACGCATGTCCTTGAGGACGATAATGTCACCGTCTATGGGACATGCGTCGGGTTGTATACATACAAATCTGCCCTAGGGGCATCGATATCCATCCCAGGCATCTACGCGGATCAGGTCGAGATTAATTAGTCTCTTCGAGAGATAAAAGTTTTGGCGGCACGAATGCCACTGTAGGTATTCGTGCCGCTTGTTGTTAACGTACAATGCCTTGAATCCCTGATGGCAGCATGGTGCTCAAGTAGCAAGGTGGGCATAGCACATCACAGTCTGATTTGGGGTTGGTCGCTAATCTCGTAATGTCGGTAAAGCTGCCCTAAGAGCCATGGTGCCAGTCTTGTTTCTTGGCGCAGTCGTCCCAACCCGATGTCACTCATGCACGATTCACATGCCAGCCCTGGCGCTGCCGTGCCTCTCCAGCTTGCCGCTGGCCTTCAGTTTGCTCACCAGGCGCTCTGCGCTTCTCCTAGAGCAACCCATCTTCTGGGCGAGCGACGAGATGGTGCCGCAGGGGTTTCTTCTGAAGAAGTCGAGTGCGGCGGCCGCCGCGGCGTCCGTCCTGCCCTCCGTCCCGACGAACGGGAGCATGGCGTCCCGAGTGCATGCGAGCATGAACTCGACGAACGCCTTGCTTGACCCTGCGGCGTCGGACTGCGCGAGGGCTGCGTAGTAGTCCGCCTGCCGGCTCCTGATGGTGCTTTCGACTGGCAGCCAGGCGAGCACGGGTTTCCAGCTGGAGAGCGGGAGTGTGTGCCAGAGCCTGCCGGTCCTCCCGTTCCCGTCGGAGAAGGGATGAAAGAACACGAACTCGAAATGGATCACGTAGGAAGCCAGCAGGGGATGCATGCCCGTTGAGGCCAACCAGTCGAAGATGTCCCCCATCACTTGCGGCACGTACTTCGCCGGCGTGCCTGTGTGAATGACGCTCTCGCCGTCGAACACTCCCACGTTGCGCGTGCGGAACCGTCCCGCCTCGGGTACGAGTCCCTCCATCATCGTGCGGAGGACGAGAAGTAAGTCGTCCAACGAGAGGGGGTCGAGGGTCGGTATCAGGTCGTACGCGCGCTTGGCGTTCTTTACCTCGAGGATGTCGTGGCTGTCACCGAGGACGTGCCTCCTGTCTAGAACGGCGGTCACCCTCTGACCATCGAATTCGTTTCCCTTGATGAGAAGGGAGGAGTGGACGGTCTATATCCGGAGCTCCCGATGGAGCGTGGGGCTCTTCGCGAGCGGAGCCTGCGGAGAGTGGGAGCCTACGAGTTCCGTAATCTCCATGCAGGAGCATCGATCCTGTCGTTGCGCTCAAACGGCGGCTCGTAGGGCATCCAGCCTCCTTTTACCGCCAGGATTATACCGCCATTGGCGGTAAAGCTGGCGGTAAAGATGGCGGTAAAGCCGTAGGTGCTGCGCCTCCGCCGCTGACGTGCGCCCACGCCGCCGCCCCCCGTCGGCGCGCCCCCAGCCGGCAGCGCGCCCCTCCCGCCTGCTACGCTCAGGACGGGTGGTCCTTCTCCCATATTGTTGCGCAACGATTTCCCCGGCGCGCCCGGTATCTTGGGTCAAGCGACGGGCGCGACGTGCGGCGTCGCGCGAATGCGGCACGGACGGAGGGGGAAGCGATGGTTGCGAAAGGCATGTCAAGGTGGGAGTTCCTCGAGGCTGGCGCGGCGTTGGGAGGGTCCCTCGCGGCGGCGGCGCTCGCCCCGCGAACCGCCCTCGCCGAGGGGTCGGCGTCCGGGGGCCAGACATCCGCGGGCACGGCGTCCGGGGGCCAGTCCTCCGCGTCCGCGCCGTCCGGTGACGACACGTACGTGACGGGCGCGGGCCCGACCGGTGACCAGGCGACCCTCTACGCGGCCTGCGCGCTCGCCTCGTGGGGCTTCGTTGACGCGAAGGGGGAGTGGGCCATCGACCCGCAGTTCCTGTACTCCGAGCTGGAAAGCCGCGTCTCGCCCTACGACAACCTGTACTACAGCAACCTCCTGGGCAGGGTCCCGGGCGTCTTCGACTCCGGGCTGCTGCCCGTCAACGGCTTCTCCCATGGGGACATGGGGAGCAGGTACTACATCAACAAGGCGGGGGAGGTGGTGGTCGGGAGGCTGGCCGACGCCTACGAGCTCAGCGAGGGCCTCGCGGCCTGCCGCTTCGCGACCGGGGGCGACTACGTCTGGCGCTTCGTCGACGAGCGCGGCGCCACCGTGATCGACGACCTCAAGGTCGCGTATGCCCCCGGTTCGCAGCCGCTCCTGACCTGCTTCTCCGGCGGGCGCGCGTTCCTGGGCAACGACGAGGGCAAGTGGGCCTGCATCGACGCCAACGGCTCCTGGGCGCTGCGCTCGGCCGAGGACGCCTCCGCGCCCTACGTCTACGATGCCCCCATCGCCTTCGTGGACGGCCGCGGGCTCGACCGCGCGACCTGCGAGGTCATCGACGCCGACGGCAACAGGCTGGGGGCGATCGACCGCGGGACCGCGCGGGCGGACGACCTCGGCCGCGACCTCCGCGGCGGGCGCTACTACTTCGACGGGGCCGTGTACGACGAGACGGGCGCCAAGGTCGCGGACGGCATCTCCGACGCCGGGTTCTTCTCCGACGGGGTCTGCCCGGCGAAGTCCGGCGGCTGGTGGGGCCTGCTCAACGCGGACGGGAGCTGGGCCGTCTCCCCGCGCTACCAGCAGGTCAACGGCTTCTCCGGCGGGCTCGCCTTCGCGATGGACCCCGCGACCGGCCTCTTCGGCTACGCCGACCTGAGCGGGGACTGGGCGATCCCCCCGCGCTTCAAGGGCTTCTCCGAGGAGACGCTCTCCAAGAAGGTGCCCAGCGGCTTCTCCTCCTTCACGGCGGACGGGCTCGCGCTCGTCATGTCGGTCGGGGCGTGGCTCGACGCCAAGGGGACCGCCAACCGAGAGGGCTGGATCGACAAGTCCGGGGGCTGGGTGACGTCCTGGCAGGGCTCCGACTACGACGGCGAGTAGGCCGTGGGCGTCGCGCCGGGCGGGCGTCGCGCCGGCACGCCGGTCCGCACGCCGGCGCAGTGACGTGCCGGCGCGACGGGACGGCTGTCCGCACTCCGGCGCGCCGGCGGGGCAGCGGCGCATGGCGGCGCAGGTCAGACAGGCTAATTCGAGGGAGGTACCAAGATGGTCGCAAGGGAGAAGAACGCGGGGCTTCGTGACGCGGGGCTTCGGGCCGCGGGGGCTCGGGGCGTGGAGCCTCGGGGCGCGGGTGCGCGGCGCACGGACGGACGGCGCGCGAGCGATGGGGCCACGGACGGACGCGGCGTGAGCCGGCGCGGGATGCTCGGCCTGCTCGCCGGCATGGCGGGCGTGGGTGCGCTCCTCCAGCTGGGCGGCTGCTCGGGCGACGCGGGCGGCGCGCAGCAGGCCGGCGCCCCGTCCGGGGACGCCGCCTCCGCCGACGTCGCCGCGGCGCCCGAGGAGGCGCAGCTCGAGGTCCCCGAAGACCGGCTCATGGACGACTGCAAGGCGTCCGTCCTCGACGGGGCGCAGCTCGCCGCCGACCCCTACCTCACCACGACCGTCAGGGACCTCGGGCTCGAGGGCGTCGAGGACGTGTCCGAGCAGGTGGAGGGCACCACGCTGACCGCGCGCTTCACCGCGGTGTGCTCGACGGGCCAGGTGGAGCTGCGCCGCGGCATGGTCGCCACCTACGAGGGAGGACCCGGCTCCTGGGAGTACAAGGACGCGCAGGTCGTCGCCGACAGGTACAGGGCGGTCTCCGGGATAGAGAAGGACCCGCTCGGGCGCTTCGGCGCCGGCGCGAGCGTGTCGTTCGACGAGGGCGCCCAGACGTGCAGGGTGGACGTCGACCCCGAGGCGCAGTGGTTCGAGACGATCGAGGGCACCTACGGCCTCAGGTACTCCTTCGGGACCTGCCAGTGGTGGTTCGACGACGCGGACACGAGCGCCGCGAAGGTCTCCTTCCAGAACCTGCTGGGCGAGTACGTCGACCCGGACAACAGGGACCTCGAGGACGACGGCTGCAAGCTCGAGATAACCGACGTCTCCGACGACGGGACCGTGACGGCGCGCCTCACCGTCCGCGACGTCGACGGCGGAAGCTCGCTGTTCGGCATCGCGCCCACGGACAACTCCGACACCGCTACCATGAGCGGGAGGATGCACTACCGCGTCATCGCGGACGGGACCCACCGCGTCGGGGGCATGCTCCGGGGCAAGGGCGACAAGAGCGGGAGGGACTTCACCTGGTACTTCCGGGCGGACGGCAAGGTGACATCCGGGCACGGCTACACGAAGGTGCTGAGGGTTGTCTCGACGGAGGGGTCGCCCCTGCCCTCGAACGGCCTGCTCGAGGTGCCCGAGGCCAAGAGCGCGACGGGCCGGTAGGCGCCGGGCCCGCGGTCCGCCCGGGCCGCGCGGGCCGCCCCGCAGGTGGGCGTCCGCCCGGGCCGCGGCCGCCGGTGGCCGCGGGCACCTGTCACAGGTCCGGCCCCCGGTACCGGCTACGTCCGCCGGAACCCAGCCACCGGCCCGCCGACGGCACCGGTCCGCCGTGTTGCTCCAGTTGGTCGTCGGGTCCAATGCGTCGCTGGTAGAGGGGCTTTTCCTAAACGGCACTTTCCCTGCGTCTTGAGTGCTTAAGTGCAAGCTTAGGGCCGTTTAGGAACTCCTAAACGGCCCTAAGCTTGCATTCTGTAAAGCATAATCCAAGATTAGTGCCGTTTAGAACGGGCGGTGTCCGTGTGGTTTACGGCGGGTGGCCGGACGGCTCAATGGCTCGCGCCCGTCCACACACGACCGCCTCCAGCTGTCCCCACTGCCAGCTTCTGAAATCAAAATAGAAAAAAGATGGAGTATTTTGCCTTTTGACGACAATTTTTGAAAAAATTGTCCGCTAAACGGAATTTGAGGGTAGGGCAAAATACGTTATGCGAACAAATTTTCGAAAAAATGTCGGGAAAAGGCAGTTTGCGCAAGAAACAGCCGTGTCAGCATGTTCCGCCGGCACGGCTCAGATGTCACGGAGCAGATAAGGACGGCTGAGAACGCCTCTCATTGCCTGGTCCGGTTTGGGGCCCACGGCCGGCCTCCGGCCGCGACCCAGTTCCACCCGCCGCCCGCTGTCGCACGCGCCCCGGCGTCGCATGCGGCCCGCTGTCGCACGCGCCCCGGCGTCGCATGAGGCCCGCCGTCGCCGCGAGGTCCAGTGCCGCCCGCGTAGCGCCACCTGCCTCACGCCCTTGCCATGCGCCTCGCCGACCTCCGCGAGCAGCGGGTTCCTGAAGAAGCTGTTGGCCCCTTCCGCGAACGGCTCCCCGACGTGTGCTGGACGCCCAGGCCGCTCGTGGCCTCGTGCGCGGGGCCCTGCTGTCAGAACGCGCGGGTCTCAACCTGGTTCATCACGGGGCTCGTCGGAGAAGGTCGCGAGGTCAGCCAGTCGCACCGGGTCGAAGTCGGATACGCCCACGGATCGCACTAGGTCCTCGGCGTGCCCGCGCCGACGCCGCGCTCGTTGCCGTAGGCCTGCGCGGTGTCATCATGCGGTAGCCTGCCTCCAGCGCATCGGCGACGCAGCGTTCGGTGGTCGCGTCGTCGATCTGGAAGATGCCGTAGCCGAGCATACATCGCACGCATAGCTTGTCACCTAACGGAGAAGGACGTGCGAGCCGAGCAAGTCCCGTGCCCGCCCCGTGCAAGCCCC
The DNA here is from genome assembly GCA_036454645.1 of Olsenella sp. GTDB lineage: Bacteria > Actinomycetota > Coriobacteriia > Coriobacteriales > Atopobiaceae > Olsenella_K. The sequence continues at coordinate 7,809 of JAZHSQ010000040.1, read as the reverse complement.
GCACCAGTCCCGTGCGCGCCGTATGCCGCCCGGCGCCCGCCACCCCGACGCGCGCCGGCGATAGAATGGGGCGACGAACCCGATAGAGAGGAGCCATACATGGCAGAAGAAGCGGAGAAGAACGCGTCGGCAGCAGACGCCCCGGCGAGCGAGCACGCGGCCCCGATAGAGCCCGCGGCCCCGGCCGACCCCGCAGCCTCCCCCGCCGCCGCGGCCCCGGCCGAGCCGGCAGCCGCCCCCGCCCCGACCATCGAGCCGCTCGCGGCGGAGATCGACTTCGACACCTTCTCGAAGTCCGACATGCGCGTGTGCAAGGTCCTTGCCTGCAGCGCGGTAAAGAAGAGCAAGAAGCTCCTGCAGTTCACCCTCGACGACGGCTCGGGCACGGAGCGCACGATCCTCTCGGGCATCCACGCCTACTACGAGCCCGAGCAGCTCGTCGGCAAGACCGTGGTCGCGATCGTCAACATTCCGCCCCGCAAGATGATGGGCATCGACTCTTGCGGTATGCTTCTCTCGGCCGTCTACGAGGTCGAAGGGGAGGAGCACCTGCACCTGCTGATGCTCGACGACGCGATCCCCGCCGGCGCCAAGCTGTACTAGCCCCGAAGCTGGGGCCACGCCACCCGCGGCCCCAGGGCGGTGCAAGGCCGCCGCAAGCTGCAAGTCAAGTCCGCCTCAAGCTGCAAGTCAAGCCCGCCGCAAGCTGCAAGCCGAGGCCGCGCCACCCGCGGCCCAGGAAAGCGCGAGATAGGAGAAGAACCATGAGCAAGAAGGCAATCGTGACCGACAAGGCCCCCGCGGCGCTCGGGCCCTACTCCGCCGGCGTCGTCTCGGGCGGCACCATCAACGTCTCCGGGCAGCTGGGCATCGACCCCGCCACCGGCAAGCTCGCCGGCGACGACGTCCAGAGCCAGACCCGCCAGAGCCTCACCAACGTCCGCAACATCCTCGAGGCCGCCGGCGCGACCATGGCCGACGTCGTCGAGGCCGAGGTCCTCCTCGCCGACATGGGCGACTTCAAGGCGATGAACGAGGTCTACGCTGAGTTCTTCGAGGCGCCGTACCCCGCTCGCGCCGCCTTCCAGGTGGCCGCGCTCCCGGCCGGCGGCCTGGTCGAGATCAAGTGCGTCGCCCGCGTCTAGCGGAGAAGCGCAAAGTTCGCACTGTGAGTGTCTGGGTCACCAGGCCTTCACTTAGTCGAACCCGGTGCGGTCGCCTCGGATGGTAGCCGCGCCGGGTTCGTCGTTCGGGGGAGGGCTATGGGCGCGTATGCCTCAGGCCTGACCAAGTCGCCCGCGTCTAGCGACCGCCGCGCGCCCTGCGTCGCCCGCGTCTTGCGGCGTTACCGCAGGTGACAACCCCTATTTCGGCGTGCGAGAAGAAATTTCAAATTCCCACTTGCATCTCAGGGGCGCATCCCTATAATTACTACTCGTGCGACGGAGACGGAGCACTCACCGATTCCCCGGTGGCGCAGTGGTAGCGCAGCTGACTGTTAATCAGCCTGTCGCAGGTTCGAACCCTGCCCGGGGAGCCAGAATTCTTCACCCCAGGTGGCCTCGGCCACCTGGGGTGTTTGCTAAGTCGAGCAGTTCGAGCGAAGGGTGGCCACGGCATGGACGTCCAGGAAGCGATGACCGTCGTCCTCGACACGATGAAGGCGGCCGGCGAGCCGCTGAACGCGGGCAAGATCGCCGAGAGGAGCGGGCTCGACCGCAAGCTCGTCGACAAGGCGATGGCCGCGCTCAAGAAGTCGGGCGCAATCGTGTCGCCCGTGCGCTGCAAGTGGGAGCCGGCCGAGTAGGGGAGCTGCAAGGCGTGCCCACCAAGAGGAGTGCGACGCCTCCGGACGGGGGCGTCGCGTCCATCGAGAAGGACCGCGTGCCCCGCAAACGGTCCCAGCCCCGGCTCTGGTCCCGGCTCCGGCTCCGGTTCCGCCGAAGGTCCCGCCGGCAGAGAACGCCCTTCTCCGAGCTCCCTCGTTCTTGGAGGAGGGCCGTCATAGCGCTGGCAGTGGCGGCACCGCTGTCCGCCCTGGTTCTCATCGCGACCGTCGCCTCGCACGTGGGCTCCCTCATCCACGTGATGGTGGGCTGACATGCTGCGGCAGCGGCATCCCGGCTCCAGCTTCAAGGACCTCCCCTCCGGGTGGAAGGCGACCGTCGTGGCGCTTGCGGCGATCGTCGCCCTCAACCTGGCGGCCACCGCGTCCTTCTCAGTGTTCTGGGAGGGGTACCAGCGGACGAACGCGGAGGCGCGGCATCGCCTGAGGAAGCCCGACAGCGAGCTTCAGGGCGTGCGCATGGAGGTCCCGAGGGAGGGCAAGGCGCCCGTGAGCGCGAACCTCTACCTTCCGGCGGACGCGGATGGTCCTGCCAGGCCCCTGCTCGTGAACGTGCACGGCGGCGGGTTCGTGGGCGGCGACGCCGACGTGCTCGACACCCAGAGCAGGCGGATCTCTGACAAGGCGGGGTTCGTGGTGGCTGCCGTCGACTACACGAAGGCGGACGTCGAGCCAATCGCGTACGGGGCGGAGGAGATCTGCGACACGGTACGCTACCTCGTGCAGAACGCGTCGTCGTACGGAATCGACCCCTCGCGCGTCTTCGTCGTTGGATACAGCGCCGGCGCGTACTACGCCGAGGAGAGCGTCGAGCGACTGCAGGCGGGCGGGCTCGAGCCGGCCGGGGTCGTCCTGTGCTACCCCTGGACCACGGGGCTGTCGACGGGGTCCCTTGGGGCGGGCCACTGTCCCGCGCTCTTTGTGCTAGCCGGCAGGGACGAGATCTCCCAGAGGTCCAAGCCCTACGCCGAGTCAATGAGGGCTGCGGGCGTGGAGGTGGACGTACAGGAGTACGCCGACGCCGTGCACAGCTTCATCGAGTCGAACAACCCCGAGGGGCGGGGCGCCGAGACGGGCGATGGAGGCTCCGAGAAGGACGGGAGTGACGCCGAGAAGGGCGAGGGAGGCTCCGAGAAGGACGTCCTCTCGGAGGTGATAAACCCCGAGCAGGAGCGCCTTGCCAGGGAGGCGGAGAGGCAGATCGAGGGCTGGGTGGCGGCGAGGTAGCCGCCCGTCGCCCGGACCGTCGCCGTGTCCGGCACTCGTGCCGGCTTCGCGTCCGCTGCCGCTCCGGCACCGCGCTCGGCCCCTTCGGCACCGTGCCGACGCCGCTCCAGGTGCGAACTCTGCGCCCGGATTGCCTCCGTGGTGGGTCCGTGACCTCGCCCGGGGTCCCTCCCGACCGCCGCGCGTCCCGAGAATTACGCACGACTGAGTTTAGGTTTGTGGATTTGCAGGCACTTTACGTTCGCGAACACCAGTCGTGCGTAATCGTACGGGCCTGGTCGGCGCACCCGACGGCACCCTGCGTCTCCCGTGTGCCCGCACCCATCCTTTCAGAGTAATATTAGTAAACCAAGACAAACAAATTCGGATAAAATCGTCCCGTCGGCGCGGAAGCCGCCGGGACGCGCGTCGCCCGCGGCAGCCCGCGCCGCGCCGCGCGCCCGCCCCGCACGCTCGCGCCCGCGCCGCCGCACCCGCGCCCGCCGAGCCCGGCCTGCGCGCGAGACGTGTCCGCCACATCCGGCTCCACGCCGCGCGTCCCCTCGCGTCGCGTCCTGGTTACGCACGGCTGCACTTCGCAGGCGGGAAGTGCCTGCAAGTCCACAAACCCAAACCCAGCCGTGCGTAACCCCGAACGCGGCATCCGCGGTATCTTTGGGAAGAGTGGCCCCAAACAGGCTCGGCCCCCTCGGCCAAGCGGGCCGTTGGCCTAGTGGTCTCGTGGCCGTGCTACGCGGCACTACCGGCAGGGGAGAAGGACGCGCGGCAAGCCAGCTCTTCGGTCGAGCGCGCCTCGCAGATCGTCGCATACGTCTTCAGCATCTCGTTCGCCACTCCGGTGAGGGCGGAGGAGTGCCTCGGAATCGCGAGGCGCTTGCTGGACGGGTGGCCTCAGGACCAGATGCACGAGGGCGACGACTTCAGGCCAGAGGTAGTCGCGGATAGCTGCTTCGACGAGCTCTCGCGGAAGGCGGAGAGGCTGAGCCGGCCCGTCGGTGCCGCGGAAGCCGCGCAGATGGACGAGCCAAGGCTGAAGTTCACCCCTCACTCCGCCATCTGGATCAGAGAAGATACGTAGCTCGGTGCGGCGCAGCTGGCGCGACGGGACCTATGAGGCGCAAGCTTGAACCCCCTCCTTATTTAGCGAAGGCATGCCTAAGCGGCGAGACAAGCCGTCCCGCGGCATTGCGACGCGCTCGCGATTCTGAAGTCCACGCCCAGCGTCGCGCACCGCCCGCCTCCGTTTCCGAATTAATGTCCCGTGGCTATGGCACAGTAGGTCGCAGGCTTCGAATGTCTCGACCGGCGCGTGGCCAGGGGAGGGCGCGATGGTGAGGTACGACGCACTCGGGATGCTGTCCGAGCAGGAGCGCTCGCTTTGGGGGAAGTCGGACTACGGCGTGGGGGAGGAGTGGCTTCCGCTCTACGTCCACATGGCGGACTCCGCCGGCATGGCGGACAGGCTCTGGGACGAGTGGGTCCCACCCTCTACGCGCAACATCGTCGCCAGGGCGTACGACGGGGACGTCTCGCGGGCGCGCTCGCTGTTCGTGTTCCTCGCCGCCGTGCATGACATCGGGAAGGCCACGCCCGTCTTCCAGACAAAGGGCGTCTCGTTCCGGCCGGGTGAGTCCGGCGACCTCCTCTGGAAGCCGGAGCACGCAGGTCTCGTCATCAGGCGCGACCTCGCCGGGTGCCGACGTGCGACCCACCCGATTGCCGGCCAGCTCCTGCTCACCTCCTACCTGCAGCGGCATGGGTTCGGCGAACGAAGGCAGGGCAAGAAGGCGTCGACCCCGATCGCCTGCGTCGTCGGTGCCCACCACGGCCACTTCCCGACCATTCAGAGGCTCCAGGACGCGGATGAGCTCAAGACTGCGCTTGGCAGCGCCGGCGAGGGCTCGGACGCGTGGGCTCGGGTGCAGGACGAGCTGATGGCCTTCGCATCGTCGTTGGCCGGCCTCCCGCCAGATGACCTCTCGGCGCTCAGGTCCGACGGCATCACGGTTGCGGTCGAGAGCATACTCACCGGGCTGGTGATCATGACCGACTGGTTGGCGAGCGACCAGGACCTCTTTCCCCTGGTCTCCCTCCTGGGCGAGGAGGGCCGGATGGACGGCGCCGAAGTCTCAATGCGCTGCGAGCGCGGGTGGCGGGCCGCCTCGATTCTCCCCTCGTGGAGCGAGGGGAGGCCGGACGTCGTCCCATTCCCGAGGTTCTTCTCCCAGCGCTTTGCGCTCCCAGAGGGCGCGACGCCTCGACCGGTTCAGACCATGGCGGCACGAGTCGCCTGGGAGTCCTCGGATCCGGGCATCATGGTGATCGAGGCGCCCATGGGCGAGGGCAAGACCGAGGCGGCGCTCTCTGCAGCGGAGATGCTCGCGTGGCGCTACGGCCTCGGGGGCGTCTGCGTGGCGCTGCCGACGATGGCGACGACGGACGCGATGTACGACCGGGTGGAGTCATGGCTTCTCCCGAACGGCAAGTCCACGGCCGACAAGGACATCTACCTCGCGCACGGCAAGGCGCGGCTCAACGAGCGCTTCCGGGGTCTCGTCGCCCGGTCGAGGGGGGCGGCCCGGCCTGGTCCCCGCAGCGACTCGGAGGACGAGGGGGACCGTCCGAGGTCGGACGACGTCATCGTGTCTGAGTGGATGCTCGGCCGCAAGAAGGGCATGCTCGCCAACTTCGTGGTCTGCACGGTCGACCAGGTACTTATGGGCGCCCTGTCGATGAAGCACCTCTCGCTGAGGCAGCTCGCGCTGGCGAACAAGGTCATCGTCATTGACGAGTGCCATGCCTATGACGTCTACATGCGCCAGTACCTGCTCGTCCTGCTCCAGTGGCTGGGCTGTTGGCGCACGCCGGTCATCCTCCTTTCGGCGACCCTCCCGGTCGGGCAGCGCAAGGAGCTCCTCGAGGCCTACCTGGCGGGCAGGAGGCTCGCCGAGCCTCCTGAGGGGCCAGTCCGGGACGCAGGGGCTGGCACTGGTGGCGACGCGAGCAAGGCCGACGCGAGCAAGGCCGACTCGAGTAAGGACGCGTACCCGCTGATCTCCTATTCCGACGGGTGCTCCTTGGGATGCGAGAAGACGAGCCCCTCTGGCAGGTCGATAAGCGCGTCCGTGACCCTAATCGACGACGATGTAGAGTCGCTCGCGGACCTTCTCGCGGAACGCCTCTCCGAAGGGGGCTGCGCAGGTGTCATCTGCGACACCGTCGGCCGGGCGCAGGAGGTCTCCCGTTGCCTTGAGGAGAGGTTCGGGGCGAAGGCGGTTTCGCTCGACCACTCGCGCTTCATGGACGTCGACCGCATGGATAACGAGAGAAGGCTCAGGGACGCCCTCGGGCCGCGCGCGACGACGGGGAACGGTCGTCGGCCGAAGCTCTCCGTCACCGTCGGGACGCAGGTGCTCGAACAGTCGCTGGACATAGACTTCGACCTGCTCGTGACGGACCTGGCTCCGATCGACCTGCTGATGCAGAGGCTTGGCAGGACGCACCGTCACGGGCGCGGAAAGGGGGAGTGCGAAAGGCCGGAGCCGCTGAGGGCCGCCTCGTGCTACGTGAGGGGCGTCGCCTCGTTCGGGGATGACGGCCCGAGCTTCGCCAGCGGGCTGACCCGGGTCTACGACGGGGCCAGCCTCATGGAGGCCCTGTCCGTCCTCGGCCTCTCGGGGGCCGGATCGACGAGGTCGGTCTCCCTCCCGCGCGACATACCCCGGCTGGTCAGGACCGCGTACTCGGACGAGGTCGCAAGCTTCGTCCCAGCTGGATGGGCACGTGCCTACTCCTCGCAGCGTGACGCGAGGAGGGAGAAGGACGAGCTGAAGGAGCAGAGGGCGAAGACCTGTCTTCTGCCTGGCGTGGAGTATCTGGTCCGGGAGAAGAAGACGCTCTCGAGCCTGAGCGAGAGGGTCGACTCCGGCCGGGAGGAAGGCCGGGGAGCCCTGCGCGACGCCGACCGTGGGCAGCGAGCCGTCCGTGATACGCAGGAGACGATAGAGGTCCTGCTCGTCCGTCGGGGGGATGACGGCGAAATATCCCTGATGCCCTGGGTCGGTGATCGGGATGTCGACCGCGGGGAGGTGCTCCCCCAGGACTCCGAGCCAAGCGTCGCGCAGTCGACCCTCCTGGCCCAGTGCGCGGTGAGGCTTCCACTCTCCGTATGCCCGGTCGACAAGATCGATGCCTGCATCGATGAGCTGGAACGGGGGTGCGGCACATATGTGCGGTGCTGGCAGGACTCGCCGTGGCTTTCGGGCAGGCTGCTGCTTCCCATGTGGGAGGCGGAGCCTGGCGTCTTCGAGGCTGAGGTCATGGGCAAGAGGGTCATCTACACCCGTCGGGAGGGATTGTCGACCGTTCGACGATAATGATAAATCCATGTTTCAGTTAATGCTATAGTTTCCATTGAAGCCCTGATGTTCCCCGGGCTGAGAGGCGCCGGGGGTGACCCCTGAAACATGGAGGGGGTTTCGTGTTCCCCACGAGCGTGGGGTCGGTCACGTATAAGCGACAAGAACGGAGGGAGGAGACGTGATGGCAGACGACGAGGAGGCCCCTCACTTCAATCTGTTCGTGGACGAATGGGTTCCCGTGGTCTATCTGGACGGCCGCTGCGAGGAAGTCTCGATCGAGACCCTGCTCAGGGACTCCTGCCGCATACGAGAGATCGGAGGGGACTCCAAACAGCAGGACCTGCCGATCCTACGGCTCGCGTTGGCGATTCTCAC
>JAZHSQ010000039.1:0-18652 GCA_036454645.1 Olsenella sp. | reverse complement strand
ACGCCCCCCCCCCCCCAAACAACAACCCCCCCCCCCGGGGGGGCCCCCCCCGCCCCCCCCCCCCGCCACAGGGGGACCACATGGGTTACGTGCTCATCGCAGACGACGACGCCTCCATCCGCGACGTCGTGCGCCTCTACCTCGAGGACGCCGGCTACGAGGTCCTCGAGGCCGAGAACGGCAGGCAGGCGGTCGACCTCGTCGCCTCGGGAGGCGTGGACCTCGTGCTCCTCGACATCATGATGCCGGTGCTCGACGGCTACGGCGCCCTGCGCGAGATCCGCCGCGCCAGCAACGTCCCCGTCATCCTCCTGAGCGCCAAGGGGCAGGACCCCGACAAGATCCTGGGCCTCAACCTCGGCGCGGACGACTACCTCGCCAAGCCCTTCAACCCGCTCGAGGTGGTGGCCCGCGTCGGGGCGGCCGTCCGGCGCTACACCAGGCTCGGCTCCTCCTTCGCGGGCGCCGCGGACGCCTGCGCGCCCGCGCTCAGGGTGGGCGGCCTCGCCCTCTCGCCCGACGAGGCGACGCTCACCCTCGACGGCGCCCCCGTCCAGCTCACCCCCGTCGAGCTCAGGATCATGGAGCTCCTGATGTCGCACCCCGGCAGGGTCTACACCAAGCGCCAGATCTTCGACTACGCCTGGCAGCAGGAGTTCGCGGGTGCGGACAACAGCGTGATGGTCTCGATCTCCAAGCTGCGCGCCAAGCTCGGGGGCGAGCCGCGGCGCCACATCCAGACCGTCCGCGGCATCGGCTACAGGATCGTGCCGTGAGCGCCGCCGGGACGGGCGGGGGAGCCTCTCCGCAGCCCATGCGCGACCTCAAGGGCTACCTCGTGAAGGCCTTCCTCATAACCTGCGCCCTCGCCGCCCTGGCGGAGGTCGTCGTCTTCCGGGTCGAGGACGCCCTCCTCGCCCCGGTGGCGTCGGCGCTCGTCTCCTCGGTCGGGAGCGAGGTCGCGCAGGAGACCGCCCTCGGGCTCATCTCCAGCCTGCCGCACCTCCTGGCAGAGCTCTTCCTGGGGCCCAGGGGGCTGGCCGGCGCCCTCCGGCCGGAGGCGGACGCCCTCGTCGCCCTCCTGGTGCTCATGCAGGCGCTGGTGCTGCTGCCCATCGTGGTCGCGGCCGTCGTCTTCGCGGTCCTCGTGGACAGGAGGGTCAGGTCCGTCCAGGAGGCCTACGCCAGGGAACGGCGACGCGAGGAGCGGGAGCGCAACCTCGTCGTGGCGGACCTGGCCCACGACCTCCGGACCCCCATCACCTCGATCGCGGCCCTCTCGCAGGCGCTCGCCGACGGCGTCGTCACGGAGCCCGGGCGGCGTCAGGAGTACCTCCGGACCATCTCGCGCAAGGCGCTTGCCGTGGGGGACATGGTGAGCCTGCTCGTCGAGTACGCGCAGCTCGACAGCGAGGGCTTCCACCTCGAGCGGCGCCGGTGCGACCTCGCGGAGCTCCTCCTGGAGGTCGCGGCGGGCGCCTATGCTGACGCCGAGCGCGAGGGGGTGCTCGTCGTGGCGGACGTGCCGGAGCGCCCCTGCCCCATCCTCGCCGACCCCACGCAGCTCGCGCGCGTCTTCTCCAACCTCGTGGCCAACGCCGTCAGGCACAACCCGCGCGGCACGACCGTCGCCGTCTCGCTCGAGCGCAGGGGCGCCGTCGCCCTGGCGAGCGTGGCCGACACCGGGGTGCCCCTCCCCGAGCCTGCCTCGGAGCTCCTGAGGCCCTTCTCGCGCGGCGACTCCTCCCGTTCCACGAAGGGCTTCGGGCTGGGGCTGTCCGTCGCCAAGCGCATCAGCGACAAGCACGGCTTCGGGTTCGCCCTGCGACAGCCCGCGGGCGCCTACACCAAGGCCTTCGTCGTCTCCTGCCCCGTCCTCGAGGAGGGGTAGCGCGCCTGCGGCTCGCCACAGAGAGGCGCCCGCCCCGGATGACCGTGGCGGGCGCCCTTCATAAAGCTCGCCTTCCTTGCGCGGGCGGCGCTAGCGGCAGGTGGCGCTAGTAGTTGATCGCCTGCTCCTCGAAGTAGGACTGCGGGTGGTTGCAGACCGGGCAGACCTTCGGGGCGGTCTCGCCGACGTGCAGGTGACCGCAGTTGCGGCACTTCCAGACCTTCACGCCCGGGCGGGAGAAGACCTCGCCCTTCTCGACGCGCTCGACGAGCTTGAGGTAGCGCTCCTCGTGGTGCTTCTCGACCTCGCCGACCATGCGGAACTTGGCGGCGATCTCCTTGAAGCCCTCCTCGTCGGCGGTCTTGGCGAAGCCGGGGTACATGTCCGTCCACTCGTAGTTCTCGCCGGCCGCGGCGTCCTTGAGGTTGGTCAGCGTGTCGGGGAGCTCACCGCCGTGGAGGTACTTGAACCAGAGCTTGGCGTGCTCGCGCTCGTTGCCGGAGGTCTCGCTGAAGATGGCGGCGAGCTGCTCGTAACCCTCCTTCTTGGCCTTGCTCGCGTAGAAGGCGTACTTGTTGGTGGCCTGGGACTCGCCGGAGAAGGCCGCCTCGAGGTTCTTCTTGGTCTGAGAGTTCTCGAAATCCACTGCCATGAACGCTCCTCTCACGCCCTCCTCGGAGGGCACCCCTGAATACACGCCCCTGCCCTGCCCGGCCCAATGCGTCACAGGCCAGAGACACTGTGGAGTATACCCATCACGCCCGCCAATTACCACCGGACTCGTGACAGAAACCCTCGGCGGCGAGCTCGCGCAGCAGGGCGCGCACGTCGGCGGCGGCGAGGCCCTCGCGGCCGGCGGCCTCCTCCACGCGGGCGAGCTCGTCGGAGACCCGCTCGGCCGCGAGCCCCTCGGGGTGGGCCAGGAGGATCCTCACCACCTCCGCGCGCTTCTGGCGGTGCGACCCCTCGAAGCGCGACTGCCGCACGTGCGCGCGCGAGCGCCTGGAGGGGTTGGGGAGCGTCCGCTTGAGGTGGGCGCCGTAGTCGAGCAGGGCGTAGTACCACGTGCGCGGGTCGTCGGCGGGGTCCTCGTCGTCGGGCGGGCAGGTGGCGCGGACGAGGGGCACGAGGTCCTTGTCCGACACGCCGGCCTCCCCGGGGAAGAGCTCGTGCAGGAAGACGGCGCGCACGTTGGTCTCCAGATAGACGCCCGGCAGGTCGAAGGCGAAGGCGCGGACGCCCGCCGCGGTCGCCGGCCCCACGCCCGGCAGGGCGAGGAGGTCGCGCTCCTCGCGCGGGAACGCGCCCGCCGCGACGACGGCCTGGGCGGCGCGCGCCAGCGAGAGGGCGCGGCGGTTGTAGCCCATCCCCTGCCACTCGGCCAGGACGTCGGCCGTGGGGGCCTGGGCCAGGGCCTCGGGCGTCGGGAAGCGCCCGAGCCAGCGCTGCCAGCGGCCGTCCACGCGGCTGACCTGGGTCTGCTGGAGCATGACCTCGGAGACCCAGACGGCGTAGGGGTCGCGCATGTCGCGCCAGGGCAGGTCGCGGTAGAGCTCGCGGCCGCGCGCGAGCACGGTCGCGCGGAAGCGCGCCAGGCGCTCGGGGTCGTCCCTCCCGCCGGGGGCGCCGCAGGCCACCTAGCGCCCCTCGGCGTCAGGCGCGGAGCCGGGCGCGGCCGGGGCGGCGACGGGGTCGGAGGGGTCGGAGGGGCCGGAGGGGTCGGCCGCGGGCCCCTCGGCGGCCGCGGCGGCGCCCTGGCGCCCCACGGTCCTCTCGGCCCTCCCCAGCGCTCCCTCGAGGCCCGCGCCCGACTTGGGGCAGCCCGCGAGCGCCAGCTCGCCGAGGACCGGCGCGAGGGCGCTCGCCTCGGGCGAGGGCCGGCGCGCGGGGTCGGCGCCGAGGATGGCGTCGGCGAGCGAGATGCTGCCGAAGTATGCCTCGAGCAGCTTGCGGGCGTAGCACCAGATGCGGTTGAAGCGGCAGGTCTCGAGGTTGGGGCAGGGGTAGTCGCGCTCGGGGGTGTCGCAGACGGCGACGTTGACGGGCCCCTGCAGGGCCTCGATCACCTGGAGCATGGTGACCTCGCGCGGGTCGACGGCAAGCTTCATGCCGCCGTGCGAGCCGCGCAGGCTCTCGATGATGCCGGCGCGCACGAGCTCGTGCTGGATCGAGCGGGCGAAGGAGTAGGGCACGCCGTTCTCCTCGGCGGCGCTTCTCACGGAGACGACCGAGCCCGGCTGACGCACCAGGTCGGCGATCATTCGCAGCGCATAGTCAGTCTTCCTGGATATGTCCACGATAAATGCCTCCAAGTGAGATGCAATTCTATAAGCATCTAAGATACTACAAACTTGGTCGCATTTATCTGTGGCATGGCCATGTGGCGCGCCCAGGCGGCGCGCCCCTCCGGCCGCGCGCCGGCGTGGCGGCAGCCTGCCGCCCGTGCGCCGACCTAGCGGCGGTCCCAGTCCACGATGCGCCAGCCGCGCCTCCCGGCGATCGCCTTGAGGGTGCGGCCCGGCGAGACCGCGAAGGGGTGGGCGGCCCGCTCGAGCAGGTACTCGTCGGAGTGGTGGTCGCCGTAGGCGTACTCCAGGCGCCAGCCGCCCTCGCCGAAGCGCGCGTCGGCCCAGCGCTCGACCGCGCGGGGCTTCTCGATTCCCGCGAGGACGGCGCCCTTGACCCGGCCCGTGTAGCGGCCGTGCTCGTCGCACTCCATCTCGGTCGCGAGGCAGTCGTCGACGGCGAGGTAGCGCGCCGCCGGACGCGCGATGCCGGCGAAGGTGGCCGAGACGAGCAGGGTCACGCAGCCCTCCTCCTCGCGCAGGCGGACCTCCTCCACGGCCTTGGGACGGATGCGCTTTACGAGGTCGTGCTCGAAGAACTCCTGCATGATCTGGTGGACCTCGTCCTCGGTGTGCTCGTTGAGCGCCTCGATGATGATCTCGCGCGCCTCCTCCTGCCGGTTGGGCAGATGGAGCAGGTAGCGGGCGCCCCACCGGAAGAGGCGGGCCGCACGGGGCAGGGAGATGTAGCCCCGACGGAAGAGGTAGAGCGAGAAGAGGCCGCCGGACTGGTTGTCGATGCAGGTCCCGTCGAAGTCGAAGACGGCGATGCGCACGGGGGCGGTGCTCGAGGCGAGAGCGTCTTTGTCCATGCGCGTTCCTCTCCGAGAGCGAGTGTCCGGGCGTCCGTGGCGCAGGGGGCGCCCACACCATTCTAGGCGCACGGACGGCTGGTGCAATCTCGGGCGGGCGGACATAACGAAAAGGGCCCTCCGAAGAGGGCCCTTGGGCATCCAATGGCGGGATATGCGGGGCTCGAACCCGCGACCTCCGACGTGACAGGCCGGCGCTCTAACCAGCTGAGCTAATACCCCTCGCCTCAGTGCGGTAGCTATTCTACACAGAGACCGCAGCCCGTGTCTACCCCCAATTTGAAAAAATTTTCTGAGGGAGGGGACGGCGGAGAATCCCCAGCTAGGAGAGGGCGACCGTGGTGGTGCCGGAGTCGGTGGCGAGCTCGAGGGAGCTCCCGGAGAGCGAGGCGGAGCTGATCGTGCCGCTCCCCCTGCACTCGTTGCCGTCCTGGTCGACGATGACCGACCAGCCGGAGCCGATGGTGTAGGCCGCCACGTCCCAGGTGCCGTCGGAGAGGTTCTCAGGGACGACGAAGGCGCCGTCGTAGAGGACGAAGGCCACGGGCGTGCCGGAGAGCTTGCCCAGCTCGGTCTGGGAGCCGGACCTGTCGTCCGCGGCCACGAGGCTGTATGAGCCGTCGTCGGCCTGGGAGAGCGCGTAGGTGTTGCCGCGGTACGAGATGGGCTCCGCCACCGAGCCCTGGGTCTGCTCCACGACCTCCTCCTGCTGGGGCTCGGCCGGCTTGGCGGTGAGCTTGGCGAAGAGGAAGAAGCCGAGGGCGATCACCGCGGCGGCGCCGACGACGAGGATGGCGACGACCTTGGGGTCGAGCTTGACCCGCTGGCGCGAGGAGAGCGTCTCGGTGCCTTCCTTGTCGAAGACCGCGCCCTCGTCGGAGCCGATCCTCTCGAAGGGACCCGTCTTGCTCACGTCGATGGGCTGGGGCATCCCCTCGCCCGACGCGACCGTCCGCTGGCTGTGGTAGCGGGCGGCCACCTCCTCCAGGTCGTCCGCGGGACGGCCGGCCGCGCCGTCGGGAGCGGCCGAGGGGGCCTTCCCCCTGGCCGTGAAGTGGGCGCCCGCCCGCTTGCCTCCGTCGTCGCCTAAGGCCATAGCTACCTCCTGTGTCTCCGTCCTGGGACCGGTGCGCGGCACCGCGGCGGCGCCGCGTGCCGGGGGCCTAGACCGCCCGGCGCGCCTCTATCGCGCGCCCCAGGGTTATCTCGTCTGCATATTCTAGGTCGCCTCCCACCGGCAGGCCGCTGGCGAGGCGGGAGACCCCGACCCCGAGCGGCTTGATGATGCGGGAGAGGTAGGTCGCGGTCGTCTCGCCCTCGACGTCGGGATTGGTGGCGAGGATGACCTCGGAGACCTCCCCCGAGGCGAGCCTGGAGAGCAGCTCCTTCACGTGGAGCTGCTCGGGGCCGACCTTGTCCATGGGCGATATGACGCCGCCGAGCACGTGGTAGAGCCCGTGGTAGGAGCCCGTGCGCTCGATGGCGGAGACGTCGCGAGGCTCGGAGACCACGCAGATGGTCGTCCGGTCGCGCGTGGCGTCCTCGCACACGTCGCACCGCTCGCGCGTGGCGTAGTTGAAGCAGACCGGGCAGAAGTGCACCTGGCGCTTCACGTCGAGGATCGCCTCGGCGAGACGGCGGGCCTGCTCGGCGTCGGCCTCGAGCAGGTAGTAGGCGATGCGCTGCGCCGACTTGGGCCCGATGCCGGGCAGGCGGCCCAGCTCGTCGAGGAGGCGTCGCAGCGCGCGCCCGTCGTTCGGAGTCTGGTCCATGCCCGCTACATCAGCCCCGGGATGTTGAGGCCCCCGGTGATGGAGCTCATCTGCGCGTTGGCCGCGTCGTTGACCTGGCCGATGGCGTCGTTGACCGCCGCGACGACCATGTCCTGGAGGAGCTCCACGTCGTCCGGGTCGACCGCGGCGGGGTCGATCGTCAGGGAGGTGAGCCTCATGTCGCCGCTGACCGTCGCCCTCACGGCGCCGCCGCCCGCCGTGCCCGTGGCCTCCATCTGCTTGAGGTTGTCCTGGGCGCTCGCGAGCTCCGCCTGCATCTTGCGGGCCTGCGCCATGATCTGGTTCATGTCCATCGTGCGTACCTTTCACTCGCGCGCCGCCGGCGCGCCGTCGTGGTCCTTCCGCGCGGGCGCGCGCGAGGGGCCGGCTACCCCTCCCCGCCCGCGTCGTCCCCCTCGGGGGCCGCATCGGAATCGTACCCCTTGGCAGCTGGCTGCGCGGGCTCGGTGCGCGCCTTCACACCGGCGCCGAAGACCTCGAACGCGTTCTCGAGGATGCCCCTGAGCTCGTCGGGGACGTCGTCGTACGCCGCGGCGGGCACGGCGTCGGAGCCGGGGACGGCGGAGGGCGCGGGCGGCTCCGGGGCCCCGGCGCCCTCGGGGGCGGAGAAGGACGGCGAGCCCGCGGGCGCCGCGGAGGCCTGCGCCGGCGTCGCCGCGGGCGCGGGGGCGGGCCGGCTCGCCGGGGCCGGGGCAGCGGCGGGCGCCGGGGCCGTCGACGCGGCCGCCGGCGGCGCCGACGGGGCGGGCGCGTCCTCCTGGAAGGCCTCGTCGTAGCTCACGGCGGAGAGGTCGTCGTAGGGCATCTGCTCGTAGGGGGGCTCCTCGTAGGGCGCGGGCGCCGGGGCGCGCGCAGCGGGCGCGGCCTGCGGCGCGGGGTCCCAGGGCAGGTCGACCTCGGGCGCCTCCGGGGCGGCGGGCGCGGCGGGGGCCGTCCGGGCCGGCGTCGCCGGGGCCTGCGGCGCGCGGCGCGCGGGAGCGGCAGCGGCAGGGCCCGGGGCCTGCGGGGCGGGTGCGGGCCGTGCGGGGGCCGGGGCGGCCGTGGCCGGCGCCTTCGCGGCGCGGGCGCGGTCGGCGTGGGCGATCCTCGTGGCGGCGAGGCTCGGCTCCGCGAAGGCGAGCTGGCGCGGGCCGCCGAAGACCTGCGCCACGTAGGGCGCGATCGCCGCGCTCACGTCGCTGCGCTCGAGCATCTTCATGGCGAAGGTGGACCCCTTGGGAAGCGAGACGAGCAGCTTGACGCCGTCGTCCGCCAGGATCGTCGAGCTCATGAGCAGAGAGCCTCGCGAGGGGATCTTGCGCAGGAGCGTGTCGACCGTCTGCTTCCAGAGGCGCTGCAGCTCGCCGGCGTCGGTCACCACGCCGGCGGCTGCGGGCGCGGACGGGGCGGGGGCGGCTGGCACCGGGGCCGCGGCGGCAGGCGCCGGGCGAGAAGGACGCGGGGCCGCGGGGGCGACGGGCGCCGCGGGGGCCTGCGCGCGCGGCACGGGGGCCGCCTGTGGCGCCGGGCGCGACGGGGTCGGGGCCGCGGGCGCCGGCTGCGGGCGCACGGACGCGGGCGCCGGGCGCGGCGGGGCCGGGCGAGAGGTGGCCGGGGCCGCAGGGGCCGGCGCCGGGACGGGGACCGCGGGTCGCGCGGGTGCCACCGGGACCGCAGGGGCCGCCGGCACCGCCGCCACGGCCGCCGGCACGCCGCTCGCGAGGCGCGCGACGGTTGCCTCGAGTTCGGCGACGCGCTCGGCGAGCGAGTCCAGGGTGAGGTCGGCCTCCGGGCGCGCGACCCTGGTGAAGGCGACCTCGAGCGCGAGGCGCTGGTTGGTCGCGGTCCGCATCTCGTTCGAGACGTCGCCGAGCACCGAGAGGACGCGCGCGACCCGGTCGGTGGAGCCGAAGGCGCGCGCCTCGGCCTCGAGCTCGGCGACCTCGTCCGCGCCGCCGGGCAGGACCCGCTCGCTCGCGCCCACGGCGGAGGCGACGTAGACGTCGCGCACGCGGGCCGAGAGATCGCGGACGAACTGCAGCAGGTCGCGGCCCTGCTCGACCAGGGCGCCCACCTCCTCGAAGAGGGCCGCCACGTCGCGGCCCGCCATGGAGCGCACGACCTTCTCCAGGGAGGAGGCGCTGACGGAGCCGAGCATGTCCTGGGCCACCTCGCTCGAGACGGTGCCGGCGCCGAAGACGGAGAGCTGCTCCAGGGTGGAGAGGGCGTCCCTCATGCCGCCGCGGGCGTGGCGCACGACGGCGTCGATCGCGTCGTCGTCGTAGGTGAAGCCCTCCTGCTCGCAGACGTGCACGAGGTGCGCGCGCATCTCGTCGGTGCCGAGCGGGTGGAAGTCGAAGCGCTGGACGCGCGAGAGGATGGTGGCGGGGATCTTCTGCGGGTCGGTCGTGCAGAGCACGAAGACCACGTGCGACGGGGGCTCCTCGAGGGTCTTGAGCAGCGCGTTGAACGCCGCCGTCGTGAGCATGTGGACCTCGTCGATGATGTAGACCTTGAAGCGGCCCCGCACCGGGGCGAAGCCCACGCGCGAGATGATCTCCTCGCGCACGTTGTCCACGCCGGTGCGCGAGGCGGCGTCCAGCTCGTAGACGTCGGGGTGGTCGCCCTCGGCGATGAGCCGGCACTGCTCGCAGGTGCCGTCGGGCAGCTGCCCGGGGCCCTTCTCGCACTCGAGCGCCTTGGCGAGGAGGCGGGCCATGGTCGTCTTGCCCGTCCCGCGCGGCCCGCAGAAGAGGTAGGCGTGGCTGGTGCGGCCCTCGAGCACGGCGTGCTCGAGGGTCGTGACCACGTGCGCCTGGCCGACGACCTCGTCGAACGTCTGCGGACGGTACTTCCTGTAGAGAGATTCCATGCTGGCTCCACGCTCCTCGGCTCGGAGAGTCAAGTATACGCGCCGCACACGCGCGCCCCCGCGCGCACGCGTTGTGGATATTCCGTCGGCGCCGCGGCACCCCGCGCGGCGCGTCGGACGGGGTGCGCACTACACCCCGAGGTCCTTCTCCGACCCTTTTCACCTGCTCGTATTACGTACGCGTTTCCAGCTTGCTGCCAGACGAATGCGAGCGTGCGAACGACGTGCATCACACGCGATTCAGGGTCATGACGGCAGAAATACAAGTTGTTTCGGTTTTCGAGGCTCCCCGCGGCGCAAGTAAACTGAGTGCGATTCATCTGCAAACGCACTCATCCGCAGGCGCGCCCGGCGAAGCCGTGGTCGCGCGACGCGGAGGACAGGGGGATCGACACATGGCAGAGGACAAGAACCGCGGCATGCGCGCTCCTGCCGCTCCCGCAGGACCCGCGGGGGCCGGGGCAGGGCGAGCCGCAGGCGGGCGGGGGTCGCAGCCGCCCGTCGAGGGGGCCTGGCCCGCCCAGGGGCTCTACCGCCCCGAGTTCGAGCACGACGCGTGCGGCATCGGCGCCCTCGCGAACCTGCGCGGCGTCCGCACGCACCAGATGATCGACGACGCGCTCTCGGTCCTGGTGAACCTGGACCACCGCGGCGGCAAGGGCCTCGAGCACAACACCGGCGACGGCGCGGGCATCCTGATCCAGCTGCCCCACCGCCTCTTCCGCAAGGAGGCCCAGCGCTGGGGGCACCTGCTCCCCGACCAGGGCGACTACGGCGTGGCCCAGCTCTTCTTCCCGCAGGACGAGGAGGGCGTGCGCAAGGCGCGCTCCGTCTTCGAGGACGGCTGCGCCGAGTGCGGCCTGAGGCTGCTCTTCTGGCGCGAGGTGCCGGTGGACCCGCACGACCTGGGCGAGACCGCCCGCGCCTGCATGCCCACCATCCTGCAGGCCTTCCTCGGACGCCCCGAGGGCGTCGAGTCCGGCGACGAGTTCGAGCGCAGGCTCTACGTCTGCCGCCGCACCATCGAGAAGAAGGCCGCCGCCGCGGGCGCGCTTTCCGGCAAGATCTTCTACGTCTGCTCCATGAGCTGCCGCACCATCGTCTACAAGGGCATGCTCGTGGCCCCGCAGCTGCGCACCTTCTACCGCGACCTCACCGACGCCTCGGCCGAGTCCGCCATGGCGCTCGTGCACTCGCGCTACTCGACCAACACCACGCCGAGCTGGGAGCGCGCCCACCCCAACCGCTACATCATCCACAACGGCGAGATCAACACCCTGCGCGGCAACGTCAACTGGACCCGCGCCCGCGAGCCGAGGCTCTACTCGCCCGTCATGGGCGCCGACCTCGAGAAGGTCATGCCTATCATCCGCTCCGAGGGCTCGGACTCCGCGATCCTCGACAACGTCCTCGAGTTCCTGACCATGAACGGCCGGCCGCTGGCCCGCGCCGTCTCCATGCTGCTGCCCGAGCCGTGGGACAAGAACACGCAGCTCCCGGCCAAAAGGCGCGCCTTCGACGCCTACCAGTCCATGCTCATGGAGTCCTGGGACGGCCCGGCGGCCATCGCCTTCACCGACGGCCGCGTGACCGGCGCCGCGCTCGACCGCAACGGCCTGCGCCCGGCGCGCTACTACGTCACCCGCGACGACAGGCTACTGCTCGCCTCCGAGGTGGGCGCCCTGCAGGTCGAGCCCGACAACATCCTCAAGACCGGCTCGCTCGGCCCCGGCCAGATGCTGCTCGTCGACCCCTCCCAGGGCCGCATCATCTGGGACGACGAGATCAAGAACTCCTTCGCGAGCGAGAAGCCCTACGGCGACTGGGTGCGCTCCGAGACCCTCGGCCTCGACGACCTGCCCACGCCGGAGTCCGCCAGCGAGCACGCCGACGCCGGCGTGCCCCTGCCCATCCGCCTCGCGCGCCACGGCTACCACTTCGACGACGTCGAGGAGGCCGTGACCCCGATGGCCCAGACCGGCAAGGCGCCGCTCGCCTCGATGGGCGCCGACATGCCGCTCGCCGTGCTCTCGAGCAGGCCCCGCTCGTTCTTCGACTACTTCAACCAGCTGTTCGCCCAGGTCACCAACCCGCCCATCGACGCACTGCGCGAGAGCTTCGTGACCTCCACCCTGCTCTACCTCGGCAACCACGGCAACATCCTCGAGGACTCGCGCAAGGCCTGCCGCCTCGTGCGCCTCGAGACGCCGATAATCGACGAGGGGCAGTTCGAGCGGATCTGCCAGATCGACCAGCCCGGCTTCAGCGCCGCGCGCTTCTCCGCCACCTACCCGCGCGACGGCGGCGCAGACGCGCTCGAGCGCGCGCTCGCCCGCCTCGACGCCGAGGTGGAGGCCGCCGTGCGCGAGGGCGCCAACATCATCGTGCTCTCCGACCGCGCCGGCGACGGCGAGGTCTCCGTCCCGTCGCTGCTCGCCGTGGGCTCCGTCCACAACCACCTCACCCGCACCGGCCTGCGCACAAGCGCCGACATCGTGGTGGAGTGCGGCGACGCCGTGACCCCGCACGACTACGCCTGCCTCGTCGGCTACTCCGCGAGCGCGATCTTCCCCTACATGGCGCACGACTGCATCCGCGAGCTCGCCCGCAAGGGCAAGATCTCCGTCAGCGCCGAGGAGGGCATCGCCAACTACGACGACGCCGTCACCAAGGGCATCGTCTCCACGATGTCCAAGATGGGCATCTCGACCATGCAGGGCTACCACTCCGCCCAGATCTTCGAGATCGTCGGCTTCGACGACGAGTTCGTCTCCGAGAACTTCGCCGGCACCCAGAGCCGCGTCGGCGGCCTCGGGACCGCCGACGTCGAGCGCGAGTGCAACGAGCGCTACGACGAGGCCGAGGCCCAGCTCAGGAGCCCCGCGCCCGACCAGCTCGCCAGCTCCGGCATCACCAAGTGGCGGCCCCTCGGCGGCGAGGAGCACATGATCACCCCCAAGGTGATCTACCTCCTGCAGCGCGCCTGCCGCGAGGGCAGCTACGACACCTTCAAGGAGTACAGCGCCGAGCTCCACCACGCCGGCCGCTGCATCGTCCTGCGCGACCTGCTCGACTTCGAACAGGCCGGGCGCACGCCCGTCCCGCTCGACGAGGTAGAGCCCGCCAGCGAGATCGTCCGCCGCTTCACCACGGGCGCGATGAGCTACGGCTCCATCTCCGAGGAGGCGCACGAGTGCCTCGCCATCGCGATGAACCGCCTCGGCGGCAAGTCCAACACCGGCGAGGGCGGCGAGAACCCCGCGCGCGAGGCGACGCTTCCCAACGGCGACTCCAAGAACTCCGCCATCAAGCAGGTGGCGTCGGCGCGCTTCGGCGTGACCAGCCGCTACCTCGTGAGCGCCCAGGAGATCCAGATCAAGATGGCCCAGGGCGCCAAGCCCGGCGAGGGCGGGCACCTCCCCGGCCGCAAGGTGTGGCCGTGGGTCGCCGAGGTCAGGCGCTCGACGCCCGGCGTCGGGCTCATCTCGCCCCCGCCCCACCACGACATCTACTCGATCGAGGACCTCGCCGAGCTGATCTTCGACCTCAAGAACGCCAACCCGCACGCGCGCATCTCGGTCAAGCTCGTCTCCGAGGCCGGCGTGGGCACCATCGCCACCGGCGTCGCCAAGGGCGGGGCGGACAAGATCACGATCTCGGGCGCCAACGGCGGCACCGGCGCGGCTCCGCGCGACTCCATCTACCACGCGGGCCTGCCGCTCGAGCTCGGCCTGGCCGAGGCCCAGCAGACCCTGCTGCTGAACGGCCTGCGCTCCCGCGTGGCCATCGAGGCGGACTCCAAGCTCATGGACGGCCGCGACGTCGCCATGGCCTGCCTGCTCGGCGCCGAGGAGTTCGGCTTCGCCACCCCGGCCTTGATCTCCATGGGCTGCCTGATGCAGCGCGACTGCCAGCAGGACACCTGCCCCGTCGGCATCGCCACCCAGAACTGCCACCTGCGCCACCACTTCTCCGGCAGGCCCGAGCACGTGGTCAACTTCATGACCTTCGTCGCCGAGGAGCTGCGCGAGATCATGGCCCGTCTCGGCTTCCGCACCGTAGAGGAGATGGTCGGCCACGTGGAGTGCCTGCGCCAGGTCGAGTGCCCCGGCAGGTGGAAGGCCAACAAGCTCGACCTCTTCCCGGTGCTCGAGAAGGTCACCAACCAGTACGGCAAGAGCGTCCCCGGCGCCTCCCTGCCGCACTTCTCGCCCGAGATGGCCTTCGACAGCGGCCTCGACAAGGTCCTGGACGCCACGCTCTTCGTGCCCTACACCGCCCACGCCCGCAAGACCCTCACGCCCATCCGCTTCCACGCCGACATCTGCAACGTGAACCGCTGCGTCGGCACGCTGCTGGGCTCGCAGGTGACCGCCGAGCACCCCGAGGGGCTGCCCGACGACTTCATCACCATCGACTGCGAGGGCTCCGGCGGGCAGAGCTTCGGCGCCTTCCTGCCGGCCGGCATCACGCTGAACATCTCCGGCGACGCCAACGACTACTTCGGCAAGGGCCTCTCGGGCGGCATCCTCGCGGTGGCGCCCTCCGAGGCGGCCAAGTACAAGTTCGACGAGAACGTCGCCGTGGGCAACGTGGCCTTCTACGGCGCGACGTCCGGCAGGGGCTTCGTCAACGGCCTCGCCGGCCAGCGCTTCGGCGTGCGCAACTCCGGCGCCACCATCGTCTGCGAGGGCGTGGGCAACCACGGCTGCGAGTACATGACCGGCGGCGTCGCCCTCGTCCTGGGCGAGGTCGGCGTCAACTTCGCGGCGGGCATGAGCGGCGGCGTGGCCTACGTCTACGACGAGGGCCACTCGCTCGCCAAGCGCTGCAACCGCGACATGGTCGAGCTCGACCGCCCCGAGCCCGCCGAGCTCGCGCTCATCCACGACCTCATCGAGGAGCACGTCGAGCGCACCAAGAGCCCGCGCGGCATCCGCATGCTCTACGAGTTCGACCACATCAAGGAGGACTTCGTGAGGGTCATCCCGCACGAGTTCAAGCACGCGCGCGAGCTCACGCGGGAGGCGGAGGCCCGTGGCCTCAGCCACGAGGACGCCGTCGAGGCGGCCTTCGAGACCATGAGAAGGGAGATGTAGGACATGGGCAAGCCAGGCGCCTACCTGACCCAGGGCCGCGTCGAGCACGGCGCGCGCCCCGCGGGCGAGACGATCCACGACTTCGAGGAGTTCTCCGTGCCCCTGACGGAGGAGGCCCAGCGCCTCCAGGCGAGCCGCTGCATGTACTGCGGCGTCGCCTTCTGCCAGACCGGCTACGCCTTCGGGAGCGCCCGCAGCTCGGGCTGCCCCCTGCACAACCTCATTCCCGAGTGGAACGACCTGCTCTGGAGGGGGCTGTGGACCGACGCCGCCGAGCGGCTCTCGCTCACCAACCCCTTCCCCGAGTTCACGGGCCGCGTCTGCCCGGCCCCCTGCGAGGCGGCCTGCAACCTGGGCCTCCACGAGGAGCCGATGACCATCAAGGACGACGAGCGCGCCATCTCCGACCACCTCTGGGCCGACGGCGGCCCCGCCCCGCTGGCGGCGCCCGCCCCCGGCGCGCCGCGCGTCGCCGTGGTGGGCTCCGGCCCCGCCGGCCTCGCGGCCGCGTGGGAGCTCGCCCGCAGGGGTGCGGCGGTGACGCTGCTCGAGCGCCACGACAGGGCCGGCGGCCTCCTCATGTACGGGATCCCCAACATGAAGCTGCCCAAGGACGTCGTCGAGCGCCGGGTGGCCCTCATGGAGGAGAGCGGCATCGAGGTGCGCCGCGGCTTCGACGCGGCCGACCCCGCGGCCGCGGCCGAGCTCTCCGGCTTCGACGCCGTCGTCCTGGCGACCGGCGCCGCGGCGGCGCGCAGGCTCTCCGTCCCCGGCGCCGAAAGCCCCGACGTCCACCTCGCGGTGGACTACCTCGGCGCGCAGACCAAGGCCCTTCTCGACGGCACCGAGACGCCGCTCTCGGCGGCCGGCAAGGACGTCGTGGTCATCGGCGGCGGCGACACCGGCACCGACTGCGTGGCCACGGCGCTGCGCCAGGGCGCGCGCAGCGTGAGGCAGCTCGAGTTCCTCCCCGCCCCTCCCGACCACCGCGCGCCGGGCAACGCCTGGCCCGAGTGGCCCAACGTCAAGAAGGTCGACTACGGCCAGCTCGAGGCCGAGGGGCGCTTCGGCTCCGACCCCCGCAGCTGGGCGACGAACACGCTGGAGGTCCTCTGCGACGACGAGGGCCACGCCCGCGCGCTGCGCGTGGTCTCCCTCGACTGGTCGGCCGGCAGGCCCGAGCCCATCGAGGGCTCCGAGTGCGAGATCCCCGCGCAGTTCGTGCTCATCGCCATGGGCTTCACCGGGCCCGAGGCGGGCGCCTTCGACGCCCTCGGTGTGGCGCACACCGAGGAGCGTGGCGTGCGGCCGGTCGTCGAGCCGGGCACCCACCGGGCGCAGCGGACCGCGGGTGCCGGCGCGGGCGCGGGTGCGGGCGTCGAGGCCCCCGTCTACGTGGCGGGCGACGCCCGGAGCGGCTCCTCCCTCGTCGTAACGGCCCTCGCCGACGGCCTCGCCTGCGCGGCCGAGGTGGCGGCGGACCTCGGGCTCTAGGCGCCGGCGGACGGCAGGGTGTCTGCCTGCACCGTGGGCCCCGCCTTGCGGCGGGGCCTGCCGGACGGACGGGACCCCCTGGCGAGCGGTCGAGACGGAAGACGAGATGGCTGGGGCGGAGCCGAGCGGCTCCGCCCCTTCTTCATGGACCCTGCGATGGGTTCCTATGGTGTTCAAATCGCTTTTTGCGAACAAAAAATCGAAAAAATGTTCGCAATAAGCGATTTGAGTATATAGCAAAAGCCTCTTTCTCAACAAAATTTGGAAAAATTGTCGTGAAAAAGCGATTTACTGTATATTATTGATATTTTGATTTATGACGGGGCGACACGGCGACGCAGTTCGGGGCCATCAACGCCGGCACAGAGAGGCTCCCGCACGGCACCGGTAGCCAGCTGGCCGCCCCGCACGGCCACGATGCCGACGTCAGGGGCGCAGGCCGGCGGCAGGACGCAGGCCGCCGCCCGCCACCGCGGCGCCGCCCGCCCTACCTGCGGTCCGGCACGATCCTGAAGCAGATGGTGTCCTGCTGCACCAGCGGGTCGACGCGGGCGAAGAAGACGGTGCCCGAGACGGGCGCCACGAGCTGCTCGCGCACGTGGGTGTCGAAGGCGTCCAGGACCTCGGCGAGGACCTGGCCCTCCTCCACGTGCTCGCTCGCGCGCACGCGGTCCGCCAGGAACCCGGCGGCCTTGGTCGTGCGGACGTCCACGAGGTCCCCCTCGTCGATGCGCTTCGACGGCGCCGCCGGTGCCACGGGCACGTCCAGGACCCTGTTTGCTGCGAGGAAGCGCAGGATGGCGTCCTCGACCACGTCGGCGCTCGCCTGGTCGACCTGGTCGGTCGCGCGGCTGTAGACGGAGAAGGCGTTGGTGTCCCAGACCTGCCAGTTGTAGTTGAGCATCGTGGTGTCGAAGGGCCCGGGGCGCTTCTCGACCACGTAGGGCAGGCCGAAGTCCGCCGCCATCTCGAGCGACTCGTCCGTCACCGGGCCCATGCGCGTGATGCGCACGTTGGGCTCGAAGTCACCGGGCATGTAGAAGCTGCACAGCTGGATGCCGATCGAGTAGCGCTTGACCGCGTCGAAGAGGCCTGCCGCCACGCGCTCCGTGGTGCCGCCGCGCGCGTCGCCCGGGAACTTGCGGTTGATGTCGGTCTTGTCCTGCGGCCAGAAGCGCGAGCCGACGTTCATGGAGAACGGGTTCACGCAGGGCACGACGAGGATGCGCTTGCGCGGGGCGATCCTGCCCTCCTCCTCGAGCCCGGAGAGCCGCCGCACCAGCTGGGCGCAGATGTACTGCTGCTGCACCTCGTTGCCGCGGGTGGAGCCGACGATCGCGCAGGCGCGCCTGCCGCCGTGGTCGCCGAACTCGAACCCCCTGATGACCATCGGCTCGCGATAGAGCGTGTCGAGCTTGAACAGCGTGAGCGTCCTCACCTGCTCACCCCCCTGAGGATGCGCGCGAGCAGCGACCCCGGCGCCACGACCGGGTACTCGCGCAGGGTGAAGAGAAGGCCGTGCGACGGCGCGCGCACCTCGGTCTCGACCTTGCCCGTGGTCGGGTCGACGACGATGCCGATGAGGGCGCCGGCCTCCACCACGCTCGCGTGCTGCGCGCGCGGCAGAAAGACGCCCGCGACCTCCGAGTAGACCACGCTCACGTCCTCGTCGCGCGAGACGTGCGGCGGCAGGGCGCTCACGTAGCCGCCCTCCCAGCCGTGGTAGTAGGCGAGCAGCCTCAGAATGCCCTCCGTGAGGCGGCTGCCGTAGTCCTCGGTCACGCGCAGGCCCACGCCGGACTCCACGACCAGGCATGGCGTGCCCGCCTCGTTGAGCGCGAAGGCGAGCGACGACTTGCCCTCGGTCGTGGTCTCGCGCAGCCAGACGAAGTTCACGTTGAGCAGGGGCGCTATGGGCAGGAGGGTCTTCGCGAACTCGACGTTGAGCCTGACCTGCGGCATCTCCCGCATGAAGATGCCCGAGGAGTGGATGTCGACGCAGACGTCGGAGCCCTTGATGTCCTCGACGACGGCCGCGGCGAGCGCCTCGGCGAGGTTGCCCTCCTCCGAGCCGGGGAAGGTGCGGTCGAGGTCGATGTCGAAGTCCGGCATGCGGCGCTGCACCGAGTTGATGCCCAGGGGGTTGATGGCGGGATAGATGTCCACGATGCCGTGGAGGTTCTCGAGCCTCGCCTCGAGCTGGCGCGCAAGCTCGTAGGCCACGTACTGCCCCTCGAGCTCGTCGCCGTGGATGCCCGTCACGACAGAGATCCTGGGGCCACGCCGGTGGTAGCCGCGGATCCGGTTCTTCTGGATGACGAGCCGCTCCCCGACGGGCAGCTCCGCGGTGAAGACGTCCTGGCGCAC
>JAZHSQ010000038.1:0-18824 GCA_036454645.1 Olsenella sp. | reverse complement strand
GGACGCGGCCCGGGCCCCTCAGGTTCGAGACGAAGAAGTGCTTGCCGCCCACCTCGAGTGGCAGGAGGACGAAGACGCCCAGGAGGATGCCCGCCGCCCCGATGACGAGCAGCGTGCCCGCCAGGATGCCGGCGAGCGCGACGGCGGTCATGGCCGGGACCTCGGGGGAGAGGTACTCGTCCGTCGCGTCGGCCTCGGAGGCGTCGTACCCGTAGTCGTCGCTCGCGTAGGAGCCGCTTGCAGAGTCCTCGTCCTGCACTACGTACGCGCTCGCCGCGGCCGCGGCTGCGGCTGCCTCCGGCGAGGCGTAGCGCCCGGCGCCCCCGCCGGCCGCCCGCCCCGCGCCGCCCCCGGCGAACACGAGGACGCCCAGCACGAACGCCACGAACACCGACTTCCAGTAGTTGCGCTTGAAGGCCTCCCTGCCGCGTGCCTTGAGGTCCCTCCTGCTCCAGTCTGACACCTGTCCCCACGCTCCTCTCTCGGGGGCGCCCCGCGCCTCCCGTTCCTTGTCGCACATGCTTCGACGAGAGCTTCGCGCACGAGCCTGTCGCCGGCCTGTCCGCAACCTTTCGACTTCCTTAACCTCCCGACCGATCGGCGGGCTTAGCTAACTAAAAAACAGATAGCCAAGTGGCGACACTACGTGCAACCAGGAGGCTTCCTTTGGCCGATGAGTGGGCCTATAGTAACGACCCATGAAGACGCAGAAGACATATCAATCAGAAACGGGTAGGCAGATGCCGTAGCCCGGGCGCGTGGGGAGAGAAGCCCCCTACGAGTTCGGGCGAGACCCCAACCGCACTGATATCAACACGGGCGATATCACAGAGGCATCGCCACCGACAAGAACAAGGAGCATGACATGGCCTTCGAACTCGACCCCACCTTCGCGCAGGACCCCGCCAAGCACTTCAACACCCTCCAGGTGCACGCCGGCTGGTCCCCCGACCCCACCACCGGCTCCGCCGCCCTCCCCATCTACGCCTCCGCCGCCTTCGAGTTCAAGGACGCCGAGGACGGCGCCGCCAAGTTCGCCCTCTCCCGTCCCGGCAACGTCTACGGCCGCCTGACGAACACGACGACCGACGCGGTCGCCGCCCGCATCGCCGCCGTCGAGGGCGGCACGGGCGCCGTCGCCGTCGCCTCGGGCCACGCGGCGGAGATCCTCGCCCTCACCAACCTGGTCGGCGCGGGCGACGAGATCGTCGCCTCCGACTCGCTGTACGGCGGCACCTGGAACATCTTCCTGCACACCCTCGGCGACCTTGGCGTGAAGACCACCTTCGTCGAGAACAACGACATCGACGCCTTCGTCGCCGCGACCACGCCCAAGACCAAGCTCTGGTACGTCGAGACCATCGGCAACCCCCTCGTGGACGTGGCCGACGTGCCCGCCATCGTCGAGGCCGCCAACTCGCTGCCCTCGCCCGTGCCCGTCTTCGTGGACAACACCTTCGCGACGCCCTACCTCTACCGCCCGGCCGAGGACGGCGCGGCCGTGGTCATCGAGTCGCTGACCAAGTGGATCGGCGGTCACGGCGCCACGCTGGGCGGCGCCGTCGTCGACACGGGCAGGTTCGACTGGAAGCAGGACCCGGAGAAGTGGCACACCCTGGCCCAGCCCGACCCCTCCTACCACGGCATCGTCTTCGCCGACGCCGCGCCCGCCGCGCCCTTCGCGACGCGCGTGCTCGCCAACAAGCTGCGCGACTTCGGCCCGACGCTCTCCCCGTACGCCGCCCAGCTCATCGGCCTCGGCATCGAGGACCTGTCCCTGCGTGTCCAGCGCCACTCCGACAACGCGCTCGCCGTGGCCAGGTACCTCAAGGGCAACCCCAAGGTCAGCTGGGTGCGCTACTCCGGCCTTGAGGACGACCCGAGCCACGAGGTCGCGAGCCACATCCTGCAGCACGGCTTCGGCGGCGTGGTGGTCTTCGGCGTCAAGGGCGGCCGCGAGGCCGGCCTCAAGGTCGTCGACAACGTGAGGCTCTTCACGCACCTCGCCAACGTCGGCGACGCCAAGTCCCTCATCATCCACCCGGCGTCCACCACGCACTCCCAGCTCACGGCCGAGCAGCTCGAGGCCGCCCACCTCTCCGAGGACCTCGTGCGCCTCTCCATCGGCATCGAGGACGTGGACGACATCATCGCCGACCTCGACCAGGCGCTCGCCAAGGCGTAGGGGAGGAAGGGCGCGTCGGCCACGGGCCGGGCGCACAAGAGAGAAGGGCTCGCAGGGGAGAAGGACCTCGGCGGGAGCGGGGCGGGCGGCGTGCCACGGGAGCGATTCCGTCGCGCCGCCCGCCCCTTCTGCCGCACGCCGGGACCCACCCGGTGCCCGCCCGGCGCCGGCCCGGGCCCGCCGCGGCGCCACCGGCGCCCGCTCGGCCCTACTTCGCCCGCGACCCGGACCGCGCCCTGGCGCCGGACCTCGCCCTCGTGCCGGCGCGCCCGTTGCCCTTGCCGTCCACGTGCACGTTCCTGCCCATGCTCGGGCAGAGGTCGGCCAGCGGGCACCCCTCGCACTTGGGCGCACGCGAGGTGCAGACCTGGCGCCCGAAGAGGATCCACTGGGAGTTGACGTCCTCCCACAGCTCGCGGGGGAGCAGGGCGAGCAGGTCCTGCTCGGCCTCGAGGGGCGTCGGCGCGCCGGTGAGGCGCAGGCGCGTGGCGATGCGGTAGACGTGGGTGTCCACCGCGATGCCGTCCACGATGCCGAAGCTCTTGTTGAGCACGATGTTGGCGGTCTTGCGCCCGACGCCGGGCAGCCGCGTGAGCTCCTCCATGGTGTGCGGCACCTCGCCGCCGAAGTCGCCCATGATCATCTGCGCGATCCCCACGCAGTGCGCGGACTTCGACTTCCAGAACCCGAGCGGGTGGATGACCTCCGCGACCTCCTCGGGCGAGGCGGAGGCCATGCTCCGGGCGTCGGGCCAGCGCCGGAAGAGCTCGGGCGTGACGCGCATGACGGAGGCGTCGGTCGTCTGGGCGGACAGCATGACCGAGACGACCGTGGTGAAGGGGTTGGTGAAGTCGAGCTGCGGCTCGGTGTGGGGGTAGAGCTCGCCCATGCGCCGGCACACCTCGACTGCCCGCTCGCGCTTGCGCGCCTTCGACTCCCTCGGCACCTGGCCACCTCCCGACGCTTTGATAACCAAATCGGGTAATGATAGCGCATGCCGGTGGGGGAGCGATGAAGACGCCTGCCCACGGGCCATATGGAATCGTTTCCGGTATTGGCCGCTCATCGACAACTGTTTGAAATAACATGTAGAGGACTATCGAGCGCCCCGCCCCTGGCTGGGCGCGTCGGTCCTTGCCGCGGGGTGGCCCGCGACGCTCTGGGATGGGTTGGACGAGGAATCCAAGGGACTGGGTCCCGACGGGAGGGCGACATGAGCGCACCCATTGAGAACTTGCTCATCACGAGCGACGACCTGTACTTCCTTGCCGAGGGTAGCTGGTACCGCAGCTACGAGAAGCTCGGCGCGCACCCCTGCAACAAGGACGGCCAGGAGGGCTACTTCTTTGCCGTCTGGGCGCCGGACGTCAGGGGCGTCTCCGTCACGGGCGAGTTCAACGACTGGGACCCCGAGGCGGACAGGCTGACGCGCACGCCGGTCGGCGGCGTCTGGTACGGCTTCGTGCCCGGGGCCAGGCCGGGCCAGCTCTACAAGTACCTCATAGAGACCCGCGCGGGCGACCTCCTCTACAAGGCCGACCCCTACGCCTTCATGTCCGAGAGGATCCCGGGCACTGCGTCGCGCACCGCCGAGGTCGAGGGCTACGAGTGGGGAGACGCCGAGTGGCTCGAGCGGCGCCGCGCGACCCCCCACATGAAGCGCCCGCTCAACATCTTCGAGGTGCACCTCGGCTCCTGGAAGCGCCACGACGACGGCCTCTCGGGGATCGGCGAGGCCAACACCGACGAGACCTCCGGCTCCTACCTCACCTACGACGACCTCTCCGTCGAGCTGGTGGACTACGTCAAGCGGATGGGCTACTCCCACATCGAGCTGCTCCCCGTCATGGAGCACCCCTTCGACGGCTCCTGGGGCTACCAGGTGACCGGCTACTTCGCGCCCACCTCGCGCTTCGGCGAGCCGAGGCAGTTCATGCACTTCGTCGACGCCTGCCACCAGGCCGGCATCGGCGTGATCCTGGACTGGGTGCCCGGGGGCTTCTGCCGCGACGAGCAGGGCCTCGTCCACTTCAACGGCACCAAGCTCTACGAGAAGGAGGAGCACCCCAACTGGGGCACCTTCAAGTTCAACTACGAGCGCGGCGAGGTGCGCACCTTCCTCGTCTCCAACCTGCTCTACTGGGTGGAGTGCTACCACGCCGACGGCATCCGCATGGATGGCGTCACCTCGATGCTCTACCTCAACTTCGGCGTGGACGACCCGGCGCAGAAGAAGTTCAACGAGAAGGGCACGGAGGAGGACTTCGTCTCCATCAGGTTCATCCAGCAGTGCAACAAGGTCGTCGAGTCCTACGACCCCGACGTCATGATGATCGCCGAGGAGTCCACGGCGTGGCCACTCGTCACCTACCCGCCCGAGAACGGCGGCCTGGGCTTCAACTACAAGTGGGACATGGGCTGGATGAACGACACCCTGCGCTACATGCAGACGGACTTCCCCTTCCGCCCGGGCAACCACAAGCTCCTGACCTTCTCGATCATGTACGCGTTCAACGAGAACTTCGTGCTGCCGCTCAGCCACGACGAGGTGGTGCACGGCAAGTGCTCGCTCGTCGTGCGCCAGCCGGGCGACCAGTGGCGCCAGTTCGCCGGCCTGCGCTCGCTGGCCCTCTACCAGATGACGCACCCCGGCGCCAAGCTCAACTTCATGGGCAACGAGATCGGCCAGTACATCGAGTGGCGCTACTACGAGGGCATCCAGTACTTCCTGTGCGACGAGTACGAGACGCACCGCAAGCACCAGCACTACATCGCGGCCCTCAACAAATTCTACGGCGAGAGCCCCGCGCTCTTCGAGCGGGCCTACACGAGCGACGGCTTCGAGTGGATCGACGCCAACAACGCCGAGCAGTCGATCGTCTCCTTCGTGCGGCACGGCGACGACCCCGCCGACGACCTCTACGTCCTGCTCAACTTCGACGTCAACGGCTACGAGGAGTACCGCATCGGCGTCAACAGACCGGGCGTCTACCAGGAGGTCTTCAACTCCGACGCGACCGAGTTCGGCGGCTCCGGCGTCACCAACGGCGACGCCAGGTTCGCCTCGGACGACAAGCACCCGTGGAACCTGCGCGAGCAGTCCATCGACGTGCGCGTCCCGCCGCTGGGCGGCGTAGTGTTCAAGCGCGTGGCCGACCTGCCGTCCGAGCCCAAGAAGGCCGCGCGCAAGCCGGTCGCGAGGAAGCCCCGGGCGAGCGCGGCCGCGGCCAAGGCGGCCGCGGCCAAGGCGGCCCCGGCCAAGGGGACCGCGAGGCCGGCCGCCAAGCCCGCCGCCAAGCCCGCGTCCAAGGCGGCCGCGAAGGACCCCGCCAAGTCCGCGGACGCCAAGGCCCCCGCGAAGCGCACGTCGCGCGCGAGGGCCAAGGGGACCCAGTCCACGAGGAGGAGGGCCAAGTAGCGCGAGGCAGCGCCGCGTAAAGTCATCGGCATCGTTTCTGGCGGCTTAAGGCGCGCCGACCGAAAGTGTTCTACCATTCGCTTGTCCTGACCCTCGACAAAAGGAAACATATGCAGAACAAGACCGGGATCTTCAAGGACAAGAAGGACTTCGTCGCGCAGTACCGCAACAGGTGCAAGACCCAGCTCGGCAAGGAGTTCGAGGACCTCAACGAGCACGAGCGCTTCTTCTGCCTCGCCAAGCTGATCGCCGAGAAGGCCCGCCAGACCGAGCTCATGACGCACGTCAAGGGCGAGAAGTGGGTCTACTACTTCTCCCTCGAGTTCCTCCTCGGTCCGCTCCTGGACAATTACCTGCTCAACTATGGTGTGCGCGACATCGTCGAAGAGGGCCTGAAGGACATGGGCGACGACCTCGACACGCTGTGCAGGCAGGAGGCCGACCCCGGCCTCGGCAACGGCGGCCTCGGGCGCCTCGCGGCCTGCTTCCTCGACTCCATGGCCCACGAGGGCATCGCCGGCAACGGCAACGGCATGCGCTACCAGTACGGCCTCTTCCGCCAGGAGATCGTGGACGGCCGCCAGGTCGAGCGCACCGACGACTGGCTGGCCCACGGCTACCCCTGGGAGATCCGCAAGAACGAGTCGGCCGTCACCGTGCAGTTCGGCGGCGAGGTCGTCCGCCACGAGGACAACGGCTACTTCTGGTTCACGCAGGAGGGCGGCGAGCTCGTGAAGGCCGTCCCCTACGACGTGCCCATCGTCGGCTACGGCGCCAAGAAGGTCAACGAGCTGCGCCTCTGGAAGGCCGAGCCCTCCAAGGACAACTTCGACCTCGACGCCTTCAACGCGGGCGACTACACAAAGGCGTTCGCCTTCAGGGCCAACGTCCAGGCCATCTCCACCATCCTGTACCCCAACGACGCGGGCGAGCACGGCAGGCTGCTGCGACTGAAGCAGGAGTACCTGTTCGTCTCCGCCGGCCTCAAGAGCATCCTGCGCACCTACGAGCGCGAGTACGGCTCCGAGAGGTGGTCCGAGCTCGCCGACCACGTCAGCATCCACACCAACGACACGCACCCCGCCATGTGCGGCCCCGAGCTCATGCGCATCCTCGTGGACGAGAAGCACGTGGACTTCGACGAGGCCTTCAGGATCGCCCAGGCGACCTGCTCCTACACCAACCACACGGTGATGCCCGAGGCGCTCGAGAAGTGGCCCATCTCCACCTTCCGCAACCTCCTGCCGCGCCTGTACATGATCATCGAGGAGATCGACCGCCGCTACCGTGACAGCTTCCCGCGCACCGGCTCCAACTGGTCCGACGCCCTCAAGAACACGGCCATCCTCTGGGACGGCCAGGTCCGCATGGCCAACCTCTCCGTGATCTTCTCGCACTCCGTCAACGGCGTCTCCGCGTTGCACACCAAGATCATCGAGGACAGCGTCCTGCACGACTTCTACAAGCTGACGCCCGAGAAGTTCAACAACAAGACCAACGGCGTCTCGCACCGCCGCTTCCTCGGCAACGCCAACCGCGCGCTCTCCGGCCTCATCACGCAGGCCATCGGCGACAAGTGGTACGACGACGCCATGGAGCTCGAGAAGCTCGCGGCCTTCGAGGGCGACGACGGCTTCCTGGAGGACTTCGCGAAGGCCAAGCAGACCGAGAAGGAGCGTCTGGCCCGCTACGTCAAGGAGGTCACGGGCGAGGTCATCGACACCTCGACCGTCTTCGACACCCAGGTCAAGCGCTTCCACGCCTACAAGCGCCAGCTGCTCAACGTCTTCAAGGTGCTCGACATCTACAACCGCATGCTCAACGAGGGCTTCGAGCCTCAGCCGACCACCTTCGTCTTCTCCGGCAAGGCGGCACAGAGCTACACCTTCGCCAAGGAGGTCATCCGCCTCATCAACTCCGTCGCGGACGTGATCAACAACGACGCCCGCGTCAACGACCGCATCAAGGTCGTCTTCATCCCCAACTTCGCGGTCTCCAACGCGCAGGTCATCTACCCTGCGACCGAGGTCTCCGAGCAGATCTCCACGGCGGGCACCGAGGCCTCCGGCACCTCCAACATGAAGTTCATGGTGAACGGCGCCATCACGCTCGGCACCTACGACGGCTCCAACGTCGAGATCTGCGACCTCGTGGGCGAGGAGAACATCAAGATCTTCGGCCTGCGCGCAAACGAGGTGGAGGCCATCAAGGAGGGCGGGCGCTACTTCGCCTGGAACGAGTACAACGCCGACCGCGCCCGCCTCGGACGGGTGGTCGACATGCTGGTGGACGGCTCGCTCGCGCACCTCTCGGGCAACTTCGAGAGCGTCCACGACGAGCTCATGGTCAACAACGACCAGTACCTCGTCCTCAAGGACTTCCGCAGCTACGTCCAGGCCTGGGAGGAGCTCATGTCGGGCTACGACAACCGTCGCCTCTGGAATCGCATGGCGCTGCACAACACGGCCAAGGCGGGCTACTTCTCGAGCGACCGGACCATCCGCTCGTACGCCGAGGACATCTGGCATATTGGCAAGTAAGGGTGGCCGGCCGCAGGCAGGGGCCTGCGGTCGGCCCGTCTAGAAAGGGGAAGGCATGAGCAAGAAGGAATGCGTCGCGATGCTTCTTGCCGGAGGCCAGGGCAGCAGGCTCAAGGCCCTGACCAACAAGGTCGCGAAGCCCGCGGTCTCGTTCGGCGGCAAGTACCGGATCATCGACTTCGTACTCTCCAACTGCGCGAACTCCGGAATCACCACGGTCGGCGTGCTCACCCAGTACCGTCCGTACCTGCTCCACTCCTACCTCGGCACGGGTGAGGCCTGGGACCTCGACGAGCGCGGCGCCGGCGTGGCCATCCTTCCCCCCTACGCGACGCAGAAGGGCGGCGCCTGGTACGCGGGCACGGCCGACGCCATCACGCAGAACATCGGCTACCTCGAGGAGCAAGACCCCGAGTACACGCTGATCCTGTCCGGCGACCAGCTCTACCGCATGAACTACGGCGAGATGCTCGCGGTGCACAAGAAGAACAACGCGGACCTGACGGTCGCCGTCATGCCCGTCGACTGGTCCGAGGCCTCCCGCTTCGGCATCATGAACTGCGACGAGGAGGGCCGCATCGTCGAGTTCGAGGAGAAGCCCGCCCAGCCCAAGAGCAACCTCGCCTCCATGGGCATCTACATCTTCAACACCGACCTCCTCGTCCGCACCCTGGAGGCCGACGCGCAGGACGCCTCCTCCGAGCACGACTTCGGCAAGAGCATCATCCCGACGCTGCTCGCAGCCGGCAAGCGCCTCTACACCTACCAGTTCAAGGACTACTGGCGCGACGTAGGCACCGTCGCCTCCTTCCACGAGGCGAACATGGAGCTCCTGGGCGAGCACCCCGCGTTCGACCTGTACTCGACCGAGGCGCCGATCATGAGCAACGCCTCCACGAGGCCGCCCGCGTACGTGGGCCACTACGCCGACGTCGACGACGCCTTGATCGCCAACGGCTGCACCATCCTGGGCCGCGTCAAGCACTCGGTGGTCTCCATCGACGCCTACGTGGGCGAGCGCGCGACCGTCATCGACTCCGTGCTCTTCCCGGGCTCCCACGTCGAGGACGGCGCTGCCGTCGTGAACGCCGTTCTGGGAGCTAACGCCGTGGTCAAGGAGGGCGCGACCCTCGGCGACCCCAAGGAGGAGACGATCGCCATCGGCGATGACGACGTCATCGAGAAGGAGGCTGAGTAGAGATGCAGAAGGCGCTGGGTCTCATCACCGCAAACTATGGAATTGCCACCCCGAGCGTTCTCGTCGAGAACCGTCCCGTTGCCTCCCTCCCCTTCCTCGGCCGCTTCCGCCTGGTCGACTTCCCGCTCTCCAACATGGTCAACGCCGGCATCCGCACCGTCGGCCTGATCATGCCGCCCAACTACCGCTCCCTCATCGACCACGTCGGCTCCGGCAAGGACTGGGACCTCGACCGCAAGGAGGGGGGCCTGTTCCTGATGCCGGGCTCCCCCTTCGGCACCTCGCGCCAGGGCGGCCGCTTCCTCGTCCGCGACCTCGTGCTCAACAGGCAGATCCTCGAGCGCAACAACGAGGACTACGTGGTCCTGTCCACCTGCAACATCATCTTCAACGCCGACGTCAAGTCCCTGATCGAGAAGCACGTCAGCGCCGGCGCCGACCTCACGCTCGTCACGCGCAAGATGGCCGAGGCCAACCCGAGCGTGCTCGGCCTCACCCTCGAGGACGGCAAGGTCGTGGGCAAGAAGTACGGCGTCGACTTCGGCGACCTGGGCTTCCTCGACCTCGCGGTCATCAACCGGGAGCTGCTCCTCAAGCTCGTCGACACCTTCAGCGCCATGGAGGACAGGGACCTCATCTGCGCGCTCGTTGAGACCGGCGAGGTCAGGCACCTCAACGTCCAGTGCGTCAACTTCGACGGCTACTACGCCACGATCTTCGACACCGACCACTACTACCGCGCAAGCATGGACCAGCTCAACCCCAAGGTCCTGGCGGAGCTTTCCCCGAGGGAGCGCTTCATCAAGACGAAGGCGCACGACAACGCCCCCGCCAAGTACGAGCCGGGCTCGCACGTCACCAACTCGCTCGTCGCCGCGGGAGACCGTATCTACGGGTCCGTCACCGACTCCGTGCTCAGCCGTGACGTCATCGTCGAGACCGGCGCGACCGTGCGCAACTCCATCATCATGCAGGGCGTCGTGGTCCGTGCGGGCGCCCTCGTCACCAATGCCATCATCGACCGCGGCAACGTCATCGCCCCCGGCACCGAGCTGCGCGGGACCAACGATGACATCCTCGTCCTGGGCAAGGTCAGCGAGTAGGGACCAATCATGGCAGACTCCGTAAGAAGAAAGCTCAAGATCCTGTTCGCCGCCTCCGAGGCGGTGCCCTTCGCGAAGACCGGCGGCCTCGGCGACGTCGCGGGGTCGCTCCCGCGCGCACTCAAGCACGCAGGCGCGAAGGTCGCCGTCATCATGCCCAAGTACGGCAGCATCCCCAGCGAGTACCTGGAGCAGATGAAGCACGTCGCTGACTTCTACGTGCCGCTGAG
This sequence comes from Olsenella sp., assembly GCA_036454645.1. Lineage (GTDB taxonomy): Bacteria > Actinomycetota > Coriobacteriia > Coriobacteriales > Atopobiaceae > Olsenella_K. The sequence continues at coordinate 8,150 of JAZHSQ010000038.1, read as the reverse complement.
CTGGCGGAGCGTCTACTGCGGGATCGAGAAGCTCAGCTATCGCGGGCTGGACTTCTACTTCGTGGACAACGAGGCCTACTTCAAGCGCGACGGCCTCTACGGCTACTTCGACGACGGGGAGCGCTTCGCGTTCTTCTCGAAGGCCATCTGCGAGGCGATCGCGAAGGTCCCCGAGCTCGCATGCGACGTCCTGCACTGCAACGACTGGCAGACGGCCATGGCGCCCGTGTTCCTGCGCGAGTTCTACAACCAGCTTCCGGTCTGCCAGAACGCCAAGACGATCTTCACCGTCCACAACGTCAAGTTCCAGGGTCAGTTCTCCGACAAGGTCCTGAACGACGTCCTCGGCCTCGCCGACGTGCCCGCCGCCCGCGACCAGCTCTACTGCGCGCCGCAGGCGATCAGCTACATGAAGGGCGCCCTGCTCTACTCCGACCTGATCACCACGGTGAGCCCGAGCTACGCCAACGAGCTGCAGATGCCGTTCTACGGCGAGGGCATGGACCCGATCTTCCGCCGCCGCGCCGGCCAGCTCAGGGGCATCCTGAACGGGATCGACACGACCGAGTGGAACCCCAAGACCGACCCCATGCTCCAGCAGAACTACTCCGCCCAGGACCTCGAAGGCAAGGCGGAGGACAAGCGCGCGCTGCAGGAGGAGCTCGGCCTCAAGCAGGACCCGACGCGCCCGCTCGTCGCCATGGTCGGCAGGCTGACCAAGCAGAAGGGCCTCGACCTCGTCCGCTACGCCATGAACTCCCTCATGTCCCGTGGCGTCCAGGTGGCCGTGCTCGGCACGGGCGACAAGGACTACGAGGACTCGTTCAAGTACTTCGACTGGAAGTACGGCGACCAGATGGCGGCGCGCATCACCTTCGACAACGCGCTCTCCCACCGCATGTACGCGGGCGCCGACCTCTTCCTGATGCCGTCCGAGTTCGAGCCGTGCGGCCTCTCGCAGATGATCGCCATGCGCTACGGCACGCTGCCCGTGGTGCGCGAGACCGGCGGCCTGCAGGACTCCGTCAAGCCCTACAACCAGTACACCGGCGAGGGCACCGGCTTCAGCTTCGCCAACATGAACGCCGACGAGATGGCCGGCCGCCTGCTCAACGCCTGCGAGCTCTTCTGGACCGACGAGGACGCCTGGCGCAAGCTCCAGCTGCAGGCCATGGAGGAGGACTTCTCCTGGAGGCGTGCCGCCAACGACTACATGGACATCTACCACGACCTGCACCCCGAGGTCATCCGCTACAACAAGCGCCGCGACCGCTAGTCGGCAAGACGTCACCGCGAACGAAGGCCCCCCACCCCCGCGCGAGCAGGGTTGGGGGGCCTCTCTTGTGGCGAGGCTCGCCGCGCCCCTCGCGCCCGCGTTCCCGCCGCGCCCGCCCCCTCGCTCCGACAAGCCTGCCCCCTTGTTGCCTCGCCATTGCAAGGGGGCCGCTTTCAGGTCCATACCTGGCCTTATGCCGAAAATGAGCTTGTGGACGATTGCAATCCGTGATAAGGCCCGCGCGTGTTATGGTCATGTATCAGAATGTCGCGGCCGAGTGCCGCTCTAGGTGTCTTGGGGCGAGTCCCCGCCAGGAGGCTGGCACGTGGGGTCCGCCTGACCGTCGCCACCGGGCGACGGGCGTTGCGCGCGTGGGGCATCCACGTCAGGGGGGACAAGTGAGAGCAAAGCACAGCACCTCGTGTGGCTCCTACCGCCGACCCTTCGGGGCGGCCAAGCTCGGAGGGGCCATCACGCTCGGCATCGACGTCTGGGACGAGCGGGACCCCAAGGCCCGGCTGAGGCTCTGGGTCGACGGCGAGGGGGAGACCCTCCTCGACATGGAGGGCGTCCGGCAGGGCGACCACGTCCACTTCGAGGCGAGCTTCACCCCCTCCAAGACGGAGATCATCTGGTACAGCTTCCTGATCACCGCCGATGACGGCGCCGTGTGGCGCTACGGCGCGCGCGAGGAGTGCAAGGTGGGCGAGGGCGCCTTCGCCATGGGCGAGCCCCCCTCCTTCCAGATCACGGTCTACACCCCGCGCTACGTGGTCCCGGAGTGGTACCGCCGCGGCGTCGTCTACCAGATCTTCCCCGACCGCTTCCACCGCGGCGACGACTGGGAGCGCCGCGTGCGCGACGCCCTCGGCCCCAAGCGCAACGGCCCCGGTCGCGACCTCGTGGCGGACTGGAACACCCCGCCGAGCTACCGCAAGGACGAGTTCGGCCGCATCAGGGTGTGGGACTTCTACGGCGGCACCCTCGAGGGCGTCCGCGAGAAGCTCGGCTACCTCGAGGGGCTCGGCGTCACGGTCATCTACCTCAACCCGATCTTCGAGGCGGCGAGCAACCACCGCTACGACACCGCCGACTACATGAGGATCGACCCCATGCTCGGCGACGAGGAGAGCTTCCGCCGCCTGTGCAGGGACGCGCGCGCCCACGGCATCTCGATCATACTCGACGGGGTCTTCAACCACACCGGCTGCGACTCGCGCTACTTCAACAAGTACGGCAACTACCCCGAGAAGGGCGCCTACGAGAGCGCGGACTCGCCCTACGCGAGCTGGTACAACTTCACCGACGACGACCGCGACCAGTACGTGAGCTGGTGGGGCGTCGACGACCTGCCCGACGTCAACGAGGACGACCCCGGCTACCGCGAGTTCATCTGCGGCGAGAACGGCGTCGTGCGCAAGTGGCTGCGCCTCGGCGCGAGCGGATGGCGCCTGGACGTCGCCGACGAGCTTCCCGACGACTTCATCGCCGACATCAAGCGCGCAGCGCTGGCCGAGAAGGACGACGCCGTCGTGATCGGCGAGGTCTGGGAGGACGCCAGCAACAAGGTGAGCTACGGCAAGCTCCGGGCCTACCTGCAAGGCTCCGAGCTCGACGGCACCATGAACTACCCCCTGCGCGGGGCGCTCCTCGACTACCTGCGCGGGCGTACCAGCGCCCAGCAGCTCGCCGACTGCCTGGAGACCCTGCGCGAGAACTACCCCGAGGAGGCCTTCTACCAGGAGCTCAACCTGCTCGGCAGCCACGACCGCGAGCGGCTCCTCACCATGCTCGGCGCGCCCGACGCCGACGAGCTCGACGACGAGCAGCGCCGCACCTTCCGCATGAGCCCGGAGCAGCGCGGCCTCGCCGTGAGCCGCCTGTGGGTGGCGGCCCTCCTGCAGATGACGCTGCCCGGCGTGCCCTGCGTCTACTACGGCGACGAGGCGGGCCTGGAGGGCTACACCGACCCGTACAACCGCGCCCCCTTCCCCTGGGGCCGGGAGGACAAGGACTGCCTCGCCATCTACCGCAACGCGATCGCGGTGCGCAAGACCCTCAAGGTCTTCGAGACGGGCGACTTCAAGCCCTTCGCCCTCACCGAGGGCGTCTTCGGCTTCACCCGCACCGACGGCGACACGACCGTCTGCGTCCTGGCCAACGCGAGCCTCGAGGACGCGGCGACGGTCGAGGTGCCCATGTACGGCGCCCAGGTGGACGACATCGTCCAGGGCAAGGCCCCCAAGGTCTCCGCCGACGGCCACACCTGCCAGGTCTTCCTGTGGCCGCTCGGCACCTCGGTGCTCTACTACCACGACCCCGTCCGCCTGCAGAGGCCGATGGGGCGCGGCATGGGCGTGCTCTGCCACGTGACGAGCGTGCCCAACGGGGGCGAGCCCGGCACGCTGGGCGCGCCCGCCGAGCGCTTCGTGGACTACCTCGCGGACTGCGGCCAGACCTACTGGCAGGTCCTGCCGGTCAACCCCTGCGACCAGTACGGCTCGCCCTACGCGGGCCTCTCCGCCTTCGCCGGCAACCCCCTGCTGATCGAGGGGTTCCAGACGAGGCTCGACGAGCTCGTGGCCGACCTCGACTCCGACCGCGGCTACGCGCGCTTCTGCGAGGAGAACGAGGACTGGCTGAGGCCCTACGCCACCTTCTGCGCCATCAAGGAGGAGGTGGGCGAGGACGTGCCCTGGCAGAGGTGGCCCAAGGAGTTCGCGTCCTACTCGCCCAGGCTCTCCCGCGACCCGAGGCTCGCCGCGAGCTTCGAGTTGCACCGCCGCGCGCAGTACGTCTTCGACTGCCAGTGGCACCAGCTCAAGAACTACGCCAACGACCGCGGCGTCCAGATCATCGGCGACATCCCCATGTACGTCTCGGGCGACTCCGCCGACGTGTGGGCCGAGCGCTCCGCCTTCGACCTCACGCCCGAGGGCTACGCGGCCGGCCGCGCCGGCACGCCGCCCGACCAGTTCGCCGCGGACGGCCAGCTCTGGGGCAACCCCACCTACCGCTGGGTCGACCTCGAGAGGGGCGGTTACCAGTGGTGGGTCAGGCGCTTCAGGCGCATGACGGACCTCTACGACTACGTGCGCCTCGACCACTTCCTGGGCTTCTCGAGCTACTACTGCATCCCGGAGGGGGCCAAGGCCTCCGAGGGCTCCTGGCGCTTCGGCCCCGGTAAGGACCTCTTCGACGTCGCCCGCAAGGAGCTGGGGCCGCTGCCGTTCATCGGCGAGGACCTCGGCACCGTGACGCCGGCGGTGCGCCTCCTGGTCTCGAGCACGGGCTTCCCGGGCATGGACGTCGTGCTGTTCTCCGACGGCGACCCCGAGCAGGGCTATGAGCCCGCGCCGGACAAGGTCGTCTACACCTCGACCCACGACACCCAGACGCTGCTCGGCTGGGTGAAGTCGCGCTACGGGAGCGAGAACCCCGAGCGCATCTACTTCGACCTCATGCGCAAGTGCCTCGCCAGCGCGGCGGACGTGGTGATGGTCCCGCTGCAGGACGTGCTCGCCCTGGACGACTCGGCGCGCATGAACGTGCCGGGCGTCGCCGAGCACAACTGGAGCTGGCAGGCCGACGAGGGCGCCGTCGAGGCGAGCCGCACCTTCCTCGCCGAGCTCGCCCGCGACTCCGACCGCCTGCGCCGCGACCGTTAGGGAGCAAGCCTTGTTCATAGACCGCGTCTCGCAGCAGCTCCTCACGGCCCCGGAGCTCGTCCCCCTCCTGCACGAGCTCCACGAGGGCAACGACGCCTCGCTCGCCGTCGCCCAGAGCGCCCGGCCCCTCGTGGTGGCCGCCCTCTGGGCGCACGACCCCAGGCCCTGCCTGCTCGTGGTCCCCGGCGAGGAGGCGGCCGACCGCGTGGCGCGCCACCTCGCCGCCTGGCTCGGCATCGAGGTCGTCCAGCGCTACCCCGAGCGCAAGGACTGGCCGTGGGGGGACAAGGCCGCCGACGACGCCGTCGTCGGCGCGCGCTGCCGCGCCGTCGAGCGCCTCGCCGAGGGCGACAGGTGCGTGGTGGTCGCGAGCGCGCGCTCGCTCCTCAGGCGTGTGCCCCCCAAGGGCTCGGGCTACTTCGCCTCGAGCACCTTCTCCGTGGGCGACCAGGTCGACTTCGAGGACGTCCCGCGCCTGCTCGTGGGCATGGGCTACGCCGACGACGGCTCGGCCGAGGCGCCGGGCGCCTTCCACGTGCACGGCGACGCGGTCGACGTCTTCCCGGCGCAGGCCCCCTCGCCGGTCAGGATCGAGTTCTTCGGCGACGAGGTCGACCGCGTGAGGCGCATGGTGCCCTCGACCGGCCAGACCATCGGCGAGCTCTCGAGCGTCACCGTGGGCCCCTGCCGCGAGCTCGCCCTCACGGACAAGACCGTGGCGCTCGCGGAGCGCGCCCTCTTCAACGCCGCGCAGGAGTCCACCTCCGTCGCGGCCGACCTCGAGCTCATCCGCCAGCGCTCCTCCTCGCCGACCATCGAGCGCTACCTGCCCGCCCTCTACGGCAAGACCGCCTCGCCCCTCGAGTTCGTCTCGCCCGAGGCCCTCGTGGTGGTGGCCGAGCCGCGCGCCCTCTTCGACGACTGCGTGCACGCCTACGACGACGTCGTCTCCGCCTGCAACAAGGCGCGCGTGGACCCCAAGGGCCTCTACACCCCGCCCCAGCAGCTCGACTTCGGCAGGCAGCAGCGCCTCTCGCTCCAGAGCATCCTGCGCGCCGGCGGCGCCGTCACGGCCGAGATGCGCGTCAAGCAGCCCGAGGTCGCCGGCTCCGACACCAAGCTCGTCTCGCGCCTGCGCGGACTGGTCGCCGACGGGGCGGCCGTCGCCTTCGCCGTGCCCGACCGCGGCGCGCGCGAGGCGCTCGAGCTCACCCTCACCGACGAGGGCATCCCCTACGTGGAGTCGCTCGCGGGGGACCCCGAGAACCGCGACCCGCTCGGCAGCGAGGCCGCGCGCACGCCGGCGCCCCTCCCCAAGGGCGAGGTCACCTTCTTCGACGCGCCGGTGCCCGCCGGCGTCATCGTCCCCTCGGCGCACCTGGGGGTGCTGTCCGTCTCGGACCTCACCGCGCGCATGGCCAGGCGCCACCGCCGCGTCCGCAAGGTCGACCCCACGAGCGTGACCTTCCCCTTCAAGCCCGGGGACTACGTCGTCCACGCGACGCACGGCATCGCGCTCTTCTCCGACATCGTGCGCCAGGAGGTGGGCGGGCGCGAGCGCGACTACTTCCTGCTGGAGTACGCCGACGGCGACAAGCTCTTCGTGCCGCTCGAGCAGGTCGACCGCATCACGCGCTACGTGGGGCCCGACGGCTCGAGCCCCAGGCTCACCCGCCTCAACACGGCCGACTGGAGCCGCGCGACCACGAGGGCGCGCAAGAGCGCCAAGAAGCTGGCCTTCGACCTCGTGGACCTCTACACCAGGCGCAGCACCGTCGAGGGCTACGCCTTCTCGCCCGACACGCCGGCACAGCTGGACATGGAGGCGAGCTTCCCCTACGAGCTCACGCCGGACCAGGCGGGCGCGCTCGCGGACATCAAGGAGGACATGGAGCGCCCCAAGCCCATGGACCGGCTGCTCTGCGGCGACGTCGGCTTCGGCAAGACCGAGGTCGCCCTGCGCGCCGCCTTCAAGTGCTGCCAGGACGGCCGCCAGGTCATGGTGCTCTGCCCGACCACGATCCTGGCCGAGCAGCACTACGAGACCTTCTTCGCCCGCTTCGCCCCCTTCGACCTCAAGGTGACGGTGCTCTCGCGCTTCGCCACGCCGGGCCAGCAGCGCGCCGCGCTCGAGGGCTTCGCGAAGGGCGACGTCGCCGTCCTCATCGGCACGCACCGCCTGCTCTCCGCCGACGTGAACCCCCACGACCTGGGCCTCGTGATCATCGACGAGGAGCAGCGCTTCGGCGTCCAGCACAAGGAGCAGCTCAAGAACATGCGCGAGCAGGTCGACGTGCTGACCATGTCGGCCACCCCCATCCCGCGCACCATGCAGATGGCCATGAGCGGCGTGCGCGACATGAGCCTGATCATGACGCCGCCCCCCGGCAGGCTCCCCGTGAAGGTCGTGGTGGGGGAGTACAACCAGGACGTGGTCTCGGCCGCCATCCGCAACGAGCTCGCCCGCAAGGGCCAGGTCTACTACGTGAGCAACCGCGTCAACACCATCGAGGACGCGGTCGAGCGCGTGCGCGAGGCCGCCCCCGAGGCGCGCGTGGGCGTGGCCCACGGCCAGATGAGCCCCTCCCAGGTGGAGGAGGTGATGATGGCCTTCGAGGAGCACGAGGTCGACGTCCTCGTGGCGACCACCATCATCGAGAGCGGCATCGACAACCCGCACACCAACACCCTGATCATCGAGGACTCCCAGCGCCTCGGCCTGGCCCAGCTCTACCAGCTCAAGGGCCGCGTGGGCCGCGGCCGCACGCAGGCCTACGCCTACTTCATGTTCCCCGGCGAGATCACCCTCACGCCGGAGGCCACCGAGCGCCTGACGGCCATCAACGAGTACCAGGAGCTCGGCAGCGGCATGCGCATCGCCATGCGCGACCTCGAGATCCGCGGCGCGGGCTCCCTCGTGGGCGCCGAGCAGCACGGCAACCTCTCGAGCGTCGGCTTCGACCTCTTCACCCAGATGCTCGGCCAGGCGGTCGCCGAGGCCCGCGGCGAGGTGGGCGACGTGGAGCAGCCCGAGGTCACGATCAACCTCCCCGCGGACTTCTACCTCGCCGACGAGTACCTGCCCGAGGTCGACAAGCGCGTGCTCGCCTACCGCAGGATCGCCGCGGCGACGGAGCTCGCCGACGTGGACGCCCTCCAGCGCGACCTCGAGGACTCCTGGGGCGCGCTGCCCGAGGCGGGCCGCA
>JAZHSQ010000037.1:0-19154 GCA_036454645.1 Olsenella sp. | reverse complement strand
CGAGAAGCACCACACATTTGTCGACTATTCTCTCCATGTCCAGATTATACGGGCGACGGATGGGCGCCACGGCCACCGCGGGGGCCGTGGGGGCAAGTTGCGAGGCGCCGCCAAAAGGCACGTGACAAAAGTCACGCCCCGCTCGCACGAACGGTGACGCAGCTCACTTTCGCCACACCGCCGTGTGCGCGACACTCTCCACAGACGACGGCAGATTCGAGCGAGAGGGGCAGGCATGGCGTCCAGCGAGGCGGTCGTCCGCATCCGGAACCTGGTCAAGCGCTACGGGGAGCTGGTGGCCGTCGACCACCTGTCGCTCGACATCGCCCCTGGCGAGGTCTTCGGGCTTCTCGGTCCCAACGGCTCGGGCAAGACCACGACCATCAACTGCGTCCTGCAGCTGCTCTCATACGACCACGGCGAGGTCGAGCTCTTCGGCCAGCCCATGCGTCCTACCAGCTACCAGCTCAAACGCCGCATCGGCGTGGTGCCGCAGGAGGTCGCCGTCTTCGACGAGCTCACGGTGCGCGAGAACGTCGACAGCTTCTGCGCGCTCTACGTGAGCGACCGCGCGCGACGCCGCGAGCTGGTGGACGCGGCCATCGACTTCGTGGGACTCGGCAGGTTCGAGGGCTTCCGTCCCAAGAAGCTCTCCGGCGGCCTGCTCAGGCGCCTCAACATCGCCTGCGGGATCGCGCACCGGCCGGAGCTCATCATCATGGACGAGCCGACCGTGGCCGTGGACCCACAGAGCCGCGAGTCGATCCTCTCGGGCATCGAGCGGCTCAACGCGGAGGGCGCCACCGTGATCTACACCTCGCACTACATGGAGGAGGTCGAGCGGCTCTGCTCGCGGATCATGATCATGGACCACGGGCGCAGCGTGGCGAGCGGCACCTCCGACGAGCTCAAGGGCATGGTCGGCACGGGCGAGAAGGTCACGGTCGAGGTGGGCGGCATGGGCGAGGAGGCCCTCGAGCGCGTGCGGTCGCTCCCCCACGTGCGCACGGCCGAGCTGGACGCGGGCCTGCTGCGCGTGCAGTGCGCCGCGGGCGCGCACAACCTCGCTGACGTCCTGGGCGTGCTCGCGGAGGCGAACCTCCCCTACGGGCGTGTGCTCTCGGAGCCCCCCACCCTGAACGACGTCTTCCTCGAGATAACCGGCCGCGCCCTGCGCGACGAGGCATAAGGGGGCCGCGATGCTCACGAGCCTCAGGAACTGCGTGCTCTCACTCGCGCGCGACAAGGCGCTCCTCGTGTGGGCACTGGCCTTCCCCCTCATCATGACCTGCATCTTCATGGGCATGTTCTCGTCAATCCAGGACGCCTACACCATCGTGGGTTCCTCGTTGGGCGTGGTGCGCGACGAACGCTACGCAGCGGCCCCGGGGCTGGACGAGACGATCCGCGCGATTTCTGACCCCACCTCGAGCGACCGCGTCTGCGACGTCACCTACTACGACAGCGCGACGGACGCCGAGGCTGCCGCCGCCGCGGCGAAGGTGGACGCCTACCTCACCGTGGACGCGGACGGCACGCCGCATCTCCACGTGACCAGCAAGAGCCTCTCGGAGAACGGCAGCCTCCCCACCTCGGTCCTCTCCGAGGTGCTGGACACCTACCTGCACGCGCGCGCGGCGGTCGAGAAGGTCGTGGAGACGCGGCCGGAGCTCCTCGCCACGGGCGAGGCCATCGGCTCCTTCACCGACGGCGCCGTCAGGACGGTGCGGCTCACGGCGACCAAGAACCCGCCGAGTCCCGACGCGCGCTACTACTACGCGCTCCTCGCCATGGCGGCCGGCATGGGCGCCACCGCAGGCATGGTTTCGGTGCGCCGGCTGCTCCCCTGCGCTGGACCGCTCGGCGCCCGGCAGGCGCTTGCCGCCGTGCCTCGCTGGCGCATGCTCGTGGGCGCCCTGCTCGGCGCATGGCTCTGCGAGTTCGCATGCCTGGTCGTGGCGGCGCTCTACATGTGGGGCGTGGCGGGCGTCTCGTTCGGCGGCGACGTCCCAGGGGTGATGGTCGCCCTCGCGGCGTCCTCGCTCATGGCCTGCTCGGCGGGGGCCCTCTGCGGGACCGTCCCCCGCATGGAGGAGGGCATGGTGTCCGGCATCACCTGCCTGCTCTCGCTCTTCACGGGCCTGTACGGAACTGCCTCGCAACAGCTCGCGGACGCCGTCGAGGCCGCGGCGCCGGCCCTCGCGCACGCGAACCCCCTCTGGCAGACGACCAACTGCCTCTACGCGCTGCTCTACTACGACACGCCCGACGCCTTCCTCGAGAGGGTCGCCACGCTGCTCGCGATGGCAGTCGCGTTTCTCGCCCTGGCGGCCGTGCGCATGAGGAGGACCTCGTATGACCACCTTTAGGACCTACCTCAGAATCTTCTTCTCCCATAGGGTCTACATCGCCGTCTACCTGGTGATGCTCTCGCTCATGGGCGTGGTCGTCGGCCTCTTCGCGAGCACTGACGTCACGGGCGAGTTCCACACCACGCCTGCCAACGTCGCAGTGATCGACCGTGACGGCTCCGAGCTCTCGTTCGCGCTGGCACGGCACGTTCTCGCCGGCAACAACGAGGTGGAGGTCGCAGACGAGAGACGCGCAATCCAGGACGCCGTGGCGCGCGACCAGGTGAGCTACCTGCTCGTCATCCCCGAGGGGTGGGGCAAGGGGCTGCTCGACGCCGCAGGCGCGGACACGCAGGTCCCGGACCTCGAGACCTACGTGTCGTACTACTCGGGCATGGGGCGCCTCCTGGATGTCGAGGTCACCGGCTACGCCGACGGCCTCTACGGCATGGCGTCCACGCTCGGCGGCAGCGCCGCGGACGTGGTCGCGGCCACGGACGCGGCATGGGAGGGGTCCGCCCGGGTGAGCATGGTCGAGCAGGTCGCCTCGCCCCTTCCCGCAGGCGTCGTCACGGCGGCGGAGTTCGCTTCCTACCCCATCTTCTCGAGCGCGATGGTCTGCATCGCGGTGCTCATGGCCTCTGTGGGGCGCCGACCCGTGCGCGACCGCAGGCTCGCCTCGCCCGAGCCGGCGCACACGCGCAACCTGGCGCTTCTCGGCGCCTGCGTGGTGATAGCCCTCGTCACTTGGGCATGGAACTTCGGGCTCGAGGTGGTGGTGCTGGGCAGGGGCGCGCTGGCAGACTCTCCCGTCCGGCTCGCGCTCGTGGGGGCGGCGCTCCTCGTGTACGCGCTGGTGTCGGCCTCAGTTGGCTTCCTCGCCGGCCAGCTCGGCGTGAGCGAGAACGCCGCCAACGCCCTGGCGAACATCCTGGGTATGGTGATGTCGCTGCTCGGTGGCGCGTGGACGGGCCTCGCGCTCCTGCCCGACGAACTTCTCGCCCTGGCGCACTTCACGCCGGCGTACTGGGCGACGCTCGTGATCGACGGGGCGGCGGGCATGGGAGAGGTCAGCGCCCAGGCCGTGCTGCCGCTCGTGGGGGACCTGGGGGTCTGCGCGCTGTTCGGCGTGGCGGTCGTCCTCGTGGGGCTGGTGGTCGGCCGCAGCCGTGGGAGCGCCGAGGCGGCGTGAGCTCCGGCGTACGACAGGTATCGGCAGGCGGCAGGCTTCACATGCCTGGACCGTCACGCCCCGCCTCCACGCCGAGGACTTAGGCCCGTTCGCCTCTCTTACCCAACGATGGCGGAGGCGAGCCGCATTTCGCCTTCGCCAGCGCCAAACAAGAGAGTCGGACCAGGGGAGCCCCCGGCGCCGGGGGTAGCGCCGGGGGCTCCTTCGCACGACCTTGCCGCTCTGCCTGCCGCTACATCGCAAACGGGTACTCAGCGAGCGTGTCGTACGTATCGTTGTCGTAGGCCTCGATCACGCCCTCGACGTTCACCAGCTGGTCGATGACCTCTATGGCGTCATCACTGAACCACATGAAGGTCTCGACGTACTTGCCGGGCTGGATCGTCTCGGACAGCACGGGGTCCACCATCCTGCCGTCGACCGAGAACGTGCCGTACTTGGAGGTAATCGCGATGGTCTTGTCGGACTTGTTCGTGACCTTGAGCGTGAAGCCGGGGTCACCAGCCCAGTCGGCCGTCTTGTTGACGACCTCGATGGTGCAGACGTCGTCGTCGGCGATGGTCTGCCCGATGGGGATCGCGGCCTCGTCCGTCGTCCCGGAGTCCGTCGCCGCGGCGTCCCCGCCCGAGCCGGCGTCCCCGCCGGGCGCCGCAGCGCCGCCCGAGCTCGCAGACACCGTGCCCCTCTCGAACATCATCTTGGTCCCGTCCTGCTCCAGGGTCAGGACGTCGTCGGCCAAGGTGACGGGAACGGACTGCCCGTCGACGGTGAACGTGGCCGCAGAGTCGCTCTTGGCCTCCCAGGTGCCAGGCAGCTCCTCGCCGAAGACGTTGAGCGAGAAGGACTTGTCCTCCTTGACGCTCAGCGTGACCGTCATGCCCATGTTCTGCATGAGCCTGATGTCGTCGGCGCTGTATGCCTCGCCGTCCTCCTCCATGCCCACGAGCTTCCAGTCCCCCACGTAGTTCTTGGACGGGTCCTTGCCGCCCGAACCTCCGACGCCGCCCGCGCAGCCCGCCAGCGCGAGGCACAGCGCGAACACCGACGCCACAAAGGCGACCCACTTCTTCCTGATGCTCACTTCCACCACTTCCCTCCTGCTCCCAACGGCACCTTGCCCAAAGAACCCCAAGCCGGACCCCTACGCGCCCATCGCACCGCCGCAGTACTCACAGCGGCCGTTGGCGTCCGGAATGGTCGTCGCGCCACAGAACGGGCAGGTTCGTGCCACCTTCGGCGCCGAGGCCGCGGCGACCCTCTCGCGCTCGGACTCGCGCAGCCGCGTGAGGGCGTCGCGGATCTCTCCCGCCTGCCGCTCCGCCTCGCGGAACTCCACCGAGTCGCGCTCCTCAATCCGGCAGTCGTTCACCTTGAACGTGATGGAGTCGAAGTAGGGCACGTTCACGTGTATGGTCACGTATACGTCGTAGTCGACGTCGTAGCGGGGCGGCTCGTAGCTGTGCTCCTCGCCGTCCTTGTCCTTCCAGTGCAGCTCGCTGCGGGTCTCGCGCGTCTCGGTGTCGCAGCCCGTGACCTGTGAGAAGTCCAGCACGTCGGGGTTGGCCTCCCGCCAGCGCGAGGTCGGGGTCACCAGGAAGCGCCCCGCGTCCTCATCCAGGAGCACCTTGGTGTCGCAGCCCAGCGTGCGCGTGACGTTGAAGGCGGACACGCGCTCCCTGTTCGCCTCGCGCCAGTCGAGCTGCTCGCGGATCTGATCGACCGTCGAGCGGCGCCTGTCGCCAAAGAACGGGGAGAGCTTCCTGGCGCACTCCTTGCAGAGGTTGCCGTCCTCGAGCTTGCGGTTGCCGAGAAGCCCGATTTCCCCACCGCAGATGCTGCAGGTCTTCTTCTCGAACATCTTCCCGAACAGTCCCATGGTCGACTCTCCTCTCCGCCCTCGCGGTCGCTCGCGTCCTCCGGTACCCTTCACCTCAGATTGTGTCGTGCGACCGGCCCGCACAGAAGTACCCCGCGGCCCATCCGAGGCCGCGGGGCATGACACGACGTCCAAACGCCGGTTCTTCGGCGAGACGACGGAAGGGACCTTGGCGACGGGGCCGCCGCCTCACTCGTCCCGGCGGCCCATCCCGGGGACGATGAGCCCGTTCGAGACGGCGTGCACCGCCAGGCGCAGGATGTTGTCGTAGCCGGTCTTGAGGAGGATCTCGGAGATGTGCCGCTTGACCGTGCCTTCGCTGAGGTAGAGCTCAGCGGCTATCTCCCTTCTCGTCTTTGACTCGCACACCAGGCGCAGGATGTCTATCTCCACCTGGGAGAGCTCCACGCCGTCGGGGATGATGCGCTGCCTGGAGAGGGGGAAGGTCGAGTAGCCCTCCATGGTCGAGCGGATGATGCCGAGGAGCTCGCCCGTCCCCACGTTCTTGTAGACGAAGCTGTCGACGCCCGCCTCCCGGGCGCGGTCCACGAAGGTTATCTCGGGGAGCCCGGTCATGATGACCACGCGGACGTCGGGCAGTGCCTCCTTGATGAGGCGTGCGGCGACGATGCCGCTCGAGTCGTTCTCGGTGCACACGTCGAGAAGCGCGCAGGCGGCCCCGGTGCGGCGCGTCGCCTCGAGCGCGTCTGCGGCGTCGGCGAGGGAGGCCACGACCTCCATGTCCTGCTGCGCGTTGATGGTACAGGCGAGCGAGTCCCGGAGCATCGTCTGGTCCTCCACGAGCACGATGCGAATCATGCCTGCCCCCTCTCGTCGTGGGCCTCCCGGGCGGTCGCGCCCGTCCCGGCCGTGGGCGGCCGGCCCGTCCCGGCCGCGGGCGCCGCCCCGGCCGGCAGCACGACCTCGACGGAGAAGGGCGGGCCGCCCCTCACGGCGAACGAGGCGCCCACGGCGGCAGCCGCCCGCCGCATGCCGGGAATCCCCGTCCCCTCGACGAAGTCTCCAGGCGCGCAGCCGTCGTTCGTCACGCTCAGCGACGCCGCGCCGCCAGGCCCGCGGCAGACCCTCACGTCCACGCGCCGCGCCTGGGAGTGCTTCGCGGCGTTGGTCACCGCCTCGAGGGCTATCTCGGCGAACGCCCGCGCCACCTCCTCGTCCGCCGGGAGCTCGCCCGTCACCCGGACGTCCACGCCCACGAGCGAGAAAGCGATGCGGATTGACTCCAGGCCGGCGCTCGCGGCGGGCGGGTCCGTCTCGGCGAGGTCGTCCACGATCCCATTGAGGAGCCCGCAGATCCGCTCGAGCGCCTCCGGGTCGTCGCGGTCGTCCTCCAGGAAGCGGTGGAGTATCGAGAGCCGCGCGCCGATGGTGTCGTGGACGCGGGCCCTCATACGCATTATCGCCTCGGCCTCGGCAACCCTCCGCACCTGGAGCATCGACGCGCGCAGCTCCTCGTTCGCGGCCTCCAGGAGCCGGTTGAGGCTCTCGAGCCGCGCGTTGGTCGCCGCCTCCTCGCTCACGTCGAGCGCCATCACGCGCTCGCAGGGCGTCCCGCGCAGCCGCGCCCTGTCGCGCACGAAGAGGCAGGTCCTGCCGCCGCCCACGTCGACGAGCAGCCCGTCGCCCATGGCCTCGCGGGCCCGCGCCTCGAGCCTCTCCCACAGCCCGCGCGCGTCCGCGAGGTCCGTCGACAGCCCCAGGCTCGTCAGGCTCGCGCGCATGGCGTCGTTCATGAAGAGCACGTCGTAGTCCTCGTTCGTCCACATCACGCCCTCGGGCAGGGCGTCCAGGGCGTCGACGAGCGAGAGGCGCGAGACCGAGGCCCTGCTCTCGCGGACGTCGAGCGCCAGCGTCGCCGGGACGCGCGCGGCGAAGAGGGAGGCGTCCGCGATCAGGAGCAGCGAGGAGCCCTCCCCCAGGGCCTCTACGACGGGCGGCGTGCAGCAGGCGATGAGCGCCACCTCGGCCGCCATCCAGGGGCGACGCAGGCGGACGGCCAGGGCGCCCCCCAGCGCGGCGGCGAGGGCGTTCGCCCAGAGCAGCGACTCCACCCGGAGGACCACGGGGTGCAGCCACAGGAGGATGACCCCCTGGTTCTCCATGGCCGAGCTCGACACGGCGCAGGCGAGCAGCAGGTGGACGGAGACCATGGCCTCGTACCAGACGCGGAGCCGGCGCGGGCCGCCACCCCGTCGCGTCGAGGCGAAGCACGCGTGGACGCTCTGCCCGGCGGCGAGGAGGTAGGTGACCCCGCAGATCGCGATCAGGGTCGACGCCCTCATCGAGAAGAGGTGGCTCACGACTCCCCACCCCCCTGGCGCACGACGCCGTCCACGCGGATGCGGACCGCTGCGTTGAGCGAGGTCGGGGACAGCTCGAGCGAGAGCTCGCCCCGGGAGCCTGCCAGGTCCTCTCGCAGGCTCGACGCGGCGGCCTCCAGGCGCGCCGCGTCCATCCGCGTCGAGTCGAGCGCCGCGCGCAGCACCACGTCCTGCTCGCCCTCGACCACGCAGAGCATGAGGATGGGGTCGGAGGCGAAGAGGGCGGCCGAGGCCACGTCGTACAGGCAGTCGTAGAGCACGCTCACCACGGCGGCCGGCAGCTCGCCCTCCAGGCTCACCGCCGCCGCGCAGTCGACGCCGATCGAGCGCAGGTCGGAGACCGTCTCGTTGAAGACGAGCTGCAGGCGGTCGCGGTCGAACGCGGGGTCGCTCCTCTCGGAGAGGACGAGCGCGCCCTTTCTCTTGCAGTAGGCGACGAGGAGCTTTGCCTCGGTGAGCATGTCGCGCCTGCGTGCGCGATCGTCCGCCCCGCTCCCCCTCGGCAGCGCGGCGAGGAGCCCGCGCATCCGGCCGACCTTGTCCGCGATGGAGGCCTCGATGCCCATGAGCAGGCTCTTCTCGCTCTCGAGGCGCCACAGCTCGCGGCGCAGGCCGCTCTCGTGGCGAAGCACCTCGTTGCTCCTCCGCAGGCGGTCCTGCCGCTCGGTGAGCACGCGGCGCCTCTCGTCCAGGGGCGCCACGTCCTCGGCGAGCAGCGCCGTCCCGCCGCTCACCCCGTAGGCCTTGAAGAGCACGTGGGGGACGGCGGAGGTCCGAAACCTCGTGGCCTGCCCCGGCGTCTGCGAGCGCGCGACCCGCAGCGCGAGGTCGAGGGCGCCGGAGGGCGCCGGGGCGGCCGAGTCGGTGGCGAAGGCGACCAAGCCGTCGCGCGAGACGACCTTGAGGTCGAGGGGCAGGCGCGAGAACGCCTCGCCGTACCACGCGTACGAGGGCAGGAGCCCGAAGTCCAGCGCGAGCTCCAGGAGCAGAACCACCACCAGGCAGTAGTTGAGGGAGAAGTTCGTGTTGACGGCAGGCCCGTGGCGCAGGGCGTACATGAGGCAGTAGGCGCCGAAGGGGACGGCCGCCACGGCGAGGAGCGCGATGGCGCCGCGCAGCCTCCGGCGCGACGCGGCGAGGAGGAGGGCGAAGAAGCCCAGGTACTCCGCCGCATAGACCGCGACCGCGAGCCAGTAGCCCCAGTTGTAGGCGTAGGCCCCCTGCCAGTCCGGCCTCGAGACGTCGAACGAGAAGACCTGCAGGTGGAGGGTGTTGGTGAGCACCAGCGCGACGATCGCGGCGCTCGCCGCGCAGGCGGCGCGCCTCAGGAGGGGCGCCCACGGCCTCGCGTCCAGCGCGGACGCGCGCAGGGCGCACAGCAGGCAGAGCAGCGGGACGAACGTCATGGGCACGTAGTAGAGGTACCAGAGGAAGGCGATGAGCCGCGGGTCGTCGACGGGACAGCGGTATTTGACGAGCACGTCGAGCATCCACAGGCCAACGAGCAGCGCCACGCCCTTGAGGCAGTGGCGAATCCGCGCGTCCGAGCACCGCACGTGGACCGAGAATCCCCAGAGCGCCGCCGCCGGAGCCGCGAGGATCATGAGCCCCGAGGTGGAGGAGGGGACCACGCTGTAGGAGCCCGACGGCCGCAGGGACGAACCGTCCAGGAACCTGGTGCCGCCCGGCTCGGGGGCGGGCATGCTGCCGAACGCCTGCATGGCGAGAAGGGCCAGGCACAGGAGGGCTCCTCCGGCGCACGCGCCGGCGACGACCCTTCGCACGAGCGTGTCGTCAGACCTGCCCACGCGGGTGCCCCCTCGCTCGCGTCCCCAACGGCGACCAACACGTCCATTCTAGCCGCGCGGGCTCGTCCCCTTTGGGTCGCGCGGCCAACGTTCGACGGACGTTTTGGGACGCTCGGTGGTTCCGTCGACGGGCCCCGCGAATCACCCTGGTGCCGAGGGCGGATGCGCCCGGAGGCATGTCGAGGAAGGGGCGTGGACCATGGGGCTTCTGAGGGCTGGGATGGGTGCCGCGGGCGGCGTTCTCGCCGACTCATGGCGCGAGTACTTCTACTGCGACTCGCTCGACGCGGACACCCTCGTCGTCAAGGGGCGCAAGAGGACGTCCTCGCAGGGACGCTCGTCGAATACCCGCGGCGAGCACAACGTCATCTCGAACGGCTCCGTGATCGCCGTGAACGAGGGGCAGTACATGATCGTCGTGGAGCAGGGTGCCGTGGTCGAGGCCTGCGGCGAGCTGGGCGAATTCGTGTTCGACAGCTCGACGGAGCCGAGCCTGCTCTTCGGCGGGGGCGGCTCTCTCGGGGAGAGGGTCCGGGCGTCGTTCGAGCGCGTGGGCACGCGCTTCACGTTCGGCGGCGACGCGGGCAAGGACCAGCGCGTCTACTTCCTCAACGCCAAGGAGGTCGTTGGCAACAAGTACGGGACGGCGGCGCCGGTGCCCTTCCGCGTGGTCGACGACAACATCGGTCTGGACGTGGACATCTCCGTGCGCTGCAACGGCGAGTACTCGTACCGGATCGTCGACCCGCTCATGTTCTACAAGAACGTGTGCGGCAACGTCGAGGAGGCCTTCACGCGCGACAGGATCGACTCCCAGCTCAAGAGCGAGCTGCTCACGGCCCTGCAACCGGCTTTCGCGCGCGTCTCGGCCATGGGCGTGCGCTACTCGGCGGTGCCCGCGCACACCAGGGAGCTCGCCCAGGCGCTCAACGCGGAGCTCTCGGAGTCCTGGGGGCAGACGCGCGGCATCGAGGTGGCGGCACTCGGCGTGAACTCGATCGTAGCGTCCCCCGAGGACGAGGCCATAATCAAGGAGCTGCAGAAGGCCGCGGTCATGAGGGACCCCACGATGGCGGCGGCGAACCTCGCCGCCTCGCAGGCCGACGCCATGCGCATGGCCGCCTCCAACGGCGCGGGCGCGGCCGTCGGCTTCATGGGCATGGGGATGGCGAACGCCCTGGGCGGCATGGACATGCGGGGGCTCTACGGCATGGGTGCGAGCGGTGATGCGCCAGGCGCTCCGCGAAACGGCGCGGGCGCGGTGGTGGACGGTACAGCGGCGGGCGCGCAGGGGGCCGCCGCGGGCGGCGCGGCGCCGGGTGCGTCGGGGGCAGCGGACGCCGCGGGCACCTGGACCTGCTCGTGCGGCGCACGGAACTCAGGCCGCTTCTGCGGCAGCTGCGGAAGCCCCAGGCCCCAGGCCGTAGGCGGCACCTGGACCTGCTCGTGCGGCGCACGGAACTCAGGCCGCTTCTGCGGCGACTGCGGCCGGCCGCGGCCATAGGCCGGGCGGGACGGGCGCCGGACGGGCCGGCCCCGTTGCCCCCCGGAGGGCAGACGAACGGCCGCGAGGCCCCGAGAAGCTCGGGACCTCGCGACCTTATCGCAGGGGGATTCTCGCAGGTTCCTAGCCGATGAGGAGCTTGAGGTCCTCGTCGACCGTGGTGATGCCGCCGATGCCGAAGTTGTCGACCAGCACCTTGGTGACGTTCGGGGACAGGAACGCCGGGAGCGTGGGCCCGAGGTGGATGTTCTTCACGCCGAGCGAAAGCAGCGCCAGCAGGACGATGACGGCCTTCTGCTCGTACCAGGCGATGTTGAAGGCGATCGGCAGGTCGTTGACGTCGTCGAGGCCGAAGATCTCCTTGAGCTTGAGCGCGATGAGGGCGAGCGAGTAGGAGTCGTTGCACTGGCCGGCGTCGAGGACGCGGGGGATGCCGTCGATGTCACCGAGGTTGAGCTTGTTGTAGCGGTACTTGGCGCAGCCAGCGGTGAGGATCACGACGTCCTTCGGCAGCTTCTCGGCGAACTCGGTGTAGTAGCTGCGGGTCTTGTGGCGACCGTCGCAGCCGGCCATGACCACGAACTTGCGGATGGCGCCGGACTTGACGGCGGCGACCACCTTGTCGGCGAGGGCGAAGACCTGCTCGTGCGCGAAGCCGCCCACGATCGTGCCCTGCTCGATCTCCTCGGGCGCCTGGCAGGACTTGGCCTGCTCGATGAGAGCGGAGAAGTCCTTGTTGCCCTCGGCGTCGGCGTCGATGTGCCCGCAGCCGGGGAAGCCCGCGGCGCCCGTGGTCCAGAGCCTGCCCTTGTAGCTGTCCTTGGGCGGCACGACGCAGTTGGTGGTCATGAGGATCGGCCCGCGGAACTTCTCGAACTCCTCGGTCTGCTTCCACCAGGCGTTGCCGTAGTTGCCGGCGAAGTGCGGGTACTTCTTGAACGCGGGGTAGTAGTGGGCGGGAAGCATCTCGGAGTGCGTGTAGACGTCCACACCGGTGCCGGCGGTCTGCTCAAGCAGCATCTCGAGGTCGCGCAGGTCATGGCCGGAGACCAGGATGCCCGGGTTCTTGCGCACGCCAATCTCGACCTCGGTGACCTCGGGGTTGCCGTAGGCCTTGGTGTTGGCGGCGTCGAGCTGGGCCATGCCCTTGACGCCCAAGGAGCCGCACTCGAGGGTCAGCTTCACGAGGTCGTCCACCGTGAGGGAGTCGTCGAGCGTCGCCGCGAGGGCCTTCTGGAGGAAGGCGTCGATCTCGGGGTCGCGGACCAGCAGCGCGTCGGCGTGCGAGGTGTAGGCAGAGAGGCCCTTGAGGCCGTAGGTGATCAGCTCGCGCAGGGAGCGGACGTCCTCGTCCTCGGTGGCGAGGATGCCGACCTCGCGCGCCTTGTCGGCGAAGACGGCGCGCTCGCCCTGCCAGAGGGCGGCGGCGGGCAGGCCCTCGGTGCTGCCGAGGGTCTCGACGAGCTCCTTGTTGCGGGCGAGCGTCTTCTCGATGCGCTCGGTGACGGCCTCGGCGTCGAAGTTGGCGTTGGTGATCGTGGTGAAGAGGTTGAGGGTGACCATGCGGTCGACGTCGACCGGCACCTGCTTGCCGGCGGCACGCAGCGCGCAGGCGACGGCAGACGTGCCCTTGGTCACGTAGATGAGAAGGTCCTGGAGGCCGGCGACCTCGGGGGTCTTGCCGCAGACGCCGACGCGGGTGCAGCCCTTGCAGCCGGCGGTCTCCTGGCACTGGAAGCAGAACATCGGGGTGTCCATCATCTTCGCTCCTATCCTCAGGCCCGTGCCTAATCGGTGCTAGTTGGTAGCTTGGTCCGTGCGTGGTTGATGCGAGGCCGGCGCAAGTCCCACGCCGGGTCCGTGCTTGTCTGGCTCAAGGCTCGCGCTGGGTCCGTGCGAGCCCCGCGCACGCCGGTCGCTAGGCGAGGCCGACGGCGAGCGCCATCTTGAAGCGGGTATCGGCCTTCACCGCATGGCGACCGCCCTTGGCGAAGCGGAAGCACTCCCCCGCCCTGACCTTGTTCTCGACGCCCTCGTAGGTGATCGTGGCCTCGCCGTCGAGCGCCATGACCAGCGCCTCGCCCGGCGCGGCGTGCTCAGAGAGCGCACAGCCCTCGTCGAAGGCCATGACGACGAGCTTCATCCCCGGCGTGCGGAGCACGTCACGGTTCACGATGACCCCGTCCTGGTAGGGCGCCAGCCCGGCCAAGTCCTGGGCCACGCCCGCCTCGATTCCCTGCTTGTCCATATCCTCTCCTTCGCATCCGAAATCGACATAGCCGGTGTCCGGACCGGCCTCGACACCGAAGAGCGTTCCCGCCGGCACGAGGAGGGCCTCCCCCGCGCGGACCTCGTGGTCCACGCCGTCCACGCTCGCGACGAGCTCCCCCATCGTAACGTAGACAACCTTCGCCTCCGGGTGCGACTCGGGGCTGATGCCCGTGCCCGCCCCGAGCGCGAAGTAGGTCGCGCCATCCGTGACCTCCCTGGAGATGGTACAGCCTTCCAGGGACGGGGTCTCGGACTCGAGCCTGAAGACCTGTCCATAGCTCCTCTTCATGCGGGCCCCTCCTTCGGGACGCATGGCGTCGCCTCTATCTCACCAGCAGCTGCCGCCGCCGCTTCTGCCACTACGACGCCCTCATTTACTGTCCGTGGTCATTCTCCAATCAGCGTCTAGTACAGTATGTGGTAGTGACCACATATGGAGAAAGAGGTCGAGGAGATGGACGTCGCTGCCGTGCAGGGGTCCCCGCTCTTCAGGGGCATGGGAGCCGATTCGATCGAGCGAGCCCTTTCGGCGCTCTATGCGCAGGAGCGCCGCTATCGCAAGCAAGACCTCATACTGAGGGTCGGCACGACCACCAATCGCATCGGCATCGTGCTCGAGGGCAACGTCACGATCGAGAGCAACGACGTCTGGGGCAACCGCACCATCCTCGGGAGCATCGGACCCAAGAACGCCTTCGCCGAGTCCTATGCGCTGCTGGAAGGTGAGCCTCTCCTCGTGGACGTTCGCGCCAACGGGAACTGCCGCGTACTCTTCCTGAGGATCGACGCGCTCAGGCGCATGGCGCAGGAGCGACAGCCCTGGGCGATCGAACTCGGCGCCAACCTGCTCATGGACTCGGCTCGCAAGAACCTGATGCTCTCTCGCAAGAGCTTCTTCATAGCACCCAAGGGCATCCGCGCCCGCGTGATGGCCTACCTCAACGCGCAGTCGATCCAGGCTGGCTCGACGAGCTTCTCCATCCCCTTCGACCGTCAACAGCTTGCCGACTACCTGAACGTGGACCGATCCGCGCTCTCGAAGGAGCTGGGCCGCATGCGGCGCGAGGGCCTCATCGCCTGCCGCAAGAACCGCTTCACGCTCCTAGCCCCGGAGGAGTGAGGGGGCGGAGCTCAGACGGTACGCGTACGCCACGCGACCGCGCGCTGCCCGGCAGCGGCTGCAACTTTTTGGACCGATTTGTGCATTTCGACAACTTAGGGACGGGTCATGGCCGCGGCGGAAGCGGCCCGGACCCGGCAGCTCGACCTACGACACGGATGGCGCCTCCGAATCCTGGGAAAACGCAGGAGCGACGCGCTCGCCGGCCGGCGCGACGCCCCCTTGCACGTCCGCGACCCGTCCCTAACCTGCTCAAACGCACAACCTCGTGATGAAAGTTGCGTCGCCCCCACGCGCTCCCCGAATCGCAACCCGCCGTGTCCTGCCTCGTGGCATCGAGGCGGTCGGGCGGGCTGCCAACGCAACTCCACGCGGCGCGCTTTTGCAGCTGGGCGAGTTATGTACGGGTCCCTGAGGGCACCGACGTCCGGAGTCCCTCCCCAACGAAAGCATGAGCGCCCGCCAACTGGGGTTTCTCCGAGCCGCAACCTCTGAGGACATCCCTCACCCCTCGATGACGGGACGGAGGCGTCCATAAGTCGCCAAAATGCAAGCATCTGTTCTTGAGATTGCACGAGAGAGGGGCGCGGCGGCTGGCGTCACGCCCCTCGATTGCGGTCCCCCTGGGCGGCGCCCGGCTGGCGTCCCCCTGGGCGGCGCCCGGGCGGCGTCCCCCAGGCGGTCCCCAGGGAGACGCCTGATCGATACCCGGGGCAGCGGCGTCCTCTCCCCCGCCCGGTCGGTCCCCTCCGGCCAATCCGGCCTGCCGGGCGCCGCCTACCCGAGGGTGCGCGGGAAGACCATGTAGCCGACCCGGCCGAGGAGGGGCACGTCGAAGCTGGGGAGCGGCTGGATGCTGGCCGGCGCGAAGCCGCAGGCGACAAGGGCGACGAGTACCAGGACGAGGCCTGCGCCGCAGACGATGCCGCCGACCACGAGCAGCGCGCGGAAGGCGTCCGCATGGCGCGGCCACCAGAAGGCGGACGCCGCCTCGACGCCGCCGAGGTCCGCGAGCGCCTCCTCCTCGGACATCCCCGCCTCGCGACGGTCGCCGAACGCCTCGCCCCAGAACTCAAGCGCGGCCGGCCTCCCTCTGGCTGACGCCCCTGCCGTGCAGCTCGCCCTCGAGCTCGGAACTCCAACTCTGGTAGCTCATGACTGAGCCCCCTCTCGCACGTAGGCCAGGATCTCGGCGATGCCCGACTCCTCGCGGACGAAGTCCGCGAGGGCCGCCCGGCCCTTCTCGGTTATCGTGTAGTACTTCCTGAGGCGCCCGTTGTGCTCGCGGGTGTACTCCTCGAGCATGCCCTGGGTCCTCAGCCGCTTCAGGATGGGGTAGAGCGCCGACTCCGAAAGCTCGAGCGCCTGCGGCACGTCCTTGATGATCTGATAGCCATAGGAGTCCTCCCGCGCCAGGGCGGCGAGGACGCAGATGTCCAGGAACCCCCGTTTGAGCTGCGTCTCCATGGTCCTCCTTCTCCTCCGGTGGCCCCTCGTCCGGCAGGCGCGCCTCCGCGGCGGGCGCAACCTCGTGGACGAGCCATCGCGCCGATACTATGTGTTACATAGTATAATTGCAAGAACGATACTATGCGTCGCATAGTATCCTGCCAAGCAGGATTTCAGCCTCCCGTTGCCGAATTGGGCATGAGGAGAGGCCAGGGGGGCTTGTGGCCACCACCCTCCTTGCTCGGGTGGAGACAGGCTCCCTCCTTCGTGAAGGCGGCCATCGTGCCGCGCGCATCGCCGACGCCTTCCCCGCCTCGCAACAGCGCCAGGCTCGCGTCCGGCCCCAGGCTCGCGTCCGGCCCAGGCTCGCGTCCGGCTGTCGGTCAGGCCGCTGGCCGTCGTATGTGGCTCGTGGTGAGACCGGGGGAAAGGAGCGCGCTGCCGCTGCGCGCACCCCGGGCACCCCGGGCCCCGCGCTACGGCCTCGTGACCACGCCGACGAACAGGGGCTGGCCAGTGCGCGAGACGACGACGAAGGCAAAGGGCCTGTCGAGGACGATGACGCGCGGGACGGGAGGCTCCCAGCCCTCCGGCGGCATCCCCGCCGCCACCGCGCCCACGAAGTACGCACCGGCCTCCATGCCCGCCTCCTCTATGGTGACCTTGGCCCCATGGACGTAGGAGGTCGGGCTCGCGGGCGAACCCGTCATCAGGCGCAGGTCTGGCGCGGCGGCGCTCTCGAAGCCAGCCTGCACGAGAGCGCGGCACATGTCCACGCCCGTCGTCTCGCAGGTGAACTTGGGCAGGTGAAGCTCGACGTCCGTCTCCGCCCCGTCGAACCCGGCGAGGCGGGCAAGGGCCCCGGGGTCCCCGACGACCGCCCTCGCATCCGCGCCCTCCCGGGGCAGCACGAGGAGCATGGACGCGCCGTTGGAGAACGGCTTGGAGACGACGGTGCCGAAGTCGAGGTCGGCGACCCTCAGCAGGTCCTCGGAGGTCATGTAGTCGGCCTGGACGTCCCCCTCCTCCGCATGGAAGGGGCCTCCCTCGGTCAGCCAGTCGTAGAACCCGTCCTCCCAGGCGTCCTTGAGGTAGAGGGCGCTGACGACGCAGGCGAGGGCCTCCGGGTCCACCCCCACCTCGGGCTCGAGTAGGCCCTCGGTCCTCTCTGCCACCCAGCGCGACAGCCGCTCGCCCGCGCGCGGGTCGGATAAGTCCGCGAAGGCGACCGAGACGTCGGCCGAGGCGCACGACGCCTCGAAGCCCTCGGCGGGAGCGGCGCCGTCGTCGATCCAGACCCCCGCCACGACGCCGGCGGCGTAGACGTCATACGCCCATGCGTGCCTCCCCCCGGGATCGGTCCCGATTCCGTACCGGTCCTTGCCGGAGGGTTGTCCCCCGATGAGGGCGTCGAGCTCCGAGGCCGTTCTGCCGAAGGCGCCCAGGCGCATCGCGCGCAGGCCCTCGAGGATGCACGCCGGGGAGTACACGGGGTTCTCCCCCTCTCCCAGCATGGCCCTCGCGGTCCTCGCCGCCACCTTCCAGGCACCCGACAACTCGCTCGCACTCATGACAAGCCCCTTCTTCCCCCCGGCCCCTCCACGCCTCCGATGGCCCCACCACCGCGGACGTCCGTTAGGAAGAAGGCGGGAGGCGGGCGGGCCTCACGACGGGCGGCCTCAGAACAGGCAGGCCTCTATCACGTCCCTGCCGCGCAGCTGGTCGAGCCACTCCCGCGGTATGGACCCGAAGTCGTACATCGCCCCCGCGAGGGCCCCGGCCACGCACGCCGTGGTGTCGGTGTCGTCGCCGAGGTTCACCGCCGCAAGGACGCAGTCGTGGTAGCTCTCCGTATGGAGCGCGCACCAGAGGGCCGCGCGGAGCGTGTCGACGACGTAGCCGCCGGACCTCACCCCCTCGCGACGCAGCTCGACAAGGTCGTTCAGGGAGAAGGGCGCCGACGCGCCGGGCACGTTGTCCCCCACCGCCTCGTCGAGGGGAACGCCGCCCAGGACCTCCCTCAATACGTGCACGAACACCACGCAGGCCCCAGTCGAGACGCTGTGGGCGTGCGTAATCGCCGAGACCTCGCGGACCTGCTCGTCCGAGGCCGGCGTCAGGGCCAGCGGCGCGATGCGCATGAGCGAGCCGTTGCCGTTGGAGCGCTCCCCCGCGCAGCCGAAGCCCTGGCGCAGGGCCGTCGCCGTGGCGTTGCCGAAGTCGAACACGACTCCGTCTGCGGTGTACTCCCCCCGGTCGATCCACGCACGGAAGCGCTCGCGCATGTCGTCCACGTCGACGACCCTGCAGGCGCGGATGCTGTCGCACGTCGCGACCAGCATGGAGGTGTCGTCTGAGAAGGTGCCCCTCGGCATGCCGTGCGCGCCGCCCCCTGACATGCCCGTGCAGGCGAAGCTCCCACGGCTCATGAACTCGAACGGCACCCCTAGGGCATCGCCGACGGCAGCGCCGTACACGACGGACCTGAGCCCGGCGGTCCGCCAGCCCCTCCACCCCTCGTACGCCCCGGGGTCATCCCCGAACTCGCATCCGCAGTCGTCGCAACGCCAGTCAGGCCTAGGCTCCGGAGGGCAGCAGCCGCCCAGGACGACGCTCCCGTCTTCAAGCGAGCGCCGAAGATTGTCGCTTAGGGCCGGCATCCCCCACAGCATCCTCGCCACCCTAGACGAACCGCACTCCGGGCAGACGGCCCCGGAGCACGCGAACTTCTCGCGATTGCCCATCCTCTGCCTCCCACCAAGACCCGCCGCGCACGGGAAGACCGCCGCGGCGACGGGGGGCGGTCGGCACCCCCTTGCCGAGCGGACTACTCCTTCTTTATAGCGTGATCGAGCGCCGGGGGTGTACCAGGCAGCGGACACCTCGGGCTGCCTCCTATCGGGAATCAAGCTCGCGGAGACCGCGGCGGGCGCACGCGAGCGGGGTGTGCTTGCCGCCAAGCGCGAGGCACCAGTAGTCACCCGCGAGCGTCAGCAGGATGCGGCGAGAAGGACCCGGCCGCCCGGGAAGAGAGCGCCCCACGCAATGCCTCGCCGTCGCATGTGCTGGTCCCCGCTCACCTTGCCGCACCCACCCATCACGACGGGATGCGGGGGACGCAGCGCCTGATGACCGACACGACGTAATCTATGGAGTCGTCGCAGTCGTTCTCGATCCAGCGGGAGACCACGGACATGATCCCATGGATGACTACACGCCCTGCAGTCACTTGGGGGCGCAC
>JAZHSQ010000036.1:0-19312 GCA_036454645.1 Olsenella sp. | reverse complement strand
ATTTGGATGCGCCACAGCCTGGGTAGCGCCTTGGACCGGTGCCTGGAGGCACCTGAAGCGCCCACGATCCGTCCCTAAGTGGCGAAGATGCACAGGGCTGTCCCCAGGACTGCATCGCAGGCCCCTACGGTGCCTGGTCGCGTCGTCAGGGGGGGTGGCAGCAGGCACCAGACGCGCCGCGGGGTCAGACGCGCCGGGGCAGCAGGCGCCAGACGCGCCGCGGGCTCCGCCTGTGCCGTGAGCCCTAGTCGTCCGCGCGGCTCAGGAAGCTTCTGGTTCGCTCGTCCACCGGGTGCTCGATGACCTCCTCCGGCGTGCCCTCCTCGGCGATCTGCCCGTCGAAGAGGAAGCAGACGCGGTCGGACACGGAACGGGCGAAGCCCATCTCGTGCGTCACGATGCCGATAGCCATGCCCTCGTCGGCAAGCTCGCGCATGAGTTGCTGCATGTCGGCCGTCAGCTTGGGGTCGAGGGCCGAGGTCGCCTCGTCGAAGTAGATGACGCGCGGGTTCATGCACAGGGCGCGCGCGATGGCGACGCGCTGCTGCTGCCCGCCGGAGAGCTGGTCGGGGACCTTGTCGGCATGCTCGGTGAGGCCGAGGCGGGCGAGAAGGGCATGGGCCTGCTCCTCCACCTCTGCCTTGTCGCGCCGCTGTACCACGACGGGGGCGTCCGTCACGTTCTGGAGGACCGTCATGTGCGGGAACAGGTTGTAGTTCTGGAAGACGATGCCGAAGCGCATGCGCGCCTCGCGCACCGCCTGGGGGAGGTAGCCCCTCTCGGGCGTGCAAACCTCGAGGTCGCCGTAGGAGAAGTCGGCCGAGTCGAAGCGGTCCAGCAGCGTCATGCAGCGCAGCATGGTGGACTTGCCGGCGCCCGAGGGGCCGATGAGGGAGAGGATCTCGCCCTCGTGGATGGTGAGCGAGACGTCGCGCAGGACCTCCTTGGAGCCGAAGGCCTTGCGTGCACCGCGCACCGTGACGGCGGCGGGCCGCCCGCTCGCGGCGGCCCGCCTGCTCGCGGACGCGGTGGCGTCCGTCGCGGTCCGTGCGTCGTTCTTCTCGTTAGTCATGGTAGTAGCTCAGCTTCCTCTCGGCGCGGCGGAGAAGGAACTCGATCACGAGGCAGGTCACCCAGTAGATGAGCGCCGCGATGGCGAACGGCATCATGGAGCGCTGGCTCGCGACGAGGGCGCGCGCGGTCGTGAACATCTCGGCGACGCCGATGGAGAAGGCGAGCGAGGTGTCCTTCACGAGGGTGACGATCTCGTTGCCCATGGCGGGCAGGATGCGCTTGACGACCTGCGGCAGCACGATGCGACGGAAGGTCTGCCCGCTGGAGTAGCCCAGGACCTGGGCCGCCTCGTACTGGCCCTTGGGGATGCTCTGGATGCCGGAGCGGTAAATCTCGGCGAAGTAGGCGGCGTAGTTGACCACGAAGGCGATGAGGCAGGCCGTGAACATGAAGCTCGAGTCCGTCTGGATGCCGAAGACGTAGTAGGGCGCGAAGAAGACGGCGAACATCTGGAGCATGAGGGGCGTGCCGCGCATGAGCGAGATGTAGAGGCCCACGACGGCGGAGAGCGGCCTCACGCGCGAGAGCCTGCCGAGTGCGACGGGGATGCCGAGCAGGCTCGCGCAGACGAGGGTAACGAAGAAGATCTGGAGGGACACGCCGTAGCCTTGGACCAGCATGCCCGTCATGGTGGAGAGTTGCATGTGTCACCCCAAAGGGGGCAGGCACGCACGAGGCGCGCCTGCCCGCTCGATCGATGTCCGGGTCCCTTACGCGTCAGCCTTCGGGAGCACCCACAGGTCGTAGGAGACGCCCTGGTCGGCGTACTTCTCGCAGAGCTCCTTGACCTTGCCCTCGGCGTCGAGCTCCTTGAGGTCCTTCTCGACCGTGTCTGCGAGCGTCTGGCCCTGGTCGGTCTTGGCGAAGCCGACGGCGAAGTGCTCGGAGTTGAGCGCCTCGTCCAGGATCGTGAACTCGTCGAGGCGGTCGCCGATGTTGTAGACGGCGACGGGGTAGTCGATCGCGACGGCGTCGACGGAGCCGCTCTCGAGCATCATGAAGGCGGTGTTGTAGTTGTCGATGGTTTGGAGTTGCGCGAAGGTCGCGCCGAGGTCGGCCTGGGCGCCGTCCGCGGAGAGGAGGTCGAGGGCGGCGGAGTCGGCCTGGGTGATCACGTTCTTGCCGGCGAGGTCGGCCAGGGTCGAGATGCCGGAGCCGGAGCGCACGACGACGACCTGGCGGTTCTCCATGTAGGGCTCGGTGAAGGTGTAGTCGTCCTCGCGGCCCTCGACCGTGAAGCCGTTCCAGATGCAGGTGATCTGGCCGCTGTTGAGAAGGGCGTCCTTGGCGTCCCAGGAGATGGGGTTGGGCGTGTAGGTCCAGCCCTCCTTCTCGCAGACGGCCTGGGCGAGGTCGAGGTCGAAGCCGGCGTAGTTGCCGGAGTCGTCAACGTAGCCGTAGGGCGGGAACTCCTGGTCGAAGCCGACGACGAACTTGCCGTCGAAGGAGCCGGCCGTGGGGCTGCTCTCGGACCCCTGGGTGGCGGATCCGCCGCAGGCGGTGAGGCCGAGGAGGGCGGTCGCGGAGAGGGCGGCGCCGGCGCCGACGAACCCGCGGCGGGTGAGGTTGCTCGGGTACTTCATATGTTCTCCTCTCGGGGCCGCGCGGGCTTGGGCGACGCGGCCAGGGTGCTTTACTACGCTAAAGAGCATCACCTGACGGCAAGCTTACGTCAAGCGTTTGAATGTAAAAACTTTACTACGATAAAGCGGTGCGGCGACCGTGCGCCCCGGCGCCTGGCGAGCCCGCGTGGAGGCGCGAGAAAAACTTTGGGAAGTCGCTTGCATTCCCTGGGGGCGTTGTGCATAATAATCAAGCCGCCTGACGGAATACAGATGGTGGGTGTAGCTCAGTTGGCAGAGCGACGGACCGTGGCTCCGTAGGTCGAGGGTTCGAGCCCCTCTACCCACCCCATTTATTCCACCAAGCAGATGGGTCGTTAGCTCAGTTGGTAGAGCAGGGGACTCTTAATCCCAAGGTCGAGGGTTCGACCCCCTCACGACCCACCATCGCTTTCTCCCGCGCACCGAGAGGTGCGTTTTAACTGAATACGCGTCGTTAGCTCAGTTGGTAGAGCAGGGGACTCTTAATCCCAAGGTCGAGGGTTCGACCCCCTCACGACGCACCAGCAGGCAAGGCCCCCGGGCGTACGGCGTCCGGGGGCTTCTCTTTTGCGCAGTGCCCCCTCCTTAAAGAAGCTTTGGGATAGAGGAGAACCTCTGATTTTTGGGACGCCGCGCCCCGCCTTATGGGAAAGTGGTATGCACGAGCACCCACAGGCGTGCTCGCATCCAGCACAGACCTTTACGTAACATTGAAGAAGGTCCTCGCAAGATTCGCGAAAGCCATATCTAGGAGGATGGTTCATTGCTGAGAAGAAGGATCGCAACGGTGGCGACGGCCGCAGCGGTCGCAGGCCTCGGCCTGGGAGTCGCGCCCGTCACCGCCCTCGCCTCCCCGAGCCTGGACGAGGCCCGCACCAACATGGAGTCGCTCGGCTCCGCGCTCAAGAGCAGCCAGTCCACGCTCTCCCAGGCCGCCGACGACTACGAGGCCACGCAGACCTCCATCGACCAGACGCAGCAGGACATCGACGACACCCAGGCCCAGCTCGAGCAGGCGCGCGCCCAGCTCGGCGACACCATGCGCACGAGCTACAAGAGCAACTCGACGCGCACGCTCCTCGAGCTCGTCATGGGCTCGTCGAGCCCCGAGGAGCTCGTGGACAACCTCTACTACGCCGACAAGGTGAACGGCGCCTACGCGTCGCAGATCCAGGCGGTCAACGACCTCTCGGCTGAGCTCAACAACCAGATGGCCGAGCTGCAGGTCGAGCAGGCCAAGCAGCAGGAGGCCATGGACTCCGCGCAGCAGTAGGTCGACTCCTACCAGCAGAAGCTGAGCGAGGCCACGAGCTACTACCAGAGCCTCAGCGCCGAGGTCCAGGCGCAGCTGGCTGCGGAGGCCGCGGCCTCCTCGAGCCGGGTGGACTCCCAGGGCGTCGTGAGCGACGACCTCGCGAACGCGGTGAGCACGGTTCAGGCGTCGACTGGCACGACCACGTCCGCGTCGTCCGCAGACGACGGCGGCTCGCAGGCGAGCTCCGGCGGCTCCGAGTCCGCCGGCGGCACGCAGTCCGGCTCGGAGGGCACCTCGGGCGGCAGCTCCTCCGGCTCGCAGTCGGGCTCCGGCAGCTCCACGTCGGGCGGCAGCTCCTCCGGTAGCTCCACCAGCGGCGGCTCCAGCTTGGGCGGCAGCTCCTCCGGCTCCACCAGCGGAGGCAGCTCCTCCGGCTCGCATTCCGGCTCCGGCAGCTCCACGTCGGGCGGCTCGACCTCCGGTGGCAGCTCGAGCAGCGCCACGGGCGGCGCGTCCGGCGCCGGCCTCGCGACCGCCTACTCCATGATCGGCGTCCCCTACGTCTGGGGCGGCACGAGCGCGAGCGGCGTCGACTGCTCCGGCCTCGTCTGCTACTCCTACGGCTACAAGCGCGGCCGCACCACCTACGACATGATCGCCTCGCTGCAGGCCTCGGGCGACTGGAAGACCTCGCTGAGCGAGCTCTCCGTAGGCGACCTCGTCTTCCCGTCCACGGGCCACGTGGGCATCTACATCGGCAACGGCCAGATGATCCACGCGCCGAGCCCCGGCCGCACCGTCTGCATCGCCTCGGTCTACAGCTTCATCGGCGGCGGCACGTACTAGGCACATGGCGGGCGCGCGCCTGGCATGCCTGGCACGCGCCCCGCTGTCCCCTGGCGGGCGCCAGGGGCGCAGGGGAGAAGGACCGGCGGCCCGCGGGGCCGCCTGCACGACGCGCGGCGGGCCTGGCCCGTCGCGCGTCCTCGTATCTGTCCGCCGGCGGGCGTCCCGCGGCGCGTGCTCGGCTCGCCGCACGTCCTCGGCCCGCGGCGAGCCCTCGTCCCTTACGCGCCTCGGCGGGCGTATCGTGGTCGTGTCGGCATGCGGGAGGGTCCCGCGGGACGGTTGGCAGGAGGCTTCGATGGACGAGGGCGCGCAGACGGGACGGACCGCGGGATGGGGCGCGGGGCAGGTGGCCGGTGGGTCCGCGGGGCAGGCGGCCGGTGGGCCCGCCGGCTCGACGGAGCGCATCGAGGAGCTGCTCAGGCCCGACGACAGGCTCGTCGAGCGCGTGGCCGCGAGGGAGGTCGCCTGGAGGGGGCTCATCTTCGAGGTGCAGCAGCTCGACGTGGTCTGCCCCGACGGATCGCACGCGCGGCGCGACGTCCTTCTCCACCACGGCGGAGCGGGGGTGTGCGCGGTGCGCGACGGCAGGGTCTGCCTGGTGAGGCAGTACCGCGTCGCCCTGGGCCGGATGACGCTGGAGATACCCGCGGGCAAGCTCGAGCCCGGCGAGGACCCGGCCGCGTGCGCCGCGCGCGAGCTCGAGGAGGAGACGGGCCTCGTGGCGGAGCGCCTCGAGCGCATCGCGGTGAGCGCCGGCGCGCCCGGCTTCAACGACGAGAAGACGCGCATCTTCCTCGCGCACGGCCTGCACCGCCACGAGGCCGCGCCCGACGAGGGCGAGTTCGTCGACGTCGTGTGGCTTCCCCTCGAGGACGTGATGGCCGCAATCCGCGCGGGCCTCGTCGAGGACGCCAAGACGGTCATCTCCGTGTACGAGGCGCTCTCCCGCGGGATGGGCCGTCACACCGAGTAGCCAGGGCGCGCCGGGGCGCGGTGGGGCGCGGTGGCGTCGTCGCGGGCCCCTCCCGCATGGCGCCGACCAAGCTCACGGCGGCATGGCGCCAGGCTTGCGCTAGAATGGGTTGCTGCACCACGTTCTGCTCCCTTAGCCCAGCTGGATAGAGCAGGGGACTTCTAATCCCAAGGTCGCGCGTTCGAACCGCGCAGGGAGCACCAGAGGGCACGGCCCCCGTCCGCGAGCGCGCGGGCGGGGGCTCTTTCGTGGACGCCGAGGACCCCCGGGGCCTGCCGCGCGCCGCCGTGCCGTCGACGCGCTCGCCGCCGCGCCGGCCGCGCGCGGGACCCCGCAAGAAGTAACGCCCACGCAACAATCTCCTGCTATCCTCCCGAGCAACGTCGCCCACAGGAGGGAAGCGAAGATGTCCCAGAAGGCCGCTCACATCGCACTCAGCGCCCGTTCGTGCGCTGGCGCGTGGTGGTGGACAAGGACTGACTCCCTTCCGGACTGACGACGGCCACCCGCGCACGATGCTTACACAAGGGCCCTCGGACAAGTTCCGGGGGCCCTTTTTCTGTGCGCGGGGGCGCTGACCGCACGGCAGGCAAGCGAGTAGAGAGGCACGAGGATGAACGAGCAGACCGCAGCCAGGAAGCACGACGACCCCTATCGCGTCTACCTCCGCGAGGACCAGATCCCCACGGCCTGGTACAACCTCAGGGCCGACATGCCCGAGAAGCCCGAGCCCATGCGCCTGCCCGCCCGGAGAGCTCGCACGCGATCCTGCAGGCGATCCGCGAGGCGGAGAGGTGCCGCGAGACCGGCGAGGCCAAGACCATCCTCTTCGGGCTCACGGGCACCGGCTACTTCGACATGGTCGCCTACGACAAGTACAGCAAGGGCGAGCTCGAGGACCACGAGCCGACCGACGAGGAGCTCCAGCGCGGGCTCGACACCATCCCGCACGTCCCCGGCATCCAGTAGGGGGAGCGCCGGGCGGCGGCCGGGCGCCCCGTCCTGTCGTGCGCCGCCGGGGCGCGCCCGCCCGCCTACTCGCCGTGCGCGAGCGCGCGCATCCGCGCGACGAGGGGCAGGTGGGCGTCCATGTAGTTCACGACGTTGCCGGTGACGAAGATGGTCACGACGGTGCCGGCGCCCACGCCCTCGAGCCGCCCGAAGAGGGCGAGCGAGAGGATGGTGGCGGAGGCGACGAGCACGGCGTCGAACGCGAGCTTCGTGGTGCCGAGCCTCGCGCCCGTGACCTGCGCGAGCGCGTGCACGAGGCCCTCGCCGGGGACGAAGATGAGGTCGGGGGCGCACTCGATCGCGACGCCGGTGCCGAGGGTCACGCAGCCCGCGGCGACCCCCAGCGCCTGGAGCGGCAGGGACAGGGGCTGGAACCAGGAGAGCGCCGCCATCGCGACGCCGAGGAAGCTGCTGAACAGGACGTTCGCCACCACCTGGAGGAGCTGGAGGGGGAAGAAGGAGCGCCCGAGAAGGACGGCCTGCACCACCACGAAGGCCATGTTCACGACGAAGGTCGTGAGGGCGAAGCTCAGGCGCGGGTCCGCCAGGCTCCAGACGTAGGGCAGGCTCGATATCTGCGAGGTGCCGAGCCCCGAGCGCGTGATGAGGGCGATGCCGACGGAATTGACGAGCAGCCCCAGGCAGAAGCAGAGCGTCCTCTCCACGAGCGCTCGCCTCCGCGAGACCGCGTCCTTCTCGCCTGCTTCGACCTGCATGTGAACCCCTCCCACGCCCCGGATGCCCCGTGTGCCGGTCGGCCATTGTAGCCGATGGCCGCGCGCACGGCGGCCCCGGTGGCCTCCCGGTGTTATAAGAGTTCCGGGCGAGAAGGACGTCTGCCCCAAGGGCCACAACCCTGCGCGTGACCATGCGCGGTGACATGAACGCACCAGGTGAACACAGGTGTGTCCAGTGGCGAGCGCTGGCGTTCCCCTCTGAGCGCGGCGCGTTGCCGCCACCAGGCCGTCCGCCGGACGAAAGGTACCGCTTCGATTTCCTCCGTTTGGTGGGCGAAAATGGGGGTATGTGTTATAATAGATTCAGCCCAGGAGGACGCCAAGAGGTTGACGCCCGGCAGACGGGGAAAGGGGTCACGATGTTCGCAGGATTTGACGCGCAGTCTCTCGTCGCGCTCGCAGTCGTCGTACTCTCGCTCGTGAGCGTGCCCCTCATCGCGGGTGCGGACCGTGCTGGCAGGCGCGCACCGGAGAAGGGGTTGGCTGGCACCGCCGGGGAGGCCTCGTGCGAGGACCCTCGGCTGAGGAGGGCCGGGAGCCTCCAGGCGTAGCCCCCCGGAAGTGACCCTCCCTCCCGGGACGGCCTGCGCGCGGCCCGCGGGCGGCCTGGGCACGGCGCGCGTACTGCCCGGGCGCGGCCGCGTGCCCCCGGGCTAGGCCTCCGGTGCGAGCGACTCCCCGTACGCCTCCTCGAGGCGGGCGACGAGGCGCTCGGCGAGCGGGGAGAGCGCGCGGCCCTTGCGCCAGACCACGGCCTGGCGCGTCGCGAGCTCCTCGCAGTCCAGCACCTTCACGACCTGGTCCGGCGTGGCGACGAGCCGCGTGGCGCTTATGGGCGTGATGCCCACGCCCATGCCCGTGCGCGCCCAGGTGATCGTGGTGCGCGCGTCGTCGTTGAGGCAGACGACCCTGAGGGGGACCGAGCGGTCCTCGAACGCCTTCCTGATGAGCGCCTCGAACCTGCGGTAGATGATGAGGGGCACCCCCGCCAGGTCCTCGACCGTGCAGGCGTCCTCGCCGCCCACGGCGCGCCCCGGCCCCATGACGCAGACGAGCGGCTCGCTCGCGCAGTAGTGGCACTCGAGCCCCGTGGTGGGGAAGGGCGTCCGCACGAAGCCGAGCTCCACGACGCCCTGCTCGAGCATCTCGAGCACCTCGTAGGTGTTGCCCTCGTGGACCTCGTAGGCCACGTCCGGCTGGCCCTCCGCCAGGCCGAGCATGGCCTCCCCGGGCGACATCGCGCCCGAGGAGGAGGTCATGCCGATGGAGAGGGTCCCCGCGAGGCCCCTCCCGACGTTGGCGACCTCGGCTGCCGCAGCGCTCGTCAGCGAGAGGATGCTCCTCGCACGCTGGTAGAGCACGCGCCCGGCGTCGGTCAGGGTGACGCCGCGGGCCTCGCGCGTCACGAGGAGGACGCCCAGCTCCCGCTCGAGCTGCGAGAGCTCGTAGGAGAGCGGGGGCTGCGAGATGTGGAGCCGCCTGGCGGCCGCGGTGATCTGGTGCTCCTCCGCTATGGCCACGAAGTACTCCAGCTGCTTGAGGTTCATCTCGCCCCCTTCCGCGCGAGGCCCCGGGGTCCCGCTAGTCCTTCGGCGCCAGGCTGCAGGCGATGGAGGACCAGGGCTCCACGTCCTCGGAGGGCACGGTGTCCCACAGCCTGAGCGTGGCCTCGTCGACGAACTCGCGGCGCACGGTCACGTTGCCGCCGTAGGTGCGGAACCAGTCGGCGCTCATGATGAGGTAGCCGTCCTTGCCGGCGTCCTTGCCCCAGGAGTTCTCGATCCTCCACGCGACGGGGCGGCCGTCCGCGCCGAGCTCGACGCCCTGGAAGGTCATCTCGTGCGAGAGGTACGTCTCGCGGATGCGGACGAGGTCCTCGCGGCCCATCTCGAGCTCGCAGCCGAAGAGGCTGTCGAAGTCCATGGTGTCGGTCGCGAGCACGTACTTGTAGTCCTCGATGTGGCGCGGGAACTCCTGCATGACGTCGCAGGCCATGGCCACGGGCACGCCGGCCTTGAGCGAGCGGACGGCCGCGTCCTCGAGGACGTCCATCTCGCAGTTGAGGGAGCGCAGGGGCTGGCCGCCGACGACGGAGTCCACGTGGCGCAGGTGGTAGGCGTGGCCGTAGGGGTACTCGGGCATCGGGTTGGAGATGAGGTCGACCCAGTCGGTGGGGTCGACGCCCACGTAGCGCTCGACGAACTCGAGGGGCGTGATGCCCTCGTCGCGCAGGATGAGGGACTTGTCGTCCTTCTCGCCCTTCTTGGCCTCGCCGTCCTTGCCGGCCTCGTCGCCCGCCTCGCGCTCCTGCGGCTCGACGGGGGAGAGCTTGGCCGGGTCGACCTTGGCGTCCTTGCCGACCTTGACCTTGAGGTCGAAGGTGGTGGGGGGCTCGCCGAGGCAGACGGAGAGCAGGCGGTGCGCGTCGGCCATGAGGCGGGACTTGAGCGCGCGCAGCTCGTCGGTCGAGGCGCCCTCGGCGTGGGCGCGGCGCAGCGCCAGGGCGCCCTTGCGGGCGAGGCGGTCGAGCTGCTGGTTCATCTCGGCGGAGTTCTTGGAGCAGGCGGTCTCGGGCATCGCGTCCTTGGGGACGAGGCCGTACTTCTGGATGATGTTCATCGCGAAGGGCACGTAGCCGCCGTCCTCGACGCCGTTGTCGAGGATCGTCGCGACAACGCGGTCCTCGACGGGCTCGTCGGCCGTCTCGATCACGTTCTCGAAGAAGGAGTTGGTCTTCTCGAGCTTGTCGTAGAACATGCCGAAGGACTGGGAGAACTCGAAGCTGTCCACGTCGAGCAGCTTCATCGTCTGCGCCCTGACGACGTTGAAGGTGGCGAACATCCAGCAGCGGCCGCTCTGGCGCTGGTTGGTGACGTCGCCGGTCTTGGCGCGGGAGATGCCGTAGGTGTCGTGGTAGGTGCGCATCTTGGAGATGTCGCGCGCGGCGGCCATGATGCCGTCGGCCGTCACGGCGTTGCGCGCGACGCGATTGGTGCGGTCCTGGGAGAAGGACTCGCTCCGCTCGCGGGCCCACTCGGCGGAGAGGGCGCCGGGCGCGGTGGTCTTGCTGTCACTCATATTGTTCCCCTTCGAGGCTCGGAGGTCGATTCATACGAGCTTGAAGGTTACCACTCCGTGAACGGAGTTCCGAGCGTCGCGCGGCGCGAGGCGGATATCATGGGGGCCGGCGCCACGGGCGCCGGGACGCGAGGACGACGGCCGCCTCGGGCCGCCCGCCTGCCGGGCGGGCCCTGCGGGCGGCATGGGAGGATGCATGGACGCGGAGGAGCTCGGGCGCGTGCGCGACGAGGCGGAGCGCTGCCTCGGGTGCGGCAAGCCCACCTGCAAGGACAACTGCCCGGTTGCGACGCCGGTCCCGGAGGTCATAGACCTCTTCCGGAGCGGGAGGGAGCTCGAGGCCGGGGACCTCCTCATGGGCGAGAACCCCCTCGCGCTCGCCTGCGCCCTCGGCTGCGACACCTCGACCCAGTGCGAGCGGCACTGCATCAGGGGCAGGCGCCGTCGCTCCGAGCCGGTGCGCTTCTCGGAGGTGGAGCGCGCGGTGGCGCTGCTGTGGCTCGAGGCGGACGCGGCGCGCGCCGCCGCGGGAGGGGCCGAGGCCGGTGGCCCCGCGGCGTCGCCGTCCGCGCGCGTCGCCGTCTGCGGGGAGGGCCTCTGCGCCCTCGCCTGCGCGATCATGCTCGCGCGGCGGGGCGAGGCGGTCACGCTCTTCTCGGACCCCGGGGCCGCGCTGCCCGAGGAGGCGCGCGGGCCCTACCTGGCCTGGCTGGGGAGGCTCGGCGTCGAGCTGCGCGCGGCGGGGGAGGCGCCTGCGGCGGGGGGCGCTGGGTTCGCGCGCGTCGTGGCGTGCCCGGGGGAGGACGAGCCCGGCTACCCGGCCCGTGCGGTCGCAAGGGCGCGCGAGATCGTCGGCCGCGGCGACGGCGGCGCCGCGTAGGCGCCCGGGCCGGGCCGCGCGGCGCTTGCACGAGACTGGCGGTGGTCCTCCCGAAGTGGGATAACCTTGTGGTCAGGCGAGGGAACGGGGCTCCTGTGATCGAGTTCTACAAGACGCGCACGAGGCGCTGCGAGGACGGCGGCCTCGTCGCGGACACCACCAGGGTCGACGAGATCTCGGCGGGCTGCTGGGTGAGCGTCACGGAGCCGACCGGCGACGACCGCAACTGGCTCATCGACGAGCTCGGCGTGGTCGAGGGGTTCGTGGACTCCGCGTTCGACGACGAGGAGACCTCGCACGTGGACTACGACGACGCCACCGGCCAGACGCTCGTGATCGTGGACTGCCCCGCCATCGAGGAGAGCGACGACGTCGTCGACCCCTCGATCGTGCAGTTCGACACCCACCCGCTCTCCGTGCTCTTCCTCGAGGACGAGGACGTCGTCGTGACGGTCGCCCTCAGGCAGAACAGCACGATCAGGGCGGCGCGCGAGGGGCGCCTGCGCGAGATGGACACGGCCCACCACGCGCGCATGCTCCTGCAGCTGCTGCTTGACATCTCGCAGCACTACCTCGTGGACCTGCGCTCCATCAACCGCCAGTTCCGCGAGAACGAGCGCATCCTGCGTCACACGATGCGCAACTCCGACCTCATGAAGATGCTCGGGTTCGAGAAGTCCCTCGTGTACTTCTCCACCTCCCTCAAGGCCCTCGACACCACGATCGCGCGGATCGGCTACGGGCGCGTGGTCACGCTCAGGGCGGAGGACCGGGCCCTGCTCGACGACGTGGGCATCGAGGTCAAGCAGGCCATGGAGATGTGCGACATCTACAGCACCGTCATCAACGAGACGATGGACACCATCGGGTCGCTCATCAACAACAACCTCAACGACACGATGCGCGTGCTCGCCGTGATCACGCTCGTGCTGAGCGTCCCCACCATGGTGTACGGGTTCTACGGCATGAACACGCCTCTGCCGCTCGACGGCTCCTGGGCCTTCCCCCTGGGGCTCTCGGTCGTGATGTCGCTCGCGGCGTTCGTTTGGATCGAGCGCAGCCGGGCCACCCGCTAGGCTTGGCCGCCGGCCCGGCCGGGGCCACCCGCCGGGCGCCCCGACCGCCCGGCCGAGGGCGCGTGCGGGGACGTCGGCGCTGTCCCCCTCCGCGCGGGCGGGTTGTCCCCTCATTCGAGGTCAAGTCGCACGGATTTATGGGGTTCGGGAAAAACCGGGCTAGGCAGGAAGAGGTGCGAGAAATTCCTCTTAAGGTCTTTATAATCAGGTGGAGGTAACGCGGTCCTGCAGCGCCGTGGTTTGATTTGGCGTGGTGAAGCTGTCCGGACGGATGAGATGGGAGCTTTGATATGGCAGATCTGGTACGCAAGGAAGACGTCTTCTTCGACAACCCCTCCAAGACCGTGGACGCGGTGCTTGAGTTCCTGTCCGACAAGGCGGTGGAGCTGGGCGTCACGGACGACCGCGAGGGGGTTCTCGCCTCCTTCCGCGAGCGCGAGGCGCAGGGCTCCACGGGCATGGTCGGCGGCTTCGCCCTGCCCCACGCCAAGTCCGCCGCCGTCAAGCGCACGAGCGTCATGGTCGTGAAGTTCTCCGGCGAGGTGGACTGGAAGTCCATGGACGGCGAGCCGATCAAGGCGGCCATCGCCATCTTCACCCCGGCCGACCCCCAGGGCGGCGTGCACCTGGCAGTGCTCGCCAAGGTCGCGGCCATGCTCATGCAGCCCGACTTCTGCTCCACGATCCTCGGGAGCGACGACGCGGAGGCCATCGCGGGCGCCATCAACGAGAGGCTCGCGGACTAGCGCGAGAGGGTCCGGGCCCTGGTCCGGGCACGGTTGAAAGGAGCACCCGTTGATCTACACCGTGACACTCAACCCCGCGATCGACTACGTCATGCACCCGCTGACGCTCGACATGGGCTTCACCAACCGCTCCTCGAGCGAGGAGATCCACATCGGCGGCAACGGCATCAACATCTCGACCCTCCTGAACGAGCTCGGCGTCTCCAACGTCGCCCTCGGCATCGCCGCGGGGTTCACGGGCGAGTACCTCATCCACCGCCTGCAGGAGAAGGGCATCGCCTCCAGCTTCGTCCTCCTCGACAAGGGCAACACGCGCATCAACGTCAAGCTGCAGGGCATCGTCATGACGATGGTCAACGGCATGGGCCCCAAGATCTCCCAGAAGAAGGTCGACGAGCTCCTCGGCCGCATCGACGGCATCGGCGAGGGCGACACCCTCGTGCTGACGGGCTCCATCCCCAAGTCGCTGCCCGACAACATGTACGACGTCATCATGCGCCGCCTCGACGGGCGCGGCATCCGCTTCGTGGTGGACGCCCCCGGCGACCTCCTCATGGAGTCGCTCTCGGCCAAGCCCTTCCTCATCAAGCCCAACAACCACGAGGTGGGTCGCATC
Organism: Olsenella sp.; assembly: GCA_036454645.1. Taxonomy (GTDB): domain Bacteria; phylum Actinomycetota; class Coriobacteriia; order Coriobacteriales; family Atopobiaceae; genus Olsenella_K. The sequence goes on along the minus strand of JAZHSQ010000036.1, from coordinate 5,413 downwards.
TTCGGCGCGCAGCCGGAGACGCCGGAGGACTGCATGCCCTTTGCGCACAAGCTCCACGAGCTCGGCGCCCAGAACGTCATCGTCTCCTGCGGCGGCCACGGCGCCGCCCTCGTGGACATGAACGACGAGGAGCACACGGTCCCGACGGCCAAGATCAAGCTCGTCAACGCGACGGGCGCGGGCGACTCGATGGTCGCCGGCTTCATCGCGAAGGTGAACGAGGGCGCCTCGTTCCAGGACGCGCTTATCTTCGCGTCGGCCTGCGGCACGGCGACGGCCGGCTCCAAGGCCATCGCCAAGCGCTCGACCATCGACCGCGTCGTGAAGGCCCTCCACAAGCAGATGGGCATCGAGGACTAGCGCCCGGGCACATGCGCGAGACCCCAGAAGGGCTGGCGGACAAGTTCCGCCGGCCCTTCTGAGATTTGCGGGGCAGTAGCGATTGAATCTGTAATAAAGTGTTTCATAGGGTGTTTTTGTACTGCAGCATGAAAGGGGAGCCACATGTTTGAGGGTGTCAACGCATCTGATGGTATCGGCATCGGCGTAGCGCGCGTCGCCGTGGAGCCAGACCTTACCTTCACGCCCCACAAGCCGGAGGACGTGGACGCCGAGAAGGCCCGCTACGCAGCCGCCATCGAGAAGTTCATCGGGCAGACCAACGCCCAGATCGAGCGCATGAAGGCGAACGGCCTCGAGAAGGAGGCCGGCATCATGAACGCCCACATCGAGTTCGCCGAGGACGACGGCATCAAGGACATGGTCAACGGCTCCATCGACGGCGGCATGTGCGCCGAGCAGGGCGTCTCCGAGGCCTACGACATGTACTACAACATGTTCTCCAACATGGAGGACGAGCTCTTCCGCGAGCGCGCCGCGGACATCGCCGACGTCAAGACGGCCCTCCTCGCCGACCTCCTCGGCCAGGAGATGGTCGACCTCTCGAGCCTCCCCGAGCACTCCGTCATCATCGTCCACGAGCTCACCCCCTCGATGACCGCGGACATCGACAGGGACAACGTCGCCGCCATCGTCACCGAGACCGGCGGCCGCACCTCCCACTCCGCCATCATCGCCCGCGCGCTCGAGATCCCCGCGGTCCTCTCCGTCGCCGACTGCACCGCCAACATCAAGTCCGGCGACATGGTCGTCGTCGACGGCGGCAAGGGCCAGGTCGTGGTGGACCCGGACGACGAGCTCCTCGCGTCCTACACCGAGAAGGCCAAGAAGTACGCGGCCGACAAGGCGGCCCTGGAGGCCTTCCGCGGCGTCGCGACCAAGACGGCCGACGGCAAGCAGGTCCTTCTCGTCGCCAACATCGGCAACCCGGCCGACGCCACCGCGGCGCTCGAGCACGACGCCGAGGGCGTGGGCCTGTTCCGCTCCGAGTTCCTCTTCATGGACGCCAAGGAGCTCCCGAGCGAGGAGGAGCAGTTCTCCGCGTACCAGAAGGTCGCCATCGCGATGAAGGACAAGCCCGTCATCATCCGCACCCTCGACGTGGGCGGCGACAAGGAGATTCCGTACCTCGACATGAAGCGCGAGGACAACCCGTTCATGGGCTTCCGCGCCGTCCGCTACTGCCTCAACAACCCCGAGCAGTACAAGGTGCAGCTGCGCGCCCTGCTGCGCGCCTCCGCCTACGGCGACATCAAGATCATGCTGCCGCTCGTGACGACCCTGGACGAGGTCCGTCAGGTCAAGGCCCTGGTCGAGACCTGCAAGAAGGAGCTCGACGCCGAGGGCGTCAAGTACAACCCGGACATCGAGGTCGGCACCATGGTGGAGACCCCGTCCGCCTCGCTGATCTCCGACCTGCTGGCCAAGGAGTGCGACTTCTTCTCCATCGGCACCAACGACCTGATCGGCTACACGATGTGCGCCGACCGCGGCAACGACCGCGTGGCGTACCTCTACAACGTCTACCAGCCCTCCGTCCTGCGCTCGCTCAAGACCATCATCCAGAACGGCGTCAAGCAGGGCATCATGGTCGGCATGTGCGGCGAGGCCGCGGCCGACCCGCTGCTGATCCCGGTGCTGCTCTCCTTCGGCCTGACCGAGTTCTCCGTGTCCGCGCCGTCGATCCTGCGCACGCGCCGCACCATCTCCGAGTGGACCATGGAGGAGGCGGACGCCCTGACCGAGAAGGTCATGAAGCTCGAGACCTCCGCCGAGGTCCGCGCCGCGCTGCAGGCCGCCGCGAAGTAGCCACCGGACGCGACCGCGCGCCCGCGTCCTGCGCGGGTGCGCGCACGTCCCTCGCACCACTCAGATGAGAAGGGGCCGCCCTCGCGAGGGGCGGCCCCTTTCGCTTGCCATGCCGTGACGCCCCGACTCCGCGCGCGTCCACAGCCCAGCGGCCCGCCGGCTGCGCCCGACACCCGTGCGCGCCGTACGTGCCCGCCTGCGCGTGGCCTACCAGGGGCAGGCGGCGGGCACCACGACCCTCAGGGCCGCGGGCTCGACGGAGACGTGGTAGGCGTCCGCGTCGAGGCGCTCGCCGTCGGCCTGGCAGGGCGGCCTCCCCTCGGGGAAGCGGACGTCCAAGCGGGAGAGGTCGCGGAAGGCGAGCACGCTCGAGCGGGTGTGCAGGCCGAAGCGTGCGAGCCCGAAGAGCCCGAGCGCCGTCGCGGAGAGGGGCCTGCGCACCGAGTAGCACAGGTCGAGCCTGCCGTCCGCGGGGTCGGCGTCGGGGCAGACCCTGAAGCCGCCGCCGTAGGTGGGGCCGTTCTGCACGGCGAAGACGATGTCTATTCCCTCCAGCGGCTCGCCGTCGCAGGTGGCCTCGAACTCCCAGCCCCGCATCCCCGAGGAGAAGAGCCTGATGCCCGAGGTGGCGAAGAGTGCGGCGCCCTGCTGGGTCGCGTCCTCCGCGCGCCGCCTCGTCGTGTCGAGCGCGATGGCCGCGTCCATGCCGAAGGAGAGCGTCTGGACGAAGTAGGTGCCGTTGACGCGCCCAAGGTCCATGGAGCGCTCCTTGCCGGAGACGAGCTCCGCTATGGCGCGGTCGGGGTCGTTCCTCGTCGCGTGGAAGGTCCGCGCGAGGTCGTTGCCGGACCCCATGGGGACCAGGGCGAAGCGCGGGCGGCTCTCGGCGGGGACCTCCATGAGGCCGCAGGCCACCTCGTGGGCCAGGCCGTCGCCTCCGAGCGAGAAGACCGTGTCGAAGCCTGCCGCCGCGGCGGCGAGCCTGCGCCCGTCGCCCGGCCCCTCGGTCAGCACGAGCTCGTGGCCGCGCGTGAGCGAGGCGTAGCAGTCGAAGAAGCGGCCGACGCGCGCGGCGGCCTGCGCGCCCAGCCCGCTGTGCGAGGCGGGGTTCGCGATGATGAGGGACCTGCCGAACTCCACGCCTGCCATCTCGCCCTCCGCCCTCGCGCCCTGCGGGACCCTCGCCGCGGCGCGGGCCCCTCCTTGGGAGACGATGGTAGCGCAGCGCGCGCCCCGGGCCCGCCGGCGCCCGCTCACGGGCCCGTCCGGGCGACCCCGTGCGCACGTCGATCTGCCGTGCGCGGGAAACAAGCCAACCGACTTGCTTATACGGTCCAATTTGGGATAAGAATAGGAGGTCGGTTTGGTGCGGGGCGGGGAAGCCCGGCCGCGGGCGGCGCCGTCGGGCGCAGGAGGGGGCGGGGGTTGTATCCACAGGACCTCGAGGGGCGCGGCTCCCTCAAGAAGTACGAGTACCTCTACCGCTGCCTCAGGCGGGACATCCGCTCGGGCGCGCTCCGGGCGGGGGTGCGGCTTGCCTCGAAGCGGGACCTCGCCGAGCGGCTCGGGGTGAGCGTCTCCACGGTGGAGCGCGCCTACGACCTGCTCGCGAGCGAGGGCTACGTGATGGCGAGGCCCGGCAGCGGCTTCTACGTCTCCGAGGTGGCGGCGCGCGAGCTGCCGGAGGAGGAGGGTCCGGAGGAGGCGGCGGAAGGGGGTGCGCGCAGGGTCTTCGACGCCAACGCCAACCGCAACGGCATCCGGCTCTTCCCCGCGAACACCTGGGTGCGCTGCATGAGGAGGATCCTCTCCGCCCAGGACTCCGAGATGTACGAGACGGTCCCCCTTAACGGCCTGTACGAGCTGCGCAAGGCGATCGCGGAGTACCTCTTCGAGTCGCGCGGGATCGCGGTGGACCCCGCCTGCGTGGTGGTGGGCGCCGGGACCGAGTACCTCTACAGCCGCCTCATCCACGTGCTGGCCGCCCGCCCCCGGCTGGCGACGGGCGACATCTACCCCAAGAAGCTCGTGCAAATAGCGCGCAACAGCGGCGCCACCTGGGAGTTCGTCACCGCGGACATGCACGGCATGAGGACCGAGGAGCTCGCCTCGACGACCGCGCAGGCCGTGCACGTCTCGCCCGCGAACCTCTTCCCAACGGGGGCGGTGCTGCCGATGGAGCGGCGCGAGGAGCTCCTGCGGTGGGTCGAGGCCGAGCCCAGGCGCCTCGTCATCGAGGACGACTATGACAGCGAGCTGCGCTACTCCCAGCGCTCCCTGCCCACGCTGTTCGGGATGTGCCAGTCGGAGCGGGTCATCTACCTCAACACCTTCTCCAAGACCCTCGTGCCCTCGATCCGCATCTCCTACATGGTGCTGCCGCACCGCCTGATGGAGGTCTACCGCGACCAGGCGGGGTTCTACTCCTGCACGGCGTCGAGCCTGGAGCAGGCGACGCTCGCGGAGTTCATCTCCGAGGGGCACTTCCGTCGCCACATCAACCACCTCAGGCGCTACTACCGGCGGCAGCGCGACGCATTCGTCGACGCGATCGGCTCCTCGCGGCTCTCGCTCGTCGGCCACCTCATGCCCAGCGAGGTGGGGACCCACCTGCTCCTCTCCGTCGACACGCGCATGAGCGACCGCCAGATCGTGGAGGCGGCGGCGGAGAGGAGCCTGCGGCTGGACATGCTCTCGGACCACTGCGCCTCGCAGGACGTGCTCCACGCGGGCTACGTCGTCCTCAACACCGCGAGCGTCGAGGAGGCGCGCGTGGGCGAGCTCGTGGCGATCCTGGAGGACGTCTTCGCGGATGACGTCGCCCGTGCGAGCGCGGGCCGCAGGCGCCCCTGAGCCTGCCGTCCGGCCGGAACCGGGCTGCAAAAATAGTCGCGATGCGAACCTGTCCCCCGCGGCGCGCCTCGTCTAGGATGCCAGTTGTCCAAGGGGGGTCCCGCGAGGGACCCGGAAGACCACTCCGAAAGAAGGGGAGCATCATGGCAACAGGGCTCAAGAGGAGCTACGGACTCTACATCGACGGCGCGTTCAGGCCCGCCTCCGACGGCGGCACCTTCGAGACGGTCAACCCCGCGAACGGCGAGGTCCTCGCCGAGTGCGCGGAGGCGACCAAGGAGGACGTGGACGCCGCGGTCGAGGCGGCCTGGGCGGCGCAGCCCGGCTGGGCCGCCGTCCAGCCGATCGAGCG
>JAZHSQ010000035.1:0-20002 GCA_036454645.1 Olsenella sp. | reverse complement strand
CCGAGCTAGGCAAGAACCCACGAGAAGGAGAGAAGAGTAACAATGTCCGACTTCAAGATCTCCGGCGTCGTCCCGCCCGTCGTCGTGCCCGACACGCCCGAGGGCGCCCTCGACGTCCCCTCGTTCGAGCGCAGCATCAACCGCATGATCGAAGCGGGCGTCGACGGCCTGTTCTTCCTCGGCTCCTCCGGCGAGGTCGCCTTCGTGACCGACGAGCGCCGCGAGCAGATCATCCGCGAGGCCGTCCGCATCGTCGACCATCGCGTCCCGGTCCTCGTGGGCGTCATCGACACCGAGACCGAGCGCGTCCTCGAGCACGGCCGCCAGGCGCTCGCGCTGGGTGCCGACGCCCTCGTCGCCACGGCCCCCTTCTACGCGCTGGGCGGCATGGCCGAGGTCGAGAACCACTTCCGCATCCTCCACGAGGAGCTCGACGCCCCGATCTTCGCCTACGACATCCCCGTCTGCGTCCACGTGAAGCTCCCCTGGAAGCTCCTGGTGAGGCTGGGCGAGGAGGGCGTGCTCGCCGGCGTCAAGGACTCCTCCGGCGATGACATCGGCTTCCGCTACCTCTGCGAGGCAAACGCCAAGGCGGGCCACCCCCTGAGCGTCCTGTCCGGCCACGAGATGGTCGTGGACTGCGCCTACCTCTCCGGCGCCGACGGGTCGGTCCCCGGCCTCGCCAACGTCGAGCCCTACGGCTACGTCCGCATGTGGAAGGACGCCCAGGCCAAGGACTGGGAGGCCGCCCGCAAGGAGCAAGAGCGCATCAACGATATCAGCCACATCTTCGACGTGACGAGCGGGGTCGTGGGCTACGGCGCCGGCGTTGGCTCCTTCAAGACCGCCCTGTGGCTCATGGGCGTCTTCGACTCCAACATGATGATCCGCCCCGTGAAGCCGCTCGAGGGCGAAAACGTCGAGGCAATCCGCAAGGTCCTCGTCGAGACCGGCCTGCTCGAGGCCTAGGCCCCGGGGAGGGCGCCCACGAGGGCGGGCGGAGCGGAGGAGGACACGCAAGGCAGGGGGACCCGGGCGCCGTGGCGGCGCCCGGGTCCCGGACGAGCAGGAGGAGGCACAGGCATGTCAGACACCAAGCGCGTGGTTGCACTCGACATCGGCGGCACCAAGATCGCGTCCGCCCTGGTGACGCTCGCCCCCGGCGAGAGGCCCCGGGTCGAGGCGGTCGGCAAGGTCCCCACCGAGGCCAAGCGCGGCGGCGCGCACGTGCTCGAGCGCGCCATCGAGTCCGTGCGCCGCGTGGTCGAGGAGACCGGCGCCGCGATCGACGGGATCGGCGTCTCCTCCGCGGGCGTCATCGACCCCAGGACGGGCGACGTCACCTACGCGAACGAGATCATGCCCGGCTGGGGCGGCACGCACCTGGGCGCCGAGCTGGAGGCGGCCTTCGGCGTGGGGGCGCGCGTGATGAACGACGTGCACGCCCACGCGCTCGGCGAGGCGCGCTGGGGCGCGGGCCTCGGCAAGTCGAGCTGCCTGGTCGTCGCCGTGGGCACCGGCATCGGCGGGGCCTTCGTGAACGGCGGCTCCATCCTGCTGGGCGCCCACAACGAGGCGGGACACATCGGCCACGTCTGCTGCTCGGACGCCGCCGGCGTCCCCTGCTCGTGCGGGGCGACCGGCCACCTCGAGCCGATCGCCGCGGGGCCCGGCATCATCGACAGGTACCTCGAGCTCGGCGGCGCCCCGACCACGCCCGAGGGCGACCCCGTCGACGGCGCCTACATCGACAGGCTCGCCGCTGCGGGCGACGAGGCCGCCGTCGCCGCCGAGGCCCGCTCGGGCCATGCCATCGGCGAGGTCCTGGGCAGCATGTGCAACATGTTCGACCCGGACTGCATCATCCTGTCCGGCTCGGTCGCCCAGTGCGGCCCGGCCTGGCACGACGCCATGGCGCGCGGGTGGTCCGAGTCGGTGATGCCGCCGGTCGCCGGGACGCCGGTCGTCTCCGGCTCGCTCGGCGGGGACGCGCCGCTCGTAGGCGCGGCCGAGAACGTCGTCAGCTCCGGGTACGCGGAGTTCGCATAGGGGAAGCGGGGCGGGCGTCCGAGGGCGCCCGCCCGCAGGTTCAGGTACCGCCAGTTCAGGCAGGGGAGAGGACATGGAGATTTCACCGCTCGTAGAGTCCCTCAGGGGCAAGCTCATCGTCAGCGTCCAGGCCTACCCGGGCGAGCCGCTGCGCCACCCGGAGACCATGGCGCAGATGGCGCAGGCGTGCGAGGAGGGCGGCGCCGCCGCCATCCGCTGCCAGGGCCTGTCCGACATCGCGGCCATCAAGGGCCGCGTGGAGATCCCGGTCATCGGCCTGTGGAAGGAGGGGCACGAGGGCGTCTACATCACCCCGACCCTCCGCCACGCCGTCGCCTGCGTCAACGCCGGCGCCGACGTCGTGGCCCTCGACGCCACCGACCGCCCGCGCCCGGACGGCCGCACCTTCGAGGAGACGGTGCGGGACCTGCGCGCCCAGTGCGAGACGCTCGTGATGGCCGACTGCATGACCATCGAGGACATCCGCCGCGGCGTCGCCTGCGGCTGCGACCTCGTCTCCACGACGCTCAGCCACAACAAGCCCGCCATCCAGACCACCATGGACGAGGGTCCCGACCTGGCGCTCCTCCGCCAGGCGACCGAGGAGTTCCCGGGGCTCCCCATCGTGTGCGAGGGCCACGTCCACACTCCCGCGGACGGCGCGGCGGCCATCGAGGCCGGCGCCTGGTCGGTCGTCGTGGGAACGGGCATCACGCACCCCACGAGCCTGACCAAGTGGTTCAAGGCGGCGATCGAGGGGTAGCGGAGCCGCGGGCGCCTTCCGCCGACCCGACGGAGCGGTGAGCGCCGGCCCGCCCCCGTCCGCCGGCCCCTCCGGCTTGTAGTCCGCATGGGGCCGGGCGAGCGGCGCGGCGCGGGCCGGCGCCATCGCGTATCCTTGCCAGGGTGGGTGTATCCCTTCGCACTTCCAGGGGTGATGTGCATGAGCGACGCAAGCGTGGAGATGCGGGCGGCCGAGGCGCAGAGCCGCGTCCCGGACATCGTGGTCATCACGGGCATGTCCGGCAGCGGCAGGACCCAGGCGATGCACGCCCTCGAGGACATGGGCTACTTCTGCATCGACAACCTCCCGCCCCGCCTGATCCTGCAGCTCGCCCAGATCGTGGGCATCAACACCGGTGTCGGTCGCCACCTCGCGGTCACCTGCGACGTCCGCTCCCAGGGCCTCTTCGACGAGCTCAACGACGCCCTCGCCGAACTTCCCGCCCACGAGCTCTCCTACAAGGTCGTCTTCCTCGACTGCTCCACCGAGGAGCTGATGAGGCGCTACAACGAGAACCGTCGCCGCCACCCCATCGCCGTGGCGGGGGAGAGCCTCGAGCACGCCATCGGCCGCGAGCGCAAGCAGCTCGAGAGCGTCAGGGCACACTCCGACCTCGTGATAGACACGAGCCACCTGCACGCCAACGACCTGCGCCGCCGCATGCGCCAGGCCTTCTCCTCCCTGGGGGAGCAGCAGCTCCTCGACGTGAGCGTCTTCTCGTTCGGCTTCAAGTACGGCATGCCGCAGGAGGCCGACCTCCTCGTGGACGTGCGCTTCCTCGCGAACCCCTTCTACGACCCGGAGATGCGCCGCCTGACCGGCCTCGACCCCAAGGTGCGCGACTTCGTGCTCTCTCAGGACATCACGAGGCGCTTCTCGGAGCGCTGGTTCGGCATGCTCGACGTCGTGCTGCCCGGCTACATCACGGAGGGCAAGGCGCGCGTGAACGTCGCCATCGGCTGCACCGGCGGCCAGCACAGGAGCGTCGCGATCGCCGCGGCGACCGCCGCCCACCTCGAGCAGGCGGGCTACCACGTCGCGCTCTCGCACCGCGACCTCGCGCGCGCGGACGTGAGCCCGGCCTCGGTGGCGGCGCGCGGCGACGGCGGCGCCAGGTAGCGGCATGTCGTTCACGGCGGAGGTGAAAGACGAGCTCTCCCGCGTGGAGGGCCCCTGCGAGGGCTGCGGCCTGGCCGAGCTCTCGGCGCTCATGCGCATCTGCGGCACCCTCACCCTCGCGGGCAGCGGGCGCCACTCCATCCGCGTCTCCACGGAGACGGGCGCGGTCGCGCGCAGCACCATCAAGCTCACCCACGAGCTCCTCGACCTGGAGACCCTCCTCACGGTGAGGCGCTCCGTGCTGCACAAGGCGCGCAACTACCTGATAGAGATACCCGAGCAGGACCGGCTGCCCGAGCAGCTCGTTCGGCTCCAGATCCTTGACCCCGGCTTCAAGATCCACCCCGGCGTGCCCTCGCGCCTGCTCGGCCGCGAGTGCTGCCGGGCCTCATTCGTGCGCGGCGCCTTCATGGCGGGCGGCTTCATCGCCGACCCCCGCGGTGACTTCCACCTCGAGGTCGCGGTGGTGGGGGAGGAGTTCGCGCGCGGCCTCGCCGACGTCCTCTCGTCGCTCGGCATCCAGGCCCGCCTCAACCACCGCCGCGGCGCCTTCGCCATCTACCTCAAGAGCTTCGACGACGTTGAGCGCATGCTCCAGGTGATGGGGGCCGAGCGCTCCGCGCGAACCGTCGCGCGCGTGCGCGAGCTCAAGTCGGTCAAGAACGACGTCCAGCGCAGGGTGAACGCGGAGATCGCAAACCAGGCCCGGCAGACCGCATCTGCCCTCGACCAGCGCCTCCTCGTGGAGCGCGTGCGCTCCACCGTGGGGCTGAGGTCGCTGCCGCCGGCGCTCAGGGAGTTCTGCGAGCTCAGGGAGCGCCACCCCGGCGCCTCGCTCGCCGAGCTCGGCGCCCTCGCCAGCCCCGAGGCGTCCAAGTCCGCCATGTACCACCGGCTGCTCAGACTCCAGGCCATGGTCGAGGCCGCGGGGCCTGCCGAGGACGTCCCCAAGGGCGACTGAGGTTTGGGCGAAAGGTCCTTATCGGTAGGCAAGCGGTAGCCGCGCCGGTCGCCGATTTGTGGAGAATCCCCGACGAAGACGCATAAGTTGACCAGGATTCGCGGACATCTGGATTGGCCCGCGTCGGGGAAGGCCCAGCTCGGGGGCCTGCGAGGCCCTGCGTGCAAGGCCTGCGCACCCGGGGCGGAATATCGTGTTTAATCAACGGCGGCTTTGTGGCTATACTGTGTCTAGAAGGCATTGACCCATCTGGGGATCGGCCTCAGAGGGCCTTGCGAAAGGAGAAGGCATGGCAGTTAAGGTTGCAATTAACGGCTTTGGCCGCATCGGCCGTCTGGCTTTCCGTCAGATGTTCGCGCACGAGGGCACCGAGATCGTCGCCATCAACGACCTCACCTCCCCGGAGATGCTCGCTTACCTCCTGAAGTACGACTCCACGCAGGGTAACTACTCCCGTGACCACGAGGTCACCTTCGGCGAGGACTCCATCACCGTCGACGGCAAGCAGATCACCATCTACAAGGAGCCGGATGCCAACAACCTGCCCTGGGGCAAGCTCGGCGTCGACGTCGTGCTCGAGTGCACCGGCTTCTACACCTCCAAGGCCAAGGCCCAGGCGCACATCAACGCCGGCGCCAAGAAGGTCGTCATCTCCGCTCCCGCGGGCAACGACCTGCCGACGATCGTCTACAACGTCAACCACGAGACCCTGACGGCCGAGGATAACATCATTTCCGCCGCCTCCTGCACCACCAACTGCCTTGCTCCCATGGCCAAGGGCCTCAACGACTTCGCGCCGATCGTCTCCGGCATCATGACGACCATCCACGCCTACACCGGCGACCAGATGATCCTCGACGGCCCGCAGCGCAAGGGCAACTTCCGTCGCTCCCGCGCCGGCGCCGAGAACATCGTCCCCAACTCCACGGGTGCCGCCAAGGCCATCGGCCTGGTCCTCCCCGAGCTCAACGGCAAGCTGATCGGCGCCGCCCAGCGCGTCCCGACGCCCACCGGCTCCCTCACCAACCTCTACGCCGTCGTCGCCAAGACCGTCACCGCTGACGAGGTCAACGCCGCTATGAAGGCCTACGCCGAGACCATCCCCGAGACCTTCGGCTACAACGAGGACCAGATCGTCTCCCGCGACATCGTCGGCGAGACCCACGGCTCCATCTTCGACGCCACCCAGACCATGGCCCAGGACCTCGGCAACGGCCAGACCCTCGTCCAGGTCACCTCTTGGTACGACAACGAGAACTCCTACACCTCCCAGATGGTCCGCACCATCAAGTACTTCGAGAAGTTCGTTGCCTAGCCAGCCCTAGACAGCAGGCCCGAGGGGCGCGGTTGCAGCTTCAATGCCGCGGCCGCGCCCCTCTTACGTACGCTTCGGTTAGGAGAGAGCATGGCTTTCACTAAGAAGACCGTTCGTGACGTGGACGTTGAGGGCAAGCGCATCATCATGCGCGTCGACTTCAACGTGCCCCTGAAGGACGGCGTCGTGACGGACGACACCCGCATCCGCGCCGCCATCCCGACCATCCAGTACCTCAAGGAGCACGGCGCCGGCATCGTGCTCATGAGCCACCTCGGCCGCCCCAAGGGCGACGGCCCCGAGCCCGAGCTCTCGCTCAAGCCCGCCGCGGAGAAGCTCGCCGAGCTCACGGGCTATGACGTCAAGTTCGTCGACGACACCTACGGCGAGAAGGCCGCCGAGGCCGTCGCCGCCGTCAAGCCGGGCGACATCCTCGTCCTCGAGAACGTCCGCTTCGACAAGCGCGAGAAGAAGAACGACCCCGAAATCGCGAAGAAGCTCGCCTCCTACGGCGACATCTTCGTCCTCGACGCCTTCGGCACCGCCCACCGCGCGCAGGGCTCCGTCGTCGGGCCGGCCGCCTACATCCCGGCCGTCGCCGGCTGCCTGCTCGAGAAGGAGGTCGACACCCTGACCTCCATCTTCGCCGAGCCGGAGCGCCCCTTCGTCGCCATCGTCGGCGGCTCCAAGGTCTCCAGCAAGATCGGCGTCCTCGACCACCTCATCGACTCCGCCGACACCCTGGTCATCGGCGGCGGCATGGCCTACACCTTCTTCCTGGCGCAGGGCCACACCGTCGGCACCTCCCTCAAGGAGGAGGACTGGGTCGAGCGCGCGGGCGAGATGCTCAAGAAGGCCGAGGCCAAGGGCGTCAAGGTCCTTCTCCCCGTCGACAACGTCCTCGCCGACCACTTCGGCGAGGACGCCAAGGGCGAGGTCGTCAGCTCCGACGACATCCCCGACGACCGCATGGGCATGGACATCGGCCCCAAGACCGAGCAGCTCTTCGGCGAGGCCATCAAGGGCGCCAAGACCGTCTTCTGGAACGGCCCCATGGGCGTCTTCGAGATGGACCAGTTCGCGCACGGCACCGAGGCCGTCGCGCGCGCGGTCGCCGAGGTGAAGGCCAACGGCGGCACCTCGATCATCGGCGGCGGCGACTCCGTCGCGGCCATCAACAAGTTCGACCTTGCCGACAAGATGAGCTGGATCTCCACGGGCGGCGGCGCCTCCATGGAGCTCGTCGAGGGCAAGGCCCTTCCCGGAGTGGAGGCGCTTCTCGATGCGTAACCATGTGATGGCAGGCAACTGGAAGATGAACAAGACGTTCAGCGAGGCCGTCGAGCTCGCGAGCGGCCTGGCCGCCGAGCTCAAGGGCGGCGTCGGCGACGTGGACGTCATCGTGGCCCCGCCCGCCGTCGACCTCAAGGGCGTCGCCGAGGTCATCGAGCAGGAGCAGGCGCCCTTCGCCCTCTCCGCGCAGAACGTCTACTTCGAGGAGTCCGGCGCCTACACCGGCGAGACCTCCCCGTCGATGCTCGAGTCCGTGGGCGCGACCTACTGCATCATCGGCCACTCCGAGCGCCGCGGCTACTTCGGCGAGACGGACGAGGACGTCAACAGGAAGGCCAAGAAGCTGATGGAGCACGGCATCGTCCCCATCAGCTGCTGCGGCGAGTCCCTCGAGGTCCGCGAGGCCGGCAAGCACGTCGAGTTCGTGTGCGACCAGGTCAGGAAGGACACCGAGGGCCTCGACCTCTCCGACCCCTCCAAGTACATCATCGCCTACGAGCCCATCTGGGCCATCGGCACCGGCAAGACCGCCACGGCCGACGACGCCGAAGAGGTCTGCGGCGCGATCCGCAGGACCCTCGCCGAGGTCTTCGGCCAGGAGACGGCCGACGGCGTCCGCATCCTCTACGGCGGCTCCGCCAAGCCCGGCAACGTGGGCGGCTTCCTGGAGAAGGAGGACGTCGACGGCGCGCTCGTCGGCGGCGCCTCCCTCAAGGCCGACTCCTTCGCGGAGATGGTGCGCGCCGCCATGTAGCGACGCAGCGCGAGGCTCGCTGAGGCACGGCTGACGGAGGGACCCGGGCGTTAGCGCCCGGGTCCCGCTTCCTTCTCGCCTGCGGATCGATGCGAGCGCGGCTCGCTGCGGGCGCGGTCCTCGCGGGCGTGCCCCGTCCATGGGCGCCCTGCCGGCGGGGGAGGCGGGGAGGCCCGTTCGCGCTCTGGACGCTTTGTGCGCCCCTTGGCCTGCGCCCCCGCGTGTGATAATGTTGAGATGTTGTATTGCCTATGCAAGATGTGCGTCCCGCACAGAGGGAGTCTTCGTGAGCGTCCTCAACATCATCCTGCTCGTCCTCATGGCCATCTCGGCCTTCCTGACGATCGTCCTCGTCCTCATGCACTCCGGCAAGGGCACGGGCGTCTCGGACCTCATCGCGTCCTCCATGTACAACGCCACCGCCGGCTCCGGCGTGTGGGAGAAGAACCTCGACCGCCTGACCATCATCACCGCGGTCACCTTCGGCGTCTGCGTCCTCGTCATGGCGCTGACCTTCCCGACCGGCACCATCGGCATGTAGCCGCGCGTCCGCGGCATGGCGCAGCCAGGGGCACCTGCGAGCCTCCTCCGCGAGCGGGGGAGGCTCCTCTTGTTCGGGGCGGAGCGTGTCGCGTGCAGACGGAGCGGGTGACGCGCGGCCGTCACGGGTCGGCGGGCGGCCGAGTCGAGCTCGGCGAGCGGCGAGCGGGACGTGGCCGGCGCCCGTCGCGGCGCTCCGCGCACCCAGGGGTCCCTATAGGTTCGTGTAGGTTGGGTGCTGGGGCGTCCCGTGCGCGGGATTGATGCCGCCATCAGTGGCTTCCCGTAATCTTCTTGGAGTATAGTAATAACTTGTCGGAAATCTGCTCGTAAACTTATGTGCGCTAGGGCGCATGGCCATCGGCAGGGACTGTGGTGCGGTCGTGCCGGCGAGCATGGCGTGAGGAGCCTTCTATGGGGCGTTTTCTGCTATACATCTTCAAAAGAGTCGTGAGCTACGCGGTGATGATCTTCGTCGCGACCTCGCTGACCTTCTTCATGGCGTCGGCCTTCATGAGCCCGAGGTCCAACTATGAGTCCAAGACCCCGCGCCCGCCGCAGGAGTCCATCGAGAAGTCGCTGAACGACGCCAACCTCAACGACAAGACGCCCATCATGGAGCGCTACGGCACCTGGCTCAACGGCATCTTCTCCCAGTGGGACTGGGGCAAGACCCCCGAGGGCAGCTCGGTCAACGCCGAGATCTCCTCGCGCATCATGAACTCGGTCAAGCTGCTGGCCCTCTCGACGATCCTGTCGGTCGTGATCGGCGTGAGCCTGGGCGTCTACACGGCGCAACGGCAGTACCAGTGGCAGGACAGGTTCTGGAGCGGCGTGGCCTCCATCTTCATGGTCATCCCGACGGTCGTCCTTGCGATTCTGATCGTGTTCTTCGCGATCGAGATAAACACCGCCTCCGGGGCGAGGATCTTCTACGTGACGGGGCTCTCGAGCTACACGGGCGACAACTTCCTCCTCGCCCTCCTCGACTTCCTGCAGCACATCTTCCTGCCCACCGTGGTGCTCACGATCATCACGTCCGTGGGCTACCACCTCGGCCAGCGCACCTACCTCCTCGACGAGATGCACGCCGACTACGTCCGCACGGCCCGCGCCAAGGGCCTCACCCGCAAGCAGGCCATCCGCAAGCACGCCCTGCGCGCCTCCCTCATCCCCACGGCGGTGAGCGTGGCCTTCTCCATCGCGAGCGTCTTCACCGGCGCCGTCATGACGGAGAAGATCTTCGCCATCCACGGCATGGGCGAGTACTTCATCAACTGCATCAACAGCAACAACATCTACGGTGCGGTCGCCGTTGCCGCCTTCTCCGGCCTCTGCACGCTCGTCGGCGCGCTTCTCGCGGACCTCTTCGCCGCTGCGCTCGACCCTCGCATCAAGCTGAGCTAGGAGGTCAGACATGGCAGACGAGAAGAAGGACGGCCTGCGCCAGGACGCGGGCAAGAGGGGCGAGGACGCGCAGGCGGCAGGCGCCCCCAACGACTCCATCGCGGAGAAGATCGACAGCGAGGCACACCTCTCCAACGCCGAGCTCGAGCTCATGGCCGACGCCCAGGGCGGCTCGGGCATGGAGGTCAAGCGCATCGGCTATGCGCAGCTGATCTGGCGCCGCTTCGTGCGCCAGAAGAGCGCCATGGTCGGCCTCGTCATCCTCGTGGTGATGGTGCTGCTGGCGGTCTTCGGCCCATTCATGACCAAGTTCACCTACACCGACCCCGACTTCACGGCGCTCAACGTCCCGCCCAACGCGCGCCACTGGTTCGGCACCGACGGCGGCGGCTTCGACCTGTTCGCCTGCGTCGTCCACGGCCTCGGCCGCTCGCTCACGATCGGCATCGTCTACGCCGTCCTCACCACGATCATCGCGGCCATCGTCGGCACCGCCATCGCCTACGCGCGCGGCGTCGGCGAGAAGGTCGGCATGTGGCTGCTCGACATGCTCCTGATCATCCCGAGCTTCCTCCTCGTCGCCTTGATCGTGCGCTCGGCGAGCGGCACAACCGGCTGGATCACCCTCATCCTCGGCCTCACGGCCTTCGGCTGGATCGGCTACGCGAGGACCCTGCGCACCATGGCGCTCTCCCTGCGCGAGCGCGACTACGTGCGCGCCGCCAAGTACATGGGCGTCCCGCCAATCAGGATCATCGTCCGCCATCTGATTCCCAACCTGGGCTCGATCCTGATCCTCGACACGGTCCTCGGCGTCATCTCCGGCATCAACTCCGAGACCGCCTACAGCTTCCTCGGCCTGGGCATCAAGGCGCCCGACACCTCCCTCGGCTACCTCCTCTCGCAGGGGTCCTCGGCCATGCTCTCGGCCCCCTGGGTCATCCTGATCCCCTCCGTCGTCCTCATCGTCCTCTGCGTGAGCATGCAGCTCATCGGCGACGGCCTGCGCGACGCCATCGACCCGTACTCCCGCGCCGCCGGCAAGGTCGAGGACGACGCCGACGCCGAGTCCAAGGCCGAGGCCGAGGCCGCCGAGCCGGCGCTCTAGGCAGGGGGTAGAGTCATGAACACGAAAGAGAAGAACATGGACATCGCAGCCGACAAGGGCTCTTCGACCACGCCCGACCAGGTGCTCGCATACGAGCTGCTCGAGGGCAACGGCCCCAAGGGGGCGCCCACCGGCGACCCGATCATGAGCGTCCGCGACCTCAGGGTCTCCTTCAACACCGAGGCCGGCAGGGTCGACGCGGTCCGTGGCGTCAACTTCGACCTGTGGCGCGGCCGCACCCTGGCGATCGTCGGCGAGTCCGGCTCGGGCAAGTCCGTCACGGCGCTCTCGCTCATCGGCCTGCTCGACGACAACGCGCGCGTCTCCGGCTCGGTGCGGTTCGCGGGCGAGGAGCTCGTGGGCAAGACCGACGAGGAGATGGCGGCCTTCCGCGGCAAGTCCATCTCGATGATCTTCCAGGATCCGCTGTCCGCCCTGACCCCGATGTTCACCATCGGCGAGCAGCTGGCCGAGGCCCTTCTCGTCCACAACCCCAAGATGGACAAGCAGGCGGTCCACGACCGCTGCGTCGAGCTGCTCGAGACCGTCGGCATCACGAGGCCCGAGGAGCGCCTCGACTCCTACCCGCACGAGTTCTCCGGCGGCATGAGGCAGCGCGTGGTCATCGCCATCGCGATCGCCAACAACCCCGACGTGATCATCGCCGACGAGCCCACGACCGCCCTCGATGTGACGATCCAGGCGCAGATTCTCGACGTGCTCGCCGTCGCCCAGCGCGAGACGGGCGCCGCGGTCGTGCTCATCACCCACGACCTCGGCGTCGTTGCCGGCACGGCCGACGACGTGCTCGTCATGTACGCGGGCCGCGCCGTCGAGCGCGCGAGCATCGACACCGTCTTCGAGCGCCCGTCGCAGCCCTACACCATGGGCCTGCTCGGCGCCGTCCCCAAGCCCCACGTGGCCGCCACGAGCAGGCTCGTGCCGATCAAGGGCAACCCGCCCTCGCTCGCCGCGATCCCCTCGGGCTGCCCCTTCTCGCCGCGCTGCCCCATGGCGACGGAGGAGTGTCACCGGGTCGAGCCCGCGCTCGAGCCCTTCGAGCCCTCCGAGGGGCACCTCGTGAGCTGCCTGCACCAGGACAAGATCCGCGCGGAGCACCTCACCTTCGACAAGGTCTACCCCGCGCTCGAGCCGCTGCCGCCCAAGTGGGCCGAGGTCCCGCGCGACCAGCGCCCCGTGGTGCTCGAGGTCACCGACCTCGTCAAGACCTTCCCGGTCCAGGGCAAGGGTCTCATCCGCCGCAACAAGGGCACCATGACGGCGGTCGACCACGCCACCTTCAAGATCCACGAGGGCGAGACACTCGCGCTCGTCGGCGAGTCCGGCTCCGGCAAGTCCATGACGCTGACCCAGGTCATGGAGCTCGTGAAGCCCGAGTCGGGGACCATCAAGGTGCTCGGCAAGGACATCGCCGACATCAAGAGCAGCCACGAGCGCCGCGAGCTGAGGCGAGACCTGCAGGTCATCTTCCAGGACCCGATGAGCTCCCTCGACCCGCGCATGCCGATCTACGACGTCCTCGCCGAGCCGCTGCGCGCCCAGAAGTGGCAGGAGGACAAGATCAACAAGCGCATCGGCGAGCTCATGCACCTCGTCGGCATCAACCCCGACTACGTCGACCGCTTCCCGTCGCAGTTCTCCGGCGGCCAGCGCCAGCGCATCGCCATCGCGCGCGCCCTCGCCACGAGCCCCAAGATCCTGCTCCTCGACGAGCCGATCGCCTCGCTCGACGTCTCCATCCAGGCCGGCGTGATCAACCTGCTCGAGGACCTGCAGCGCGAGCTCAAGCTCTCCTACCTCTTCGTGGCGCACGACCTCGCCGTCATCCGCCACATCTCCGACTACGTCTGCGTCATGCACCTTGGCAAGATCGTGGAGCAGGGCGACACCGAGGACGTCTTCACCAACCCCCAGGACCCCTACACCAAGGCGCTCCTCTCCGCCATCCCCATCCCCGACCCCAAGGTCGAGCGGACGCGCGAGCGCCTCGTCTACAAGGACGGCGAGCTCGTGCCCGCCGCCTCGCTCATCCGCGGCGCGAGGTAGGGCTCGGCGGCGGGCGTCGCGGACGCGGCAGCTCGCGGCAGGGCCGCCCGCGGACGGCCCTGAGCCGACGGCACACGACGAGACAAGAGCGAGGGCGGCCCCGTCCGGCCGCCCTCGCTTTTTTGCGTCCGCCCTCGCTCCTTCTCGGGCGCCGACGGGCCGCCCCAACTGCGTCGCCCCCGACCGCGGACGCGCGTTTACACATCGTTTGAGGACTCCGTGTTTCCGTCGGCGAAATTACGAATCGCATGTGTCACATTTATGCAATAGTTTTGTCTCAGTTTCGTCTCAACTTTGTCGAAAGGATGACGCATGACTGCAAAACTCACCCGGAGGACGTTCGTCTCCGCCTCCGCCGCCGTGCTCGCCGGCCTCGGCCTGGCCGCCTGCGGCAGCGACGGTTCCAGCACCGGCAGCACCGCGCAGGGAACCGACGTCACCGGCACCGAGCCGGCGAGCGGCAGCCCGGCTACCACTGACCTCACCAAGCTCCCGCTCCCCGAGAAGGGCAAGGTCTACACTAACCCCAAGTCCCGCGACGAGATCAAGGACGGCGGCACGCTCAACCTCTCCGCGAGCGAGATCGGCCCGGACTTCAACAACCTCAACATCAACGGCAACACCACGTACATGAAGTACTTCTGGCAGCTCTACATGCCGCTGAGCCCCTTCAAGCAGAGCGCCGACGGCGGCACCTTCACGCCCGACCCCAACTACATCGACTCCATCGAGACGACCGAGGAGGGCGGCAAGGAGGTCTGCACCATCAAGATCGCCGACAAGGCGACCTTCAACGACGGCACGCCGATCGACTGGCGCGCCTACGAGTCCGTCTGGAAGTCCTGCAGCGGCCAGAACGCGGACTACACCCCCGCCTCGACCGACGGCTACCAGCAGATTGAGTCCGTCAAGGCCGGCGCGACCGACAAGGAGTGCGTGATCACCTTCTCGACCCCGTACTACCCGGTCGAGTCCATCATCTCGTTCCTGCACCCGGACGCTGCGGCCGACGCCGAGACCTTCAACAACGGCTTCAACAACAACCCGCACAACGAGTGGGGCGCGGGTCCCTTCGCCGTCGACACCTTCGACCAGACGCAGATCACCTTCAAGCGCAACCCCAAGTGGTGGGGCGACGAGGCCAAGCTCGAGACCATCGTCTACAAGCAGATGGACTCCCAGGCCATGTACAACGCCTTCAAGAACGGCGAGATCGACGCGACCGAGCCCGGCGCCACCGGCTCCTCGGAGATGCTCTCCAACTTCGCCGGCATGGACAGCGCAGAGATCCGCCGCGCCGACTCCATCTCCATCGCCAACATCGAGATCAACTCCACGCGCGACTCGATGGCAGACATCAACGTCCGCAAGGCCTTCGCGCAGTGCATAGACGTCCCGACGATCCTGAGCATCGTCTACCAGGGCGTAAACTGGTCCGAGGAGCGCATCGGCTCGCTGCTCTGCTGCCAGTGGCAGGACGGCTACGAGAACAACCTGCCCGATGACATCACGGCCAACAGCGACGCCGAGGCCGAGATCGCGGCCGCCAAGAAGACGCTCGAGGACGCCGGCTACGAGATGGGCGGCGACGGCTACTACGCCAAGGACGGCCAGCAGGTCGCCTTCAGCTTCACGACCTTCGGCGACTCCAACGTCACCAAGAACCGCGCCGCCGCCATCCAGAAGATGTGCAAGGACGCCGGCATGAACCTCACGATCGACAACCACCCTGCGTCCGAGTTCTCCAAGACGCTGACCAGCGGTGACTGGGACACGGTCCTGTTCGCCTGGAGCGCCGGCTCCGCCTCCTACAACAACGGTGGCCAGATCTACGGCTCCGAGTCCTCCTCCAACTTCACGCACCTCGGCAACGCCGAGCTCGACGCCAAGTTCGCGGCCGTCTGCGGCATCGCGGACCACGCCGAGCAGATGAAGGCCGTGAACGAGGCGGAGAAGGAGGCCCTCAAGTCCTACGGCTTCATCCCCGTCTTCTGCGGCGCCGACGTCGTCGTGGCCAAGAAGGGCCTCGCCAACTTCGGCCCGTGCCTGCTCGAGACCCCGACGCCCGAGAACTACGGCTGGGAGAAGTAGCGGAGAAGGACCTCGGCTTGGTGCGCGTCCCGGCCCGAGCGGCCCCGCGCGCGGCCTGTCCTGCAGATCGCACGACCCGAGGGGGAGCACTTGCGCCCCCTCTTTTCGTAGGGGAGGAGCACGCCCGCTGCCGCGCGCCCTTCTCCGCCGTCCCTTTCCGTGAGCTCCCGCACGCCCGCGGCCGCCGCACACGGCCGCACGTCCTTGTCCGCCTTGGCCCCCTGGGGCCGGCGATCGCCGCTCTCCGGCGGGACGAGAAAAAAGTTTGGATTGGGGCTTGCGCGCGCCCGACGGTCTGCTAATATATTCTTCGTTGCAAGCGAGCAGGCACTGAGTTCGCTCGCATGTCGGAGTGGCGGAATTGGCAGACGCGCTAGCTTGAGGTGCTAGTGACTGACTAAAAGGTCGTGCGGGTTCAAGTCCCGCCTCCGACACCACGAATTGCAAGGGCGCCTACGGGCGCCCTTTTTCGTATCCGGGGACCACGGGCCGGCCGGTGTGGCGGAGGGAGTGCGACGTGTCTGACGCAGGGCGGCACCAGGAGGGCAGGCGGGACGCCGCGGACGGGGGCGCTGGGGCCCCGCCTCGCGCCGAGCTCGCCCACGCGGGCGCAGGGGCCCAGAGGGCTCCCCGGGCGGGCTCGGAGGGCCGCAGGAGGCCCGTGGAGAGCGTCACGGGCATCGGCAAGGCCTCGGTGTCGGGCGCCTTCGCGGGGCTGCTCGCGCTCACGGGCGACGCGGTCCTGGCCTTCGACGGCGCCGGCGTGGTCCTGCTCGCCAACGAGGAGGCCCGCCGCCTCTTCCAGCGCGACGGCGACTTCCTCGTGGGCCTCGACGTGCGGGGGCTCTTCCCGCCGGCCGTGGGGGTCACGCCCGGGACGCCCTTCTCGCTCGCGGCGCTGCCCTTCTCCTGCGACGGCACCTCCGCGCACCTCGTCATCGCCAGCCTGGACGGCACGCCCGCACGCGTCGTCGTCCGCTGCGACAGCGTGCGCGCCCCGGGCGACACCTACCTGCTCGTTGCCCATAGGGACGACTCCGAGGCCGCGGTGGCCGCCGAGCACGACCGGCTCGTCTCGGAGCTCTCCGAGGCCAACCGGCGCCTGTCCGGCACGCTCGGGATCGTCCTGGGCACGCTCGACTCGCCCGACGTGGGGACGCTCTTCGAGCGCGTGCTCGACGGGATCGACCAGACCATGGGCGCGACCGGCACCATGGTCTACATCGCCGAGTCCGACGGCTTCCACCTGCGCGCGATGAGCGACGGCGTGGACGGCGCCCGGACCACCCAGTACCTGCCCTACTCCAAGATCTCGGGCGTCGCCGCCGCCAGGATGGGCCAGGCGCTGCGCCTCAGGGTCCTGAGCGCCTCCACCGAGGACCTGCGCCGAGGCCGCCTCTCGGCCCGCGAGGTGCTCGACGAGGAGACGCACGAGACCTACCGCGTGGACGCGCGGCTGCTGCCGCCCTTCACGAGCTTCCTCGTGGTCCCCGTGTGGTTCGGCGGGCGCGTCATCAGCGTCATCCTCGTCGGCTGGAAGGCGGTCCACCCCACGAAGCGCGAGGACGCGCGCCTGCTCGACGCCGTGGGCCAGTACCTCTCCGTGCAGCTCATGGGCGCCTTCGCTGCGATGCGGGCGCAGCGCAAGGAGCACCTGGCCGCGCGCTCGACCGAGCTCAGGGAGCGCCTGATGGCCGCCGACACCCTGGACGCCCCGCTCGTGGCCTCGGTGCTCGCCGACGCCGCCGACGAGCTCGACGCCCGCTTCGTCCGCGTCTGCCTGGGCCCCGCCGGCTCGAGGGGCTCGGCCGTGCTCTCGGACGGCCGCAGGATGGAGCTGCCGGCCGACGCGGGCGCGCAGCTGGCCGAGCCCGCGCGGGACGGCCGGGAGGTCGCCCCCCTCGACGCGGGCTCGCCGCTCGGGCGCGCGCTGGTGGGGTGGGGCGAGGACCTCACGCAGGCCGTCGTCGTGGACGTGGGACGCGCGACCTCGCCGCGCTGGGCCTTCGTGCTGGCGCGCGGCGCGGGTGCGGAGCCCTTCGAGGACGGCGAGGTCGACTTCCTGCGCCGCCTCGCCGACGACGTGCGCGACCTCGCCCAGGGGCGCGAGCAGAGCGCGCGCGACAAGCGCATCTCGCAGGCGCTGCAGAGCGGCATGAGGAACGAGCTGCAGGAGGTCGAGGGCATCTCCGCCCAGGGGCTCTACTCCTCCGCCACCGCCTCGGCCTTCGTGGGCGGCGACTTCTACGACCTCGTGCGCCTGCCGGGGCGCCGCGCGTGCGTGATCATGGGCGACGTCTCCGGGAAGGGCGTGGAGGCCGCGTCCGTCTCGGCCGCCGTCAAGACGGCCCTGGGCGCCTACGCCTGGGAGGGGCTCACGCCGGCGCGCATGGTGCGCTCGCTCAACGACTTCCTGCTGGGCTTCTCGCGCGTGGAGACGTTCGCCACGCTCTTCGTGGGGCTCGTCGACCTCGACGAGGCGACGATCACGTACTGCTCGGCGGGGCATCCCCCCGCGATCCTGATGCGGAGCAGGACGGGTGAGTACGCCACGCTCAACGTGCAGTCGGGCGTCGTCGGCGCCTTCGCCGACATGGCCTACCAGAACGGCGTGGAGGCGATCGAGAAGGGCGACATGCTGCTGCTCTACACGGACGGCACGACCGAGGCGCGCTCGCCGGAGGGCGACTTCTTCGGCGAGGACGGGCTGCGCGAGGCGGTGATGCGCGAGGCGGCCGCGGGCTTCGAGGGGATCTGCGACCGGCTGCTCGCCACGCTCGACGCCTTCACGGACAACAGCCTGGACGACGACGTCGCCATGGTCGCGCTGCGCTTCGACGGGGTCGGGCCGCAGGCGTAGGCGCGCCGCCCCGCGGCCGCACGGCTGCGCCAGCTCGCCCGCCCCGCGGCCGCACGCGCGTCTCGGACCCGCGCCCCGGCGCCGCGTGGACGTCGCGAGGTCGCGGGCGCTCGCGCGAATGCGCGCCGGCACAATGGGAACAAACCCCGTATGGCAGGGAAGACGAACATAGCAGTCGTGCCCGTGGGGCGCTCGCTCGACGTGCGGCAGGCCGCGTCGCTCAAGAGGCTCATCCAGAGCCTGAGCGACCAGGGCTGCCGCCGCATCATGCTCAACTTCGTGCAGACCGAGTACGTGGACTCCGCGGGCATGGGCATGCTCTTCGGCGCCGTGCGCAGGATGCGCGAGTCGGGCGGGCTCCTCTCCTGCATCAACGTCTCGCCGCGCGTCATGCGTATCTTCAGCATCTACCGCCTGGTCGACTACGCCCCCGTGCAGCAGGTGGGCGAGCGCCCCCGGGTCGAGGAGCTCGACCCCCAGGCCCAGCCCGTCTCCCACAACGTCCTGCGCGTCGAGGGGGACAACCTCCAGGCGGCTCGCGGTCGCGTGGAGGAGCTGCTGCGGCACCTCGGCTTTGAGGGCGACCGGCTCTTCGACATGACGCTCGCGGTGGGGGAGGCGATGGGCAACGCCGTCGACCACACCGAGCAGGGCGGCGTGCTGGCGACGGTGACCGGCTACGCGGACCGGGCGATCGTCGACGTGAGCGACTGCGGCGCGGGCTTCGAGCTCGCGGCGGACGAGGAGCCCGTCTCGTCGGTGGACGCCCTCGAGCGCGGGCGCGGCATCAAGCTCATGCGGCTCCTGGCGGACAGCGTCTCGATCCACCTCAAGCGCTCCGGCCAGGGCACGGTCGTGCGGCTGGTGAAGCTGCTGAGGTAGCCGCGGGCCCGGGGGGCCGGTGTTGCCCGCGGCGGCGTGTCGCCCCGCGACGGCTCGCCACGTTGCCGGCCGCCGTCCCGTGACGGCGCCCCCCGCCGCCGGCGCCGCCCGCGATGGCGTGCCGCTCGTGACGGCGCCCGGAGCTCGCACCCACGCCCCATGCCCCACGCCGGCGCTCCACGTCCCACGCCCCACGCCGCGCACTCCCGTACGCTGCCGCTCTCGGAGCCACGCGATGTGCCCGGCGTCTCTGCCCGGTTCGCTGCCTGCGCCCCTCCTCCGCAATTTCCCGCGCTGATCGTTGCAGTTTCGGAGGTTATGGACGGGTCGCGGGCGGGGCCAGGCCATGGAGCGGACCTGTATGTCGTGGCTACCTGGGAAAACGCCGAATGAGACGGATTGCGGCGGGGGAGGGAAGAATCCGGCCGGGCTGCCGGGCCAAGGCTTGGCGCAGGGGGGCGTCCATAACTCCCGAAGGTGCACGCGCGCCGCCGGGTGGCTGCGCAGGCGCCGGCCATGGCCGGGGCGGGCCGCAGGCGGGGCGCCCCGTCTCCGACAACCACCCGCGCCGACCTCGGCGCCGCATGCGGCCGGGGCCCTGTCGTGGCCGGGGCGGCCGCCGCCCGCGTCCGGGCCCGGGCCCAGGCTGGCCTGCGAAAGAGAGAGGGCACCCCGCGGGGTGCCCTCGACGTCGCTTGGAGGCGAGACCCGGATTCGAACCGGGGATAAAGGCTTTGCAGGCCTCTGCCTTACCACTTGGCCATCTCGCCAG
>JAZHSQ010000034.1:0-20022 GCA_036454645.1 Olsenella sp. | reverse complement strand
CGAGAGCGTGAACATGAGCATCTGGAACGGGACGACCATGGAGAAGACGAACAGGTAGTACAGGGCCTTGCAGAAGCGGTCGTTCACGCGCACCACGTACCAGGCGCACATGGAGCAGCACACGAGGATGAGCACGACGGACGTGACCGTGATCAGGAGCGAGTAGCCGAAGGCCGAGGCGAAGCCCTGGCGCGTGAGCGCGTTCACGTAGTTGGCGAGGCCGTCGAAGTTGCCGGCGTTGAGCAGCTCGAACACGCTCGTGGTGTTGATCGCGTTCTCCTGCTTGAAGGAGTTCACGAAGATCATGAACATGGGGTAGATCCACGCGAGGCTCAGGATCGTGAAGACGACGGTGAGCACGCGGTTGATCCTTCTCTCGCGCACCATTACTGCTGCACCTCCTTGGACTTCGTGATCTTGAGCTGGATGAGGGCGATGGCGACGACGAGGATGCAGAAGATCACTGCCTTGGCCTGGCCGATGCCCATCCACTTGGCGCCCACGCGCGAGTAGAACGTGTTGTAGATGTTCAGCGCGAGGAGCTCGCTCATGTGGTTGGGGTCACCGCCGGTGAGCGCGAGGTTCTGGTCGAAGAGCTTGAAGCCGTTGGTGATCGTCAGGAACAGGCAGATCGTGATCGTGGGCATGAGGTTGGGGATCTTGACCTTCCACAGCGTCTGCCAGGCGGTGGCGCCGTCGACCTTGGCCGCCTCGAGGTAGTCCGAGGAGATGGACTGCAGGCCCGCGATGTAGATGATCATCATGTAGCCGACCTGCTGCCACAGGGTGAGGATCACGAGGCCCCAGAAGCCGGCGGCGGTGTTGAGCGCGAGGAGCTGCTGGCCGGCGATGGAGAGCACGGCGTTGATCAGGATGTTCCAGATGTAGCCGAGCACGATGCCGCCGATCAGGTTGGGCATGAAGAACACGGTGCGGAAGACGTTGGTGCCCCTGAGCCGGCCGCGCGTGAGCGCGAGCGCGATGGCGAGGGCGATCACGTTGACGAGGACCGTCACCGTGAGGGCGAAGGCCGCCGTGAGCTAGAAGGCGTGCGCGAACTGCTCGTCCTGGAAGGCGGCGACGTAGTTGGACAGGCCGACGAACTTGGCCTTGTTGATGACCTTGAACTCGCAGAACGACAGGTAGGCGCCCTGCACGAACGGGATGATGAAGCCGAACACGAAGGAGAGCGTGCACGGCAGCACGAACAGCGGCCACCATCTCCTGAGTACCTTTCCCATGACTACCCCCTCAGCCGAGGGGCGGGGCGCCGCGCCGGCACCCCGCCCCCACCCACGTGCGAGCTAGTTGTTGGACGCCTTCTCGGTCGCCCAGTTGTCGACGAAGGCCGTCTTGACCTCGTCCCAGGAGCCGCCGGAGGTGTAGGAGGTGAGGGCGCTCGCCAGGTCGTCGCGGTACTCCTGGTTGGGCTGCACGGAGAAGGCCCAGCCGACCGGGGACTTGCCGGCGTCGCTGTACTCCTTGGCCTGGGCGTAGATCGGGTTCGAGGGCTCCTTCGCGCTCTTGAACGGGCAGTTGAAGCCCATGTCGTCGGCGAGCGCCGTGGTGCCCTCGTCGGAGGTCACGACCCACTTCAGGAAGTCGAGGGTGGCCTTCTGGTCCTCCTCGGCCGCGTCGACGTTGACGGCCCAGTAGTTCTCGGTGCCCGCGCAGACGCCCTGCTTGGCCTCGTCGCCCACGCCGATGTAGATCGGGAGCAGGCCGAGCTTGTCGTCGCCGAGCGCCTTGATGTTCTTGTAGTCCCAGGAGCCGGTCTGGTAGAACACGGCCTCGCCGCCCACGAACTCGGCGACCGCGTCGTCGGAGGTCTTTGCGGAGAGCTGGGACTTCTCGACCGTCGAGTCGGTCGTGTACAGGTCGAAGATGTCCTTGTAGTTAGGCAGGTAGGTGCCCTTGATGGTGTCGGGGTTGGTAACGTTGTCGTCCTGGAACTCGAACCACAGCGGCATGTTGGCGAGGTGGTTGGTGAAGCGCCAGCTGGAGCTGGAGTCGAGGCCGGAGCTCACGAAGGCGCCCTTGACGCCGAGCTCGTCCTTGCGGGCCTGGATGTCGTCGGCGACCTTCTTGAGCGTGGCGAAGCTCGTGATGTCGGAGGCGGAGTAGCCGGCCTTGGTCAGTAGCTCCTTGTTGTAGACGATGCCGTAGTCCTCCTCGACGAAGCCGATGGCGTCGACCTTGTCGCCGTCCTTGAGCACGAGGTCGAGGTTGGTGAGCTCTCCGTAGACGTCGGAGTCCGCGAGGTCGGCGCAGTACTCCTTCCAGTTCTCCAGGCCCACGTAGCCGCTCACCTGGAAGAGCGTGGGGGCGGAGCTCTTGGCCATCTCGCTCTTGAGCTTCTCCTCGTAGGTGCCGGAGGCGGCCGTCACGACCTTGACCTCGACGCCCGTCTCGTCGGTGTACTTCTTGGCGAGGTCCTGCCAGGCCTGGTCGGCCTCGGGCTTGAAGTTGAGGTAGTAGACCGAGCCCGAGGCCCCGGACGCGGCCGAGGAGTCGGAGGAGCTGGAGCTGGAGCCGGAGCTGGAGCAGCCGGCGAGGCCCAGGCCGGCGAGGGCGATGGCGCTGCCCGCGAGGAAGTTGCGACGAGAGATGTTGGTGTTCATGGATACTCCCCCTCATGCCCTGGGGACGGGACGCATCCCGCCCGCTTCTTGGAAGCCGGGGAGGGCGCCTGGCCCGCCCCGCGGTCGTCCGCGCGGAGGGCAGGCTTCCGGATGCATGCACAACCTGCCCTCTTGTTTGAACAACTCGTTTACTGACAAGAGGGTACGGTCGCCCGACAATTTGTTCAAACAAGTTCGGGTGGACGGTGGTTATCTTCGGCTGTGCGGAGAAGGGCCTGGTTGAGGGAGGTGCCCGAGCGGGCGCGCCCGCCCGCTTCGCGTTTCACGTTTCGTGCGCCGGCGTTCCACGGAGCCGCTCCGGACGCCCTACCTGAAACGCCCCGCCTCCCCGATAGTGATCCCAGTCAGAGACCGACCGGCAGAGGGCCGGGAGGCAGGGCGCCGGGAAGACGCCCGACGAAGGGAGAAGACCATGGAAGAGACCATCGAGAAGACCGTCACGCGCACCCGTCCCGCCATCGTCCTGATCGTGCTGGCGCTCGTCGCGAGCCTCCTGCTCCCCGCCTGCTCCTCCTCGGACGGCACCTGGATCACCGAGGTCCCCGGCAACCCGGATGACTACATCACCATCACCATCGACGGCAGCGACGCGACGATGACCTACCACAGCGAGGACAACGTCGCCACGATCCCGGGCGTCGCGAGCGACGGCGTGCTCACCTTCAAGTCCGGTCTGGATAGCATCTCGTGCACATATCGCGTCGACGAGGGAGGGCACCTCGTCCTCGAGAGTGGCGGCGAGACCATCTCGATGGACCGGAAGTAGCGGGGCCGGCCGCACCGGCCACCCCACGGACACGGAAGCCCCGCCGCGGTCCCCATATAATAAAAGGAGAAACCCACATGAGCCGGAGGTCACAGGCCACGAACGCCATCCACTGGAACAACCTCGTCCCACCCAACCTAAGCCAGGGCGACATGGTCCGGATGATCTCCGACGCCCTGTCCTCGGGCCCCCTGACCGACGCCGACAAGGGCGTGCTCTCCCGGATCTCGCGCGGGGCGACGAGGACCCGCTTCTTCTGCGGCAGCGACTCCGGGCGCAGGAGCTGCACCCAGATCATGGAGCTCCTGCTGAGGAGCCCGCTCGACCCCGGAACCGGCCTCCCGTACGCCCCCAGGGACTTCCCCTACCAGCAGGCCTTCGCCGCGCGCTGGGAGGAGGTCGTCTCCGGCCTGGCACCCGAGGAGCTCGACGTCTTCCGCCGGCACCTGCGCACCCTGCTCTCCGACGACAGGAGCGGCGCGGCCCCCGACACCTCCTGCGAGGCCAGGCGCAGCACGGGGGCGCACCTCTGGAGCTACGGGGAGGACCTCAGCCTCCCCGGCCTCGACCTCCCGGCCGCGCTCGGGGTGCGCGCGGCCGGGCCGGACGAGGGGGCGTTCGACGCGGCTCCCGCCGGCAGGGACTCCTTCGACGGGATGTCCCTGCCCGACCTCCTCGCGACGCTCTCGCTCGTCGCCTCCACCTACTACCTCTGGGAGCACTACGACTCCCCCGGCTGCACGGCGCCCGTCGACCACCTCGCGAGCCTGATCCTCCCCGGCGTCGGTGCAGACCGGCTTGACGCGTCCTGCGCCCCCGACGGGGCCCTCGCGGGGGCGCAGGACGCGCGCGGCGGGGAGGGAGCCGGCGAGCAGGACCTCCTCGAGGACGACCGGATCGCGTCGGCCAAGCTCGCGCGGGCGCGGTCGCTGCTCTCCGCGGGCAGGTACGCAGAGGCCTACCGAAGCGCCTGCGAACTGCTCGAGACCTGCTACTTCGCGCAGGACAAGACCAGGGGCGATGCCCTCTACGTGCTCGGATGCTGCTGCGAGACCGACGTGGCGGCCTGCCCGGTCCCGGGCGCCTTCCTCTCCGTCGGAGACGTCTTCCGCGAGGCGTACTTCCACGGCTGCGGGGAGGCCCGCCGGCAGGTGACCTCCCCGGACATCCTCCGCGCCCCGCGCGTGCCGGACGCGGGCCAGGCCGCAGACGACTTCGGGACCTGCGTCGACAACTGCGAGAACGACCTCACCTCCCTCCTGCGGCAGACCATGCCCGCCACGACGGGCCTCCGCGTCCTCACGTCCTTCTCCGGCCCCTCGCTCTCCAGCGCCCTCGACGCGGGGGCGCACGGGGGGCTGCGCGTCGTCCTTCTGGACGACGACCTCGAGAGGAACGTCCTCGACGCCCTCGCCGTGCTCGACCTCGTGCAGCACGGCGAGGCGCCAGGGGGCGCGGAGGCCGACGCCCCCGTGACCGAGGTCGTCGTCCGCTGCGACGAGGAGCTGGCCTCCCCCGTCATCGACACGGCGCTCAACCTCGTCCGATCCTCCAACCCCGACGCACTGCGCACGGTCCGCGTCTTCCTGGTGGACGACGCGCACGAGGCGGCCCTCGGGCTCCTCGTGCGCCACCCGCCCTTCTACCGCCTCACCTCCAAGGCAGTCCGCGAGAGCGCGGATGACCAGACGCTCCACGTGGTCGTCCTCAGCTCGAACGCGAACGCCTCGCTCGCGTCCTGGCTCGTCCGGGAGGCGTTCGCCCTCCCCGTCTGCGGCGAGGGGGTCACGACGAAGGTCTCCGTGCTCTCCCCCCACGCCTCCGGACTCTATGCCGCCCTGGGCGCGAAGTGCCCCGGCATGTCGCCCTACTCGCGGCTCAGGCCACTGGGGAGGGCGGTCCGCGACGGCGGAGAGGCCACCGGGGGCGAGCTCCCCTTCACCGACGACGGCCTGGCGCCCATCGAGCTCGCCTACAGCGACGTCGACCTCTCCTCCCCCGCCCTCACGAGGGCGCTCGAGGGGCTCGAGGCTACGGGCGACCTCCTCTACTACGTCGTCGACACCGGATCCGACCTGGGCAACCTCTCGCTCGCCGCGCGCGTCCGCGAGACGAGCGTCCGCTGCGCGGTCGCCGCGGGGAGGACCCGGGACTACGCCGCCACGAGGCCCGTCATCGCGGTGCCGTGCTCCGACCCCTCGCTCGCGTCCCTCGGGGCCAACCTCATGGTCCCCAAGGGCGAGGAGCACGCCAACCAGTGGTTCAACAACTACGGCTTCGTCACGTTCGGCTCGCCCGAGGAGCGCTACGCCTGGCCACACCTCGGCCGAGACGCCATCGAGCGGGCGGCCGAGTGCGTCCGCCTCGTGTACTGCGGGACCGGGCCCGCGGCGGACGGGCGCTACGAGGAGCTGGACGGCTACTTCGGCCGCCTCTACCATAGGGACAGCTCTCGGGCGTGCGCGGCGAGCCTCCCCTACCGGCTCTTCGCCGCGGGCGTCTTCCCGGAGGCGTGGTACGTGCAGGACGCAGGCGCCTGGTGGGACGCCGACGCGAGGCGGCTCCTCGCCCGGGCCTTCGAGGACCGGCTGCGCAGGAGTGCCCGCGGGGGCCGGGTCGAGAGGTGCCTCCTCCTGAAGGAGCTCGAACGCATTGAGCACGTCCGCTGGCGGCGGCACATGCAGAGCCGCGGCTGGGTCGGCATGTGCGGCCGAGACGGCCGGCCCGACCCCTACCAGGCGGTCCAGTGCATCAGGAACGGGGCACCGAGCCACATGGTGCAGATCGCGAAGGTCCACCCCTGCATCTGCTCCTGGGGCGAGCTCGAGGGGCTGCAGCGCCAGCTCGACTACGAGTACCACGCCAGCGAGTACGCGGGCGCGCGCGACGGGGAGGCCACCCGCCCCGACGAGCGCTTCGCGCGCTACCGCAGGCAGGGCGAGGAGTTCGACCTCTTCCAGTCCCTCGACGCGGGCATGATTCTCGCGACCGCAGACATCCTGAGGCTCGCGTGGTTCCCCGTCCCGTAGGCGGCCCCGAAGGCCGACCCCGCCACCACAGGGAGGAATGCGTGTACCGGTACAAGGCGTTCATCAGCTATCGCCACAACAGGCGCGACAAGCGCGTCGCCGCCCGGATCCAGTCCGCGATCGAGCACGCCCGTCCGCCGCGCGGCAACGGCGGACGGGACGAGGACGGTACCGCGCCCGCACGCTACGTCGTCTTCCGCGACGAGACGGAGCTCTCGCTCTCGTGCGACCTCGACGCCAGCCTCAAGGCGGCGCTGGACCAGAGCGAATACCTGATCGTCGTCTGCTCGGAGGAGACGAGGAAGTCACCCTGGGTCCTCGCGGAGATCGACCACTTCCTCGCCACGCGCGACCTCGAGCACGTCCTGACCGTCCTCGTCTCCGGCGACCCCGAGGAGGTCATCCCGGAGGCGCTCCTCACGGACCAGGGACGCGACGGCCGCGGCGCCCGCGCCCACAGCCCCCTGTCGGCGAACCTCACGGACGGGTCCGGGAGGTACCGTCCGGCGAGCTTCCACAGGGAGGCGGTTAGGATCCTCGCCACCCTGTCGCAGGTCAGCTTCGACTCCCTCTGGCAGCGCGAGCGCCGCTACCGCGCGCGTCGACTCGCCGTGGCCACGGGCGCCGCCGCGGCCATCCTCCTCGTCGTCGCGGTCGCCTCCATCCATGCCGCCCTGACCATGGCCAGCCAGAGGCGGAGCATCCAGGAGCACGACGCCGCCACCGCCGCGAGCAACGCCCGGCTCCAGCTTGACGCACTGGACCTCCGGGAGGCGTCCGCCTCCGCGATCGTGTCCCTCGAGCTCGATCCGGACGGCCCGGCGAGCGCGCGGGCCGAACGGACCCTCGCGGAGGCGACCGGCGCCTACGGCGGCGACGTGACCTTCGAGCTCCTCGCCGACCTCCCCGCCGACGTCGTGCGGATGGTCCCGACCAGCGACGGCAGGCGCCTCGTCGTGGTGGACGCGGAGAACGTCGTGAGGTGCCTCGACGCCGCGACCGGAGACGTCCTCTGGGAGAACCACGACCTCGCGCACGAGCTCGCGAGCCTGCCCCCGGGCGCCGACGAGTACCTCGACCCGTACCTCTCCCAGGACAGCTCCGTCCTCGCGCTGTGCTGTACGGGGGACAGGAGCTTCTCGGAGGGCATCGACATGGGCACGGGCAAGCAGGTGTGGTCGAGCACGTGGTTCTACCCCAGGACGAGCCTGCCGGGAAGCTCCTTCGACGCCTCGTACGCGGCCGACTCGCTGCTCTTCGCCGAGGTCGACGCGGGGACGAGTCAGCTGGTGCTGCATCTCGTCGACGTAGAGACCGGCCGGGAGAGGCACACGTTCGAGACCGGCGTCCCCGCGGGCCCCCTCGTCCGCTATGCCGAGGGTCATGCCTCCTGCCAGGTCGCCTGGGACCAAGGACAGGGCCGCTTCCTCGTGGCGGCCCTGACCGAGGACGAGGGCGAGGGCGCTGGCGGCGCGGGCGCCAAGCGCTGGTACCTGTCGTCCGGGACGCCGGACGGTGCCTGCTCGGGACCCCTTCCGGCGGGGCTTCCCGGGCAGGACGAGATTCTCGACCTGGCCATCGCCGGCGGCGCGGGACCAGAGGGAAGCAGGTCGCCCTTCCTTGCGCTGCACGGACGGCGGGGCTCCACCCTGACCCTCACCGCACTCGGGCAGGACGGCTCCACCTCCGCGGAGCGCTCGCTCGACGACACGGACCCATGGGAGGAGGGAATGCACGCGCGCGTCATCCCCGTCCGCGACGGGGGGGTACGCCGTCGTGGCGGGCGACACCGTGTCGCTCGTCTCCGACGACATGCGGCTCTACGACGCCGACTCCTGCGGCGACCAGGTAATCGCCGCATCGCGCATGCGAGACTCGGTCGACTACGTCATGGCCTTCACCGAGGCGGGTCGCCTCATCGTCGCCTCGCTCCCGAGCGACGAGGAGCTCGCCGATGGCAGCGACCTCGTCAACGACCGCCTCGAGGTCCACCCCCTCTACACGCTCCTCGGCGAGAAGCCCTCCTTCGCGGGCTGCGCCCCGGGCACGTTCCCGGACGGGTGCCTGCCAGCCCTCATGAGCACCCCCAGCGGGGAGGGCGGCTACGTCTGCCTCGTCCCCGACGAGGACCGCTCGAGGCTGTTCCGCACGACGGTGGCCAGGAACCGGGCGGCGCGGGAGGTCCTCGCCACTGGCTCCTCCCCCGCGGCTGCCGGCTGGTCCCGCGACGGGAGCCTCATCCTCACGGTCGACGGGGACGGCAGGCTCGGCGCCTTCGAGGCGAGCTCCCTCGAGGCGGCGCCCGCCAAGGGCGAAGGGCAGGCCACACTCAGCGGGTGGGTCGGCCCCGCCTTCGTCACGGCCCCGGGGCACGGGACGGGCCCCCTCGTCCTCACCGGCCCGCACTCGTTCGCTCGCCTCGCGGACGACGGGACGGGTACGTACGCCGAGGAGGAGCGCTCCCCCTACACCACCTTCGTGGAGGGGCGAGACGGGAGCATCCGCCACCTCTACGTCGCCGAGCACGGCGACGGCAGCGCCTTCGACGTCGAGGTGTTCGAGGACGGCAGCCTCGTACGCACGATCCCCGACCTCAAGGGCCGCCCCGCGACCGGGGGCGTCGGCGGGACCTCTCTGTGCGCCGCGGGCCGCAGCGGGTGGCTCGTCGTCGGCCTCCACCCGGGCGAGGGCGACCCGACGATCCGCTCCTTCCTCGCCGTCGACCTCGACACGGGGGAGAGCCGCACCGTACCGACCGACCTGGACGTCAGCCCCACTCGCGGCATCGCCGTCGCCGACGGGGCGGCGGAGTTCTCGGTCGTCACCAACGACGGCCGCGTCGTCTCCTACGACATTGGGAGCGGGAGGCAGACGCGCAGCATCGACTACCCCCACGGGGCGAAGTCGGTGGTCGCGGCCGCCTACTGCGACGACGACGCCAGGCTCCTGCTCCTCACCGAGAAGGACCTCGCGGTCTGCGACCTCGAGACCGGCGGGATCCTGTCCACGGACGAGCTTGACCTCGAGGACCCCTCCCACCCCCGCACCATCAGGGTGGAGCCGAGCGTGGACGGGAGCCGCATCTACGCGCTCGTCCGGAACGCCGACGTGGGCACGGGTCCCCTGCTGGTACTCGACGGCGACACCATGGGCGTGGCCGCGGTGGTCGAGGACGTGGTCGACTTCGACGCCGAGGGAGGCCGCCTGCTGCGCCTCGCTTCGGGCCTCGGGCTGGA
This sequence comes from Olsenella sp., assembly GCA_036454645.1. Taxonomy (GTDB): domain Bacteria; phylum Actinomycetota; class Coriobacteriia; order Coriobacteriales; family Atopobiaceae; genus Olsenella_K. Next base: position 10,349 of record JAZHSQ010000034.1, on the reverse strand, counting down.
CGGCTCCAGCCACCTGACGGAGTACCCCATCTACACCAGGGAGGAGCTCGTCGCCCTGGGACGGGAGGCATCCGGCAGGTGAGCCCAGACGCGCAAGGGTCGTGCCCGGCACGGGCACGACCCACGACCACCGGCCTCTCTAGCGGCCGAGCTCCCTCGCGAGCTCCTCGTAGTCGTACTTGGTCCCCAGGGCGTCGGGGACCACGTAGCCGTAGGTCCGCTCGTCCTTCTCGTCCACCACGTGGCTCGAGCCGGAGTCAAAGGACACGGAGGTGCCGTCGTCGAAGTGGTAGGTGTAGGCGTCTCCGGGCTGGAAGTCCTCGAACTCCTCGGTGGTGAGCAGGAAGTACCTGTGCCTCAGGCGGTCGGCGAACCTGGCGTCGGAGGCGGCCACCCGGTTGTAGCGGTCCGTCATGTCCGTGGTCTCGGGGTCGAGGGCGTCGTCCCAGGTGGCGTCGATGACGTACCAGCTGTCGCGGATCTTCACCTCGTTCCAGGCGTGCTGGCCCCGCTGCCCGTCCGGCCCGCCGGCGTAGCCCACCACGTAGATGGACTGCTCGCCGGACTGCTGGAGCAGGTAGTGGAGCGCCATGGCGTAGCCGGCGCAGACGCAGGTGTTCCGCTCGCCCCTCGAGTTCGCCACGAAGGCGCCGTAGGCGGTGTAGGTGTAGTCGTCCGCGGGGACGTCCTCGTTGTGCTCGTCGTAGGAGACGAGGTCGATGAGCTTGTCGTGAATGTCGAGGATGACGAAGGGGTCGGAGGCCAGGAGCTGGCAGTCCTCGCGGAAGGAGTCGACCGCGTTGTTGAACTCCGTCATCTCCTGCCTGCAGTTGTCGTAGGTGGAGGTCAGCTGGAGGGAGACGCTCGTCTCCATGCCCCCCACGTTCTCGTTGTAGCGGTATCCGATCGGATGCTTGCGGAGGTAGAACAGCTCGGGGTGGTCCTTCTCGATGGCGTAGGTCACAGACTGCACGAGAGTGTCGGCCTCGGGGGTGCCGGGCTCCACATCGACCTGGACGGTCCGGACGTAGCCCCCCGTCGTGGGGTGCAGGGCCACGTCGTAGGCGGCGTCGTAGACGGCCTTCCCCTCGGCGGGAAGCTGGTCGTAGTAGTGGAAGTAGGAGGCGTTGTTGTGGAACATGCTCGCCATGGGGTCCTTGACCGGCGCGGAGTTGAGGGCGTCCCCGGACTGAGAGGGCTCGGCGTCCTTGCCCGCGCCGTCCTGCGTCCCATTGGCGCCGGCGGGGCCGGCGTCGTTCCCGCTCGAGCGGCCGGCGGAGGCGCGATCCGCGTCCGTGGCGCCACCGCGGTCCGAGGCCCGGCCGTCGTCCGCACCGACGCTCGCACGCGCAGCGCCGCCCTCGCCGGCACGGTCGCCCGCATCGGCGGAGCCGGAGCGGCCGGAATCGGCGGAGCCGACGCTCAGGGTCACTTCGACGTCGTGGTCCCTGACGTCTTCGGACTCGTCGTCGACGTCCTGGGCGAGCGCGTCCTCGCGCGCGACCATCCGACTGGGGGAGGAGCCCACCTCGCCCGCACACCCCGTCATCAGCACCATACCGACCATGACCGAAGAGATCGCAGCAAGGCTCAACGGCTTCCTCATCGTTCCCACCTTCCACCTGGGTTCTCGCCTCGGGTCCCCCCTCGGGTCCCGACGGAATCGCCTTCCGTTGGGACCACTATCGAGGGCGCGGGAGATTTCAGGTAGGGGCGGGGCGCGGAACCGATGAAACGCGACGAACGAAACGAGAAGCGAGGCCGGGACGCATCGTCTGCCAGGTTGGGGGGGACGTCGCCTCGCTGGCGGACGGTGCCTTCGCTACCGGGCGCCGCCGCCCGTCAGCGCACGAAGGGCCACTCGCCATGGGCGAGCGCCAGGACCGCGTCCGCGACGGCGTCGTCCGCGCAGGCGCCGATGTGCCAGCGCGCGGCCGCGGCGGCCTCGGGCGTGGCGTTGGCGACCGCAACGGAGTCGGGCACGTGCGAGAGCATCGAGAGGTCGTTGCCCGCGTCGCCGAAGACCACGACGTCCGCCAGCGAGCAGCCGATCTCCTCGCACAGGAGGTCGATGCCCGTCGCCTTGTTGATGCCGGCCGGCATCACGTTGGAGAAGGTCGGCAGCGCGTTGTCGAGGTCGAGCCCCTCCACCTCGCGGTTGAGGCGGGCGACGAGCGCGCGGGTCGTGGCCTCGTCGGTCGCCGAGAACACGTTGGCCTTGTTGATCGGGACGCGCGGCACCTCGTCGGCCTCGACGCAGGCCTCGCCGTAGCGCGGGAAGGCGGCGAGGAGGTCGGCGCGCTCGCCGCACACCAGGTAGGGGGTGTAACCCTCGAAGCAGATGACGCCCGCGTGCGGCGTGCCCTCGACGGCGCGCACGAGCTCCACCAGGGGCTCGCGCTCGAAGCCCACCTTGCGCACCATGGCGCCGTCGAGCGAGACCTCCAGGCCGTTGGTCGTGACGCCGGTCGCGAAGAGCGCCTCGTCGCCGCCGAAGATCGGCGCGACCCAGTCCCTGCCGCGGCCGCTGCAGGGCCCCACGCGGACGCCCGCGTCGAGCGCCGCGTGGAAGGCGGCGCGAACGCGCTCCCCCACCTGGTCGCGCCCCTTGGGCATGATCGTGTTGTCGATGTCTGCGAGGATCAGCTTCACCATGCGCGTCCTTCTCCCGTCGTCGCCGGCAGGCGCATGCGCGCCCGCCGGGAAGGTGTGTCAACGATAAAGAGTCTAACCGGAAGGAGGCCCGCGGCGGGCGGGGCGGGGCACGCGCGGCCGCGCCGGCCTCCCTGCCATGGCATCCCTGTCATACTGTCCCAGGTGAGGAGAGGCGGACGGGCGCCGGCGCACCACGTGCGCGCCAGGCCGCCCGGGAGAGGTGGGAAGATGGGCGAGAAGGACGGGGCCAGGGGGCCCTTCGGCGTGTTCGACCTGCACTGCGACACCCTCGACGCGCTGGCGCTTGCCGAGGGGGGCGCGGGGGCCAGGCTCGGGCTCTCCTGGCACGACGTCGAGGGCGACCTCGCCCACAACAACCTGGCGCTCGCGGCCGACCGCATGGCGCCGATGCGCTGGTGCCAGTGCTACGCGGTCTTCCTGCCGGACGAGCTGGCCGCGGGCGTGACCCCGCTCGAGTTCTACCGCACCGTCGTGGCCTACTTCAAGGGGCAGGCCTCGGCCGCGGACGGCCCCGTGAGGCAGGTGCGGGACGCCCGCGACATCGACGCCACCCTCGACGCGGGCGGGGTCGCGGCCCTGCTCACGGTGGAGAACGGCTCCGTGCTCGACTCCGGCCTCGAGGTCGCCGACGAGCTGGCCGACGACGGCGTCAAGATGCTCACGCTCACCTGGAACGGCCGCAACGCGATCGGCAGCGGCAACGACGGCACCTCGGGCCTCACGGCCTTCGGCGAGCGGGCCGTGGCGGCCCTCGAGGAGCGCGGCATCGTGGTCGACGTCTCCCACCTCAACGAGGCGGGCTTCTGGGACGTCGCGCGCGTCGCGCGCCGGCCGTTCGCGGCCTCCCACTCCAACGCGCGCGCCGTCTGCGACCACGCGCGCAACCTCACGGACGACCAGTTCCGCGCCATAGCCGCCGCCGGCGGCATCGTGGGGCTCAACTACTACCGCAGCTTCGTGACCCGCCGCCACGGCGCCCACGGCGAGGCCGCCGAGTCCGGCGAGGTCACCTTCGAGGAGCTCATGGCCCACGTCGAGCACTGGCTCGACCTCGGCGGGGAGGGCGTCGTCGCCCTCGGCAGCGACTACGACGGCTCCAGGGTCCCCGCCTGGCTCGACGGCTGCGAGCGCGTGCCCGCCTTCCACGAGCGCGTCGTCCGCGAGCTCGGCCAGGACCTCGCCGACCGCCTGTTCTTCTCCAACGCGCGCGACTTCTTCGTGCGCCACGAGGAGGCGCGGGCGTAGCGGCGCGGGCCGCGGGGCCGGAGGGGCTGCCGGCCGCGGAGCCGGCGGGGCCCGGCGCCCCGGCGGTGGCGCCTAGAGGCGCGGCAGGTCCGTCCGGCGGAAGCTCCCCCGGCGGGCGCGGCGCTCCTCCACGGCCCTGTCGAAGAGCCTCACGACGAAGCCCTGGGCCTCGCGGCCGTCGGTGCCCTCGCCCAGGAGGCCCGTGCCGCGCAGGCGCGAGCGGTACATATGGAAGTCCACGTCGTCGCCCGCGGCGCGCAGGCGCTCGACGAGGTCGATCGTCTGGTCGCGCGCGGGATCCCGCATGCCGGTGAGCACGGCGGCCGCGGGCATGCCCGAGAGGCCCACGCCGCGGGTGTAGGCCGGCAGCGTCGCGTCCCAGCCGGCGCCGAGCGTGGGGTAGAGCGCCATCAGGTAGGCGACGGGCGCCCGGCCCTCGTCGCGCTCGTAGAGGGCGAGCTCCACCGCGAGGTCGGCGCCCAGGGCCAGGCCGCCGACGAACACCTGGTCCGTGGCGACGCCGTGACGCAGAGCGTTGTCCTGGAGCCACACGAGCGCCGCGTGGCACTCCTCGATCCCGGCCGGGTGGTCGAGCGCGAGCACCACGCAGGGGCGGTGGTCGAAGAGCAGGCGCGGCATGACCTGGAGGGCCTCCGCGTCGCGGCCGGGCACGGAGTCGCCGTAGAGCCACAGGACGCCGGGCACGCCCGAGACGGGCAGCTCGCCCGCGAGCAGGCGCCCCTCGACCTCGCCGCCCCCGGCGACGGGGATGGCGACGGGGACGCCGAGCGGCTCGGGCGCGGGGGGCGCCGCGGGCGCGGCGACGTCGCCGCCGACGGGCGCCGCGGCCCCGGGCGCGGACGCGCCGGCGCGCGCCTGGGGCCCCGCGTCCTTCTCGTCCGCCTTCCTCCCCCTGCCGAGCACGCGCGAGAGGAGGCCCATCACTCCCCCTCGGGCAGGACGACCTCGCCCGCGAGGTAGGTCTCCGCGACGGTGAGGTCCGCGTTGAGCACCACGAGGTCGGCGTCGCGCCCGGGCAGGATGGAGCCGCAGCGGTCGGCGATGTCGTTGGCGCGGGCCGGCACCTCGGTCGCCATGCGGATGGCCTGCTCGGCCGTCACCAGGCCCCAGTCCACGACGTTCTTGACCGCGCGCGCCATGGTGAGGACGGAGCCGGCGAGGTTGCCGCCGCGCTTGAGGTGGGCGGCGCCGCCGGAGAGCACGATGGGCAGCTCGCCGAGGAAGTAGTCGCCGTCGGGCATGCCGCCGCAGCGCAGGCAGTCGGTGATGAGGAAGACGTGCTCCCAGCCCTTGGCGCGGATGAGGGCGTCTGCGGCGACGGGGTTGACGTGCTGGCCGTCGCAGATGAGCTCGGCGTAGGTGTCCTGGCTCGTCATCGCGCAGCCCACGGCGCCGGGGTCGCGGTGGTGCAGGCCGCTCATGGCGTTGTAGGTGTGGACGAAGACCTTGGCGCCGGCGAGCACCGCGGCGGCGGCCTCTCCGTAGGTGGCCGAGGTGTGCCCGATGGCGGCGACGCAGCCGTCGGCCGTCACGTGGTGGATGTACTCGGCGGTGTGGTCGCGCTCGGGCGCGAGCGCGGACTTCTTGATGAGGTGGCCGCACGCCCTCTGCCAGGCGTCGTAGGCCTCGACGGAGGGGTCCATCAGGTACTTGGGGTTCTGGGCGCCCTTGTGCTCCTCGGTGAAGAACGGGCCCTCGAGGAAGATGCCCTGGATGCGCGCGCCCACGAAGCCGTCCTCGCGGCTCCCCTGCGCCTCGAGGACGCTCCGGCAGGCGCGCGCCGTGTCCTCGACGCTCGCCGTCAGGGTCGTGGGGAGCCACGAGGTGGTGCCGTGGCGGACGAGGCCCTCGGAGATGGCGTTGACGCCGGCGGGGTCGCAGTCCATCACGTCGTGGTCCATGAAGCCGTGGACGTGGGTGTCGACGTAGCCGGGCGCGACCCAGTAACCCATGCGGTCGACGACCTCGACCCCGGGCGCCGGGTCGTCCACCTGGACTCCGAGGATCCTCCCGTCTCGGACGAGGACGTACCCGAAGCCGTCGATGCCGCCGGGCAGGATGACGTGGTCTGACTTCAACGCGAAAGTGGACATGGCAGCCCCCTCGAGCTCGCTGGTCGCATGCGCCCGGGACGCCCCGGGCGGGCGCTTCTCGGCCCCCCGGGACGCTGCCCGGGCGGCTTCTCCGCCCCCGGGACGCCACCCGGGTGGCTTCTCCGCCTGACCAAAGAGGATACCGCGCACGGCCTCCGCACGCACCCCGGCTCGCGGCGGAGGCGCGGGCGCGGGCGGGCGGCGGGCCGCGGCGGGGGCGGGCGCCGGGGCGCGGCGCGGGTGCCAGGCAGGCCGGGGCGCGGCGGGGGCGGGCGCCGGGGCGCGGGTGCCAGGCAGGCCGCGCGCCGCGCTCCCGCCCGGCTCCTACGCCTGCGAGAGCGCCTGGTAGGCGCAGCCGTACATGGCGGCCTCGTTGCCCAGGCTCGCCTGCACGATCCGCGTCCCCGCCGAGGTAGCCAGGCAGTAGTGGCGGAAGGAGCTGCGCAGCCTCTCGCCGAAGAAGCCGAAGCCCTTGCCCACGCCGCCGCCGATCAGGTAGACCTCGGGGTCCATGACGCAGGAGACCTGGGCGAGCGCGTAGCCGAGGTAGTCGGCCATGGAGAAGATCGCGTTGGCCGCGACCTCGTTGCCGTGCTCGGCGGCACGGAAGACGGAGAGGGTGTCGGTGGGGCCGGAGAGGGGCACCGGGGTCGCGCCCGCCGCCTCGCACATCTCGCGGTACGTCCTGACGACGCCGGTGGCGGAGGCGTACTGCTCGAGGCAGCCGCAGCGGCCGCAGCCGCACACGCGCGTCTCGGACCGGTTGACCGTGAGGTGGCCGATCTCGCCGGCGGCCCCGAAGGCGCCCGCCACGACCCTGCCACCCTCGATCACGCCGGCGCCGACGCCGGTGCCGAGCGCGACGAGGACCGCGCTGCCCACGCCGCGCGCCGCGCCCTGCCACAGCTCGCCGAGCGCCGCCGCGTTGGCGTCGTTCACGAAGGCGAGCCGCGCCGCGCCGAAGGAGGCCTGGATCGCGGCCCTGAGGCCCTTGTCGTCCAGCTGGATGTTGGGCAGCATGCCGACCCTGCCCTCGGAGTCGACGGGGCCGGGGATGTCCAGGCCGATGGCGCAGACCTCTTCGGGCGCTCCGCCGTTCTGCTCCAGGACGCGCCCGAGCGCGCCGGTCACCTTGGCGAAGTCGTCCTCCGTGAGGAGGGCGCCGGTGGGCACGACCTGCGTCGCGACGAGCTCGCCGCCCTCCTCGAAGAGGCCGATCTTGATGCTGGTACCACCGACGTCGATGCCGAAGACCCTGTTCATGAGGACTCCCTCCGCTGCGCCGCCCGCCGCGGCGCCCCTGCCGAGAAATGCCGTGACCGAGAAGAACGTGCGGGACCGCGCGCGGCGCGCGTCCCGGCGGAAGCGCGCACCCCGGCGGAAGCGCGCGCCCCAAGTATCGCACGGGCGCGCTCCGCCGGCGCCGGGCGGGCCGCGCGCGGGGCCACCCGACCCCCGGCGCCCGCCGCGGCGCGCCGGCGCGCTACACTCGACTCCTGAACCGGAACCGACCGCCGGCGCCGCCCCCCGGACCGACCGCCGGGGCCGGCGCCGGAACCGACCACCCAGGAGGAACCATGCCTGACACCAACCCCGCGGAGCCCGCCGCCGAGCGCGGGCCCCTCCCCTCCGACCTCGCCCCGTACCTCGACACGCTCCGCGAGGTCGAGCGCCACCTCTACGCCCACCGCTACGCCAAGAAGACCCTCGACGTCCTTGGCCCCACGATCGACCCTGCGGCCGTCACCGCCGACCGCGGCGAGGCCCTCGCCGTCCTGGAGGAGGAGGACCACGAGCTCGTCTGCTCCCCCGAGCTCAAGGGCGCCCTCGACCACCTCTCCGAGCACGACGCCGAGCTCGACGAGACCACCCGCGCGCAGGTCAGGGTCCTGCGCCGCGCGCAGGAGGAGATGACGCTCGTCCCGGCCGCCGACCAGGCCGAGCTGACGCGCCTCACCTGCGAGGCCAACGACGTCTGGACGCGCGCCAAGCACGCTGACGACTGGGCGAGCTTCGAGCCCTACGTGGACCGGCTCGTCGCGCTCATGAGGCGCATGGCCCACGAGCGCGACCCCAGGCGCGACGCCTACGACGTCTGGCTCGACCACTTCGAGCAGGGCACGAGCCGCGCCTTCTACGACGACTTCTTCGCGCGGGTCAAGGACACGGTCGTGCCCCTGCTCATGGACATCCGCTCCAAGGGCTACCAGCCGTCCCGCGACTGCATCGAGGGCCGCTTCGACGTCGCGCGCCAGTGGCAGCTCGCGCGCGACGTCGCCGAGCTCGAGGGCGTCAACCTCGACGCCTGGTGGCTCACCGAGACCGAGCACCCCTTCTCGGAGGCCATGACCACCAACTACGCCGTGACGGCGGCCCACGTCTACGAGAACGACGTGACGCGCAACCTCTACAGCATGCTGCACGAGGGCGGCCACAACTCCTACGAGCAGGGCGTGGACCCCTCGTTCAACTACACGTCCCTCTCGGGCGGCACCTCCGCGGGCATGCACGAGGGACAGTCGCGCTTCTTCGAGAACTACGTCGGGCGCGACCGCGCGTTCGCGCCGCACCTGCTCGAGCTGCTCAAGCGCCACTTCCCCGGCCAGATGATGCGCGTGACGCCGCAGCAGTTCTGGCTCGCGACCAATCGCGTCGAGCCGCAGCCCATCCGCACCGAGGCCGACGAGCTCACCTACCCGCTGCACATCATCATCCGCTACGAGATCGAGCAGCTGCTCTTCTCGGGCGAGGCGAAGGCAGCCGACGTGCCCGGCCTCTGGAAGGAGCGCTACAAGGGCTACCTCGGCGTCCGCGTCCCCAACGACCGCGACGGCGCGCTGCAGGACTCGCACTGGTCGACCGGCTACTTCGGCTACTTCCCCACCTACGCGCTCGGCGGCGCCTACGGCGCCCAGCTCAAGGACCAGATGCTGGCCGACGGCGTGGCGTGGGAGGACGACCTCTCGCGCGGCGACCTCACGGAGGTCCGCGAGTGGCTGCGCCAGCGCGTCTGGCGCTACGGGCGATCCAAGGACCCCGACGAGATCATCCGGATGGCGTGCCACACGGGCTTCGACCCCTCGCACTACACGCGCTACCTGGACGAGAAGTACCGCGGCATCTACGGACTCTAGCGCCGGCGGCCCGGGCGCCCCGCGCCCGGGCCGCCGGCGGCGTGCGCCCGGGACGAACGGCCGGGTCGCAGCCGGGAGAGACGTGCGGCCGGGACGGACCGCCGGGTCGCGGCCGGGAGAGACGTGCCAGTGAGGGGGCATGCCCATGAGGGCCTTGCTGCAGAGGGTCGAGGAGGCGCGCGTCGAGGTCGGCGGCCAGGAGGTGGGCAGCTGCGGTCGCGGCTTCCTCGTCCTTCTCGGCGTGGGCCCCGATGACACCGCGGAGGTCGCGGACGCGCTCTGGGAAAAGATCTATCATCTAAGGGTGTTCGAGGACGAGGCGGGCAAGACCAACCTCTCGCTCGCCGACGTATCGGGCGAGGTGCTGGTGGTCAGCCAGTTCACGCTCTTCGCGGACTGCCGCAAGGGCCGCAGGCCCTCCTTCAACGGCGCCGCCGGGCCAGGGCTGGCGGACGCGCTCTACCGGCACTTCTGCGACGTGGCCGCCCGCGACGTGCGCGTGGCGCACGGCTCGTTCGGCGCCAAGATGCGCGTCTCGCTCGTGAACGACGGCCCGTTCACAATCTGGCTCGACACGGACGAGCTCGCCCGTCCGAGGCACCGTTAGCGGCGGCGCGGCCGCCGGAGGAGGCGGCACGGCCGCCCGAGAGAAAGGATGCACATGTCCGGCTTCTTCAAGGAGTTCAGGGAGTTCATCTCCCGCGGCAACGTGATGGACATGGCCATCGGCGTCATCATCGGCGGTGCCTTCACGGGCATCGTCACCTCGCTCACGAGCGACGTGCTGCAGCCGTTCATCCACATCGTCACCGGCGGCGGCACGGAGGTCTCCGGACTCGACGTCACCGTGGGCGACACGACGATCGGCTTCTCCAACTTCATCAGCGCGATCATCAACTTCCTGATCATCGCGCTCATCGTCTTCTGCATGGTCAAGGGCATGAACAAGCTCGAGAAGACCGTGCAGGAGAGCGCGAACAAGCTGCTCAACAAGCAGAAGGAGGAGGAGAAGGCCACGACCCCCGTCTGCCCGCACTGCCTCGAGGAGGTCAAGCCCGGCGCCACCCGCTGCCCGCACTGCGCGGGCGAGATCCCCGGCGGGGCGCACGTCTAGGCGCGCCGGCCGGAGTTGCCGGGCGGGGCGCCGGCCGGAGTTGCCGGGCGGGGCGCCGACGGGAGG
>JAZHSQ010000033.1:0-20940 GCA_036454645.1 Olsenella sp. | reverse complement strand
GAGCCGGCCTCTGCCGCCCCGCCACCGGGCGCTGGCGGGGCTCCTCCCACTCGGGGCGCTCGGCGACGCAGCGGCGCGCCTCCTCGGGCGCCTCGCCCCGGACGGGCTGCTGGGAGGGCCTGCCCGTGGGCCTCGACGCTGCGGAGGGGCGCTCGACGGGCCGCGCGGGCCTCTGCTCGGGCCTCTCGGAGCGCCGCTGCTGCCGCCCGTCTGCGGCGGGCATTGCCCTGCGGCGCTCGTCGGCGCCCTCTCCGGCCTGCCCCTGGCGACGGCGGCGCTCCGCGGGACGGTGAGCCGCGGAGCGCGGCGCCTGGGCCTCCCCGACCCTGCCGGCCCCGCCGTCCGCGGCGGCCTCGCCCTCCCCGCCCGGGACGTGCGCGCGCAGGCGGAGCATCCTCGTGGGGACGACGAGCAGCAGCAGGAGGACGAGGACGGCGCAGACGTAGTCGCCCGGTGCCAGGGCGCCGTAGAGGAGGGCGCAGCCGAGCAGCGTGAAGGCCACGAGCATCACCGAGGCGACCTTGCCGAAGAGCGTGTGGCGCTCGCGGCGCGCCATCCAGGCAACGATCGCTATCAGCGGCGCGGCGAGGGCGAGCAGCGCCATCGGCAGCAGGATCTTGCGGGAGACGCCCTCGTAGGTCATGGAGGTGGCGAGCACCGCCGTCTCCACCAGGCCGAGGTTCAAGGGGACGGCTCCGAACACGGCCTCACGCGCGTCCGCGACGTGGGTGGCGAGGATCACGTTTACGAGCACCCAGGGCGCGAAGTGCATCAGCACCGCCGGGGAGCCCACGAGGGCGACGTCGAGGAAGACGGAGATGACTCCGCCAATCATGCCGAGCAGCAAAAGGATGATGGTCTCCGCTACCCGCACGACGCCTCCCCCGAAGCTCCTGGCCGCTTCCTGCGGGCCCCATTGGAAATTTCCATACTTACCTAAGTTAGCACAGGGGACAAAAGCACGAGGTCACATGGGGCGTATTACATGCGCTCTGCGCAAGGGCTGCCGCCGGCGCGGCGGTGCGCGCCCCGGGCCTACTCCCCCGCCTGGGGCGCCTCGCCCGTCTCGAGGACGCGCACGAGCGCCGCCTCGTCCAGCACGGGCACGCCGAGCTGCTCGGCCTTGGCGAGCTTGGAGCCCGCGGCCGCGCCGGCCACGACGAAGCTCGTCCTCTTGGAGACGGACCCCGACACCTTGGCGCCCAGCTCCTTGAGCCTGGCTCCCGCCTCGCTCCTGGTGAAGCCCTCGAGGGTCCCCGTCAGCACGAAGGTGAGGCCCGCCAGCGACTGCGGGCGCTCCGGCTCCGCGCCGAAGCCCTCCTCCTCGAGCGAGACGCCCGCCTCGCGCAGGCGCTCCAGGACGCGGACGTTCTCCGGCACCGCGAGGAACTGGCAGACGCTGTGCGCGATCTTGGGGCCGATGCCCGCGATCTGGGAGATGCCCTCCTCGTCGGCCTCCATCAGGCGCTCGAGCGACCCGTAGCTGTCGGCCAGGAGCTTGGCCACGTTGGCTCCGACGTGCCGGATGCCCAACCCGAAGAGGACGCGCGAGAGGCCCGCGGAGCGCGAGCGGTCGATTTGCTCCATGATCTTGGAGGCGATGGTCTCGCCCACGCGGATGTGGTCGCCCTCGGCGTGGTCGCGCCCGGCCGTCTCGTAGGTGCGGCCGGTGTCCACCTGGGCGAGCTGGGCGGCGGTGAGCCTGTCGTAGTAGTCCGCCACGTCGCGCAAGAGCCCCTGCTCGACCATCCTGCCCACGATCTCCTCGCCCAGGCCGTCGATGTCGAGGGCGTTGCGGCTCCCCCAGTGGATGAGCCGCTCGACGGCCTGCGCCGGGCAGTCGATCGAGACGCAGCGGTAGGCGACCTCGCCCTCCTCGCGGATGACGGGGCTCCCGCAGCTCGGGCAGGTCCGGGGCATCTGCCAGACGGGGCGCGCCTCGTGAGCGGCGCCCAGCTCGCCCTCGGTGACGGGGCCGACCACCTCGGGGATCACGTCGCCGGCCTTGTGGACCACGACCGTGTCGCCCTCGCGGACGTCGCGGCGGTGGACCTCGTCTATGTTGTGCAGCGTCGCGCGTGCGATGGTGGAGCCCGCGACCGTCACCGGGTCGAACTCGGCGACCGGGGTGAGCACGCCGGTGCGTCCCACCTGCACGCGAATCTCGCGCAGGACGGTGCGCCGCTCCTCGGGCGGGAACTTGAACGCGATGGCCCAGCGCGGCGCGCGGGCCGTGAAGCCGAGCGCGCCCTGCGAGGCGAAGGAGTCGACCTTCACGACCACGCCGTCGATGTCGTAGTCCAGGTCCTCGCGGTGCGCGAGGGCGTCGGCGCAGTAGGCGTGCACGGCGGCGGAGTCCGTCACGCGGCGGGCGTGCGGGTTCACGGAGAAGCCGCAGTCGCGCAGCCAGTCGAGGAAGGCCTTCTGCGTGGAGACCGCGAGCGGCGCCTCGTCGGCCACCGCGTAGATGAAGGTCTCCAGGTCGCGCGCGCGGGTGACGGAGGCGTCCTTCTGGCGCAGGCTGCCGGCGGCGGCGTTCCTGGGGTTGGCGAAGGGGGGCCTGCCGGCCGCGTCGTTCTGCTCGTTCAGGCGGACGAAGGAGTGCTTGGGCATGTAGACCTCGCCGCGGACCTCGACGTCCAGCCCGAAGCCGCCGTCGCGGACGCGCTCGAGGCCCGCGCGGGCGAGCGTGCGCGGGATGTCCGCGATGGTGAGGGCGTTGGCCGTGACGTCCTCGCCCGTGGTGCCGTCGCCGCGGGTCGCGGCGCGCAGCAGGCGGCCGTCGCGGTAGGTGAGCGCGATTCCCAGGCCGTCGATCTTGAGCTCGCAGGTGTAGGCCACGGGGTGCTCCGGCGTGGAGCCGAGCGCCTCGTCGGTGCGCGCCAGCCACTCGTCGAGCTCCTCGAGGTTCATCGCGTCGTCGATGGAGTACATGCGCTGCGCGTGGCGCACCGGCGCGAACTGCGCGCCCACGTAGCCGCCCACGCGCTGGGTGTAGGACTCCGGCACCACGAGCTCGGGGTGGGCCGCCTCGATCGCCTGGAGCTCCGTGAGGTAGCGGTCGAACTGCGCGTCCGTTATCTCCGGGTCGTCGAGCGCGTAGTAGCGGTAGGCGTGGTAGTCGAGAAGGGCGCGCAGCTCGCGGGCCCTCTCGGCGGGGTCGGTCGCGTGGGTGTCCCGGGGGCGCTCCGGCAGGTGGGGCGCCTGCCCACCCGGCGCGGCCGCCTCCGGCCAGGCCGCGCCCGCGGCGCCGCCGTCCGCGGCCTGGCCCCCCGCGGGGCCGCCCGCCGCCTGCGCCCCGAAGAGCGACAGCTGGTCCTCCGCGCCCGCGGCGCCCTCCGTACCCGTCGTGCCCTTCGTGTCCGCCATGCGCGCTCCTTCGCTCCCGTCCTTCGGCACCGGACATTATGGCACGAGCGGGACGGGAGGCGCGGGGCGCCCGGCGCCGCGCACGAAAGGGACGCCGCCGCGGCCATCCGCGACGGCGTCCCATGGGAGCGCCTGAGGTGCCTGGCCCGCAGGCCGGGACGGCGGGAGGCGGCAGGGCCCGTGCCGGGCCCGCCTCCCGGCGGCGCCCCGGGAGGCCTATCCCTCCTGGGCGAGCGCGTGCAGGTCGTCCTTCTCGAACTGCACGAAGGCCCGGTCTCCCACCTGGTACTCGTGCTTGTTCTTGGGGTTGAACTCCGTGATCTTCACGACGTGGTCCCCGCAGCGCACGTGGTAGTTCTGGTAGTGGCCCATGAAGCGGGAGAGCACGACCTCGCAGGGGAGCTTGCCCTCGTCCGCGAGGTGGGCGGCCTCGGGGCGCAGCACCAGGGTCACCTTGCTGCCGGCGGCGATCTCACCCACGCCGGCGACCTCGAGCTCGCGCCCCTCGACGAGGGCGACGCCCTCGTCCCCGGACTTGCCCGCGAGGGTGCCGTGCAGGAAGTTCGCCTCGCCGATGAAGTCCGCCACGAACTCGTCCACGGGGTGGTAGTAGATCGTCTTGGGGTCGGCGACCTGGTCCACCAGGCCCTTCTTCATCACGATGATGCGGTCGGAGATGGCCATGGCCTCGGACTGGTCGTGCGTGACGTAGATGGCGGTGATGCCGGCCTCCTGCTGGATGCGGCGGATCTCGGTGCGCATGTCCACGCGGAGCTTGGCGTCGAGGTTGGAGAGCGGCTCGTCGAACAGCAGGACGCCCGGCTCGATGACCAGGGCGCGCGCCAGGGCGACGCGCTGCTGCTGGCCGCCGGAGAGCTGGTTGGTCATGCGGTCCTCCATGCCCTCCAGGCCGACGAGCCTGAGGATGCTCCTGACCTTCTCGTCCATCGTGGCCTTGTCCACCTTGCGGAGCTTGAGGCCGTAGGCCACGTTGTCGTAGATGTTGTAGTGCGGCAGAAGCGCGTAGCTCTGGAAGACCATGGCCGTGTCGCGCTTGTTGGGCGTGAGCTCGTTGACCGGCTCGTCGCCGATGTAGACCTCGCCCTCGTCCGGGCTCTCGAAGCCGGCGATCATGCGCAGGATGGTGGTCTTGCCGCAGCCGGAGGGCCCCAGCAGGGTCACGAACTCCCCGGGCTCGATCTCGATGTTGGCGTCGTGGACGGCGTAGAAGTCCTTGCCCGTCTTGGGGTCCTTGTAGATCTTGCTCAGGTGCTCCAGGCGGACGCCCTTCTTCTGGTCAGACATGTGGCTACTCCTTCGAGGTCTTGGCGCTCGTTCCGAAGCGCTTGATGAAGAGGTTCATGAGGAGGACGGAGGCGTAGGTGATCGCGATCAGGATCGTGGAGAAGGCGCACGCCACGCCGTAGTCGCCCTTGCCGGCGAACTCGTTGATCTGCACCGTGATGAGGAAGAACTGCGGCGTCACGAGCAGGATGACCGCAGAGATGGCCGTGATGGAGCGCACGAACGTGGTCACGAGGCCGGAGAGGAACGAGTCCTTGATCAGCGGCAGCGTGACGGTCATGAACACCTGGAAGCTGTTGGCTCCCATGTCGTAGGCCGACTCCTCGATGGACTTGTCGATCTGGCGGAGCGCCGAGATGCCCGAGCGCGTGCCCGTCGGCAGCGAGCGGACGATGAAGACCACGACGAGGATGGCCGCCGACCCGTAGAAGGCCTGCATGAAGCCGGTGTGGAAGACGCCAGAGGCGAAGCCGCGGATGTAGCCGACGCCCAGGACGGTGCCGGGGACGGCCATCGCGAGCATCGAGACGGCCTCGATGAAGCCCTTGCCGTGGAAGGTCCGCTTGACCACCAGGTAGGAGATGATCATGGAGAGCAGCGCCGTGATGGGGCTCGCGACGAGCGAGAGCAGGAAGGAGTCGCGGAAGGCCTGCAGGCCGTGGTAGCGGGTGAAGACCAGCTGGAACCACTTGAGGGTGAGCGAGTAGTCGCGGCCCCAGGTCTTGAACAGGGCGCCGAGCGGCACGCAGACGTACATGGCGCAGACGAAGACGGCCACGGCGCCGCACAGGACGGACAGCGGGATCCTCACGGAGTTGTCCGTGATGAGCATGCGGGCGCGGCTCGCCTTGCCGGTCAGCGTGGAGGTGCTCTTGGCCTCGAGGACGTACTTCTGGACCACGAACATCACGAGCGTGATGCACAGCAGCACGACGGCCATGGCCGAGGCGCCCTGCTTGTCGTAGGCGCCGGTGATCTGCAGGTAGATCGTGGTGGCCAGCGTGTCGTAGGAGCCGCCGATGATCATGGGGTTGGCGAAGTCGGCGATCGACTCGATGAAGGTCACGAGGAAGGCGTTGCCGAGGCCCGGGAGGATCAGCGGCCAGGTGACGCTCGTGAAGACCTTCCACCTGGAGGCGCCCATGTCGCGCGCGGCCTCCTCCAGCGACGGATCGATGTTCTTGAGCAGACCCTTCATCATCATGTAGCACACCGGGAAGAACGTGAGCGTCTGGACCACGAAGATGCCCCAGTAGCCGTAGACGTTGTTGTCGGGGATGCCGAGGAGCCCTCGGGTGATGATGCCCATCTTGCCGAAGAGCAGGATCATGGAGAGGGACAGGACGAACGGCGGCGAGACGACCGGCAGCATCGAGACCACCTTGAAGAGCCCCGCCATGAACCTGGTCTTGAGCTGCACGTACACCTCTACGTAGGCGAAGAGCAGCCCCACGAGGGTCGAGACCACGCTCACGAGCAGGCCCACCTTCAGGGTGTTGGTGATCGCCGTCTGGAACGACGGCATCTCCAGCACGCGCCGGAAGACCGAGAGGGAGACGCCCTCCTCGGTGATCACGCTGTCGACCAGAAGGATCGCCAGCGGGTAGAGGATGAACAGGGTGAGGAAGGCGATCAGGAGGACGATGGTCGTGACCATGATCGGGTCGGCCATGAACTTCTGTCGGTCGAGCTTCGCGCTTTGCTGTGATGCCATGGGCGGCCCCCTAGAGGCTCTTCTCGTGCAGAAGCGGGGGACGGCGGCCGCAGCCCCCGTCCCCCGCCCATGCGGATGTGCTGGCTACTCGGTCTTGAAGCGGTCGTCGCCGCCGCCGAGCGCGTTCATCACGTCCGTGACGTACTGCTCGGTGTGCTCCTTGGCGTCCTCGAAGTCGTAGTCCATCACGTTGTTGGGGTCGAGGCCGTACTCGGTCGCGACCTCGGGCTGGGTGGCGTCGTCGATCACGAGGAACTGGTAGGAGCCGTTCTCGGCGCCGAGGTTCACGCACTCGGGCGACAGCGCGTACTCGACCCAGAGCTTGGCGGCGTTCGCGTGCTTGCAGCCCTTGAAGATGGCGGTCGCGCCGACCTCGTAGGAGGCGCCCGAGCTCGGGATCACGAGGCCCACGTTGTCGTAGCCCTTGTCGACGATCTGGTAGATGCCGTCGTGCAGCATGCCGATGCCGATCGTGCACTCGCCGATGCCGATGGACTTGGAGGGGCCGGAGCCGGACTTGGTGTACTGCGCGATGTTCTTGTCGAGGTCGACGAGGTACTGGATGCCCTGGTCGTGGCCGTACTTCTGGATCACCGTGTTGATGATGAGCTTGGCCGTGCCGGAGGTGTTGTAGTTGGAGGACCAGATGAGTCCCTGGTACTTGGCATCGGTGAGGTCGGCGTAGTCGGCGGGCGGGTCGAGCTTCAGGCGCTCGAGCTCGTCCTTGTTGTACATGAAGCCGAGGATGCCCTTGTAGATGCCGTACCAGTCGTCGTTGGTGCTCTTGAACTTCTCGTCGATCAGGTGGCTCGCGTTGTTGGCCTTGTAGACCTCGAGCAGGCCCTTGCCGGAGGCGACGTTGTAGGGGTCGGTGGTGCCACCGAACCAGACGTCGCCGGAGGGGTTGCCGTTCTCCTCCTCGATCTTGGCCTCGACCTCGCCGGTGGAGAGGCGCTGGTAGCTCGTGTCTATGCCGAAGAGCTCCTGGAAGTGCTCGGTCACGGCCGCGAGGTACTCCTCCTCGCAGGAGCCGTAGACGACGAGTTCGCCGTCGTCCTTGGCCGACTTGATCACGTCGTCGGACGCGATGCGCGAGAGGTCCGCGTCCGAGCCGGAGCCGCCGTCAGAGGAGCCGGAGCCGCCGCAGCCAGCCAGCGCGAGGCCCGCGGCAGCGGTCGCCGTGGCGCCGATAAAGCCCCTACGAGAAAGATTCGTCATGGTTTCCCCCATCGTCCGCACCCGCCCCGTGCGGGTGCCCTACGATTGTAATGGAAGTATTCTCGTTTAGAAAACTTAAGGACATATTCGCCCAGCGGCCCATATGGCCCATTGTCGGTGCTAGACGTGTAGCTCGTCCTGGTTCGTGATATATTCTTATCTTTTAGTTTGCCGTTAACTTGCGCTTACAATAGGCGGCGCCGCCCGAGGGCGGGGGGTACGGGCGCGCCGGCCGCGCGCCCCTGCCGGGCTAAACCGGACGCCACCCGGGGAAAGTGCTAGCGTCTCTGGTTGTCGGCGAGGGCGGAAGGCGGAGGCGGCCATGGCACGCAGGATCAAGGTCTCGGAGACGACGCGCGAGGAGCGCATCCGCATCGTGGCGGAGGCGCTCTCCTTCGGGGACGACTGCGGCGACTGCTCGCTCGACTCCTGCGGCATAGACAGGTACTACGCCCCCTACATCGAGGGCGAGTGCGAGCTCAGGGAGCTCAACGGGAGGAGGGCCTCCGCCGGCTACGTCACCGGCGGCAGGCGCGACGAGGGCGGCCCCTCCTGCCTCATGCGATGACGGGACGCGCCCGGACCTACCCCCTCGAGCGCCTGCGGTCTGCGGAGAGGATCTCTATGCGCTGGCCGTCGGGGTCCACGATGAAGTAGAGGCCCATCTTGGGGTTCTCCGCGTCTATGCACCCCATGCTCTCGTGCAGGGCGTGGCACGCCTCGATGTCGTCCACCTCGAAGGCGATGTGGGTGTCGCGGCCGCCGTTGTCGTAGGGCTCGGTGCGCCCGCGGTTCCACGTGAGCTCGAGCTCGACGGACGACGCGTCGTTCACCATGAACGTGTTGGTCCACGACCCGTCCTCTGGGCCCACCTCGCGGTCCACGTGGAAGCCCAGCGCCCGCTCGTAGAACGCTATGGTGGCCTCCTTGTCCAGGACGTGCGTGCACCTGTGAAGGAACCTCGCCCGCATGGCAGGCCTCCCCTCCTCGCGCCGCGACCCGCCTCGGGCGTCGCGGCCCCGACCGTCGAGGGGAAGTCTAGCCCACTGGGCCGGCCGGCGCCACGTCCGCGTTGCATTCGTCCCGCCTCTTGGTATCCTTGCTCATAGTTCGATATACGTCGATATGAGGAGACGCCCATGAGCAAGATAGCCATCTACGACCGTGCCATGTGCTGCCCGACGGGGGTCTGCGGCCCCGGGGTGGACCCCGAGCTCCTGAGGATCGCCGGGGTGCTCGAGCGGCTCTCGCACGCCGGCGTCTCGGTGGAGCGCCACTACCTCTCCCAGGACCCCAGGGCCTTCGCGGAGAACCCGGAGATCGTCTCCCTCCTCAAGGCCGAGGGCGCAGGCGCGCTCCCCCTCGCCTACGTCGACGGCAGGCTCGTCTCCAAGGGCGCCTACCCCTCGGACGACCTGCTCGCCGAGGCCCTGGGCGTCGACCTCGGCGGCGCGGCGGCGCAGGGCGGCGCAGGCGAGAAGGACGGCTGCTGCTGCGGGGGCCACGGCGACGGCGAGTGCAGCTGCGGCGGCGGGCACGGCGACGGCGGGTGCTGCTGCGGCGGCCACGACGGCGGCGACGGCTGCTGCTGCGGAGGCCACGGCGACGGCGACGGCTGCTGCTGCGGCGGGCACGGCGACGGCGACGGCTGCTGCGGTGGGCACGACGGCGACGGCTGCTGCTGCGACGGCGGGCAGGAGGACGGCTGCTGCTGCGGCGGGCACGGCGACGGCGACGGGTGCTGCTGCGGGGGCGACGCGGCATGCCGCTAGGAGAAGACCCCGCCGCGTCCGGGGAGCCGCGCAGGCCCCTCCGCGCGAGCGACCTCGACGCCTTCCAGTACCTCTTCTTCACGGGGAAGGGCGGCGTCGGAAAGACGAGCGTCTCCTGCGCCGTCGCGACGGCGCTCGCCGACTCCGGGGAGCGCGTCCTTCTCGTCACGACCGACCCGGCCTCCAACCTCGGCGACGTGTTCGCCCAGGAGGTCGGGCGCGACCCCGTGCCCGCCCGCGGCGTCGGCGGCCTCTGGCTCGAGGAGGTCGACCCCGTGCAGGAGGCGGCGGCCTACCGCGAGCGCGTGGTGGGGCCCTACCGCGGGATCCTGCCGGACGACGCGATCGCGAACATAGAGGAGCAGCTCTCCGGCTCCTGCACGGTGGAGATCGCGGCCTTCGACCGCTTCGCCACGCTGCTCGCCGACGAGGGCGTCGCGAGCGCCTACGACCACGTGGTGTTCGACACGGCGCCGACCGGCCACACCCTGCGCATGCTCGAGCTGCCGAGCGCGTGGACCTCGTTCCTCGACGAGAGCACGACCGGCACCTCCTGCCTGGGGCAGCTCTCCGGCCTGGGGGACAGGCGCGCCGACTACCGCCGCGCCATGGACGTTCTCGAGGACGCCTCGCGCTGCGCGCTCGTGCTCGTCTCGCGCCCGCAGGCGCTCTCGCTCGCGGAGGCGGCGCGCTCCGCCCGCGAGCTCGACGACTTCGGGATCCGGGCGCGCATGCTCGTCGTGAACGGCTGCGTCGAGGAGCCCGCCGACGAGGTCGCGCGCGCCATGGCCGCCGCGCAGCGCGAGGCGCTCGGGCGCCTGCCGGAGGCCCTGCGGGGCGTGGAGCGCCGCTGGGTCCCCCTCAGGCCCTTCGACGTCACCGGGGCGGACCGGCTGCGCCGGCTCCTCTCCCCCGCCGACGCAGGCGCGGAGGCGGGCGAGGAGGACGCGGGGGCCGCAGGCGCGGTCCCGCCGGCAGGACCCCCCGAGGGGGGCCACGGGCTCTCAAGCCTCGACGACCTCGCCTCCGACCTGCTCGCGCGCGGCGTGCGCGTGGTCCTCGCCATGGGCAAGGGCGGCGTCGGCAAGACGAGCGTCGCCGTCGAGGTGGCGCGCAGGCTCGCGGCCGCGGGCAAGCGCGTGCGCCTCACCACGACCGACCCGGCCGACCACATAGCCGCCTTCGACCTCTCGGGGCTCGAGGTCTCCCACATCGACGAGGCGGCCGAGCTCGCACGCTACCGGGAGGAGGTGCTCTCGAAGGCCCGCGAGACCATGGGCGCCGACGACCTGGCGTACGTCGAGGAGGACCTGCGGTCGCCCTGCACCCAGGAGATCGCGACCTTCCGCGCGTTCGCGCGCATCGTCGAGCGCGCCGACGAGGAGACCGTCGTCGTGGACACGGCCCCGACCGGCCACACGCTGCTCCTGCTGGGGAGCGCCCAGAGCCTCGCCAGGCAGATCGAGCACACGGGGGGAGACGTCCCCCGGAGCGTGGTCGAGCTCCTGCCCCGCCTGCGCGACCCCGCGCAGGCCGAGATCGTCGTCGTGACGCTGCCGGAGGACACCCCCGTGCGCGAGGCGACGCGGCTGGTGGCCGACCTCGACCGCGCCGAGATCCCGCACGGCTGGTGGGTCGTGAACCAGTGCCTCTCCCTCACGCGCACGTCGGACCCCGTGCTCGCCGCCCGCGCCGCGGCCGAGGCCCCCTGGGTCGAGCGGACCCGGGGGCTCTCGGGCGGCAGGCTCGTCGGCGTCCCCTGGAACGCCGGCGGCACGCTCGGCTAGCGCGCCCCGCGGGCTACGCCTCCACCTCGGCGGCGTAGCCCGCGTCCTTCACGGCGGCCACGAGCTGGTCGTCCCTCACGAGCAGGCCCGCGTCCAGCGTGGCCTCGCCGCGGTCGAGCGACACCGTCACGTTGCTCACGCCCCTGACGCCCTCGAGCGCCTCGGTCACGTGCGCCACGCAGTGCTCGCACATCATCCCCTCGACCTTGAGCCTGACAGACCTCATGTCCCTCTCTCCCTTCTCGGCGGTGCCGGACGTGGCCCCGTGGCCACCCGCGCTCGTCCGCCCCTTGGAATCCTGGCCCTGCGCCTGGGCGCCCTCCGGCGCCTGCGTGCCCTCCGGCGCCTGGACGTCGGCCGTCGCGTCGGCAGGCCGCGCGGCCTGGGCGAGCTCCGGCTCGGCGCCCGCGGCCTGCTGGCCGGCGGCGCTCGGCTCGCTCGGCCTCCAGGTGCGCAGGCGCAGCGCGTTGCTCACCACGAAGACGCTGGAGAAGCCCATCGCGGCCGCGCCGATCATCGGGTTGAGCGTGACGCCCCAGGGCGAGAGCACGCCGACGGCGACGGGTATGCAGATGACGTTGTAGAACAGCGCCCAGAACAGGTTCTGTTTGATGTTCCTCATGGTGGCGCGGCTGAGCTCGATGGCGGTCGCCACGTCGGCCGGGTCGGAGTGCTGGAGCACGATGTCCGCCGAGGACTTGGCGACGTCCGTGCCGGCGCCGATGGCGATGCCGACCTCGGCGCGCGCCAGCGCGGGTGCGTCGTTGATGCCGTCGCCGACCATGGCCACGACCTCGCCGGACTCCTGCAGGCGCCTGACCTCGCCCTCCTTCTGGTCGGGCAGGACGCCGGCGATGACCTCGTCGACGCCCACCTGGCGCGCGACGGCCCGTGCGGTCCTGGCCTGGTCGCCCGTGAGCAGGAGCGTCCTCACGCCCATGGCGCGCAGGCGCTCGACGGCGCGCCGGCTCGTGGGCTTGACCACGTCCGCGACGCCGATCACGCCGAGGGGACGGCCGTCCGCGGCGAAGTAGAGCGGGGTCTTGGCGTCGGCCGCCATGCGGTCGGCCGCGGCCTCGAGGGCGGAGACGTCCACGCCGCGCTGGCCCATCAGGCGCGCGTTGCCGGCGAGCACGTGGTAGCCCGCGACGGTGCCGGCGAGGCCCCCGCCCGCGACCTGCTCGAAGTCCTCGACGTCCGCGTCGTCCGCGACGTCGGCCTCGGCGGCGTAGCCCACGATGGCCTTGGCGAGCGGATGCTCGCTCCTGCGCTCGAGCGCGGAGGCGAGGCCCACGAGCTCGTCGGCCTCCACGCCGGGCGCGAGCTCGACGTCGGTCACGCGGGGGGCGCCCTCGGTCACGGTGCCGGTCTTGTCCATCACGACGGTGGTGACCTTGCAGGCGGTCTCGAGCGAGGTCGCGTCCTTGATCAGGATGCCGTTCTTGGCGCCGCGGCCGGTGCCGACCATGATGGCCGTGGGGGTCGCGAGGCCGAGCGCGCAGGGGCAGCTGATGACCAGCACGCTGATGGCGTGGGTCAGCGCCAGCGCGACGTCGCCGGGGGCGAGCAGGGCGACCCAGGCCACGAAGGTGGCCGCGGCGATCGCCAGGACGACGGGCACGAAGACGCCGGCGATCCTGTCGGCGAAGCGCTCGATCGGGGCCTTGGAGCTCGTGGCCTCGTCGACGAGGCGGATGATGCCGGCGAGCGCGGTGTCGTCGCCGACGGCGGTGGCGCGCATCCTGAACCAGCCGCCGCAGGTGACGGTCGCGCCCGTGACCTCGTCGCCCGCGCCCTTCTCGACGGGGATGGGCTCGCCGGTGATGGCGGACTCGTCGACCGAGGCGGCGCCCTCGACCACGACGCCGTCGACGGGCACGGACTCGCCGGTGAGCACCACGAGGACGTCGCCGACGACGACCTCCTCGGTCGGGACGACCTGCTCCGCGCCGTCGCGCACGACCGTGGCCGTCTTGGGGGCGAGGTTCATGAGGTCGCTGATGGCGTCGGCGGTCTTGAGCTTGGCGCGCGCCTCGAAGTACTTGCCGAGCGTGATGAGCGCCAAGATCATGCCCGCCGAGTCGAAGTAGAGGCTGTGCATCTCGGCGTGCGCCGTCTCGAGGTCGCCCGCGCCCATCGCGAGCGCCATGCCGTAGAGCATCGCGACGGACCAGGCGTACGACGCGCCCGAGCCGACGGCGATCAGCGAGTCCATGTTGGGCGAGAGGTGCGCGAGGGTGCGGAAGCCCGTCACGAAGTAGTGGCGGTTGGTGAAAATGACGAGCGACGCGAGGACGAACTGGGTGAGCGCGTCGGCCATCATCCCCTGCATGCCCGCGAGGCCCGGCACCTCGGGCCAGCCGAACATGGGGCCCATGGCGAGGTAGAACAGCGGGACCGAGAAGACCAAGGATGCCACGAGCTGGCGGAGCTTCTCGTCGAGCGCCCTGCGGGCGTTGGCCTGCGAGGCGTTCTCGGCGCTCTCGAGCTCGTGGGTGCCGCCGGCCGCGGGGGCGGCGACGCCGTGCGGGTGGCGCGGGACGGCGCCGTAGCCGGCCCTCTCGACGGCGGCGACCACGGCGTCGACCGTCGAGGCCTCGCCGTCGTAGTCTAGCTCCATCGAGTTCTTGAGCAGGTTGACGTTGGCCTCGCTCACGCCGTCGACGGCCGAGGCCGCCCTCTGCACGCGCGCGGAGCACGAGGCGCACGTCATCCCCGTGATGTCGAACGTTTCCCTCATCTGCGTGCCCTTCTCCCCTGATACCTCACCGGGGTATAGTCGGTCGCCACTGCGCCCGCCGCGCGGCCTCGCGCCGCCGGCGGGCCTCCCTACATGAACTTCTTGAAGAGCCTCATGAGCTCGTCGATGACCTCGGTGTCGCCGCTCCTGATGTCCTCCACCACGCAGGTCTCGAGGTGGTCCCTCATGACCTCGCGCGAGATGGCCTTCACGGCGCTCTCGACCGCGGCGAGCTGCGTCAGCACGTCGCCGCAGTAGCGGTCCTCGTCCACCATGGCCTTGATGCCGTTGAGCTGCCCGATCACGCGGTTGCAGCGGCAGGTCACGTCGTGCTTCAGCTCCTCCGAGCGCGGCGTGCGCTTGAGGTGCGCGCACGTGGCGCCTGCCTTCTTGCACTCGTCTGCTGCCATCTCTCCCCCTCCTCGGACCCGCCCGCGCCCGAGCTGCGCATGGTGGGCTGCGCGCGGCGGACCCCGGCGGGCCCCTCCGCGCTGTGAAGACTATATACCCCTATGAGGTATCTTGCAACACCCTGGCGCAGCTACTCCACCACCACCTGCGCGCGGCTGCCCTCGAGCGTCTTGGAGACCTCGATTCTGCGGTCGATCCGCTTCTCCAGCTCCTCCACGTGGCTGATGATGCCCACCAGGCAGTCGCCGGAGGCGAGCTCGGCGAGCACCTGCATGACCAGCTCGAGCGACTCGGGGTCGAGCGACCCGAAGCCCTCGTCGATGAAGACGGTGTCCAGGTGCATGCCGCCGGCCTGCTGCTGGGCGTAGTCGGAGAGGCCGAGCGCCAGCGAGAGCGAGGCCTCGAAGGTCTCGCCGCCGGAGAGCGAGCTCACCGGGCGCCGCTTGCCCGTGGCGTAGTCGATCACGTCGAGCGAGAGGCCCCCCTTTCCGCGGCTCTCGCCCTCGGTGTTGCGCACGAGCTCGAAGTGGCCGTCGGACATGACCGTGAGCCTGCGGTTGGCGCAGATGATCACCTGGTCGAAGTAGAACCCCAGGACGTAGCGCTCGAAGGAGATGTGGTTGGTGCCGCTTCCGCGCCCGCGGGCGACGTCGGCGATCAGCTGGGCCGACCTGGCGCGCGCCTCGAGCTCGGGCAGCCCCCGCTCCAGCGAGGAGAGCTCGGCGAGGAGCCCCTCGTTCTTCTCGCGGCGCGCGTAGGCGCCCCTGAGCGCCCGCTCGAGGTGACGCTGCCTCGCCTCCGCCTTGATCGCGGCCTCCTTCAGGACCGAGAGCCGCTCCTGGACGGTCGCCTCGCTGGCGCCGAGCTCCTCGAGCCGCTTGGCGCGCGCGTCGAGGAGGACCTCGGCGGCCGCCACGTCCTGCTCGGCCGCGTTGTGCGCGTCGCGCGCCGCCTCGAGGGCGCCCTCCACGGCGGCGACCTCCTTGCGCACGGACTCGAGCTGGCCCGTCGCCTCCTCTCGCGAGGGGTACTCCAGGCTGCCGGCGAGCTCGTCGAGGGCCGCCTCCGCGCGGGCGCGCTCCCCCGCGGCGGAGGCGCTCGCGGCGCCGGCGTCGGCGAGGTCGGAGCGGGCCTCCATGAGGTCCGCCTCGTCGGCCCTGAGCGACTCCTGGTAGCCCCTCACGCGATCGAGCCTGTCCGCGAGGTCGTCCTTGCGCACCTCGAGCGTGCGCGTGCGGTGCGCGACCTCCTCGCGCTCGGCCGCGAGGGCGGCGCTCAGGGGCTCGGCGGCTGCGGCCTGCGCTCCGTCCGCGGCAGAGGCGGCCCCGTCCGCGCCCGCCGCCTCGGCCGCCGCGACGACCTCGGCGCCCAGCAGGCGGGTCGCTGCCGCGCGCAGCGCCCTCGTGCGCTCCCGCACGCCCGCCCTCAGGCTGAGGTAGGCGTTCTGGCAGGCCTCGAGCTCCTCGCGGGCGGCGCGCTGCGCTGCGCGCGAGGCCTCGAGGGCGCCGGCGTCCGCCGCGCTCTCGGCCGGCCGGGCGGGGGCGGGGTGGGTGGTCGAGCCGCACACGGGGCAGGGCTCGCCCTCCCTGAGCTGGGAGGCCACGAAGGCCGCGTCGTTGGCGACGAGGGAGGAGAAGGCCGCGTCCGCCTCGGCCGTCGCACACGCCTCGGCCTCGCGCGCGGCCTCAGCCCGCGCCGCCGCCGGCCCGAGGCCCGCCTCGGCCTCCGCGAGCGCGGCGGCGTCGGCGAGGGCCGCGTCGAGGCGGCCGCCGAGCTGGGCGGACGCGGCGAGCTCCGAGGTCGTCCGGGCGAGCTCCGCCTCGGCGCCCTCCTCGGCCGCGATCCTTGCGCGGGCGTCCTTGACGCGCTCCTCGAGGCCGCCGACGTGGGCCCTGAGCCCCTCCTCGCGGGCGGAGGCGGCGTCGGCCTCCCTGCGCGCGCCGTCGACGGCGGAGCGGCGCCGCTCGAGCTCGTCATAGCGCGGCAGCGCCCGCTCGAGCTCCGCCTCGCGCGCGACGAGGCCGCGGTGGCGCCCCTCGTGCTCCGCGGCAGCCCTCTCGAGGGCCTCTGCGGAGCGAGACTCCGCCTGGCGGGCGGCCTCCAGCCGCGCGCGGGCGGACCGAAGCTCGCGCACCGCGCCCACGGCCTCCTGCGCCTCGCGCTCGCGGTCGTGGGCCGCCTGGGTCTCGCGCTTGGCCTCGCCCATGGCCGCCGTGACGTCGAGCTCGTCCTGGCGCTCCGCCTCCACCAGCGCGCCGAGCGCCTCCACGCAGGCGGCGGCGTCGAGCTCGGGGCGCTCCTGCACGAGGACCTTGAGCCGCCCGTCCCTCCCCAGCTCGTCGTCCTGCACGTCCACGCGCGCGACGGCGGACGAGAAGTCCGCGCGCGCCCGGGCGAGCGCCTCCGCCGAGTTGCGCGCGCCCGCAGCCAGCTCGGACTCGAGCCGGTCGAGCTCCTCGGTGCCGAAGATCTTGCGCAGCACCCCCTCGCGCGCGTCCGGGTCGGCGTTGAGCAGCTCGCGGAACGCCCCCTGGGCGATCATCGTGACCTGGCGGAACTGGTTGTAGTCGAGGCCGAGGAGGCCCGCGACCTCGCGGTCGACCGCCTTGGTCCCGCTCGCCAGCACCTCCTCCCCCGAGGTGAGCGTGGCCACCGCGGCCCTGCTCACCAGGGCGGAGGCGCCCTCGGTGCGCCGGCGCCTCTCGAGCATCTGCTGCGGCGCCCTGGTCACGCTGTAGGTGCGCCCCGCGTGCTCGAAGTCGAGGGTCACGCTCGTGGGGGCGTCCGCGGGCGAGAAGTCGCTCCTGAGCGTCGCCACGTCGCGCCCGCCCGACGCCC
This sequence comes from Olsenella sp., assembly GCA_036454645.1. GTDB lineage: Bacteria > Actinomycetota > Coriobacteriia > Coriobacteriales > Atopobiaceae > Olsenella_K. The sequence goes on along the minus strand of JAZHSQ010000033.1, from coordinate 3,786 downwards.
TCCCGAACAGGGCGTAGGCGATCGCGTCGAAGATCATGGTCTTGCCCGCGCCGGTGTCGCCGTATATCAGGAACAGCCCCCGGTCGCCGAAGCGCGAGAAGTCCAGCTCCTGCCTCTGTGCGTAGGGCCCGAAGGCCTCCATGGCCAGCCTCAGCGGTCTCATGCGCGCTCGCCCTCCCCCATGACGCGTTCGAATGCCTCCCTCACGAGGGCGGCCTCCCCCTCGCTCGGCTCCCTCCCCGCCTGCTCCGAGAAGAACTGCGAGAAGAGCTCCTGCATGCTGCGGCCCGTCACCTCGGCGTCCGGGGTCGTGGCCCCCGCCGCCCGGGTGATGGAGTTGTCGAAGGTCACCTGCTCGAGGTTGGGCCACACGTGGCGCAGGCGCGCCACGACGTCGAGCGCCGAGTCGTCCGTGACGATGGCGCGGACGTAGTCGAGCCGCTCCGCCTCCGGCTCCCCCTGGGCGCGCGCGACGAGCTCCGCGAGCGAGCCGCGCTCCGCCCTGAAGTCGTGGAGCGGGCGGACGGGAACGAGCCGCACGGAGACGCCGCCCGCGGGGGCGGCCCCCTCGCCCGCGGCCCCCTCCGAGGCGGGCTCCGGGGCGGGAGCGGCGGCGAAGTGCTTGCCGTGCGGCGCCGGCGCCACGACGGGCGCGCCCACGTCGACGACGGCGAACGACTTGCTCTGCGCGATCTCGGAGCTCGAGAGCTTGAGGGGGCTCCCGGCGTAGCGGCAGGCGTCGCGCCCCACCCGCTGCGGGCGGTGCATGTGCCCGAGGGCGACGTAGTCGAAGCCGTCGAAGGCGGAGGAGTCCACGTTGTCGAGGGTGCCGAGCGAGAGCCGCTCGGAGTCGCTGCGCACGGGCGAGGCGCCGCCGCAGGTCACGAACTGGTGCGCCACGCACACGTTGGGCCCGCGCGAGAACTCCGGCAGGCCGCGCACGTGGTCGAGCACGAGCCTGAGCGCGGTGTCGTAGCTCACGACCGGGGAGGGGTCGAGGCCCAGGCGCTGGGCCCAGGCGCGCACGTCCGCCGGCCTCACGAAGGGGACGAGCCAGAAGGTGGCGCCCCCCACCTCCACGTGGACCACCTCGCCGGTGAGCTCGCCCGCGATGTAGACGTCCTTGTCGGCCGCGAAGGTAGCGCCGTAGGCGAGGCGCGCGCCGGAGTCGTGGTTGCCACTCACCACCAGCGTGTGGACGCCCCTGCCCGCCATGAGCCTCAGGAAGCCGTCCCACTGGCGCAGGGCGGCCTCGCTCGGGTTGGGGCTGTCGAAGACGTCGCCGGCGACGACGAGGGCGTCAGCGCCCTCCTCCCGCACCACGTCGGCCAGCTGGCCGAGGACGTGGGCGAGGTCCTCCTCGAGGGGCATCTGCGCGAGCCTCCTGCCCAGGTGGAGGTCGGCGGTGTGTACGAAGCGCATGGCTGTCACCTCTCTCGCGGGCCGGGCGCGCACCGGCGGACGCCGGGCCGAGCCACCCGACCAGATGGTACTCCCCCGGGGCCGGGGGGAGCGCCGCCCGAGACGCGAAGGAGGGCCCCCTAGGGACCCTCCTGGAAGCCGCGCCTGCGCCCGCGCGGGGCGTGCGCGCCCTGTCATCGGGACGGCGCCTGGCGCCGTGCGGCGCTACTGGCCCTGGCTGCCGCCGTAGTAGCGGCGGTAGTAATCGTAGAGGTCGTACGGCAGGCTCTCCGAGCCGTTCCCGCTCGAGCTTGAGGACGATCCGGAGGCGGAGGTCACGCCCTCGTCGGAGCCGAGCGTGACCTGGGCGGTCCTGGTCTCGTTGCCCCTGACGTAGGTGACCGTCACGGTGTCGCCCACCGAGTGCGACCTCACCGCGAGGATCAGGCCGTCGGCGGAGGAGACGTCGGTGTCGTCGACCTTGGTGATGATGTCGCCCACCTGGATGCCGGCCGAGGCCGCGGAGCCGCCGTCGGTGACCGCGGCGACGTAGGCGCCCTCGTTGGCGCCGAGGTTGTTGGCCTGGGCGTTGGCGGCGTTCACGGTCTGCACGGAGACGCCCATGTAGGCGTGGGTGACCGGCTCGCCCGCGATGATCTTCTCCGCGATGTCCACGGCGTAGTTGCCCGGGATCGCGAGGCCGATGCCCGAGAAGGACTGGGTCTCGGAGGCGAGCAGCGTGTTGATGCCGACGAGCTGGCCCTGGGCGTTGACGAGGGCGCCGCCGGAGTTGCCCTGGTTGATCGCGGCGTCCGTCTGGATCAGGTTGGTGTAGATGGTGTTGTCGCTCGCGGACTGCGTGAGCGTGGAGCGGTAGAGCGCGGAGACGATGCCCGTGGAGACGGACTGCTCGAGCCCGAGCGGGCTGCCGATCGTCATGACCCACTCGCCCACGACGAGCGAGGACGAGTCGCCGACCTCGATCGGGGTGAGGGTGGTGCCGTCGTCGACCTCGGCGTGGACCACCGCGATGTCGCTGGAGGCGTCGGAGCCCACGAGCGTGGCCGTGTAGCTCTTGCCGTCGATCGTGACGGAGATGCTCTGGGCGCCGTCCACCACGTGGTAGTTGGTGATGATGTTGCCGTCGGTGTCCAGGATGACGCCGGAGCCGAGGCCCGTGCCCTCGCTGGACGCGACGGTGATGGTGACGACGGAGGGCAGGCACTTGGCCGAGACGGCCTCCGCGGTCGTGGCGTTCTCGTCGTTGGTGTTGATCGTGATCGTGCCGCTGTTGGACGAGCCCGAGGCGGAGGTGGTCGTCGACCTCTGCGTGCCGCCGATGACGCCCGTGCCGAGCAGGGCCGCCACCAGCGCCGCGGACACGACGCCGCCCGCGACCGCGCCGCCCACGACGCCCCTGGCGCCGCCCTTGCCGTGGCCGCCCTCGCCCTTGCTGGGGCCGGGGCCGGCGGCGCCCGCGGGCGCCTGCTGGGCCTGCTGCTGGGCCTGGGCGTACGAGATCCTCTCGGTGCCCTGAGGCTGGTCGGACGTGTCGCCGCTCCCCGAGGCGCCGTAGTGGCCCGGCACGGGAGGTGTCTGGTTGTTATCGTATGCCATGGAATCGCCCCTTGCTGTGTAGGTAGGACAACGTGGCGGGCGCCCGCTCGGGGCCCGCCCCTCGACAACGAGAACTCTACCCCGCCGGGGAGCGCCGCATTCCTCGACGGCCGGCGGTTCACACCAGTCGGACAAGCCTCTTAGCTACCTGAAAGCGCGCTGCCTCCCAGCTGAAAGGGCACGGCGCGCGGCGCCGCCGCGACGGGCGCGCTCGACCGGCGCGCGGGGGAGCCGTGCCTAGAGCTTGAAGAGGTAGCCCACGCCGCGTACCGTGACGATGTGGGCGGCCACCTGCGGCCCCACCTTGGAGCGCACGCGGCGGATGTGGACGTCCACCGTGCGGGTGCCGCCGCAGTACTCGAAGCCCCAGACGCGGTGCAGCAGCGTCTCGCGCGAGTAGGCGCGGGAGGGGTGGGTGGCGAGGAAGGAGAGCAGCGAGTACTCCATGAGCGTGAGGTCCACGGGCTCGCCGTCGATGTAGACCTGGTAGGTGGCCAGGTTGATCGTCATGTTGTCCACGGTCACGATGTCTGCCGGCGCGCTCTCCTCGCCGGGCCAGAGCAAAAGCGAGCAGCGCGCCTCGAACTCGGCCTCCCCCGCCGTGGCGAGGATGAAGTCGTTGTGGCCCTGGACGGGCATGCGAAGGCTCTGGAGCTTGTCCTCGTCCTGGATCACGAGGACCGGGATGTAGCTGTTGTTGGCGACGTAGGAGTCGACCGCGTTCAGGGTCTCCTCGTCCATGCCGGCGGAGTCAAAGATGACGAGGTC
>JAZHSQ010000032.1:0-21159 GCA_036454645.1 Olsenella sp. | reverse complement strand
ACACGAGAGGGCGGCAAGTTAAACTGAAGGGACTGACCCCGGAGGAGTTCCGGAATCAGTCCCTGAGCGTGGCTTAGTCTCTATTTGGCCGTCCAAGTTTTGGGACGCAGTTCATCGCTCCCCGGGCCCTCATCCGTAAGACGTCCGGCGGCGCATCACGCCGATCGGCGCTGGCCGGTAAATACCCCGGCCCAACTATGATATCCCTCCGACGGATCAGAACATGTTCCGCGCCGCGAACTCCGCCTCGACGGTACGAAACATGAGGTCGACGTCCTCGAGCCCGAGGTGGCGCTCCTTCTCGTCCTTCTTCAGCGTCCCGCGCCTGCGGGCCCAGTTCTCGAGCGTCGCCGGCCGCGAGTCATGCGGGAGCGTGCGGTACTCGGGGTCGATCCTGCGGCAGATGTCGCGCGTGTCGATGGGGACGATCCGGCCGGCCTTCCTGCCCTCGGCGTACCCGTCCAGGTTGAGCATGAGCCAGGAGTCCTCGAAGGCGGCGTTGTGCGCCATGAACGGGAAGGTCTCCAGCGAGCTGAGAATCGCCTTCTGCAGGTCGCGGTTCTCGCGGAAGGGGAGCTTGCCGGCGATGTCGCCCCAAGAGATGTGGTGGACCTCGGCGAGCGGCACGCCCTTCTCCTCATAGATGTCCGGCAGCCCGCAGTAGGCGACGTAGCCGCGCTCAGCCTTGCCCTTGGGAGCGAGCTTCACGAACTCCATGCCGACGTTGATGATGTAGCCGCGGTCGGGGTAGCGGTCGGTCGTCTCGAGGTCGATCCCGCAGACCATGCCGGAGACGGGCGCCTCGACGTAGGCCACGTTCAGGTCGCGCACCTGCGGGCCCGCGCTCCGGCGCACCTCATCGACGGGGCGGTGCTGCAGGGCGGCGACGGACCGGACGAGGTCCTCGTCGGAGAGCCTGCGCGCGAGGCTCGTGCCGCTCTCGTCGCGCAGCCGCTCGATGCCGAAGCTGTCGCAGATGGCGCGGTTCCTGTCCGCGAGGTTGCGCACGAGGTCGAAGGAGAAGGGCTCGGAGCCCGCGGGCGCGCTCATCCACGCGTCGGTCAGCAGGGAGATGGCCTCCTCGTTCTTGCGGCGCTCGGCCGTGAGGGCCTCGTCGCCGGAGAGGAAGCCGGGGATCACGAAGGCGCTCGCCTGCTCGATAGCCTGACTCAGATCCATGCTGCGCCTCCAAGTGATAGCGGACGGGCCGCCCCGCACGAAGCGGAGCGGCCCTAAAGCGTAGCACGATGGCGCACGTTGCGCCCGCGGCTCCTAGTCGCCGAAGCTGATCCCGAGGAGCTTGGCCTCCCTCACGAGGTCGCTCTCGGGGTCGACGTACTTGAGCTTGTCCGCGACCTCCTTCAGCGGGACGCGGCGCATCTTGTTGTTGACCTTGGCGATCATGTAGCCGAACTTGCCCTCGAGGCAGCCGCAGGCCGCCTCGACGCCGCACTGCGTCGCGAAGATGCGGTCCTCGGCGTCGGGCCTCCCGCCGCGCTGCGTGTGGCCGGGGATGCCGACGCGCACCTCGCGACCGGTCTTGGAGATCTCCTCGGCGAGCGCATAGGCGATGGAGGGGTACTTCTCGGCGCGCTTGGCGAGGACCTTCTTGTACTCCTTCTTGGGCAGCGCCGCCTCCCCCTTGGAGATCGCGCCCTCGGCGACCGCGACGATGGCGAACCTGCCGCCGTCCGCGTCGCGCTTCTCGATCGCCTTGACGACGTTGTCGATGTCGTAGGGGATCTCGGGGATGAGGATGACGTCGGCGCCGCCCGCGATGCCTGCGTAGAGGGGGATCCAGCCGACCTTGTGACCCATGATCTCGACCACGAAGACGCGGCCGTGGGAGCTCGCGGTGGTCTTGATCTCGTCGAGGTAGCGCGTCGCGACGTCGATCGCGCTGGGGAAGCCGAAGGTGACGTCGGTGCCCCAGGTGTCGTTGTCGATGGTCTTGGGCAGCGCGATCACGTTGAGGCCCTCGTCGCTCAGGCGGCGCGCCGTCTTGGTGGAGCCGTTGCCGCCGAGCACGAAGAGGCAGTCGAGCTGCAGCTTGTGGTAGGTCTGCAGCATGGCGGGGACCTTCTCCACCCCGTCGGTGCCGGGCGTGTCCAGCAGCTTGTAGGGGGTGCGGCTCGTCCCGAGGATCGTTCCGCCCTGGGTGAGGACGCCGGAGAAGTCCTGCCAGGTCATGGTGCGGAACCTGCTGTAGATGAGGCCCTGGTACCCGTCCTCGAAACCGTAGATCTCGACCGGCTCCTTCGCGTTGTTGAGGATTGTCTTCACGATGCCGCGCATGGTGGCGTTCAGCGCCTGGCAATCGCCGCCGCTGGTAAGGAGTCCGATTCTTAGCATTAGAAAGCCCCTCTCGCTGGGATGTCTGGCACGCCGGAGCTGCCCTGGAAAAGTTTCTCACAAATGCGCGGGGATTCTGCGACCGGCTGAAAATATGCCAGGTCGGGCACATTCGTGGCGTGGGACGGCAGCACGGTGCGACGGGCCTGTCGACACTCGGGCGTCCGCCGTCGGGACACCCCGTGCCTCGCGGTTGCGTATCATGTCATGGGTGGCGACAGGTGCCATGGGCGGTGGCGCCGGACACATATATAGATGGTTGGGGGAAGCCGATGGCAGAGGGTCTTGCAGACGGGCGGGCCGCAGGCGAGAAGCCCGTGGGCGCAGGTGCCGCAGGCGAGAGGCCCGTGGGCGCAGGTGCCGCAGGCGAGAGGCCCGCGCGCTCCGGTGCCACGGACGCGCGCGACTCGCACTTCTTCGCCGTGCTGTCCCGGATGCGCTACATCGAGCGCTGGTCGCTCATGCGCAGCGCCCGCCCCGAGAACCTCGCCGAGCACTCGCTCGAGGTGGCGGAGATCGCCCATGCCCTTTGCGTCATCGGCAACGTGCGCTACGGCCGCGACCTCGACGCCTCGCATGCTGCTCTCCTCGGCATCTACCACGACGCGCCGGAGATCATCACGGGAGACCTGCCGACCCCGGTCAAGTACTTCAGCGGCCGCACCCGCCAGGCGTACGGCGAGGTGGAGGACGCGGCGAAGGAGCAGCTCCTCGGCACGCTCCCCGACGACCTGTGCCCCACCTACGAGGGCATACTCGGCCCCAGCGACGAGGACGCCTACCTGCTTCGCCTCGTGAAGGCGGCCGACAAGATCTCGGCGCTGGTCAAGTGCGTCGAGGAGGACGCGGGGGGCAACGGCGAGTTCAGGTCTGCCGAGAAGACCATCCGCGAGGTGGTGGACCAGATGGCGGCGGAGCTGCCGGAGGTCCGCGACTTCGTGGCGGAGTTCCTGCCGTCCTACGGCCAGACCCTCGACGAGCTGCTGTAGGAGGCGGCTCCGCCCGCGTGGTGTGACGGCCCCCGCGCCCGCCGCCCGCGAGCCGCAGGCCCCGATAACCCGAACACAGACAACCGAGAAGGAGCGTCATCGCAGACATGGGCACCATCAAGGAGACGGATACCGGCACGGAGACGACCGCCGGCACGGACGCAGACGACAAGCGCACGTCGCTCGAGCTCGTCGACTTCATCAGGCGCAGCCCGAGCATGTTCCACACGGTGCGCACCATCGAGGGCTACCTGGCGGAGGCGGGCTTCACCCGCCTCGCGGAGACGGACGCGTGGCGGGTTGAGCCGGGCGGCCGCTACTACACCACGAGGAACGGCTCGAGCGTCGTCGCCTGGAAGGTGGGGGAGTCCCTCGACGGCTACCACTTCCAGGTCGCGGCGTCGCACTCCGACTCGCCGACCTTCAAGGTGAAGAGCGTCCCCGAGCTGGTCGGCCCGGACGAGTACCTGCGCCTCAACGTCGAGGCGTACGGCGGAATGCTCGACCGGACCTGGTTCGACCGGCCGCTGTCGCTCGCGGGCCGCGTGTTCGTCCGCGACGGCGCGCGCATCGAGAGCAGGCTCTTCTCGCCCGACCGCGACCTTGCGCTCATCCCCAGCGTCGCGATCCACTTCGACCGCGACGCGAACAAGGGCGTGGCGACCAACCGGCAGGTGGACCTCTGCCCGCTCGTCTCGGCGGGGCGGCTCGGGCGGGGCGACTTCCGCCGCATGGTCTCGGCCGAGCTCGGCGTCGAGCCCGACCAGCTGCTCGCCTACGACCTCTTCCTGGTCAACCGCCAGCCCGCGAGCGTCTGGGGCTGGCGCGACGAGTTCGTGTCCGCGCCCAAGCTCGACGACCTGCAGTGCGCCTTCAGCTCGCTCAAGGCGTTCCTCGCGGCGGAGAACGACCACGACGTCTCGGTCTTCGCCTGCTTCGACAACGAGGAGGTCGGCTCGCTCACCAAGCAGGGCGCCATGTCGACGCTGCTCAAGGACGTCCTGCGCCGCACGAACGCGGCCCTCGGACGCACCGAGGAGGACCTCCACCGCGCGCTGGCGGGGTCCTTCCTCGTGAGCTGCGACAACGCGCACGCCGTCCACCCCAACCACCCCGAGAAGACCGACGACGCCAACAAGGCGCACCTCAACGCCGGGCCCGTCATCAAGGAGGCCGCCAACCAGAAGTACACGACGGACGCGCAGAGCCGCGCCGTCCTCGAGGCCGTCTGCGACGCCGCCGGGGTGCCCCATCAGACGTTCGCCAATCGCAGCGACTCCGCCGGCGGCTCGACCCTGGGCAACCTCAGCAACGTCCAGGTCAGCATGAGGGCCGCCGACCTCGGCCTCCCGCAGCTCGCGATGCACTCGTCGTACGAGACGGGCGGCGTGCGCGACACCGCCTTCGCCATCCGCGCGCTCGAGGGCTTCTACCGCACGAACCTGCTCTTCGACGGGCGGGGCGACGTGACGCTCGCCTAGCAGGCGCCCGCAGGCGAGACCGGCGGCCGACCAGGGGAGAGAGGGGACAAGGACATGGAGAAGGGCATGGACAAGGACATGGAGAAGGACGTGCGCGGCGCAACGTCCAGCGACGGCGTCGTCGGCGGCGACGCGGCCGAGGCCGGCATGGACGAGAGCGACCGCAGGCTCGTCGAGGCCCTGAGGGCGGGGCTCGCCGAGGGCCGCTACGAGGTGGGGACCGGCGACGACCAGCCCGCCGCCTCCGTAGGCGCCACCGCCGCGCCCGAGCCGGCCGCCGAGGCCGACGACGGCCTCGCGGGGGAGGCGGACTTCCTCCAGGCGCTCAACGCCTACCGGAGCGCCCGGCAGTCCGGCGACCGCGAGGCCATGCGCGCCGCGGAGCGCCACCTCCAGGAGGTGACCCGCGCCGAGCTGATGGAGTTCGAGGCCTCCCAGGGCAACTCGTTCTCCGGGGGCACGGCGGCCCACGGCACCGCGTCGGGGTCGTGCCCCATGCCGCCTGCGTTCTAGCCGCCGGGCCCGGCGACCCCCGCCGGCGACCCCTAGCTGGGAAAAGGAAAGCTGTCGGAAACATTGCGGCCACCGCTCAGTTATATAGTTGAGCACGCCGCGACGGCCGTGCGCGCCGCACGTGGGCGAGCCAGGCTCGCCACACGTCGGCCGGGCGCCGGGCGCACGGCGGCCGGCCAGGCGCCAGAGGGCGGCAAGGCATGCGATTTCGGCAAGGGGAGCAGATGAGCGATCAGGAAGACATCCTCACGATGCCTCACGACAGGATCGAGGAGATCCAGCTCGAGGGCATCAAGAAGACCGTGGTTCGTTGCTACGAGAACATCCCGTTCTACAAGAGGTCCTTCGACGAGGCGGGCTTCGACCCCTACTCGGTGCGGGACCTCGACGACCTGCGCAAGGCGCCCTTCGTGACCAAGCAGGACCTCCGCGACGCCTACCCCTACGGCATGCTCGCCGTGCCCATGAGCGACGTGAAGGAGATCCACATGTCATCGGGCACGACCGGCGTCGCGACGGTCGGCGCCTACACCCAGCACGACCTCGAGGCGTGGAGCGACTGCTTCTCGCGCGGCGTCCGCTACGCCGGCGGCGGCCCCGACGACGTGATGCAGATCTGCTACGGGTACGGCCTGTTCACGGGCGGCCTGGGCGCGCACTACGGCGGCCTCGCCTCCGGCGCGACCGTCATCCCCACCTCCGCGGGCAACACCGAGCGCCAGATCCGCATCCTGCGCGAGATGGGTACCACCATCCTCGCGTGCACGCCCAGCTACGCGATGCACATCGCGGACACGGCCATCTCCATGGGGATCGACCCGACCGAGGAGTTCCACCTCAAGGCGGGCATCCACGGCGCCGAGGCCTTCTCGGACAACTTCCGCGCGGAGCTCGAGCGCAAGCTCGGCTACAAGGTCCTCGACGTCTACGGCCTGACCGAGACGATGGGTCCCGGCGTCGCCGTCGAGTGCCTCGAGCAGGACGGCCTGCACGTCGCCGAGGACCACTTCTTCTGCGAGGTGATCGACCCCGCGACCGGCGAGGTGCTGCCCGACGGCGAGTGGGGCGAGCTCGTGATCACCACCCTCGACCGCGAGGCGTCCCCGGTCGTGCGCTACCGCACGCGCGACATCACCCGCATCCTGCCCGGCGAGTGCGCCTGCGGCCGCACCCACCGCCGCATCGACCGCCTGCACGGCCGCACGGACGACATGCTCATCATCCGCGGCGTCAACGTCTTTCCGAGCCAGATCGAGAACGTCATGGGGACCTTCGAGGAGGTCTCGAGCTGGTACCAGATCGAGCTCACCACGAAGAACTACCTCGACGTCGTCACGCTCAAGGCCGAGGTCAACCCGGACTTCGACTTCGACTCCACCGGCGCCATCGACCAGCTCCAGAGGCAGATTCAGGGCGCGCTCAAGGCGGCGCTCTCCGTGGGTGTTAAGGTGAGGCTGGTCGAGCCGATGTCGATCCCGCGGAGCACCGGCAAGGCCAAGCGCATCGTCGACCGCAGGGGGGAGAACCTCGCATGATTGACCAGCTCACCGTCCTTCTCGAGAACTCCGAGGGGCGCCTCGCCAAGCTGGCGCGCTCCATTGCGGAGGCAGGCATCAACATGCAGGCGCTCACCATCGCCGACACGGCGGACTACGGCGTGGTGCGCATCATCTGCTCGGACGCCCAGGGGGCCAAGAGGGCGCTCGAGGCGGAGGGCTACAGCGCCATGGTCACCAAGGTCTCCGCGATCCAGATTCCCAACCGCCCGGGTGGCCTCGCGGACCTGCTCGAGGTCCTCGACGACCTCGACATCCCCGTCGAGTACGGCTACTGCTTCAGCGCCAAGGACGACCTGGCCGTGGACGTGCTCAAGATCAAGCTGCCGGCGGAGGCGAGCAAGGCGACGTTCGCCCTGGAGGAGGCCGGCTTCAGGGTGCTCGGCCAGGAGGACCTCGCCTAGGGCGGCGCCCGGGCGAAGCCTGGGACGCCCGGCCGCCTGGCACCGGAGCCGGCGGCGCAGGGCGAGAAGGACCACGACGCCTCGGGGCGCCCGCGCGAGCGGGCGCCCCTTTTCGACATCTTGTGCCCTTTCAGCAACATGTACACCACATACCAGTCATTTCTGCCGTTCGGGGGCTACCTTGCCGCCCGCTTCCGCCGCACAACTAAATTGGTTGCATTGGCCGCGGGCGTCTAAGGGGAGAACAGAACCGCGCACCGTGGTCGAATCGAAGGGATGTGGTACGTATGCAGATCGACGCAAGGGACCTCTTCAACCCCAAGCCGGTGGTCATGGCGCTGACGGCCCTCTCGGAGCTCAAGGACGGGGAGACCCTGGCGCTCCTGGTCAACGACGGCAAGGCCGTCGAGAGCCTGGTCCGTCTCGCTGACGAGCAGAAGTGCAAGTTCATCCGTGAGGACGAGGGCGACTACACGGTCGTCACGCTCGTCCCGTCTCACCGCATCAAGACCAGCCACCCGGTCGAGAAGGCCGTCTCCTACATGGACTTCGGCTCCGCGGACGCCCCGATCCTGGTGTTCGGGTCCGAGGCCATCGGCCGCGGGGACAAGAGCCTCGGCCACATCCTCATGCGCGAGATCATCTTCGACCTCGCCCACCAGGAGGTCGTCCCCAAGGCGCTCGTCTTCATCAACAGCGGCGTCAAGCTGACCATCAAGGGCTCCGCCGTCATCGATAACCTGCAGATTCTCGAGAAGCTCGGCGCGGAGGTCCTCTCCGACACAGTGAGCCTCGACCGCTACGGCGCCACCGACGAGCTGCTGGTCGGCGAGCCGATCGACCCGTACAACCTGGCGCGCATCCTGACGGGCCAGCCGGGGGTCGTCTCCCTCTAGCGGGGTCCGCCGGCGGGCTCCCGCTCGGGAGTCCCTGGCGGAGAAAAACGCGGGCTTCGAAGCGACGGGGAAGGGCGTCCTGCGGGCGCCCTCCCCCTTGTCATGCCCCGTCTCTGCGTCCGGCCGCGCCAGCCGCCGGCTGCGCCCACGGCCGGTCGCGCGTCGTTACCGAACGACCTCCCCCGGGCGGAGGCGCGGCGGGCGGCGCTCCCTACGAGAGGACCTGCTGCCAGGAGTCCCCGTAGGCCTTGCGCAGCGCGAGGATCGCCTCCGCGAATACGTACGCGTGCGGCTTGGACATGCGGACGATTTCGTCGCCCCTGAAGGCCACGAGACGGTACTGGGGCACGGGCCTCCAGAGGGCGACCTCGTCGGGCGCGCCCAGGGGCGTTGTCGCGACCACCGTCGTGCCTGTCTCGGGGACGCTGCGATAGCGCAGGGTGACGATGTCGGTGTTCGTGTGCACGTAGGTGTACGTCCCGTCGCTGAGGATCACGTTGAGGCGGTTCAGGTTGCTGAACTGCATGATGGCGCTCGCGAGGGCGTCGAAGCGCCCGGCGAAGTCGAGCCTGCCACCAGCGCGCAGCGTGGCCTCGTCCAGGCAGTCCATGAAGAAGAGCATGGCGCGCTCGCTGTCCGTCTTGCCCTGCTCGACGCCCTCGTAGCCGTAGGTGAGCTGCTCGTTGAAGACGATGCCGTTGTGGGCCATCGCCCACTCGGTGCCGGAGATGTCGCTCGCGAGGAAGGGGTGGCAGTTCTCTACCAGCTTCCCGCCGCCGGTCGAGCGGCGGATGTGTGCGATCAGGTGACGGGAGCGGATGGGCTCGTCGAGCAGGCGGGGGAGCAGCTCGGAGGCGTAGGCCGCCACGGGCTCGCGATGGAGCTCGACGGAGGTCGCGGCGGCTCCCGCCACGCCGTGGCCCGCCTCGGAGGCGTGCCCGCCACCCGCCTCCGAGGCGTCCGGCCCCCGGGCATACGATCCTTGGGTCCCCGACCCCCATGCGTCCGGCCTCTTGCCCCCCGATTCCTGGGCGTGCGATCCCTGGACGTCCGATCCCTGGGTGTGCGATTCCCGGGCGTGCGATTCCCGGGCATACGATCCCTGGGCGTGCGAGATGCGGCCCGTGCCGTCGGGCTCGACGCGGCTCGCGATGCCCCAGCCGTCGGGGTGGCGCGTGCTATGGGAGAAGAACTCCCTGAGGTAGTCGTTCGCGACGAAGGGCTCGCGGGAGTTAATCGCAAACAGCTCGCACATCTCTTCCCCTTGGTCTCGTCTTGGGTGCACGGCCCCGCCACGTGGGAGCCAGCCCCCTGCCAGGCTGGTGTGCCCATGGCGCGACCACCACGAATACAGTAGCCCACTCGCGCGCCGCTCGAGTGCGCCCCCGGCGCGCGGCCCGAGATGAGGAGAACTTGCGACGCCCCCGTTAGATGTTGACTAGTCAACAAAACTGGAAAATACTTATGTTGGTGCCGGTCCCGGGGCCAGTGCCGACGGCGCCGCACGGCAAGGCGCCGCACGGCGATGGCGCGGTGCGGCGAGACTCGACGCGACCCGGAGGGGCGCGCATGGCGGTGGAGGGGCGATGAACGCTCGGTTCGAGAACTTCGTGGGCATGGTCTACTCGCTCAACAAGGAGATCCAGAGGATCAAGTCGGAGAAGATGACGGAGTTCGGCCTCAGGGGCACGGACACGATGGTCATCTACTACCTGGCGGAGAACCCCGAGGGCGAGACCAGGGCGGACCTCGCGCGCCTGACGCGCCTGGACCGTGCCGCGATCACGCGGATCGTCGGCAAGCTCGAGGCCGACGGTCTCGTGAGGGAGGCGACCGGGGACAACTCCGTCAACTACCGCCGTCGCGTGCGCCTCACCGAGGACGGCAGGCGCGCCGCCCGCGAGATGGAGGAGATCATCCAGTCGGTCGTGGACGAGGCGTCGGCCGACGTCGGCGAGGAGGAGCGGGCCCGCATGTACGGGACGCTCGAGAAGATCCTGGAGGCCCTCGAGCGCGTCTAGCGCGGGGTCCGACCGCAGGCGCGGGCCACCTCCGCGCCCTCGACGGGCCTTCGGGGAGGAACGAAAACCAAGGGAAGCCATCAGGCTGGACTCGCGCCGGGGGCGCGGGAAGGGAGAACCTATGCCTACGCGCATCATCACGGACTCTGGCTCGGACATCGTCGGATTCGACCACCCGAGCCTCACGGTCCTGCCGCTGACGGTCATGTTCGGTGACAGGCTCTACCACGACGGAGCGGACCTCACGCACGAGAAGTTCTACGAGCTCCTCGTGGAGTCCGACAGCCTGCCGAGCACGGGCGCGCCCGCCCCTGGCGCCTTCGCCGAGGCCTACGACGCCGCCCGGGCCGCCGGCGAGGAGGTCGTCGTGGTCACGCTCTCCTCCAAGCTCTCGGGGACCTACCAGAGCGCCTGCGTGGCCGCGGACGGCAGGGACGACGTCCGGGTCGTTGACTCGCTCACCGCCTCCCTGGGCGAGCAGATCCTCGTGCACCTCGCCCTGACCATGGCGGAGAGGGGCGAGGGCGCGACGAGCATCGCCGAGGGCCTGCGCGAAGCGAGGGGGAGGGTCCGCGTCATCGGCCTGCTCGACACCCTCGAGTACCTCAGGCGGGGCGGCAGGATCCCCGCGGCAGCGGCGGCCCTCGGCGCCATGCTCTCCGTGAAGCCGGTCGTCACGGCCGAGGACGGCGAGGTCGTGCTCCTCGGCAAGGCGCGCGGGTCCAGGAACGGGCGCAACATCCTGAACGAGACGGTCAGGCGCGACGGTGGCATCGACTACGCGATGCCCTTCGCTCTTGGATACTCCGGCCTCTCGGACAGCCTGCTGCGCAAGTACGTCGAGGACTCGCGTGGCCTCTGGGATGGGATGGTGGACGGGCTGCCCGTCTGCACCCTCGGGGCGACGATCGGGACCTACGCGGGCCCTGGTTCCATCGTCCTGGCGTACTTCAAGGCGGACGGCGTCCGGGACGGCGCCCGGGTGAGGTGATCCCTGGCGCGCGCCGCCGCCGCACGCCCCGCTCCGGCCCTGCCACGCCTCCGCCAGAGTCGCGCTGGAATGTCTATGAAGTGGCGCCTCCCGTGCTTGGGGGGAGGGGCCTTTGGTTACATTATGCTCTATTGAGGACGCGCGCGTGGTTTTCCAGCCATGCCTCTGCTTGGATGGCCCTCCGGGAGGGGGCGCCTCTCTGCGAGCGCATCTGGCCGTGTTGCAAGAAGGGGGCGGATGGTGACCGACGAGCACAGGCCCGACGGGTCCGGTGGCAGGGACCTGCGTGGGGCCGCCGGGAGGGGGGCCTCCCGCGTGCAGGCGGAGGCGCCCGCGAAGGCCCCCGCCAAGGCGGTCGCGCACCCGTCCTCCGACCCCCACCAGAGGGGCGCGGCGAAGGCCGGCGCCAAGGTGCGCGTGAGCGTGTCCGGTGGCCCGGGGCTCGCGGACGAGTCCCAGGAGCAGTCCAAGCGCATGGGCACCGCGCGCAAGAGCGCCTTCTTCCTCCTCCTCGTGGGCATCGCGTACGTCCTGTACCTGATTCTCTCGGGCCAGATGGACGTCTTCCTCTCGTCCCTGGCGGAGGTGGACCCCTACTGGGTCTTCGCGGGGATGCTCGCCTACGTCGTCTACTTCATCCTCGGCGTCTCCGCCTACGTGCTCGCCCTCGCGAAGGACACCAAGTCGCCGCTCGGCATCCGCGACCTCATGAGCGTCGAGGCCACGGGCATGTTCTTCTCGAACCTCACCCCCAACGGCGCGGGTGGCGCCCCTGCGCAGATCTACCGCATCACCAGGGCGGGGCTCTCGCTCGGCCGTGCTGGCGCGGTGCAGTACACGCGCTTCGTCATCTACGAGGCGGCCGAGGGCATCTTCGCGGCGATCATGCTGATATTCCGCCTTGACTACTTCTTCGACACCTACGGGGACGTCTTCCTCATCGGCGTCCTGATCTTCGGGTTCAAGATCCTCGAGGTGGCAGCCTTCGTCGTGGTCTGCCTCTTCCCCGGGGTGGTCAAGCGGGTCGGCAGGTTCGTGCTCAGGCAGGCGAACAAGACCGGTCGCGTGAAGCGCTACGACTACTGGAACAACCTGATCGAGACGCAGGTCGACGAGTTTGCGACCGGCTTCAGGACCGCGTCCAAGAACGTCAAGGAGATGCTGGCGACCCTGCTCGTCACGCTGCTCCAGCTCGGTTGCCTCTACTCGCTCCCCTGGTTCACCCTGCAGGCGTTCGGTAAGCAGGGCGACATCCTCACCTGCGTCGCCTGCGGCTCCATGCTCGAGCTGCTCACCTCGGCCATCCCCCTGCCGGGCGGCACGGGCGGCGCCGAGGGCGGCTTCGCGCTGCTGTTCGGCTACATGTTCGGCGAGGCGCGCTCGGCCGCCTACGTCGTCTGGCGCGCCATCGAGTACATCCTCCCCGTGCTCTTCGCCATACCCCTCATGGGGCTCAAGACCAAGAGCGGGAAGTCGGTCTACAAGCGCCTGAGTGCCCTCGGCCTCGTCGAGGGCCAGAAGGCGACCGGCCGCGCGCGCTCCGGCGCCAGCGTCGACCTCAAGAGGCTGAGGGACAAGGACGTCCGCTAGCCACCGGCGTCGCAGCCCCCTCGATGGGGACAGGGCGTCTGGCGAGCCGTGCATGCCTCCGGGCGTGGCCAGCGGCCCGATGCGCGAGGCGCCCCGCCGGCCGCCTGTGCGCCGGACGGCGGGACAGGTGCGCCTGCGGCGGAAAAGTCCGACTGGTGTCGCGGCCGATGGGTAGCTACTCACTCGTGCGCTTGCGCAGGGGGTCATCCCCCCTGCGGTCGGACGGGAGGGTGCCATGGCGTTTGACCTGAAGGACTGCCGGTATTGCGGCGAGGGGCGCTTCGACCTCGGGGACTATCCGACGAGCGCTCGAATCGACAAGTCGGAGCGCGAGAGGTACGAGGAGCTCACGTCCCAGAACATGCGCCGCGTGCAGGCGCTGCAGAACAAGCTGTACGCGGAGGGCCGCGAGGGGGTGGTCATCCTCCTGCAGGCCATGGACGCGGCCGGCAAGGACTCCACGATCAAGCGCGTGATGAGCGAGGTCAACCCCCAGGGCGTCGAGGTCCATACCTTCAAGCAGCCGTCCACCGAGGAGCTGGGCCACGACTACCTCTGGCGCGCCGTGAGGTGCCTGCCGGTGAGGGGAAAGATCGCCCTCTTCAACCGCTCGTACTACGAGGACGTCCTCGTCGTCAGGGTCCATCGGATGCAGCACGGCTACAGGATGCCGGACCGCTGCGTCGACATGGACGACGACGAGTTCTTCGAGAGGCGCCTCAAGAGGATCTCCGAGTTCGAGGAGCACCTCTGGGAGAACGGCTACCGCGTGATGAAGGTCTTCCTGAACGTGAGCCCCGAGGAGCAGAAGCAGCGCTTCCTGGAGAGGATCGACAACCCCTCGAAGAACTGGAAGTTCTCGGAGGCGGACATAACCGAGCGCGCCTTCTGGCCCAAGTACCAGAAGGCCTACCAGGATGCGATCGACAGGACCGCCACCCACCACAGCCCCTGGTACGTGATTCCGGCGGACCAGAAGTGGTTCGCCCGCTGGCTCGTCTCGGAGGCCATCGTCGACCTGCTCGAGGACATCGACCCACACTACCCCGAGCTGCCAAAGGACCAGCGCGAGAAGCTCGGGGAGTACCGGGAGAGGCTCGAGGGCATGTAGCGTCACCGGGCGCGGGACTGGCCTTATTGTGGAGGGCGTGCGATAGCTGCTATCCTGAAACGCATGGTTCGTCCCACGCGGTTCGTCCTTGGAGGTGCGATGACGGGAGCGACAGGGCAAGGCAGGGCTTCTCGGGGTGGGCGCGTCGCCCCCGCGGCGCACTCGAAGGAGCGGGTCTCCGGCGTCGCCCGGGCCTCTCTGGCGGTCTGCGCCCTCGCCATCACGGCGGGCCTCGCGCTCCCGACGACCGCCCTTGCCGAGACGTCCCAGGACGTCCGCGACCAGATCTCCCAGGAGCAGTCCCGCCTCGACGAGCTCGCGCAGGACATGCAGGCGAACCGCAGCCAGATCGACTCCCTCCAAGGGCAGATTGACGACCTGGCGCAGCAGTCCATCGACGTCCAGTCCGAGATCATCGAGGACCGCTCGCGCCTGAACGAGCTCATCTCCGCCTCCTACAAGGGGGGCCTCACGCCGAACCTCCTCTCCCTCGTCATGTCGAGCAGCAGCATCGAGGACATGGTCTCGCGCATCTACTACGCCCAGAAGGTCAACGAGTACCAGGCTGCCGCCATCCAGCAGCTGAAAGACGACAAGGCGACCCTCAGCGACCAGATGGAGCAGATAAGCGCCGCCAAAGACGAGCAGCAGTCCACCCTGGACGAGCTGTCGAGCCAGAGCGCGGAGGTCCAGTCGACCATCTCCAGCCTCGAGGCCAAGGCGTCCCAGCTCGAGGAGGACGAGCGCGCCGCTGCGCTCGCGGCCGCGGAGCAGGCGAGGGCCGCGGCGGAGGCCGCCGCGTCGACTGGCGACTCGGCTTCCTCGGCGCAGGGCGTCACGAACGGAGAGGAGGCCTCGGCTGCCAAGGCGGGTGAGATCAAGGACCTCTCCACGACCAGCTCCACCTCCGCGGACGAGCCTGCGCCCAGCTCCTCCGGGGACTCCGGCTCCACGTCCTCCGGATCCGGCTCGAGCTCCGAGGGCTCCGGGTCCTCCTCCGGCTCGAGCGGCCCCTCGACGTCCGGCGGGTCGGGTTCCTCCTCGTCGTCCGGGTCGTCCTCCAGCTCGTCGGGCAGCTCCGAGAGCGGCTGGATCACCTGCTTCGCCTCTGCATACAGCATCGCGGACAACGACCCTCCGGGATCCACCTCGACGGCCTCGGGCATCCCCCTGGACGATTCCAAGCCCTCGGTCGCCCTCCCGATGTCCCAGAACCCCTCGGCGCACTACGGCGACCTCATCGAGATCCGCTACAACGGGATGTCGGTCATCGCCACGGTGACCGACTGCGGCTACATGGGCAACGGAAGCCGTGGCCTCGACCTCTCGACGGCCGTCTACCAGGCGTTCGGGTTCAGCAGCCCCAACTCCTGGGGGCTTCGCACGGTGTCCTACCGCTACCTCTAGCGAACTTCTGCGACCGCCGTGGCCGCGCCCCGCGAGGACGAGGAGCGCGAGCCGTGCGCGGCCCGTCTCGCAATGCCCGCCCGCGCGTCCCCTCGAGGGCGCGGGGCGCCCCCCGTGCGCCCCGGCACCGTTCGGGCGTGCGCCGCTAAACCCGCTTCGTTTGGAGAGCTCATGCTCAAGATCAGGCACGCCATCCTCCACTCCTTCGACTTCGAGACGGGCGAGAAGTACTTCTCGGAGAGGGAGCTCGACCTCGACGAGAGGACAACCAGGTCCTACGTTCAGCGGACGATGCACAAGTGCCTGACGAGCGCCGACAACAAGCACGGCGAGTTCTCCGAGGGGAGCGCGTTCGCTGAGGAGCTCAGGGTCTACCTCCGTGGGGACAACGGGTTCGAGGCGCTGAGCATGTCCATAGCGCAGTGGTTCTGGGAGGAGCTCCGCAAAAGCGACGACCTGACGAACGCCGACCTCCTCGTCGCCGACTTCGACGAGCCGCCCTCGGCGCCCGGCGCGAACGCGGGGGAGCAGGAGGCCACCGCGGCGTTCGACGCCGAGCCCACGCGCTACTTCGCCCTCGCGATCCTTCCCAGGAGGCAGAGTTTCCTCCACACCGTCGACGACGTGGACGGGCACGTCTCGAACGAGCTCGTGAGGACGGACGCCACGCTGCCCACGCCCACCCAGAAGATTGACACCTACGCCGTGATTGACGTCTCCTCCATGGCCATCGACTTCCACGACAAGGCGAGGACGATAGGCGGAACCGAGAGCTTCGTGATTCCCGACGGGCTCCTGCAGTGTTCCACCCAGGCGTCCAGTCGCGAGGCGATAGAGACGGTCACGAGGATCGTGGAGGACGTGGCGGAGGAGTACGGCCTCAACACCGCGGAGACGGTATCGCGCGCCAAGGCCGTGGTTGCCCAGCGCGTGGAGAGGGACGAGTCCTTCGAGCCCGAGGAGGTCGGCCGCGAGGTCTTCGACGAGCAGCCGCAGGTGCGCGAGAGGTATGAGGAGCGCTACGAGCAGACGGCGCGCGAGGAGAGCATCCCGGACGAGGTGCCCGTCAAGCGAGGCGTGGCGAACCGCATGGCGAAGAGCCACCGGATCCGGACGGACACCGGCATCGACATCACCTTCCCGTCCGAGTACAGCTCGAATCCGGCCTACATCGCCTTCAGGAACGACGACGACGGGCACATCGAGATCGTAATCAGGAACATCGCCAAGATCGAGAATCGCTGAGTGGCGTGGGGCGTGCCCCCGTGTCCCTCGAACGCCCTTCGACGTGACGCTTGCCGCGCGAGGCGACGCCGCGGGCACCGGACATCCGCACCTGTGACGAGGATGTGGAGATATCATCGGCTCTCCTCTCAATAGAACAACTGTACGCATTAGGTATGTATTGTATAGAGCACAATCTCTCTAACGTCAATGGAGAAATAGAAAATCTCAAGGAGGTATTCAAAGGAAGATATATAGCCAGGATAGAGTGGGAGTGTGATAGCATGAGCGGCGATGAGCTCCTGTTGGCAGCGTGTGCCAACGTGATATTGTTTTGCGTAGGAACATTTATTGCAGCGATATTATGCATACACGCGCAAAGATATGCTGTCGATAAGTATCTCTTGGCGCCAACTGCTGCCAGTAGGGAAGGCATGCGAGGGTCCACGCGCTCGCGAGGGCGCTTGGACGTCCTGGATAGTTCGTCCCGACGAGCGGCGGCGGCCTGCCCGCTCCTGGGGCTCGTCCTCTTGCTCATCGCAGCGCGCCTTGGTCCCACGCTCGCGTGCGCGCAGGCAATCCTGCTTACGTGCATCCTGTTCTGGGCGTCCGTGGTGGACGTCTACGCTCGGAGGATCCCGGACCCCTCCATCTTGGTGGCGGTGGCCGCCTGGCTCGCGACACTTGCCCTCTCGGCGTCCCTGGGGCGCCCGGTCGGATGGGCGCTGGGGAGAGCCGCCGTGGGCTGCTGTGGCCTTGCCGTCCCCGCGCTGATCGCAGCGCTGGTGGTCGGCCGCGCGAGGGGGAGGCCCGGGCTCGGGGGAGGGGACCTCAAGCTCTTCCTCGTGGTGGGGCTCTACTTCGGGCTGCGCTGGGGCGCGTTCGTCATTGTCGCGTCGTGCGTCCTCGGGCTCCTCGGGGAGGGACTGCGCGTCGCGCACGAGCGCGTGCGAGGGGGACCAGGTGCCGGGTGCGACTACGCCCGAACGCCCTGGGAGCCGGGCACCTTCCCGCTCTGCCCGGCGGTGTCGTGCGCTGCGGCCGTCGTGATGATCGCCGGGGGAGGTGACGTCCTCGCCTGGGTGCCCGGATGCGCCTAGCGGTCGCGTACAGGGATGTGGATATCCTCTGCGTGCGTCCGGTCGATGCGATTATTTGGGAGACCAGGCGTGACGAGGTGTTCGCCGGCCAAGTCAGCGATGGGCATTCTGAGTGTTCGCGCCGTCCGCTCCGTGGGTGCGTTTGTCCGGGGGAGCGTCTTCGTGGTAGGGTACTGTATATTTGCATGGTGGATGATTTCCGGAGCCCTAAACGAAGCACAAACACACTAACTTGGAGGCTAGGATCAACATGGATAAGAATAAGCCGGGTGATTCTTCCAAGCGCCGCACGATGAGCCGTCGCTCCCTGCTGAGACTTGCCGCCGGCGCCGGCACCCTCGCTGCTGTCTCGTCCCATCCCGTCTTCGCCCTGGCGGACACCCAGAGCGACCTCGACGCGGCGGAGCAGCAGTATGCGGAGGTCCAGAAGCAGCTCGACCAGATCGGTACCGACTACGCCGCCATCTCGCAGAAGCAGTCCGAGACCCTCGACGAGATATACGACGTCCAGACGCAGATCGACGACGTCACGCAGCAGATCTCCGACAAGGAAGCGAGCCTGAAGGAGAAGCGGGAGCGCCTCGCCAGCAACGTCTCCTCGAACTACAAGGACGGCAACACCGGCGTCGTCGACATGCTCCTCGGCGCGAAGTCCATCGAGGAGCTCGTGTCGAACGTCTACTACTTCGACCGCATCTCGAAGGAGTCGCGCGAGCTCATCGACTCGATCAACGAGGAGAAGCAGGCGCTCGACCAGAACAAGGCCGACCTCGAGGCCTACCAGGAGAACCTCCAGGTCGTCCAGGCCCAGCAGGCCGAGCAGCTCCAGGAGATGCAGGACAAGCAGGCGGAGGCCCAGCAGGTCCTCACCTCCCTCGACGCGCAGGTCAAGCAGCTGATGGAGCAGAGGGACGCGGAGATCCTCGCGGCCCAGGAGGAGGAGAAGCGCCAGCAGGAGGCCAAGGCCGCGGCCGACGCGGCAGCCGCCCAGAGCTCCGAGCCCTCGAGCGCGGGCGCCTCGACCCCGGACTCCGGCTCCACGGCGGGCAGCTCCACCTCCGGAGGCTCGACCACGGGTGGGTCCACCTCCGGTGGCTCGAGTTCCGGCGGCACGGGCGGCGCGGGCACGGGCTCCGCGTCGGCGGTCGTCTCCGCCTGCTACAGCACCCCGTCTCCCGGTGCGGGCCTGTGCGCCATGTGGGTCTCGCAGGTCTTCAGCAACGCGGGCTACGGCTACGGCAGCGGCAACGCGTGCGACATGTACAACGCCTATTGCTACAGCTCGAACAGGGCCGACCTCAAGCCGGGGATGATCGTCGCGGTCTCATCGCACCCGCAGTCGAGCATGGGCCGCATCTACGGCCACATCGGCATCTACGTCGGCAACAACACGATCATGCACAACATCGGCAGCGTCGCCACGTGGAGCATGGACCAGTGGATCAGCTACTACGGGACCACGGTGACCCCGCGCTGGGGCTGGTTCATGAACATCACGCTCTCGTAGGGCTCCGTGCGGCCTTAACGCTAGCTAGTGGCACCGGGCGGCCGCAGCCGAGAAGGCTGTTTGCGGGGGGCCCGGGGGGCCCGCCCCCTTGTGGGCGGCGCCCGCCGACTTCTAAGGACGGCCCCGCATGCGCGATGCACGGGGAGGCGGGGCACGTCCCGCACGAC
Source organism: Olsenella sp. (assembly GCA_036454645.1). Classification (GTDB taxonomy): domain Bacteria; phylum Actinomycetota; class Coriobacteriia; order Coriobacteriales; family Atopobiaceae; genus Olsenella_K. The sequence goes on along the minus strand of JAZHSQ010000032.1, from coordinate 1,850 downwards.
CGGAAGGGGAGGCAACGATGGGCAAGACGCTCTACCTGCAGTGCGACTCGGGGATCAGCGGGGACATGGTGGCAGGCGCCCTCATCGACCTGGGGGTGGACGAGCGCGGCCTGAGGGAGGCGCTCGCCAGCCTCGGGGTCGGCGGCTTCGACCTCGTGGTCTCCCGCAAGCGCGTGGGCACGCTGGACGCTTGCGACTTTGACGTGGTCCTCGACGAGGCATGCGACGGACACGACCATGACATGGAGTACCTCTACGGCGACCTGGACGACGAGACGCCGGCGCACAGGCGTCCCCACGCCCGCGACGCCAGCCACGACGCCGCCCATGCCCACGACCACGCCCACGACCACGCCCATGGCGCCTCCCATGCCCACGACCACGCCCACGTCCATCGCAACCTCGATGACGTGCTCCGCGTCATAGACGCCGCCGACCTCAGCGAGCGCGCCGCGGGCATCGCGCGCCGCGTCTTCCGCATCGTCGCCGAGGCCGAGGCTGAGGCGCACGGGGTACCCGTTGCCGAGGTCCACTTCCACGAGGTCGGCGCGGTCGACTCGATCGTGGACGTGGTCGCCGTCGCCTACTGCCTCGACGCGCTAGGCGTGACCGACGCCTACGTCTCGCCGCTGATGGAGGGGACGGGACGCGTGCGCTCCGCACACGGGGTCCTGCCCGTCCCCGTGCCCGCGGTCGCCAACATCGTGCGGAGCCACGGGCTCGTCATCTCCCAGAGCGACCGCCAGGGCGAGTTCGTTACCCCCACGGGAGCCGCGATCGCCGCGGCGATAGGGACGTTGCGGGAGCCGCCCGACCGCTACCGGATCCTTGCCTGCGGCCTGGGGTCGGGAAAGCGCGCCTACGACCCACCGAGCACGGTGCGCGCGCTGCTCGTCGAGCCGCTGCCGGGGCAGGCACGGGCCTCGGAGGCGAGTCCGGCGCGGGCGCAGGGTCCGGAGGCGTGTCCCGGACAGCCGAAGGGCCTCGTCCCCGGCCTCTGGAAGCTCGAGTGCGAGATGGACGACTGCACGGGCGAGGACCTCGGCCGTGCGCTCGGCCTCCTCATGGGCGCCGGCGCGCGCGAGGCGCACTTCGCGCCGGTCTTCATGAAGAAGAACCGGCCCGGCTACCAGGTGCAGGTCCTCTGCGACGCCTCTCTCGTCCCACGGATGGAGCGGGTCCTCTTCGAGGAGACGACGACCATCGGCGTCCGCAGGCACCGGGTCGAGCGCACGGCCCTCGCGCGCAGGGAGGTGCGGGTCTCCTGCGAGCTCGGGGAGGCGTCCGTGAAGGTCGTCGAGCTGCCGGACGGCCGCGAGCGCGCCTATCCGGAGCATGACGCGGTGGCGGCGCTCGCCCGCGCCGCGGGGGTGCCCTACCAGGAGGCGTATCGCGCGGTCCTCTCCGCGGGCGAGAAGGTCGTGCGGCAGTAGGGCAGGCCCGGGGCGCACCCGTGCGCGTGGCCGCCGTGCGGCCTAGGGCTGCACGAGCCTCGAGAGCGAGACGCCGGGCGCGATGATCTCCGGGACGGAGTGGACCTGCGACTCGTGCCAGAACAGGATCACCCAGCAGAACGCGGCGACCGCGGCTATGCACACGATCGCGTAGGCGACCGTCGCCTTGGTGCCGCCCTTCTCCGACCCGTCGGCCTTGGCGTTCCTCCTGGCGGCGCCATACGTGAGGGCGACGCCGCACTTGGGGCAGGTGTCGACGTCCGGGTCGATGCTTGCGCCGCACGCGGGACAGACCATTTCTCCTCCTTACGCCGTCGCGGACCCGATGCGGGCCGCGCCCCCGCACGCCGCCGGAGCCTCGACCGCGTGCGGGCCCGCATGGCCGCCCGGATGGGC
>JAZHSQ010000031.1:0-21484 GCA_036454645.1 Olsenella sp. | reverse complement strand
CGACGTGACGACGCTCGACGCCAAGGAGTGGCTCATCCGTCTGCAGAGGGACCTTGGCAAGTCCTACAGCACCATTCATAGCATCCGGGGTGTGCTGAGGCCCGCATTCCAGCTGGCCGAGGAAGACGACTTGATCCGCAGGAACCCCTTCGACTTCGAGCTCTCGACCGTCCTGACCAACGACATGGTCAGGAGGAACGCACTGAGCACGCGAGACGAGCGGCGGTTCCTGGAATTCGCCAGGGGCGACAAGACCTACCGCAAGTACTACGAGGGCTTCTACATCCTGCTCAACACGGGGCTGCGGATCTCCGAGTTCTGCGGCCTCACGATAGGCGACATCGACTTCGACGATGCCCTCATCCGGGTCGACAAGCAGCTCCAGCGCTCCTCTGGCGGGCGCTACTACATCGAGCGGCCGAAGACCGGCTGCGGCGAGCGCTTCGTGCCCATGACCGCCAAGGTAGCAGAGTGCTTCCGCGCCATCATCGACCGCAGGAAGACGCCCCCGACGGAGCCCGTCGTGGACGGCGTCAGCGGGTTCGTCTTCCTGGACAAGAACGGCAACCCGGAGGTCGCCCTGCACTGGGAGAACCACTTCCGCTGGTGCATCAAGAAGCACAACGGGATCTACAAGGACGAGCTGCCGAAGGTCACTCCGCACGTGTGCAGGCACACGTTCTGCAGCAAAATGGCTCGCAACGGCATGAACCCCGCAAAGCTCAAGTACATCATGGGGCATGCGGACATCGACGTCACCTACAACGTCTACACGCACATGAGGGTCGAAGACGTCCGGGAGGACATGATGCTGGCCGCTGAGAGCGCGGCCTGAGAGGGGTGGTGTAAAAATGGCCTGAGAGGCGATTTTTACACCACTTTTACACCAATCGATGGTGTAAAAACCGTTTCATAAATGAGGCGGTCCGAAGCAGGGCCGAGATTGATATTCTGAGAAACAGCAGGTAAAAGCCTGTATTCAGCTCATAAACGAGAGGTTTTCGAGAATGCCAAAGATCCTGTTTGTCTGCCACGGAAACATCTGCAGGTCGACGATGGCCGAGTTCGTCATGCGAGAGCTCGTCCGCCGCGCCGGCGCCCAGGAGGACGTGCTGGTGGACTCCGCCGCGACGAGCCGGGAGGAGCTCGGCAACGACGTGCACCCGGGAACCCGGCGCGTCCTCGAGCGCGAGGGAATCCCCTGCGGCCACCACCGCTCCCGGCAGATGGGGCCCGCGGACTACGGGCGCTTCGACTACCTCGTCGGCATGGACGCGGAGAACCTCGCGGGCATGTACAGGCTGCTCCTGGGCGAGAGGGGCTACGGCTGGTCGTGGGACCCCGTCTCGCCTGGCGAGGCGCGCCGCGCGGACCCCGACGGCAAGGTGTCGCTGCTGATGGACTGGACCGGCGCGTCCCGCGACGTCGCCGACCCCTGGTACACGGGAGACTTCGACGCCACCTTCAGGGACGTCTGCGCTGGCTGCTCGGCCATGCTGTGGGAGCTGCTGGGCAACGACGCCAGGTAGGGGGTGTGGCGACTGATCTTTTCGACGGGCGCTCGCGAGCGCCTGCCGGGGAGACAGGTGATGCGCCCGCGCCCCTCCGCGAAAATTGCGAAACAAACGCCCTCACGCCACCCCTAATCTATGGTTGCCTGATTCGATTGGGGTTGAGCGCGGGGCTCTGCGCGGCTCGTGAGAGTGGAGGGGCAAGCGATGTTCTGCCCGAACTGTGGAAGGCCGAATCCGGACGATGCCAGGTTCTGCGTCGAGTGCGGCTATTCGCTGGCCAGGGTGGGCGCTCATGGCAGTGCGACGGGACCCGCACCCCAAGGCAGGCCTGTGCCGGGGAACAACGCCCTGCCGCAGCGTGCGACGCCCATGCCGCAAGAGGCGTTGGCGCAGCAGGCGGTCCCCATGCCACGGCCCGCCTCCCCCTCCGCTGCCCGATCCGGTGGCCGAGCCGACGTCGCGAAGAAGGCGAAGGCATGGACGTTCGTGGTGGGCGGATGCCTCGCCGCTGCTGCTGTCGCGGCGATAGCCGTCCTGGGCGTCCTGGGCACCCAGCGGAGCGCGAACGGGACCCAGGCCGAGTGGCCTCCTGCGACGCAGTCTGCTGATGGCGGAGCGCGAACGGGACCCAGGCCGAGTGGCCTCCTGCGACGCAGTCTGCTGATGGCGCCACCACGTCGACTGCGGACGGCACCCCGAGCGAGGCGACCGAGGCGGCAGCAAGGGCCGGCAACACGCCCTCGAACTATGCTCAGGGAGCTACCGTCGCGAGCGACGACGACTACGACTACTTCTACTCGCGGTCGATGGGTGGTCTGTGCAGGGCCGGTAGCAACGGGAGGGTGGAGACCATCGTCTCGGTTGGGCCACAAAGCGACCTGGCTTCGGACTACCTGACGGGGCTGAACCTGGACGGAGGGAAGCTCTACTACGTCTGGTCCTCCGACACGACCTCGGAGACGCGGCACTACTCCAGCTCGATCCACTCGGTGAACGTCGACGGCTCGGGCGACCAGGAGCTTTACGACCTAGGTGGCATTCCCTACTACGACGTGTCCGGGCTGTTCCTCTACGACGGCACCCTGTATGTGGTGTATACCTCGGAGCCAGCCTCTTCGGACGCCTCCAGGACCTATGTCGTGACCTCCATGAGCGAGGACGGCTCGGACGTGAGGCAGCTCTGCAGCTTCCAGTCCAACGGTAGCGTCGACTGCGTGATTGCCGACGGCAAGCTCTTCTACGTGACCGGTTCGGGCACGGGAGGCAAGGGCGGCATCCTATACTCCCAGGACCTGGATGGGAGCAACAACAAGCGGCTGTACTCCAGCACGATCGGCATCATCTCCTCGGCGCCCGTCATCCAGGATGGCAAGCTCTACTTCGTCGAGGACAGCTCGGGCGAATCGGCAGGCAAGGCGGTCCTTACGCAACTGGACGAAAACGGAGCGAACGCCAAGACTCTGTACTCGGATGCGCTTCGCTTCGAGGGATATGACTATCTGGGCGCGGTCGTCAACGGCAAGGCCTATGTTGCCAACGGGATGGTCGACACCGTCGGCAGTGTCACCGTGGTGCCGCTTGACGGGGGGAGCGCCAAGACGGTCGACCTTCCGTTCACTTGCGGTGCAGCGACGATAGGCACCGCGCCCGACCATCTCTTGCTGTGCAGCTCACTTGACGGGGGCAATTGGGGCGTCGACGTGTGCGTGACGGACTTCGACCTCGCACAGACGCGCAGCTACGTGAGAGGCGGGGCGTCGACTGCCGGCGGGCAGTCCACGAGCTCGAGCTCGTCGTCCAATGGCTCGACCTCGAGCGGCTCCAGTTCGAAGGTAAGCTACGACGGCTCCACCGGCAGGCTCGTCATGTCGGCGTTCGACTTCTCGGTCACCCTTCCATCGGGGCTGTCGTGCACGACCGGCTCCGATGGGGTCACGCTGAGGGAGGAGTCCTCGGGCATGGTAATCGACGCCTCGGTCAAGCCCAACTCCCAAGGCAAGAGCCTCGCCGACCTCAAGTCTGGCGCGGCGGCCGGACACGACCTCACGACGGACGCGGGGAGGGACGACTGGTTCGTGGTGAGCTACTGGGATGGCGACACCGGCTACTACCTGCGCGAGTATGTGGATGGCGACACGATAGCGGCGCTGGAGTTCACCTGGCCGCGCTCGAGCGCCGACCACTGCTCGCAGCTGATCGAGGACATGTCGAAGACCATCTCGGACGACAACTAGCCACAATCCCCCGGAGGCCGGGGAGTCGCAGGGACATCGGGAGCCTCCTGGCAAGCGGGGGGCCCGCCACCGTCGTGGTGGCGGGCCCCTCTGCTTGGGTCCATGTCAGGGCGCCAGGCGTGCCGCGCCCCGCTCCCAGGACGGGTCCTGGCTCGCGCTACTTCTCGGCCATCTGCGCCTGGACGGCGGTGATGGCCACGACGCCCACGATGTCGTCGGCGGAGCAGCCGCGGCTGAGGTCGTTCACCGGCTTGGCGATGCCCTGCAGGATGGGGCCGTAGGCCTCGGCGCCCGCGAAGCGCTGGACGAGCTTGTAGCCGATGTTGCCGGACTCGAGGTCGGGGAAGACAAGGACGTTGGCGTGGCCGGCGACCGTGGAGCCGGGGGCCTTGAGGGAGGCCACCTCGGGGACGAGGGAGGCGTCCAGCTGGAGGTCTCCGTCGAGGGCGAGCTCGGGGGCCTTCTGGTGCGCTATCTCGGTCGCCTCCTGGACCTTGGTCGGGACGTCGCCCTTCGCGGAGCCCTTGGTGGAGAAGGACAGCATGGCGACCTTGGGGTCGCTGCCCATGTAGGTCCTCCAGGACGCGGCGGAGGCGATGGCGATCTCTGAGAGCTCGTCGGCGGTCGGGTTGATGTTCAGGCCGCAGTCGGCGAAGAGCAGCGTGCCCTTGTCGCCGTACCCCGCCTTGTCGGTGCACATGATGAAGAAGGCCGAGACGAGCTTGGTGCCCGGGGCCGTCTTCAGGATCTGGAGCGCGGGGCGCAGGGTGTTGGCGGTGGAGTGGCAGGCGCCGGAGACCAGGCCGTCGGCGTCGCCCATCTTGACCATCATGGTGCCGAAGTAGGTGGCGTCGTCCATCTGCTCGCGCGCCTGCTCGAGCGTGACGCCCTTCTTCTTGCGGAGCTCGGCGAACTTCTCGGCGTAGGCCTCGTGCTTGTCCGAGGTCCTGGGGTCGATCACGGTGACGCCCTCGAGCGCGACCTTCTCAGGGTCGCCCAGGATGACGAGGTTCGCCAGCCCCTCGGCCACGATCTTCTCCGCGGCGGCGATGGTGCGCGGGTCCTCGCCCTCGGGGAGCACGATCGTCTTGCGGTCGGCCTTGGCGCACGCCTTCATCCTGTCAAGAAACTCGCTCATGTGAGGTCTCCTCCTTCTCTCGCCCCGGGGCGAAGCGGCGCCCGCCGCGGCGCCCCTCGGGCCTCCCAACGCGCCATACGTTGAGTATTTGGTGTAACCGGTAGTCATTATAGGGGTGCGTGATAGAATCTGTCGGAGTTCTTGGGCGCGTTCGAGCCCACCTTCCAACCGGCGAGAAATCAGAGGTCCTCAATGAGCATAGAGAGCGGGCTGCCCGCGGGATTCAATCCGAACGCGTACGATGCGATCATTGTCGGTGCGGGCTACGCTGGTGCTGTCTGTGCGAGGCGTCTCGCCGAGGCCGTGAACTATAAAGTGTGCGTGCTCGAGCGCAGGGACCACATCGCGGGCAACGCGTACGACTACTACGACGAGGCGGGCATCCTCGTCCACAAGTACGGCCCGCACATCTACCACACCACGGACGACCGCGTGGACACCTTCCTCTCTCGCTTCACGGACTGGACGCCCTACCAGCACAAGGTGCTCGCAAACGTGCACGGCACCCTGATGCCGGTCCCCTTCAACCACGCCTCCCTCAAGCTCGCCTTCGGCGACGAGGAGGGGGAGCGCCTCTACCAGAAGCTCGTGGGCACCTTCGGCCAGGACAAGAAGGTCCCCATCATGGAGCTCCGCAAGAAGAACGACCCCGACCTCGAGCGCGTGGCGGACTACGTCTACGAGAACGTCTTCCTGCACTACACGATGAAGCAGTGGGGCAAGACGCCCGACCAGATCGACCCCGCCGTCATGGGCAGGGTGCCCGTCTTCGTCGGCAACGACGACCGCTACTTCCCGCAGGCCCCGCACCAGGGCATGCCTGCGGAGAGCTACACCAAGCTCTTCGAGCGCATGCTCGGCCACGACCTCATCGACGTCTTCCTCGGCGTCGACGCGCGCGACGTCTTCGACATCACGGACACCAAGCTCTCCGTCTGCGGCAAGAGCTACGGCGGCGAGGTCATCTACACCGGCGCCCTCGACGAGCTCTTCGGCTTCGACCTCGGCGCGCTGCCGTACCGCACGGTCGACATGGTCTTCGAGACGCTCGACGAGGACCAGTTCCAGCCCGTCGGCACCGTGAACTACACCGTGTCGGAGAACTTCACGCGCATCACCGAGTTCAAGAACATGACGGGCCAGGTCGTCCCCGGCAAGACCACCATCATGCGCGAGTACTCCCGCACCTACCTGCCCGGCGTGGGCGAGACGCCCTACTACGTGATCAACGAGCCCGAGAACCTAGAGCTCTACAGGCGCTACCGCGACAGGGTCGCCAACCTGCTCAACTTCCACGTGGTCGGCCGCCTCGCGGAGTACCGCTACTACGACATGGACGGCGTGACGGCCTCCGCGCTCGACCTGTCGGACGAGCTCATCAGCCAGCACTAGTCCCACGGAGCCCTCGCCGCCGCCACGCGCGGCGGCTCCTTCTTTTGGGGTAGACGACCTATGAACAAGACCATCACGTTCGGCATCCCGTGCTACAACTCCGCGGAGTACATGGACCACTGCATCGGCTCCATTCTCGAGGGCAGCGGCTACGCCGAGGACGTGGAGATCGTCGTCGTGGACGACGGATCCACCAAGGACGACACCCTTGCGAAGGCGCGGGAGTGGCAGGAGCGCTACCCGGGCATCGTGAAGGCCGTGCACCAGGAGAACGGCGGCCACGGCATCGCCGTGCTCAAGGGGCTCGAGAACGCGGAGGGCACCTACTACAAGGTCGTGGACTCCGACGACTGGGTGGACGCAGACGCGCTGCGCCAGCTCCTCGACAAGCTCCGCGCCTTCATCGCCTACGACGTCCGCGTGGACCTCGTGATCACCAACTACGTGTACGAGCACGTGGAGGACGACACGCAGAAGGTCGTGGACTACGGCTTCGCGGTGCCCAAGAACAAGGTCATCACCTGGGACCAGATCGGCCACTTCAGCCTCTCGCAGAACCTGCTCATGCACTCCCTGTGCTATCGCACGGACGTCCTGCGCGACGGCGGCGTGCCGATGCCGGCCCACACCTTCTACGTGGACAACATCTACGCCTACGTGCCGCTGCCCCGCTGCAAGACCCTCTACTACCTGCCGGTCGACCTCTACCGCTACTTCATCGGCCGCGAGGACCAGAGCGTGAACGAGCAGGTCATGGTCTCCAGGATCGACCAGCAGCTCAGGATCACGCGGGTCATGATGCACGCCTACCACCTCTACGAGGACGTGCCGAGCAGACGGCTGCGCTCCTACATGATGGGCTACTTCACCCTGATGATGGCGGTGAGCTCGGTCTTCTCCAAGCTCTCCGACAAGCCCGACGCCAAGGCGAACCTCCAGGGGCTCTGGGACGAGCTCAAGGAGTACGACCGCCGCATGTACCTGCGCGTGCGCTACGGGCTCGTGGGCATCTACAGCAACCTCCCCAAGGCGGGCGGCGAGAAGGCCACGATCATCATCTACCGCATCGCGCAGCGCCTGGTGAAGTTCAACTAGCGGCCAGGCGAGGCTTGGCGAGTCGCTCGACTAGGCGAGGTCGCGTGCGGCCTTGAGCCCGTAGGCCCCCGTGGCCGAGCGGGCGGCGTCCGCGATGGCGAGCTCCAGCGCGCGCGTCGCGAGGACGCCCACCACGTCGGGCGCGGCCTCGACGTCGCCCGTCGCCATCACGAAGACGGTGTCGCCGTCGGAGGTCGTGTGCGTGGGCCGGATCGCGTGGGCGTAGGCGTCGGCAGACATCTGGGCGACCTTCGTCGCCTGGGCCTTCGTGAGGCGCGCGTTGGTCACCACGCAAGAGATGGTGGTGTTGGTGCGCGGGGCCGGCCCCGCTGGGGAGGGGGCGCCCGCGTTGGCGCGCTCGTTCTCCTCCGCGGTCTTCGCGAAGCCGGAGCGGGCGCCTGTGCCGACGAGGAGCTCGCAGGCGTCCACCACGTGCGTGCCGTCGGGGGAGAGCGTGCCCGCTATCGGTGCGCCGGTGTCCGGGTCGCAGACGTTGCCGAGGGCGTTGACGGCGCTCACGGCCCCGCACAGGAGGCCCCCGGCGGAAAGCACGCACTCGCCGAGGCCGGACTTCATGGCGCGCTCGGGACCGGCGAGCTTGCCGACGGTGCAGCCCGTGCCGGCGCCGACGCAGCCGCGGGCGAGGGCGACGCCCGGGGAGGCGAGGGCGAGCCTGGTCGCCGCCGCGCCCTCGGCCGCGCCCGGACGGGTCGTGAAGTCTCCTACGGGCAGGTCGAAGAGGCAGGCGGAGGAGACGATCGGGACGACGCCCGCCCCGACGTTGAGCCCGATCCCCTGGCGCTCGAGCTCGTCCGCGACGCCGCAGGAGGCCGCGAGCCCATAGGCGCTGCCGCCCGAGAGCACCACGGCATTGAGGACCTGCACCGTCTCCTCGGGGCGCAGGAGGTCCGTCTCGCGCGTGGCGGGCGAGCCGCCGCGGACGTCCACGGCCCCCGTCGCGCCCCTGGGGCAGACGATCACGGTGCACCCGGTGCCGCCCTCGGCGAGGGTGGCGTGGGCGGCGAAGACGCCGGGGATCTGGGTGACGCTCGAAGGCGTGGTGTCGGGCATGGTGTCGGCCTCTCTGACGTGCGCGCGGCGGGTGCGGGGTTGGCTTCGGGCGGGGTCGGAGGCGGGGGCGGGCCCCGCGCTCAGCGGGCGCTCGGGCCGTCCGCCTTGCGGGCGAGCAGCTCGGAGAGCAGGCTCTCCTCCGCCCCTCCGCGTGAGCGGAGGAGGACGTCGAGCTCCCGCACGAGGCGGGCGACGGGGAGGCCCACCACGTTGCTCCAGTCGCCCTCGATGCCCGCGACGAGGAGGCCGCCCGCGCCCTGGATGCCGTAGGCGCCGGCCTTGTCCATCGGCTCGCCGGTGGCCACGTACGCCCGGACCTCCTCGTCCGAGAGGGGGTAGAAGCGCACGGAGGTCGTCTCCGCGAAGCTCGACTCGAGGGGGGAGCCCGCCCCGGGTGCGGGCGGGAGCATGAGGCAAACCCCCGTGGTGACGTGGTGCACCTGGCCGGAGAGCTCGTGGAGCATGCGCATGGCGGCCGCCTCGTCGGCGGGCTTGCCGAGGACGTCCCCCGAGGCGGTCCAGACGATGGTGTCGGCGGCGACGAGCGCGTCCGTGGCGCCGCCCTCGCCGAGGGACGCCCAGGTCGCGTGGGCCTTCTCGGTCGCGAGCCTGCGCACGAGGTCGACGGGCGCCTCGCCGGCGCGCCTCGTCTCGTCGATGTCGGCGGGCCGTACCTCGAGCGAGAAGCCCGCGCGCTCGAGGAGCTGGCGCCTGCGGGGTGATGCCGATGCGAGGATCATGCGACGCTCCAATCGAAAGAGGCGCCCCGTCTCGGTGACGGGGCGCCTTGGACTTGCCTGGACCGGCCCGGAAGCCCCCGGCCCGCCCCTGACTTTTTGCGCTCGCGCTACTCCACGGTGATGGCGGAGACGGGGCAGTTGTCGGCGGCCTCCTGGGCCGTGTTCTCGGCGTCGGCGGGAACCTCGTCGACGATGGGCTCGGCGATGCCGGAGTCGCCGATGGCGAAGACCTCGGGGCAGGTGGACTCGCAGAGGCCGCAGCCGATGCAATCCTCGGAAACAGTTGCCTTCATGTTCATTCCTCTCACTAACTCTTGGGCCCTTGCCCAAGTACCTCTATCTTTTTACTCTTTCGCATCCGGATGCGCTAGCCCCAAAGTCACAAAAGTGAACGCCCTCGGAGCCGCCCCTAGGCCCTCCTGAGGAGGGTCACCGTCTCGACGTGGTAGGTCTGGGGGAAGAGGTCGACGGGCGTGACCGAGGTGGCCCGAAAGGCTCCCTCGGCACGGAACCGCGCGAGGTCGCGCGCGAGCGTGGCCGGGTCGCAGCTGACGTAGGCGATTGCGCGCGCGGGCTGCGCCGAGAGCTTCTGCACGACGTCGGCCGCAAGCCCCGCCCGCGGCGGGTCGACGACGATCACGTCCGCGTCGGTGTCCGGGAACTCGAGGCCGGCGTCGCCGCCGATGGGGTCGGCGTTGCCGACGCCCGCCCGCTCGAGGTTGCGCCTGAGGTCGCGGACGGCGGGGCCGTACGACTCGACGGCGGAGACGTAGCCGCAGCGCCTGGCGAGCGGCAGCGTGAAGGTGCCCGCCCCGCAGTAGAGGTCCATGGCCTCGTCGTCACCCGTGGGGTCGAGGCCCTCGAGCACGAGCTGTTGCAGGCGCTCGGCGCCGACGGTGTTGACCTGGAAGAACGAGGGGGCCGAGACGCGCATGGTCTCGCCGCCGATCCGCTCCTTCCAGTGGCCCTTGCCCGAGAGCACCTCGAGGCCCGCTATCCTGCGCGCCTTGCTCGCGCCCTTGGTCATGACGCGCACGACGGAGGTCGCCTTGACGGCGTCGCCCACGATCTTGGCCGCCCGCGCCCTGGGGAAGCCCTCCGGCCTCGTCCACAGGGCGACCTCGACGTCGCCGGTGCGCTCCGAGACCCTGATGCCGACGCGCTCGAAGCTCAGCCGGTCCGAGTTGGCGAGGTAGGTGAGGGCGCCGGAGACCGACTTGACGAGGGCCTGGTTCCTGCCGGAGAGCAGCGGGCACTTGGGGACCTTGACGACGCTCGTGCCGTCCGTGCCGTGCATGCCGATGACGGAGCCCCTTCCGCGTCGCGCGAACGCGAGCTCGACCTTGTTGCGGTAGCCCCAGAAGGCCGAAGGCGCCTCGCAGGGCCTTACGAGCCCCTCCGCCTCGTCGGGGTCGAAGCGGCCGATCCGAACGAGGGAGTCCACGACGGAGGCGCGCTTCGAGGAGAGCTGTAGGGGCCGGGAGAGGCTCGCCCAGGGGCAGCCGCCGCAGGCGCCCGCGAGGGGGCAGGCCGGGCGCACCCGGTCGGGGGAGGGCTCGAGCACCTCCTCGACCCTGGCCTTGAGGAAGGTCCCCGCGTCCTGCGTGACGCGCGCGGAGACGAGGTCGCCCGGGACGCCCCCGCTCACGAAGACGGTCTCGCCCTCGTCGGTGCGTGCTATGGCGTCCGCGCCGTAGGCCATCCGCTCGACCCTCAGCCTCAGGGCCTCTCCTCCGGTCTCGCCCATGCTCCCCCCTAGGGAACGAGGCCAGAGGGCGTCCCCCTGGCCTCGTCGATAGAACAAACTTATGCCAGCCCTGCAAGTATAGACGTAGCGGGGCGTTGACGGGGGTCGGGCGCCTCGCGTGCGCCTGGCCCCTGCCACGAGCGCTTCTCGGCTAGCGCTTGTCCCTGCCGAACAGCATCTTGAACCCCATCCCGATGAGGCGGAACGCGGTCGCCGTGCGGCTCGAGCCCTCGGGGACCTCCTGCTCGGCGCGCCTGATGGCGCGCGCCTCGAGGACCTCCTCGGCGGACTCCTCCGCCACGGGCTCCGCCTCGACCTCGGGCTCGACGGCGACGTCGTCCGTGGATGCACCCTCGACCTCTGCCTGAGGGTTAGGCTGCGCAGGGACCTCGGCCTCGACCTCAGGCTGAGGCTCGGGCTTGGCGCCGACGTCGACGACGGCGGGAGCCTCGCCTGCGGCCGTCGCCTCGGGCTGTTCCTCGGATGCGGCCGCGTGCTCGGCCCTTGCCTCGGGGGCGGGGGCGCCCGGAAGGTTGTCGGCGTCGGCGTGGGGCATCTCCTCCGTGCCCTCGCGGGCGTCGGGGAAGGGCGCCTTCGGGAGGGCGGAGACGGGCGCGTCATGGTCGTCGTCGTAGGTGCCGAGACCGGGCAGCGAGAGGAGGCTGTCGGTCACGCTGCGCGAGAGCTTGGGGGTGATGGTGCCCGACGGGGTCAGTATGCTCACGTCGGACCTGCGGGCGCGCAGGTAGGCGAGCTGCGTCAGCGCCTCCTGGCAGATGATCCTCGGCTCGCCGGGCTTGGCGTCGAGCTTCCTCCAGGTGCCCTCGCTCGTGAGCTGGCGCGCCTTCACGTTGTCGGCGAGCTGGAAGTTCATGTACTGGATCACGAGCTCGCGGCAGGTCTTGTCGAGCACGGGGTAGGCGATCTCGACGCGGCGCTCGGTGTTGCGGGTCATCATGTCTGCCGAAGAGAGGTAGACGGTGTCTACGTTGACGCCGAAGGCGTAGACGCGCGCGTGCTCGAGGAAGCGGCCTGCGATCTCCCTCACGACGAGCCCCTCGGTCTTGCCGGGGACGTCCGCCTTTATGCAGCAGATGCCGCGCACGATCATGATCACGTGGACGCCGGCCTGGCAGGCCTCGGCGATCTTGTCGATCACGTCGCGGTCGGTGAGGGAGTTCATCTTCATGAAGACCTGGGCGGGCTGGCCCTCGCGCGCGTGCCGGATCTCCCTGTTGAGGCCCCTGAGAACGAGCGGCTTCAGGCCGACGGGCGCGACGCCGAGGTACTTGTAGGTGCCGCGCAGGTTGCCCACGCCGAGGTTGCGGAAGAAGGAGTTGCCGTCCTCTGCGATGCCCTCGTGTGCCGTGAGCAGCATGAAGTCGGAGTAGAGCTTGGCGGTCTTCTCGTTGAAGTTGCCGGTGCCGAGGCAGGTGATCCGCTTGATGCCGCCGCTGTTGTGGTAGGTGATCTGGCAGATCTTGGAGTGGACCTTGTAGCCCTCCTGGCCGTAGATGACCGTGCAGCCGGCGTTCTCGAGGCGCTCCGCCCAGGCGATGTTGTTCGCCTCGTCGAAGCGGGCGCGCAGCTCCATCAGGACGGTGACGTCCTTGCCGTTCTCCACCGCCGATATGAGGCTCTCGCAGAGGCGCGACTGCTTGGCCACGCGGTAGAGGGTGATCTTGATGGAGATGCAGTCGTCGTCGTTGGCGGCCTGCCGCAGGAGCTCGAGCAGCGGGTCCATCGACTCGTAGGGGTAGAAGAGAAGGACGTCGTGGTCCTCGATCTGCGGGCGCAGGGGCCTCGTCATGTCCACCATGGGGGAGATCTGCGGGACGAAGGGCTCGTAGACGAGCCTGTCGTGCATCTCGTCGGGGATCTTGTCCTCGAGGCCGTAGATGAAGCCGAGGTCGAGCGGGATGCGGACCCGCGAGACGCGCTCCTTGGTGAGCCCCAGCTCGCGGGCTATGAAGGCCTCGAGCTTGCGGTCGAGCCCGCCGCGGATCTCCAGGCGGATCGGCTGCAGGCGCTGGCGCCTCTTGAGGACCTTCTTCATGTGGAGGCGGTAGTCCTCCTCCTCCTCGACGCCCTCGCCGTCGGGGTCGATGTCGGCGTTGCGCGTGACGCGGATGACCGCGTGGTTCTGCGGCACGTAGCTGCCGAAGCAGTCGGAGAGCTTGTAGGCGATCACGTCCTCGAGCAGGGTGTAGCGGTAGAGCTTGTTGGTGGATGGCAGCTCGACCACGCGCGGAAGCGAGGGCGGCACCTCCACGATGCCGAGCACGCCGCGCTCGTCAGCGCCGTCGAGGGTGCAGGCGACGTACTGGTAGGAGTTGCGCAGGTTGGGGAAGGGGTGGCGCGGGTCGATGATCAGCGGCGAGTTGATGGGCGCCACGTACTGCGCGTAGTAGTGCTCGACCGCCTCGACGTCGCCCTCGAGGTAGTCCTCGGGCGCGACGTAGGAGAGGCCGTTGGCGGAGAGCTCCGAGGTGACCTGCTCCCAGGCCGAGGCCTGGCGCTCGAGCAGGCCGGGCAGGATCGAGAAGACCGTCTCGAGCTGCTCGGAGGGGGTCTGGTTCGACTTGTTGTCGCGCGGCTGGTGCTTGAGCCTGGCGAGGTCCGACAGGCCGCCGACGCGGATCATGAACCACTCGTCGAGGTTCGAGCCGAAGATCTCCACGAACTTGAGGCGCTCGAAGAGCGGGACGGTGGGGTCGAGGGCCTCGTCCAGGATGCGGTTGTCGAAGTTGAGCCAGCTCACCTCGCGGTTCTGCGTGTAGGAGAAGTCGCGCCCGGAGCCCGCGCCGTTGCCGTCGGGCTCGCCGCCGGGCGTGGCGCCGTTCAGGAGGGGGTCCTCTTGGTCGGGCCTGTCGTTCTTCTTGCTCATATGCGCTCCAGACTCTGCTTGCCCCGCCGGGGACGGTTGCCGCTTCGCTCCGCGTGAGGCCCACGACCGATCGGCCGAGGGGCACACAGTCAAACTATAGGTAAAACCAAACTTGCCTTGGATAAGACTTCCGTAAGCACTTGCGGACGCGCCCGCCGAGGCGTCGCCCCCTCGTTACGTGCTGTTGTCTAGAATGGCGGCCTGGGCGCCCGCGGGTCCCGCCGGGCATAGAATGGCAGCTTCACGGTACGCCCGGTACAACGTCCGTCGAAAGGAGCCCCGATGACCGTCAACCTCTCTGGCCGTAGCTTCCTCAAGCTGCTCGACTTCACGCCGGAGGAGATAGACTACCTCCTCGACCTCTCCGCGGAGTTCAAGCGCCTGAAGGCGAGCAGGACGCCGCACCGCCTGCTCGAGGGGAGGAACGTCGCCCTCATCTTCGAGAAGACGTCCACGCGGACGCGCAGCTCCTTCGAGGTGGCGGCCCACGACCTCGGGATGGGCTCCGTCTACATCGGGCCGGGCTCGTCGCAGCTGGGCACCAAGGAGTCCGTGGAGGACACCGCCAAGGTCATGGGCCGCATGTACGACGGCATCGAGTACCGCGGCTTCGGCCAGGAGGTCGTGGAGGAGCTCGCGGCCAACGCCGGCGTCCCCGTCTGGAACGGCCTCACGACCGAGTTCCACCCGACCCAGATGCTCGCGGACGTCCTGACCGCGCGCGAGGTCTTCGGACGAGACCTCCGGGGCAGGAAGCTCACGTTCTTCGGCGACGCCGGCAACAACGTGGGCAACTCGCTGATGGTGGTCTGCGCCAAGCTCGGCATCGACTTCTGCGCCTGCGGGCCCAGCAAGCAGATGCCGAGCGAGGGGCTCGTCGCCACCTGCCGCGCCATCGCGGAGCGGACGGGCTCCACGATCACCCTCACGGAGGACGTCGAGGAGGGCGCGCGCGACGCGAGCGTCCTCTACACGGACATCTGGGTCTCGATGGGCGAGCCGGCCGAGCTCTGGGAGGAGCGCATCTCCCTCCTCGAGCCCTACCGCGTCACCTCCGACGTGATGGCGCAGGCGCGTCCCGACGCCATCTTCCTGCACTGCCTGCCGAGCTTCCACGACACCAAGACCACAGTCGGCTCCCAGATCGCGGAGAGGTTCGGCGTGCGCGAGATGGAGGTCACGGACGAGGTCTTCAGGAGCGAGCGCAGCCACGTTTTCGACGAGGCCGAGAACCGCATGCACACCATCAAGGCGGTCATGTACGCGACGCTCAAGGACCCCGAGGAGTAGGGAGGGGAACGTGAAGCTGAGCGGATCCGACATCGTCGTCAGGACCCTTGTGGAGCAGGGCGTCGACGTCGTCTTCGGCTACCCGGGCGGGACGGTCATCGACATCTACGACTCGCTCTACAAGTACGCCGACGAGGTGAGGCACGTCCTGGTGGCGCACGAGCAGGGAGCGGCCCACGCGGCCGACGGCTACGCGCGCGCCACGGGCAGGCCCGGCGTGTGCATCGCGACCTCCGGGCCCGGGGCGACCAACCTCGTCACCGGCATCGCGACCTCCTTCCTCGACTCGACGCCCCTGGTCGCCATCACCGGCAACGTGCCCTGGTCGCAGATCGGCACGGACTCCTTCCAGGAGATCGACATCACGGGCATCACGCTGCCCGTGACCAAGCACAACTACTTCATCGGGGACGTCCGCGACATCGCGCCGACGCTGCGCGAGGCCTTCCGCCTGGCGCGCTCCGGCAGGCCCGGTCCGGTGCTCGTGGACATCGCGAAGGACGCGCAGCGCGCCACGTGCGAGTTCGAGCCCATGGCGGCCCCCGTCGAGTGCGACCCGCCGGCCCCCTACGAGGGCGACCTCCTGCCGGAGGTCGCGATGTGCATCAACAAGTCGAGCAGGCCATACGTCTACTGCGGCGGCGGCACGATCATCTCGGGCGCGGAGGAGCAGGTGGCGCGCCTCGCCGACGTCATCGACGCGCCGATAGCCACGTCGCTCATGGGCGTCTCCGCCATTAGCTCGGACAACCCGCGCCTGCTCGGCATGGAGGGGATGCACGGGCACTACGCTGCCACGAAGGCGATGGCGGCGGCGGACTGCATTATCGCCCTCGGCGTCCGCTTCAACGACCGCTCCACGGGCGACCGCCACAGCTTCGCCCAGGGGACGCGCATCGTCCACGTCGACGTCGACGAGTCCGAGCTCTCCAAGAACATCCCGGACACCTACGACCTCAAGGGCGACCTCGCGCTCACCCTCGACCGGCTCATCCCGCTCCTCGAGGAGACGACCCACCCCGACTGGGACGCGACCGTCGCCGGGCTCAGGGAGGAGGAGCGCGCCTGCGAGGACCAGAGGGAGGGCCTCACGCCCACCAACGTCATGCGCGAGCTCGACCGGCGCCTCACGCCCGACGTCCCCGTGGTGACCGACGTGGGCCAGCACCAGATGTGGGCGAGCCAGAGGCTCGCCTTCAGGCGCCCTCGCTCCTTCATCACGAGCGGCGGGCTCGGCACGATGGGCTTCGGTCTGGGCGCCGCGATCGGCGCCTCGCTCGGGACGGGCGACCGCGTGGTCCTCGTCATCGGCGACGGCGGCTTCGGCATGTGCATGACCGAGCTCGCCACGGCCGTCACCAACCGCGTGCCCGTCGCGATCCTGCTGCTCAACAACGGGGTCCTGGGCATGGTCCGCCAGCAGCAGCGCTTCATCTGCGACGGGCGCTACTCCAACACCGACCTCGACCGCAGGACCGACTACGTCGCGGTGGCAAGGGGCTTCGGCGCCGAGGCCGAGCGCGTCTCGTCCGTGGCCGAGCTTGGGCGCGCCCTCGACCGCGCGCTCGCGGCGGACGGACCCTACCTGGTGGAGTGCCCCATCGACAAGGACGAGCTCGTGCTGCCCATGATGCTTCCCGGCGGCACCCTCGACGACCTCATCACGAGGGGGGATGAGTAGATGCAGAGGTACACCCTCGCGATCCTCGTCAAGAACGAGTTCGGCGTGCTCAACCGCGTCACGAGCATGTTCAGGCGTCGCATGTTCAACATCAGCTGCCTCACCGTGAGCGAGACCGAGTCTCCGCGCTTCTCGCGCATCACCGTGATCTTCGACGGCGAGGAGAATGCCAAGCGCCAGCTGGTCAGCCAGCTGCACAAGCTGCCCGACATCGTCGGGGTCAAGGAGTTCGAGGGGGGCGCGTCCGTCTCGAGCGAGCTCATGCTGATCAAGATGGACTACGACGCGGCCGACCGCCACGCCGTCCTCGACCTCGTGGACGCCTTCGACGCCAAGATCCTCGACTACACGCGCGACGCGGTCGTGATCCAGGTGACGGGCGAGACCCCGAAGATCGACGCCTTCATCGACCTCATGCGCGACTACCGCATCCTGGAGATCTGCCGCACGGGGGTGGTGTCGCTCGAGCGTGGCGCCACGGTGATGCGCAACGTTACCAAGCTGTAAGAGGCGTGTTTCCGCAAGGATGTTATCGGTAAACAGTGCATATTATACGATAACCGCGAACGAGCGGTGATTCCTTATCCGAAAGGAGATTCGCAAGATGGCCTTCAAGATGTACCACGAACAGGATTGCGACATCAGCAAGCTGGACGGCAAGCACGTCGCCATCATCGGCTACGGCTCGCAGGGCCACGCGCACGCCCTTAACCTGAGGGACTCCGGCGTCGAGGTCAAGGTCGGCCTGCGCGAGGGCTCCAAGTCCGCCGAGAAGGCCCGCAAGCAGGGCATCGAGGTCGTCTCCAACGCAGAGGCCGCCAAGTGGGCCGACATCATCATGATCCTCATCAACGATGAGTACCAGGCCGCCATGTACAAGAAGGACATCGAGCCGAACCTGGCGCCCGGCAAGACCATCGCCTTCGCCCATGGCTTCAACATCCACTACGGCTGCATCGAGGTCCGTCCGGACTGTAACGTCATCATGGTCGCCCCCAAGGCCCCCGGCCACACCGTGCGCTCGACCTACCTCGAGGGCAAGGGCACCCCGTGCCTCGTCTGCGCCCACCAGGACGCCACCGGCGACGCCTTCGACCTCGCGCTCGCCTACGGCGCGGCCCTCGGCGGAGCCCGCGCGGCCCTTCTCGAGACCGACTTCAAGACCGAGACCGAGACCGACCTGTTCGGCGAGCAGAACGTGCTCTGCGGCGGCGTGACCGACCTCATGGAGGCTGGCTTCAACACGCTGGTCGAGGCCGGCTACGACCCGCGCAACGCCTACTTCGAGTGCATCCACGAGATGAAGCTGATCGTCGACCTCATCTACGAGAGCGGCTTCGCCGGCATGCGCTCCTCCATCTCCAACACCGCCGAGTACGGCGACTACACCGCCGGCCCCAACGTCATCACCGAGGCCGCCAAGGAGGGCATGCGCTACAACCTCAAGCGCATCCAGAACGGCGAGTTCGCCAAGGAGTTCCTGCTCGACATGTCCGACGAGAGCCACCAGGTCCGCTTCAAGGCCATGCGTCGCCAGCAGGCCGAGACCCTGATGGAGCAGACGGGCAAGAAGATCCGCGCGCTCTACTCCTGGAACGACGAGGACAAGCTGCTCAACAACTAGTCCCGAGCCGGGTCGAGGACGGGCGTCCGGGGCGGTCCCTCCGCAGGGTGGGGCCGCCCTTCTGTGTCGGGGCGCAGGCTCGGCGGGGCGCAGGTACGGGCACCGCAGGCGCGGGCATGCGGCCGAAACCCCATTGCAACCACTTTGTTACGACCGGCGCCGGGCAGGTCGGCCCGCGCCCGCGATGTGCGAACATCCAAGACGTGAGCAGCAACGATGGAGCTCGGAGGGGGAGAGATGGCACAGACCATGGCACAGGCGTCCGCGCACGTCTCCTCCGTGGAGATTCTAATTATCGGGTAGTTGCAACGTCCTTCTCGGAAGGGGTTGCAACGCATGGGTCTTCGCCGCAGGCGGGGACTCTTTTTATTAGCAATCAACCGCGGCCGCCGCGGTTGGGGACGAAGGGGGGAGCAATCCTATGGAGCTGCAGCTGACGGGGGCCCAGATCCTGCTGGAGTGCCTGAAGGAGCAGGGCGTGGACACGGTCTTCGGCTATCCCGGCGGGACGATCCTGGACGTCTACGACGCGCTCTACCAGACGAGCGGCATCAGCCACTACCTCGTGAGCCACGAGCAGGGGGCCGCCCACGCGGCGGACGGCTACGCGCGCTCGACGGGCCGCGTGGGCGTGTGCTTCGCGACCTCGGGGCCGGGCGCCACGAACCTCACGACCGGCATCGCGACCGCCATGGCGGACAGCTCGCCCATCGTCGCGATCAGCTGCAACGTCACCTCCAAGCTCCTCGGGAAGAACTCCTTCCAGGAGGTGGACAGCACCGCCGTCATGCGCCCCATCACGAAGTGGACGCACCAGGTGACGGACGTGTCCGAGCTCGCCTCGGTCGTGCGCGCCGCGTTCCTCGTCGCGCGCTCGGGCCGTCCGGGCCCGGTGTTCCTGGACATCACCAAGGACGTCACGCAGGCCATGACCTCCTACGCGCCCGTCCACCTCTCCGAGCACCTCGCGAACCTCGCGCCGGGGCTCCTGCCCGACGACCTGCGCGCCTCCCTCGAGCCGCCCACGGTCGACGAGGCGGCGGTCGACGAGGTCGCGCGGCTCGTCCTCTCCTCTAAGCGCCCGCTCATCATCTGCGGCGGCGGCGTGGTGCGCAGCAGGGCCAACGGCGAGCTAAACCGCTTCGCGAACCTCGTCGACGCGCCCGTGGCCATCACGGTGATGGGCGGCGGCGGCTTCAGGGGCCGCGATCCCCTGACCACCGGCATGATCGGCATGCACGGCTCGCAGGCGTCCAACATGGCCGTGGACAACTGCGACCTCCTGCTGGCGCTTGGGTGCAGGTTCTCCGACCGCATCGCGCTCCAGCCCGACACCTTCGCCTCCAAGGCGAAGGTCGTGCAGATCGACATCGACCCGCGGGAGGTCGGCAAAAACGTCCACTGCGAGCAGGCGATCCTGGGCGACGTGCGCCAGGTGCTCCAGCTGCTGCTCCAGAGGCTCGAGCCGGAGGGGCAGCTCGACCACTCCGACTGGAAGGAGTTCGTCTTCTCCTACCCGACCGAGACGGTGTACGACGAGGAGGAGGGCCACCTCACGCCCAAGCAGGTCGACAGCGTGGTCGCGCGCGTGTGCCCGCAGGACACCATCGTCTCGACCGACGTGGGCCAGCACCAGATGTGGGCCATCCAGCACTTCCACTACGACTACCCCGGGCAGCTGATCACCTCGGGCGGCTTCGGGACCATGGGCTTCGGCCTGGGCGCCGCCATCGGCGCGCAGGTGGGCAACCCCACGAAGCGCGTCATCCACGTCACCGGCGACGGCTCGTTCCGCATGAACTGCATCGAGCTCGCGACCGAGGAGCACTACAAGCTGCCCATCATCACCATCATCTACGACAACGAGGTGCTGGGCATGGTGCACCAGTGGCAGACGCTGATCTACAACGGGCACTACTCCCAGACCAACCTGGACCGCCTGCCCTCGTGGCCGGACCTCGCCCGCGCCTACGGCCTGGACGGCAGGCGCGTCTCGACCGTGGCGGACTTCGAGGACGCGCTGCGGGAGGCACTGGACTGCGGGCACGGCTACGTGATCGACGTCGTGCTCGACAGGGACGAGATGGTGCGCCCCATGGTGCCCGGCGGCCAGCACATCACCAACTTCCTGGCGGTCTAGGCAGGGCCTGGGCCGGCGGCTTCCCGAGAAAGGAACAGCGAGGATGCTCTCTTTGGACAAGGTGTACAACGCGGCGTACGCGCTGCGCGGGGTCGCGCGCAAGACCGACCTCATCGCGGCGCCCAACCTGGTCGACGGGATGGACCTGCACCTGAAGACCGAGAACCTGCAGGTGACGGGCTCGTTCAAAATCCGTGGCGCGTACTACAAGATCAACCGCCTGAGCAAGGAGGAGCTCGAGCACGGCATCATCGCCTGCAGCGCCGGCAACCACGCCCAGGGCGTCGCCCTCGCCGCGACCCACCTGGGCGTCAAGAGCGTGGTGTGCATGCCCGACGGCGCGCCCATAATGAAGGTCGAGAACACGCGCCGGCTCGGTGCCGAGGTGCGCCTGGTGAAGGGCACCTACGACGACGCGCACGACGAGGCCGTGCGCCTGCAGGATGAGACGGGCGCGACGTTCATCCACCCCTACGACGACGAGGACGTGATCGCGGGCCAGGGCACCATCGGCCTGGAGATCCTGGACCAGCTCGACGGCGTGGACGCGGTCGTCGTCCCCGTGGGCGGCGGCGGGCTCATCTCGGGCGTGGCGCTCGCCATCAAGAGCCTGCGCCCCGAGTGCAAGGTCTACGGCGTGCAGGCCGAGGGCGCCTCGGCGTTCGCCGACGCCTTCCACGAGGGGAGGTGGGCCTCCTCGGACTCCGCGGTGACCTTCGCCGACGGCATCCAGGTCAAGGTCCCCGGCACCCTGAACTTCGAGATGGTGGAGAAGTACGTCGACGACATCGTGACCGTCTCCGACGACGAGATCGCCGCCGCCATCCTGGCCCTGATGGAGCGCCAGAAGCTCGTGGCGGAGGGCGCGGGCGCGACCCCGGTCGCCGCCTGCCTGTTCGGCCACCTGCCGCTCGCGGGACAGCGCGTCGTC
>JAZHSQ010000030.1:0-21701 GCA_036454645.1 Olsenella sp. | reverse complement strand
ACACCCCGATCATCACCGCCTCCGACGCCGAGGGCGCGGGCGAGATGTTCCGCGTGACCACGCTCGACCTGAACGACGTGCCCAGGACCGAGGACGGCAAGGTCGACTGGAGCAAGGACTTCTTCGGCAAGCCGTGCAACCTGACCGTCTCCGGCCAGCTCCAGGCCGAGAACTTCGCGATGAGCTTCGGCGACGTCTACACCTTCGGCCCGACCTTCCGCGCCGAGGACTCCAACACGCGCCGGCACGCCGCCGAGTTCTGGATGGTCGAGCCCGAGATGGCCTTCTGCGACCTCGCCCAGGACATGGACGTGGCGGAGGACATGCTCAAGTACGTGATCCGCTACGTGATGGACAGGTGCCCGGACGAGCTGGACATGCTCAACAAGTTCGTCGACAAGGGCCTCAAGGAGCGCCTGGAGCACGTCGCCTCCAGCGACTTCGCCCGCGTGAGCTACACCGAGGCGATCGAGGTGCTCAAGGCTGCGCAGGAGGCCGGCACCGAGTTCGAGTACCCCGTCGAGTGGGGCGTGGACCTGCAGACCGAGCACGAGCGCTACCTCACCGAGCACCACTTCGGGCGCCCGACCTTCGTGACCGACTACCCGGCTGAGATAAAGGCCTTCTACATGCGCCTGAACGACGACGGCAGGACCGTCGCCGCGGCAGACTGCCTCGTGCCGGGCATCGGCGAGATCATCGGCGGCTCGCAGCGCGAGGAGCGCCTCGACGTCCTCGAGCGCCGCATCGAGGAGCTCGGGATGGACAAGTCCCAGTACAAGTACTACCTGGACCTGCGCCGCTACGGCGGCTGCCACCACGCCGGCTTCGGGCTGGGCTTCGAGCGCCTGGTCATGTACCTGACCGGCATCGACAACATCCGCGACGTGCTGCCGCACCCGCGCACCGTCGGCAACGCCGAGTTCTAGGGGGCGCCCGGGGAAGGGACGCCCGGGGCACGGGGAGCCCGGGGGCCCGGGGAACGAGGCGCCCGGGGTGCAGGTCTCGCGCAAGGTACACGTCCTCGCAGGCAGGGGGGCGCGTCGGAGGGATCCGGCGCGCCCCCTTCCTCGTCCTGCGCACGGCGCCGGCGGAGCTGACGGGCCGATGACCTTCTCGGTACGGGATTATTACGAATCAGAAAATCTCATCAAATTACGGCAATGCCTCCCTGTGTACAATGCAAATTATGAAATATACATAAATCGTATATTTATGTGGTATGGTAGTGCGAGTAGACGGAGGGAGTGTTGCTAATGTACGAGGTCGGAGACTACGTCGTTCATCCTGGTCAGGGCGTCTGCAAGGTGCAAGGGGTGGTGGAGGAGCCCCGCGCCGTGTACGAGCTCCTGTCGATAGGGCAGCGCCATCCCATGAGGATCAGCTACCCGGTCGCCTCGGAGTCCAAGCTGCGCCCGGTGCTCTCGCACGACGAGGCGGTCAGCATCATCGACGGCTACCCCGAGATGCCGGTCGAGGAGTTCACCTCCAAGAGCAACGCGCTCGAGGAGGAGCACTTCAAGAACGAGATCCGCCGCGGCACCTGCCTCGACTCGGTGCGCATCGTGAAGACCTTCCGCGTCCGCATCGCCGAGACCAAGGCCCGCAACAAGAAGCCGCCCGTGGTCTACGAGCGCATCCTCAAGGAGGCCAGGCAGCGCTCGCTCGAGGAGCTCGGCGTGGCGCTCGACATGTCGCCCGAGGACGTCCAGGTCCTCTTCGAGCAGCGCGTGAGCGAGGGCGAGGAGAACTAACGGCCCGTCGCGGGTCGCCGGCGGGCGCGGGCGTGCGCCGCGCGTGCACCCGTGAGCTCGAGGGGGCAGGCCTCGCGCCTGCCCCCTCGGCGCTTGGCGCCAGCCTGCCGCCCGCATGCTGACGGCTTGACGCCCGCTTGCGCGCGCCTTGCCGTTGCGTGAACGGCAAGTCTCAATTTGCCGTCCGCGGGGGCGGATTCCTGCGCGAGGCCCTACAATGGCGAGACCACAAGCCGCGTCGTAGCCCGGCGCCGCTGGCAGGCCTGCCAGCGCGCTTGCGGCCCGTCGCCTGAGGCGTCCGTGGCCGCCAGGGCCGGGACCGAAGGGATCAGCATGGCAACAACCGACGAGAGCACCAAGAACCTCGCTATCGTGACCACACTGGGCAACGACCGCTCCGGCATCGTGGCGGCGGTGTCGCAGACGCTCGCCGAGGCGGGCGTCAACATCATGAACATCTCGCAGACCATCATGGACGGCATCTTCACGATGACCATGCAGGTGAGCCTGAGGGACGCCACCAAGGAGTTCACCCGGATCCAGGAGGAGCTGAACCGCGTGGCCAAGGAGATTAACCTCCAGATCGTGATGCAGCGCGAGGAGGTCTTCAACTTCATGTACCGGCTGTAGGCGCGGGCAGGGGCCGGCCAGCCGGCCGCGAGCGCACCGCCAGCCGCCTGCGAGCCCGACGCGAGCCCGCGGCCGGGCCGCTGCGAGCCCGCGGCCCGCGGCGCGCAGAGAGAACCGCCGAAGACGAAGGGGCACCAGATGATCGAACCTCGCCACGACAACCGCATGCAGGGGCCGGTCCTTCTCCCCAAGGACACGAGCGCCTTCGAGCACGTGCGCGACGCCTACCCGATGCCGAGCGTCGCGCTGGGCCGACCTCCCGTCTCCGACGAGCTCTACTGCGGCTACCAGCGGGTCGACCAGATGCCGGCCGAGCTCTACAGCCAGTACGACGTCAAGCGGGGCCTGCGCAACTCGGACGGCTCGGGCGTGCTCGTCGGCCTCACGACCATCTCCAACGTGCACGGCTACAACAAGGTGGACGGCAGGGTCGTGCCGGACGAGGGCAAGCTCACGCTGCGCGGCTACGACATCGCCGACCTCGTGCGCGCACCGCAGGAGGAGAACCGCTTTGGCTACGAGGACGTTGCCTACCTGCTGCTGACGGGGTCGCTGCCAACCGAGGCCCAGCTCGACGACTTCAAGGCCCGCATCGACTGCAGGCGCGACCTGCCAGAGAGCTACCTGCACGTCTTCCCGCGCACGACCGCGTCGACGTCGATCATGAACGTGCTGCAGCGCTCGACGCTGCTGCTCTACTCCTTCGACCCCAACCCCGACGACACCTCGCCCGAGCACGAGATCGACGTCGCGATATCGCTCCTGGGCCGCCTGCCGCGCGTGGCGGCGGTCGCCCACGCGGCCGCGCACGCCGAGCGCAACGACGAGCGGCTCGTCGTGCCGCCGGTGCGCGAGGGCTACTCCATGGCCGAGACCGTCCTCGACGTGCTGCGCAGTGACGAGGGCTTCACCCACGACGAGGCCATACTGCTCGACGTGATGCTCATGCTCCACGCCGAGCACGGCGGCGGCAACAACTCGACCTTCACGTGCAGGGTCCTCTCGTCGTCCGGCACCGACGCCTACTCGGCCTACTCGGCGGCGATCGGCTCGCTCAAGGGGCCCAAGCACGGCGGCGCCAACTACAAGGCGGGCGAGATGATCTCCGACATCGCCTACCACGTGCGCGACTGGGACGACGACGAGGAGATCTACGCCTACCTCGCCAAGATCCTCAACAAGGAGGCGTTCGACCAGTCCGGCCTCATCTACGGCCTGGGGCACGCCGTCTACACCGTGACCGACCCGCGCGCGACCCTGGTCAAGCGCTACGCGCACTCGCTCGCCGCGCAGAAGGGCGTGGAGGAGAAGCTCAAGCTGATCGAGAAGGTCGAGCAGCTCGGGCCCAGGGCCATGCGGGAGGTGCGCGGGATCACCAAGCCCATCAGCACCAACATTGACCTCTACACCGG
Organism: Olsenella sp.; assembly: GCA_036454645.1. Taxonomy (GTDB): domain Bacteria; phylum Actinomycetota; class Coriobacteriia; order Coriobacteriales; family Atopobiaceae; genus Olsenella_K. The sequence continues at coordinate 17,905 of JAZHSQ010000030.1, read as the reverse complement.
CTTCGTCTACTCCATGCTCGGCGTGCCGCGCGACATGTACACCCCGATCTTCGCGATCGCCCGCATGGCGGGCTGGGCGGCCCACCGCATGGAGGAGCTCTACGGCTCCGGCCGCATCATCCGCCCCGCGTACCGCAGCCACATGGAGGAGCTGACCTATGTCCCGCTCGCAGAGCGCTCGTAGGGGCGCGGCAGCCGCCGGCGAGGCCGCGGCCAGCACCGCGCCAGCCGACGGCGCGGCCGCGGCCAGCCCCGCGCCAGCCGCCGGCGCGCCGGGCATCGTCTTCTCCGACCTCGACGGGACCTTCGTCCGCACCGACAAGTCCGTCCCCGAGCGCAACCTCGAGGCGCTCGACCTGCTCGCCGCGCGCGGCATCCCGTTCGTCCCCTGCTCCGGCAGGGCCGCCTCCGCGCTCCCCGAGGCGGTCGTTTCGCACCCCGCCTGCCGCTACGTCATCACCGCCAACGGCGCCTCCGTCTCCGACCTCGGCTCCGGAGAGGTCATCCACGGCGTCCCGCTGGACCGTGGCAGGTGCCTTGCGCTCTTCGAGCGCGTGGCCGACAGGAACGTGACCTTCGACCTCTTCGCGGACGGCAGGATCTTCTCCGAGCGCGCCCGCTACGAGGCCCTCAAGGGCTTCGGGCTCACGCCGCACGAGGCGCGCTTCATCCTCTCGACGCGCACGCCGACGGACCTCACGGTCCCCGAGATGCTGCGCCGGGTGGGGACGCTCGACCGCGTGACCGTCTTCTGGCGGGACCGCGCCGACCGCGACTTCGTGGTGGCGGCGGTCGAGGCGGACCCGGCGCTCTCGTGGACGACCTCGAGCCCGCAGAACCTGGAGATAAGCGCGCGGGGCGCGTCGAAGGGCGCGGCGCTCGCGTGGCTGTGCGGCCACCTCGGCATCCCGGTCGGGCGCGCGGTCGCCTTCGGCGACATGGACAACGACGTCTCCATGCTCGAGGCCGCGGGCGACGGCGTCGCCGTGGCCAACGCGCGCGAGGAGGTCCGCGCCCACGCGGACCACGTCTGCGCGAGCAACGACGAGGCCGGGGTGGGCCGCTACCTCGAGGGGCTTCTCGCCCAGGGTTAGCTCGCGGCTGGCTGGCATGGGGTTTGCATCTGCTCCCGGGACGCATAGGATGGGAGTGTTATGCAAGGACCGAGGAAAGGAACCCCATGGCAGAGGATGAGAAGGCGGCGGACGGCGCCGAGGCGAAGCCGCTGAGCGAGCTGTCGAAGTACTTCGTGACCGTCCCGGCGGACAAGACCCGCACCGTGAGCGACCCCGTGAGCAGGCACTTCACGTGGGAGGCCGCGGGCGAGCAGATGGACTACGAGGCCACCGTCGCCCACCTCGACGTGCGCGACGACACGGGCGCCCTCGAGGGCAGGATGTTCTCCATCACCTACGCCAAGCTGGGCGAGGACGGGCTCCCCATGGCGGGCCGTCCGGTCACGTTCTGCTTCAACGGCGGCCCCGGCTGCGCCTCCGTGCCCATCAACTTCGGCGGCATGGGCCCGCGCCGCGTCGCGACCGACGGCGTCAACCACCTGCCCTCGAGCGCCAAGGCGGAGGACAACCCCTACACACTGCTCCGCGAGAGCGACCTGGTCTTCCTGGACGCGCTCGGCACCGGCTACTCGCCGCTCGCCGAGGGCGCGGACACGGGCGCGATCTTCGGCGTGGACGGCGACGCGGACGCGTTCTGCCGCGCCATCACCGAGTGGCTCGAGCGCAACCACCGCTGGCAGAGTCCGGTCTACCTGTTCGGCGAGTCGTACGGCACGGTGCGCAACGCGGTGCTCATGCGCCTTCTCGGCGAGCGCGGCGTCAAGCTGACGGGCGTCACGATGCTCTCGGCCATCTGGAACTGGGTGCAGGTGCAGCCGGGCGAGGACCTCTACTACCTGGGCATGCTGCCCACCTTCGCGGCCGCCGCGCAGTTCTTTGGCAAGGCGGGCGCCGGCGTGGACGAGGACGCCTGGTTCGACAGGGCCATGGAGTGGACCGACGACGTCCTCGCGCCGGCGCTGCTCAAGGGCGACCGACTCGGAGAGGGGCGCGAGCGCGAGGTCGCGCACGAGATGAGCGAGCTCATCGGCCTGGACGAGAGGCTCATCCTGCGCAGGCACCTGCGCGTCTCGCTCGACGACGTGCGCCGCGAGCTGCTCGCCGACGAGGGGCGCGTGTGCGGCCGCCTCGACATGCGCTTCTCCTCCGACGCGCCGGGCTACGCGCAGGACGACTCGTCCTGGTTCGCGGGGGAGGACGCCGCCGACGACGCGGTGAACGCCGTCTGGAACACCGCCTTCCGCAGCTTCCTCTCCGAGATGGGCTACGACGCCCCGGCGCGCTACCTCGACAACAACTACTACCGCGTGGGCGTCAAGTGGAAGTGGGCGCACGAGGAGCCCGGCACCGGCGGCGCGGCGGGCGCGCCCAACGTCACCGTGGACCTGGCGTGCGCGCTGAGGCGCGACCCCACGATCAAGCTCGCGGTCCTCGGCGGGCGCTACGACGCGGCGACCACCTACTGGAACAACGTCTTCGAGCTCTCGAGGCAGTTCCTGTCTCCGCAGCTCAAGGAGCGCGTCGAGTTCCACCGCTACGGCTGCGGCCACATGGCGTACGTGGACGTGCCGACCCTGCAGCAGATGAGCAAGGACATGGAGGCCTTCTACCGCAAGGCGTAGGGGCGACGGCCGCGCCCGGGCATGCCGCGCCGGTAAGAGGCGCAAATCGCGCATAAACAGGTGTTAACCACAAGGTAAGGGACGTTTAGAGCCTTCTAAACGTCCCTTTTCGTGCATCCGAGAGGCCTTAACCACCGGAAAAGGACGCTTACGGGCCGGTTGGCGAACCCTGCGCGCGGGGCCGCGTCGCCCCTACGCGCCCCTGCCGCCCTGAGCGAACCTGCGGACGAGGTAGCAGTGGTGGATCTTGGGGTTGCGCGAGAAGTCCTCGGGGATCGTGCGCGCCGTGATGTCCTCGACCTCCACGCCGTAGCGCCGCAGGTACTCCACGTCAGGCCTGAAGCTGCGCAGGTTGCAGCTGAAGACGCAGGTGCCGTTGCGCGTGAGCAGGCGGCTCACGCCGATCAGCAGCTCCGCGTGGTCGCGCTGCACGTCCCAGCTCCCGTGGTGCATGCGGTCGGAGTTCGAGAAGGTCGGGACGTCGCAGAAGACCAGGTCCCAGCGGTTCGCGGTCCGGCGCTGCTCGCTGATCCAGGCGACGACGTCGGCCTGCACGTACTCGTGCTCGGGCCCGGTGAAGCCGTTGCGCGCCATGTTGCGCCGCGCCCAGTCGAGCGACGGCCGGCTCATGTCGACCGTGGTGGTGTGCTTGGCCCCGCCGTCCGCCGCGTAGCAGGTGGCGGTCCCGGTGTAGGCGAACAGGTTGAGGAAGCGCTTGGAGCCCTGCGTCTGCTTGGCCATCTCGCGCACCAGCGCGCGCGTCTCGCGGTGGTCGAGGAAGATCCCACAGTCCAGCCGGCTCTCGAAGTTGACCTCGAAGGTGAGCCCGCCCTCCTCGATCAGGTGAGAGCCCGCAGGCGTCATGAGGCCCGGGTCCGCCCCGCGCCTGCCGCGGGAGTAGGGGCCCGCGGCCCCTCCCCGGCCGAGAAGGGCCTCGCGCCCGGACGCCGCGCGCCCAGCGCCGCGACCTGCGACGCTGCCGCGGCCGGCGTCGCCGCGCGCGCCCGCGGCGCCGGCCAGCTTGCCCTCGTCCGCGTACTGCGAGCCACCCTTGGCGCGGCTGCGCACGCGCAGGAAGACGTTGCGCGGCGCGACGTCGAGGACCTGCGGCGCGATGGCGAGCACGTCCATCAGGCGCTCGCGCGCGACGAGCGGGTCGACGTCCTTGGGCGCGCGGTACTCGGAGACCCTGAGCCAGCGGCCCTTCTCGCCCGCCCCCTGGTACAGCTCGATGGAGACGGCGTAGTCGGGCAGGTCCGTGTCATAGACGCGGTAGCACGAGACGTCCTCGCGCTTGGCCCACCTGCGCCGCTCGCGCGCGACCTTCCAGAGGCGGTCGGCGAACTGCTGGCTCGTCGGGAGCATGACGGGGACCTCGCGGCCGTCCTTGAGCCGGGCGACGGGGCGCGCCTCGCGCTCGGCCGCGAGGTCGAAGGTGCAGAGGACGCCCTCGTCCTGTCCCAGGTAGATGGCCTCGCGCCTCGTGGCGGGCGCGCCGAAGGCCGCCTCGGCGGCGCCGTCGCGCGCGACCGTGACCAGCGAGGGGACGCGCCCGCAGCTCTGGGTGGCGCGGGCGAGCTCGGAGAGGGCGACCGCCTCCTCGGCCGCGTCGCCGGCGTCGACCCAGGAGAGGTCGCAGGCGACGAGGGAGGAGGGCCCGAGGGCGCGCGCCGCGTCGCCGAGCTCCGCGGCGGAGAGGTAGCGGGGGCGCACGCCGTGGATGCCCGCAGCGCGCAGGAGCTGGGTCGCGGCCTGCTCGCTGCCGCGCCGGCCCTCGAAGCAGACGAGCTCGAGGCCGCCGGCGCCCGCGAGGCCCGTCCCGCCCGCGGCGTCCCCGCCGCCGGTGCCCGCGCCGAAGCGCCCGCCCTTCTCGGCCCGCTCGTCCGCCTCGTCGAGCAGGACGGCCCAGGCGTCGGCGTCGTGCCCGAGCCAGCCCTCGAACCCCCAGCGCGTGCGGAGCAGCCCGGGCGCGCGGTCGAGCGCCTCCGAGGCGGCCTCGACCAGGATCGTGCCGGCCCCCGGGAAGAGCGCGAGCAGCCGGGCCTCGTCGTGCCGCACGCAGCGGAACCAGCCGCCGGCGGCGAGCATGGCGGCGGCGTAGTCGGGGCGCAGCGGCGCGATCGGCGCCGCCTTGCCGCGCGCTGCCTCGTAGCCGCGGCGGAAGAGGGGGGCGCCCGAGAGGTCGACGGCCACGGTCGCGTGGTCGCGCGAGACGCGCACCGCGATGGTGAGGTCGGGGTCGGCAGGGTCCTGCGCGGGGCGCGCCCCGCGACGCGCGAGCAGCTGGTCGGAGATGGCGTCCTTGGAGCGCAGGGCCGTGAACTGGGTGTTCCTCAGCTGCGCGTTGGTGCCGTGCGCGTCGATCGCGAAGGTGGCGCCGGGCGCGAGGTGCCGCGTCCAGTCGATCGAGCCGACCCCGGCGTAGAGCGCGTCGGCGTCGGTGGCGTCGACGCGCGCGAGCGCGATCATCACGCGCGAGGCGAGGCGCGACCAGAGGCAGGCGCGGTAGGCGCCCTCCAGCCCGCCCTCGAAGGAGACCTGGCCCTTGAGCGGCCTGACCTGCGCGATGCCGAGGGAGGAGAGCTCTGCCGCCAGCAGCTGCTCGAAGCCCTTGGGGCATGTGGCAAAGAAGTTCATCGGGACACCTTTCGCCCGTAAGCGGAGAAGATCGTGCCATCCATGATACGTCGCGCCCCGGCGCCCGCCGCCGCGCCCGGCGGCGGCCACAACAACAACGTGCCCGCCCGCGCGCCGCCCCTCCTGCGTCGGCGCACGGACGGCAATCGCCCGGTCTGCCCGCCCGCGCGCGTAATCATGTTTACAATGAGAGGGTCAAGTGGTTAAGGGGTAGATGGACGCCCCAGGGGCGGGCGCACGGCCCGCGCTCCGGTCGCGCCCTCGGATACGACAGGAGGTTGCCAGGATGGACAAGGACACCGCGGCTAAGGTCCAGCTTTGGAAGGACAACGTCACCGAGCCCGACCTCAAGGCGGAGCTCGACGATCTTCTCGCCGGCGACGAGGAGAGGCTCAACGACGCCTTCTACCGCGACCTGGAGTTCGGCACGGCCGGCCTGCGCGGCACGCTGGGCGTCGGCACCAACCGCATGAACGTCTACGTCGTCGCCCAGGCGACCCAGGGCGTCGCCGACTACCTCAACGCGCACTACGACCACCCCACGCTCGCCCTCGCGCGCGACTCGCGCCTCAAGGGCGAGGACTTCCAGAGGGTCGCTGCCGGCGTGCTCGCCGCCAACGGCATCCACGTCTACGTGTACCCGCGCATCGAGCCCGTCCCCGCGCTCTCCTTCGCCGTGCGCTACCTCCACGCGTCCGCGGGCATCGTCCTCACCGCCTCGCACAACCCCGCCCAGTACAACGGCTACAAGGTCTACAACGACAACGGCGGTCAGATCGCCAACGAGGCCGCGGACGAGATCAGCGCCTCCATCGCCAAGACCCCGGTCTTCGGCGGCGCCAAGATGATGGACTTCGAGGAGGGCCTCAGGCAGGGGCTCATCGAGTGGACGCCCGAGGACGTGCTCGACAACTTCATCGCCGCCGTCAAGAAGGTCTCCGTCCCCGGCTTCAAGGCGCCGGAGGGCTACAAGGTCGTCTACACCCCGCTCAACGGCACCGGCATGGAGTGCGTGACCCGCATCCTCAAGGAGATCGGCGTCGACGACGTCGAGGTCGTCCCCGAGCAGAAGGACCCCGACGGCCACTTCCCGACCTGCACCTACCCCAACCCCGAGTTCCGCGAGGCCCTCGAGCTGGCGCTCAGGCTGGCGGACGAGGTCAAGCCCAACCTCGTCGTGGCGACCGACCCGGACGCCGACCGCATGGGCACCGCGATCCCGCACGACGGCAACTACGTGCTGCTGACCGGCAACGAGATGGGCGTCCTGCTCATGGACTGGCTGATCAAGATGGCCGAGCAGCGCGGCGAGGACCCCAAGTCCAAGGTCGCCGTCTCCACGATCGTCTCCTCCGTCATGCCCGACGCCCTCGCGCGCGACCACGGCTTCGAGATGCGCCGCGTCCTCACCGGCTTCAAGTACATCGGCGACCAGATCGACCAGCTCAAGGACGAGGGCGAGGAGGACCGCTTCCTGATGGGCTTCGAGGAGTCCTACGGCTACCTCGTGGGCACCCACGCGCGCGACAAGGACGCGATCGTCGCGGTCGAGATGTGCGTCGAGATGGCGGCCTACTACGCCGAGCGCGGCATGGACCTCTACGAGGCCATGGAGGAGCTCTACAAGAAGTACGGCTACTACCTCAACGGCACGGTCAACGCCCAGTTCCCGGGTGCCGCCGGCGCCAAGCGCATGGCGGAGATCATGGACGGCCTGCGCAAGAGCCCGCTCACGGAGATCGCCGGCTACAAGGTCGTCGGCATGACGGACTTCGAGACCGCCCCCGAGATGCCGCGCGTCTCCGGCCTGCAGAAGGAGGCCCCGCAGCACCTGCCGGCCGCCAACGTGATCGAGTACCGCCTCGAGGACGACAACAAGGTCATCTTCCGTCCGTCCGGCACCGAGCCCAAGGTCAAGGCCTACCTGTTCGCCAAGGGCGCCACGCGCGCCGAGGCCGAGGAGGTCCGCGCCAAGCTCCAGGCCGCGTCGGAGTCCATCCTCAAGTAGGGGAGAAGGACGCGGGCCCGCGGTCGTCCCGGCGGCGCGCGGTCAGCTGGCAGGCCCGCCCTCAGCCAGCGGCCAGCGCCGCCCGCAGCCAGCGGCCAGCCAGCCACGCACGAGCCATACGAGAGGCCCCTCGCGCCCATGGGTGCGAGGGGCCTCCTCTTGTCTCGCCTCTGCCTGCGGGTCGGCCCGCGGCCGTCGGGCTGGGCACCCGGGCTTGGCGGGTCGGCCCGCGCCGCCGGGTTCGAAGTCGCTGTGCCCGGAGCGTCGGCCCGCGGCCGCGCTAGTTGCCGCTCTTGGTCAGGCCCACGTAGTTGCCGGAGCCGGAGCTCGAGGACCCGCTGGAGCCGGAGCCGCTCAAGCTGCCGCTCGCGTCCGAGGAGCTGCCCGTGCCGGAGGTGCTCCCGCTGGTCCCCGAGGCGGAGGTGCCGTTGGCCGAGGAGCTCGTCCCGGAGGAGCTGGTCCCGGAGGTGCCGTTCGAGCTCGTGCCGGACGTGCCGTTCGAGCTGGTGCCCGACGCGCTCGCGCCGGATCCGCTCGTCCCGGACGCGCTCGAGCCGGACGAGCTGCTCGACCCCGCCTTCGACTGCAGCGACGCCAGCGACTCGTCGGTCACGGAGAGCAGCATGAAGGAGGACGAGTAGTTGGCGATGGTGCCGGCCGCCCAGGTACGCTCGGAGATCGAGGAGGACGTGGGGTCGAAGAGGATCACGGAACCGTCGGAGTCGACCCCCACCGCGAGGGCCCAGTGCTCGTCGTCGGTCAGGGAGTTGGCCTTGAGGTGGACGGCGATCACGGAGGTCTCGGAGAGGTAGCCGGTCAGGTTGCTCGAGGAGACGGACAGCTGGCTCGCGGTGAGGCCGGCGCCCGTCGCCATCTTGATCATCGCGTCGAGGGCGGAGTCGCCGGTGCTCGTGGTGGTCGAGTCGGAGCTCGTCGTGCCGTCGGAGCTCGTGGAGCCGGAGGTGCTGCTCGACCCGTTCGAGCTGCTGGAGCCGCTCGTGGAGGTGCCGCTCGTGCTCGTCTGCGACGAGGTGTCCAGCGAGGCGAAGTTGGCGGCGGTCATGTTGTTGAGGCCGGTGAGGCCCATGTAGGCCATGGAGAGCGTGGTCGGGCCCGAGCCGGTGACCGCAATCGGGCCGTCGCCGTACGTCACGTAGCCCCAGCGCTCGTCCCAGTCGAAGAGCTTGGGCACGGAGCCCTTGGTCACGGAGTCGGTGTAGGCGGAGGAGGACTTGTCGGCGTCGAGGTAGTTGGCGACGAAGCCGACGGCCTCCGGCTCGTCGAGCGCCAGCTGCAGGAGGCGCTCGTCGGTGTACTCGTTGGCGCGCTTGGCGATCTGGGCGAGCTGCTCGTCACGGTCGAGCTCGGTCGAGAACTGCGAGATGATCGAGTTGGATACGCCAGCCGCCACACGCCCGTCCTGGTCGCTCATGGCCGCCGTGCTCGTGGTGTCGGCGGAGGCGTCCGTGCTCTCGGTCGGCTTGGCGGGCGTGCTGCTGCGCACGCAGGACGAGATGCCCATCGCGAACACGACGACCACGACGACGATGGCCGCCAGCACGACGAAGATGCGGCCGTCGGTCGTGGCCAGGCGCTCGGCGAAGGAGCCGCGCCGGGAGAAGCTCACGCGGTGCGAGTGCAGGGTGTAGCCGGTGTCCGGGCCGGTGAGGTTGCTGCGGCGCCTCCGTGCGCCGCCCGCGTCGCGCTGGCCCCCGCGCGTGCCGCCGCGCGGCGCGCTCCCCCGGTAGCCGCCCCGGCGCGCGTCGCCGCGGCCGGACGAGCCGCGGTAGGAGCCCGAGGAGCCTCCGCGGTAGCCGCCTCCGCGGGAGCCGCCTCCTCGGGGGGTGCTCCCGCGCGACGTGTTGGTCCTTCTGCTTGCGTCGCGCCCGGAGGTGCGACCGTCGTTCGAGTACTGCATGTTTGCTCCAGGCTATTCGACGGTGGTCGTGCGAGAGGTTGCAATTAGCGTGTTTACCATCATATTCCTGCCAGTTGGGCGTGACTAGCTCGCGTGGGGGCGATTTGTACCGCCCGGCGCCGCCGGCGGTCGCGCGCGTTGGATATTCGGAAGGCGACGGGTCGCACGGACCGCACCAGGAGGTCCTTCTCACGGCGCAACGCGGCGCCCGCGGTTCTCCGTTTATGCGCACCCTGTGGGCACCGCGTGAAAAAGACCCGAAATCACGAATTATACGTAACGCAATTAATACCATAATATTAAATCGTGTATTCGAATGGTTGAATACACAGGAGAGAAGAATTAGTTTTTGACCCATCGAGCGACAAGATGGATCGAAGGTTCCTTTACACGTTATCTCAGGTATGCCGGGCGAAAGGTCGTGTGCTTTGGAGGTAGGTCCGATGGTCAAGAAGCGCGATGTCCGACAGGACGCAATCAAGTGGATCGTCCGCAACAAGTCGATCCGTACCCAGAAGGCTCTCGTGGAGGAGCTGCGTCTGGCGGGCTATGCCTGCACCCAGGCAACGGCCTCGCGCGACATCTCTGACATGGGGCTGCGCAAGCTGCCGGAGGGCGTCTACGTCCTCGCCGAGGACCTGCACCTCCAGCGCATGGTCGCCGAGTTCGTCTTCTCGGTCGAGCACATCAACAACGAGGTCATCATCAAGGCGCAGTCCGGCACGGCCCCCGGCATAGCAGCCGCCATCGACGCGGCGGACATGCCGGAGATCGTCGCCACCATCGCCGGCAACGACACCGTCCTCGGCATCTGCCGCACGGAGGAGAAGGCCGTCACCGCCGAGGGCATGATCAAGAAGCTCCAGCACCCCGACGGCAAGTCCAGGCTCATGGCCGACCGTCGCGACGCGTCCATCACCATCCCCGAGAGCCTGCGCGAGAAGGGCAAGGGGACCGCGGCAAAGCCCGCCGCTGGGTCCGACGCCGCGACCGAGGCGCCGGCCGAGGCGGAGGAGGCTACCGATTCCGAGGAGCCCGTCGAGTCCGCGGAGCCGACCGAGGCCGAGGATCCGACCGAGGCAGAGGATGCTACCGAGGCCGAGGATCCGACCGAGGCCGAGGATGCGACCGAGTCCGCGGAGCCGACCGAGGCAGAGGATGCGACCGAGGCCGAGCACGCCGCGGTGGACGTAGTCGAGTCCGACTACACCGAGCTCGAGATGCCCGAGTCCGACGACCCCGAAGCCTTGGGGGAGACCGAGGCGGCGACCAAGGAGTAGCCGGGGGGTCCGAGGGGTGGGGCCCCGCACGGCGAAGGCAGGGGAGCCGCAGCCGGCGGCATCCGTTCGGAGCGGACGCCTCCCGGCCCCAGGACGAACTGCATGTGACGCAACTGGCCCGGACGGGGAGCGGATCCCCGTCCGGGCCTGCTTTTGGGGCTCTTTAGGGCGGCCGAACGAGAGGCGTTCTGAGGCCCGCTTCGGCTCCCCGACGACCCAGGGCACCTCCTGGGGAAGCCGGGAGGAGCGGAGTGAGGCCGAGGGATGCCGAGGGAAGCCGGAAGGAGCGGGGTGCCGTGCAAGCCCCCGGAGGTGGGCGGAGCAAATTCCCTTTTCCCGACAAAATTTAAAAAAATTGCCGTGAAACCATAAAATGATGGGTGGTCATATTATGGTTTGAGAGCAAAATATTCAAAAATTGTCGGCAAAAAGTATTTTGCTCTCAGCGCGGTCGTCGCCACCGACGAAGGCGTGCGAGAAGGGCGACAAAAGAAGCGGGTCCGCGCCGCCTTCGGCGCGGACCCGCTATCACATGCCCAGCTCAGTGCCCGAGGCACCTGCCTGCCGGCTCCGGTCCCGACCAGCCGCCGGTCCCTGCCTGCCGCAGGCCCCGGCTGGCAGGCCGGCCCCGGAGCTAGTATCCGGTGCCGCCGCCGGTGCCCGTCCCGCCGCCGCCGGCGCCCGTCCCGCCGGTGTCGCCACCCGTCCCCGTGCCGCCGGTGCCCGTACCCGTGCCGGTCCCGGTGCCCTCCGAATAGCCGTTACCGCTCTCGGTGGCGTAGCCGTTGCCGTAGGTGCCGTATCCGTTGCCGCTCTGCGTGGTGCCGGTCCCGGTGCCGTAGTTGCTGTAGCCGTTGGAGTAGGAGTCGGTCCCCGTGGAGTCGGTCGACTCGTTGCCGTAGGTCGTGGTGGACTGCGTGCCGCTGTTGTCGCTGATGTAGGTGTTCTTGAGGTTGAACGAGGAGCTCGGCTTGTACTCGATCTGCTCGTCGGTCGTCGGGAACTCCTGACGGTCCACGCCCTCGAGCGCGGCGTTCATGAAGTCCGCCCAGATGAGGCACGAGGTGGTGTTGGGATGCCCGTAGGTGCCGTGGATGTAGACCGTGCCCTCCTCGCGGTAGCCGCACCAAACGGCGACGGAGAGCTGCGGGGAGTAGCCCACGAACCAGAGGTCGCGGTAGTCCTCGGAGGTGCCGGTCTTGCCGGCGACGGGCTGGTTGATGGTCAGCATGTTGCTGACCACGTTGGCCGTGCCGTTGCCGCTGGAGATGACGCCCTCGAGGACGTCGGTCGCGGTCTGGGCGACCGCCGGGTCCACGGTCTGCTCGGGGTTGTCCTCGTGCTCGTAGACGGTGTTGCCGTTGCGGTCCTCGATCTTGGTGATGGCCACCGTGTCGCGGTGGACGCCGCCGGTGGCGAGCGTCGCGTAGGCCTCGGCCATCTGGATGGGCGGGACGCCCGTGGTGCCCAGCGTGATCGAGGGGTAGGAGGGCATGTCCACGTCGACGCCCATGTCCTTGGCCGCCTGGACGATGTTGTCAGCGCCGATCGCCACGGCCACCTGGCCGTAGGCGGTGTTGGACGAGCGCGCCGTCGCCTCGCGCAGCGTGATGGTGCCGTAGCTGTAGTTGCCGAAGTTCTGCACCTTCCACGTGCTCGTGATCTGCATGGGGGAGTTGGCGTTGACGTAGATGTCGGGGCTCATCCCCGCCCGCAGAGCGGCGACCAGCGTGAAGGCCTTGAAGCTCGAGCCCGGCTGCCTCTCCGCCTGCGTCGCCAGGTTGTACTGGTTGGACGAGTAGTCCCTGCCGCCGACCATCGCCTTGATGTAGCCCGTGCCGGGCTCCACGGCCACGAGGGCGGAGTCGAGCTCGGCGTTGCCGAACTCCGTGAGGCGGTTCTCCACGGAGTCCTGCGCGGCCTCCTGCATGTCGGGGTCGAGCGTGGTGTAGACCTTGAGGCCGCCCTGGAAGACGGTGTCCTGGTCGAAGTCCTGCAGGAGCAGGGACTTGACGTAGTCGGTGAAGTAGGGGTAGGTGCCCTGCGGGTCGATGACCTGGCCCTCGTTGAGCGTGAGCGGCTCGGCCTGGGCCTCGTCGTGCTCCTCCTGCGTGATGTCGCCCGCGGTGAGCATGCGGTCGAGGACCGTGTTGCGGCGCTGGATGGCGGCCTCGGGGTTCTCGGTGGGGTCGTAGTAGGACGGCGACTGCGGCAGGCCCACGAGCAGCGCGGCCTCGGCCAGCGTCAGGTCCTTGGCGTCCTTGTTGAAGTAGGTGATGGAGGCGGCCTGGATGCCGTAGGCGGAGTGTCCGTAGTAGATGGTGTTGAGGTACATCATCAGGATCTGGTCCTTGGAGTACGTCTTCTCCATCTGGATGGCAATGTAGGCCTCGCGCACCTTGCGCTTGAGGGTCTGCTCGAACTGCTCGTCCGAGAGGACCGTGTTGCGCACGAGCTGCTGCGTGATCGTGGACGCGCCCTCTGAGCCGCCGCGGAACGTCACGAGGATCGCGCGGACGATGCCCTGCGGGTCGACGCCGTTGTGCTGGTAGAAGCGGACGTCCTCGGTGTCCACCGTGCCCTCGAGCACGTAGGGGGAGACCTGGTCCTTGGTGACGCTCCTGCGGTTCTGCAGGTAGTACTCGGCGATCACGTTGTTGTCGGCGTCGTAGACCTGCGTCGGCTCGGACACCAGGTAGGCGTCCGCGGAGTTGTAGTCCGGCAGGTCCTGCAGCCAAGAGTCGACGAGCGTGCCGACCGAGACGGCGAGTGCTATGAAGAGTAGAGCTATGAATCCGAGCACGCCTGCCAGGCCGAAGCCGATGATGTGCGTGCGGGAATGCTTGCGTGCCCTGCGGGTACGAACGCTCATGGTGCCTCCTTATCGACAGCCAGAGCCCATTATACGAGAGCCGGGCAAAAACTCTCCAATCGCACGGGAGAACAGAGGTTGTGCATAAGGCTTGGAAGAGCCTCGCGCGCGGCGCGAAGAGCCGGGCGCGCGGGGTCCCGTTGGGATAAAGTAGGTGCCTGTTGGTCTGATCCCCGGCGACTGGCGCCGGGGGACCCAGGGAACTTGGAGGGCAGAGCGTTGCTGCCGGTAGAAGAACAGCTGAAGGTCATCACCTCGGGCACCATGCAGATCGTGCCCCTGGACGAGCTCAAGAGGAAGCTCGAGAAGGGCACGCCGCTCAATATCAAGCTCGGCGTCGACCCCACGAGTCCGGACCTCCACCTCGGCCACGCGGTGCCCCTGCGCAAGATGCGCCAGTTCCAGGACCTCGGCCACAACGTCACGCTGATCATCGGCAACGGCACGGCCCTCATCGGCGACCCCTCCGGGCGCGACTCCACCCGCCCGCCGCTGACGGAGGAGCAGGTCGAGGCCAACGCCAAGACCTACGTCGAGCAGGCCATGAAGGTCCTCGACCCCGAGAGGACCAGGATCGTCCACAACGGCGACTGGCTGAAGCCCCTTGACCTCTCCAAGATGCTCAAGCTCATGAGCCAGTTCAACGTGGCGCGCATCCTCGAGCGCGAGGACTTCCACAACCGCTACACCAACGGCCTCCCCATCTCGCTGCACGAGTTCATCTACCCGGTGCTGCAGGCCTACGACTCGGTGGTCGTGAAGGCCGACGTGGAGATGGGCGGCAACGACCAGATCTTCAACCTGCTCGCCGGCCGCGACCTCATGCGCGCCATGGGCATGGAGCCGCAGGTGGCCCTCACGATGCCGCTGCTCGTGGGCACCGACGGCACCAAGAAGATGTCCAAGAGCTACAAGAACTACGTCGGCCTCACGGACGAGCCAGCGGACATGTTCGGCAAGCTCATGAGCATCACCGACGAGCTGGTCCCCATGTACTACCGCCTGTGCTCCACCTTCCCGATCGACAGGATCGAGGAGGTCGACGCCGCATTCAAGGACGGCACGGCCGACCGCTACCAGCTCAAGCGTGCGCTCGCCCGCAATATCGTGGACCTCTACCACGGCGCCGGCGAGGGCGAGAAGGCCGAGCGGGCCTTCGACGACCTCTTCAAGAAGCACGAGATCCCCGACGACGTCCCCGAGTTCGCGGCCGACCTCACGCCCAACGACGAGGGCAAGGTCTTCCTGGCCAGGGTCCTCGCGGACGCCGGCCTCGTCAAGTCCACGAGCGACGCCCGCCGCATGATCGACCAGGGCTCGGTCAGGGTCAACGGCGAGAAGCTCGCGCCCAAGAGCTACAACGTCGACCCCGCGCTCCTGGTCCCCGGCACCGTCCTGCAGGTCGGCAAGCGCCGCTTCGTGAAGCTCGTCTAGGGCCTGGCGGGCGCCGCCGCTTCGTGAAGCTCGTCTAGAGTTCGTCCGTACCATCCCAGGGGCGTGGCTCCCCCTCGCCTCGAGCGCTACATTGGTAGACCGCCCGAGACCCGAGGGGAAGCCACGCCCATGCCATCTACGCAGTTCAGATCCAGCCACGCCGTGCCCGAGCTCCTGGCGCCAGCCGGGGGCCCGGAGCCCTTCTACGCAGCGCTCGCCGCCGGGGCGGACGCCGTCTACTGTGGCCTGGGCAACGACTTCAACGCCCGTCGCGGCGCCCACAACTTCGACGACGACTCCTTCCGCGAGGCCTGCCGGGTGGCGCACCTCGCCGGCGCGCGCGTCTACGTCACGCAGAACGTCGTCATCAAGACGGAGGAGATGCCGCGCGCCCTCGCCCTGCTGCGCCGCGCGTGGCTGCTCGGGGCGGACGCCTTCATCATCCAGGACTGGGGCCTCATGGCAGAGGTGCTGCGGCGCTGGCCCGAGGTCGAGGTCCACGTCTCGACCCAGGCCAACGTGCACGACGCCCGCGCCACGGCCTGGTGCGGGCGGCTCGGCGCCAGCCGCGTGACGCTCTCGCGCGAGCTCTCCCTCCAGGAGATGGCGAGGATCGCCGAGACGGGCGTGGAGCTCGAGGCCTTCGGCCACGGCGCCATCTGCTTCTGCTACTCCGGCGTCTGCATGATGAGCTCGCTCGCCGGCGGGCGCTCCGCCAATCGCGGCCTCTGCGCCCAGCCGTGCCGGCTCCCCTACGACCTGGTGGACGAGGAGGGGAGGAGCGTGGAGGCCCCGGGGCGCGCCCGTCCGCTGTGCCCCAAGGACTTCTGCAGCCTGGACGACATAGCCGCGCTGGCCGAGGCCGGCGTGGGCTCGCTCAAGGTCGAGGGCCGCATGAAGTCGCCGGACTACGTCTTCGCCGTCGTCTCCGCCTACCGCGCCCAGATGGACGACCTCGCGGCCGGCAGGACCCCCACCGAGGCGGACCTCGCCGCGCGCCGCAGGCTCCTCAAGCGCACCTTCAACCGAGACTTCACGGACGCCTACCTCCACGGCCGCTCCGGCGACGAGCTCATGAGCTACGAGCGCTCCAACAACCGCGGCGAGCTGGTCGGCGAGGTCGTCTCCTCCCGCGCGCTGGCCTCCGAGCGCAAGGTCCGCGGCGGCGCCAACGGCGGCCGCGCGCGCCTGCGCACCCTGAGCAAGGCGGAGACCCGCGTCCGGCTCGACGGGCCCGTCGGCGCGGGCGACCTGCTCGAGGTCCGCCCCCAGGACGACCCCTCGCAGTTCCTCACCACCTACGCCGAGGCGGACGCCGCCGCGGGCGAGACCATCGCCTGCACCACGGCCCGCCCCATGCCGCGGGGCAGCCTCGTGCGCGTGATCCGCAGCCAGAAGACCATGGAGGAGTCCTCCCGCGCGGCGCGCCCCGAGGCGGCGCCCAGGCGCCCGGTGCGCGTGCGCGTGACGGCGCGCCTTGGCAAGCCCTTCTCCGTCGCGCTCGAGACGCTCGACGGCGCCTTCTCCGCGGAGGCAACGGGCTTCGTGGTGGAGGCGGCCAAGACCTGCGCGGTGGGCGAGCAGGACCTCGTTGAGCACGTCGGCCGCATGGGGCAGAGCCCCTTTGCGCCCGCGTCCTTCGAGGTGGAGCTCGACCCCGGCTGCGGCATGGGATTCTCGCAGGTCCACAAGGTGCGCGCCGAGGCCTGCCGCAGGCTCGAGGCGGCGGTCCTGGCCGCCTACGACGCCCGCGCGCTCTCGCCCGCGCCCGACGCCATAGGGCTCGGCAACGACCTGCGCGAGGTCCGCGACGAGGCGGGCGTGCCCCGGCCGGGCGTGGCGCACGAGGGCTTCTCGCCCCGCGCCGAGCCGGAGGTCTGCGCCCTCGTTGCGGACGCGGCGTGTGCCGAGGCGGCGCTCGCGGCGGGCGCGACCAGGCTCTACGCCACGACGGACGCGCTCGGGGCGGGGGAGTGGCCCGAGCGGGTGCTCGCCGCCACGGTGCCCGTCCTGGACGAGGTCTGCCGCGAGGCCGACCACGCGCGGCTCGACCCCTACGTGCGCGCGGGCGCCGCCCCCGTCGCGGTGGGCAACGTCTCCGAGCTCGTGCTCGCGGCCGAGCGCGGCGCCCGGGCGGAGGTGCGCTCCTGCATCCCCGTGCACAACGAGTCCGCCCTGGTCGCGCTCGAGGCCGCCGGCGCCGCGGGCGCCTGGCTCTCCCCCGAGCTCACCTTGGACGAGGTGTGCGACCTGGCGAGAAGGACCTCGGTGACGCTGGGGCTCGTGGTGTTGGGCCGCCCGCGCGCCATGACCAGCGAGCACTGCGTGCTCCAGGCGACGGGCAGCTGCTGCCATGACTGCGCGCGCTGCCCCTGGCGCCAGCGGCGGGTCTCGCTGCGCGACAGGGACGGGAGCCTGCTTCCGGTGCGCACGGACGTCCACGGGCGCTCGCGCATCTTCGCGGCGCACCCGCTCGACGCCACGCCGCAGGCGGACGTCCTGATTAAGGCGGGGGTGACCCGGCTCGCTGCCGACGCGACGCTGCTCGGCACCAGGGAGACGGCGGCCGCTGTGGAGCGCGTGGCGCGCGCGGTGGCGGCCGTGCGCGAGGGCAGGAAGCCTGCAGGTCGTATGCAGGGGGCCACGTCGGGGCATCTTTTCTCGCCGATTGGGTAAACTGTTACGCGATTGGTAGGAATTAGCGTCCGCCCGCGGGCGGCGTCGAAAGGGGAAGCGATGGCAGAGGAAAGCAAGCCCAAGGTGAACCGCGAGCTCCTGGAGGCGACGATCGACGTCATCCGCCAGAGCCTGCAGGCGGACGGCGGCGACGTTGCGCTCATCGACTGCGACGACGACGGTGTGGTCACCCTCGAGATGCAGGGGGCCTGCGCGGGCTGCCCGCTCTCCGAGTACGACATGAGCGACGGCATCGAGCGCATTCTGCGCGAGCACGTGCCCGGCGTCACGCGCGTCCAGCCCGCGATGTTCTAAGGGCTCGAGCCAGCGCGAGAGGAAGCGAGCGGGGCGGGCCCCCCGCCGGGGCGGCCCCCCCGCGGGG
>JAZHSQ010000029.1:0-24851 GCA_036454645.1 Olsenella sp. | reverse complement strand
GATGGTCTTGAAGCCGTTCGCCGCACGGTTGGGCAGGGCGTCGAGCTTGGAGATGTCATAGCGGCCCCAGCGGGTGGCGGAGGCGGACTGGATGCGGTCCGGGTTGTCGACGGGGACGATGCCGCCGCTCGTGACCAGGGCGATGGTCGCCTTGGAGAGGTCGGGGATCGGGTCGGCGATGGGGACGACGTCCCTCTTGGGGATGATGAGCTCGGTCTGGTAGGGCTCGCCCTTGATCTTCTTCAGCAGCATGTCGACGCCACGGTAGGCCGCGGTGTTCTCGTGCTTGTTCTCGAGGAAGACCTCCTTGCGCAGGCCGCGGGCGAAGTAGCCCTCGGCGTCGGCGCCGAGCGTGGGCTCGCCGGCCAGCACCTTGTTGAGGTAGCCGATCATCTTGGGGACGTCCTTGCGCATCTTGGCGGCGGAGTTGCCACCCTTGAAGATGACGACGTCCTTCTTGTACATGTCGACGCCAGGGGTCTCCTCGTTGAAGGAGGTGACCACGGGCACGCCGAACTTCTCCTTGACGGCCTTGCAGATGGCGCCGCAGGCGACGGTGTAGCGACCGGCCTGGAAGGCGGGGCCCGCCACGAAGGCGTCCATCGGCTTGTCCTCGATCATCTTGATGATGCGGTCGACGGCCTCCTCGGTGTTGGAGCCCATGAAGTTGTCGCCGCAGACGATCGTGTAGGTGACGTCAGCATCCTTGAGGGCCTTGTCGATGGCCATGGTGGGGCCAAGCGTACCCTCGACGATGTAAGGCTCGATGCCAGCCTTCTCCTCGCCACCCACGCCAGCGAAGAACTGGTTGATGTAGCAGATTACACTCTTAGGCATTGTTTCCTCCTTTCGGCGAATTGCTTCCTAGAACTCTTTCATGGTCTTGAGGCTGAGACCAGAGATGTGGTCGCCGCAGAACCAGTTGTTGTCCTCCATGATGATGGAGCCGTCGTCGCGGGCGGACTTGCCCAGGACCTCGTCGTAGCCCCAGGAGCCCGACATGCCGTCGCGGTTCATGGCCTCGAGGTTGCCGATGACGGTCTTGCAGGCCGGAAGCTCGGTGAGCTCGCCGACGTTGCCGGTGGAGACGAGGGCGTTGAGCTTCTCGTCCAGGACGACCAGCGGCTGACCGACGCCGGTGCGGCCGTCGGACTCGTTGGAGACGCCCACGACGCCGATGCCGGCGTCCTCGAGGACGACCTGGCAGCGGACGTAGTCCGTGTCGGGGTTGCCGTAGCCCTCCTCGGTGACGATCGCGTAGTCGACGCCCAGGTTGATGGCCATGTCGCGGACCATGATCGCCGAGCGCTCCTTCTGCTCGAGCGCGACGTTGAGGTTGGACATGATGACGCCGACGAAGTTGTAGTCCACGCCGTCGTGCTTGTAGAGCTCCTTGATCAGCGGGAAGTTCTGGAACTCGTAGGTGGACCACTTGGAGGACGCGGGCATGAAGGAGCCGGAGATGATGGCGCCGTCAAAGACCTCGGTCGGGCTGACGTAGGTCGGGAGGAACTTGTTCATGTCCCAGCCGTACCACAGGTCGTTGTAGCCGAGGGCCTCCATCTGGGACTGCGGCTGCAGCACGATGGCGACGTTGGGAAGCTCGTTGCGGGCGGCGTCGCGCTTCAGGATCGGGTCGAAGACGTAGGTCTCGGTGTCCTCGGCCTCGATGTCCTTGACGATCTTGCCAAGCCACTCGGCGAAACGGTGGCCCGCCCAGCGCAGGGCGTGGTTACACTTCTGCTGCTCGTGACGCTCGAACTCCTCGTCGGTGTCGCCAACCAGGCAGATGTTGATGATCTCGGACCACCTGGTGTGCTTGGCGCCCTCACCGCCCATGTCGATCACGCCATCGCCGAAGGAGCCCCACTCCTTGCCGACGACGGTGACGCAGCAATCCTTGAGGGCCTTGAGCTCTCCGTCGCCGGCGGGGACGACGTCACCGGTGACACCCGGGAACAGCGTGCGACCATCCATACGGACACGGGGCTCGATGGTCTCGATGACCGGCACGATACGCGTGTCGTCACCGGGGTGAGCGATTACGATGTCGAGATCGGTGATGTGATCGTCTTCGCCCTTGAGGTAGGAGATTGCGGCCTCCTTGTCGATGGTCAGGACGCCATCGACGAAGGAGTTCTCACTGCCGAGGACGACGTCCTTGACGTGAATGTTGCCAATTTCCAACTTCATGTAGCCTTGCTCCTCTCTTAGACTCGCCTTCATAGAAGATTCGTGCGACCCGCAGGCTCTCGCCCATTCGCACGTTTCAATACAAATTCTATGAACGCGATTATCGATTAACAAGTCACAACTGATTAGTAAATTTTTGCCTATGCCAAACGGTCAATTCTTGAACGCGAACGGTAAAATTTTCGCATTTTGCGCTTTCGTTTTTTCACTGTTTCTCCACGACTATTTCATATTTATGTTTTCCCATCGCGATTAGGTATAAAGTAAAACGAACTGGAAGAGTATCTGACTTCCAGTTCGTTCGCGTTTATCTTTTTGCTTGCTTTTTTGTAGATTTGTGGTAATAGACCGATCAGGCCTAAATCATCTCGAGGAAGGCCTCGATGCGGGTCTTGAGCTGTCCGGCGTCCTCGGTGGAGTAGTTCGTCGTGACGTGCATGAAGGGGAAGCCCGCCTTCTCCGCCGCAACCTCCATGCCGAAGGCCTCCATCTCGTAGATTGTGCAGAAGGAGAGCGAGCAGTCGATGATGCCGTCGGCGTGCAGGTCGCGCGCCATCCCGATGACGTCCTCCTCGCGGTCCTGGTTGGGCGTGAAGATGGCGCAGTGGATGTTGAAGTAGCGGTCGGCCACGTCGTCGATCATCTCGTCGACGGTCTCGCCGCCCTCGTCCACCAGGTCCTTGTAGTAGCGCGAGCCCGTGCAGCACTCCTCGCCCACGACGACGCCGCCGGCCTTCTCGATGATGTTGAAGAGCTTCCAGTTGGGCACGGCCATGGGGGTGCCGGTGTACAGGACGCGCTTGGCGCCCTTGGGGGCGACGCCCTCCCCCCTCGCGACGCGCTGCTCGCACTCGTCGGCGATCGCGTTGATGGCGGCCGTCAGCCTCGGGGTGTCATCCATGAAGGCGGCCTGCGTGATCAGCAGGCTGTCGAGGCCCGAGATGGGCGTGGGGTCGGCGGCGCGCAGCCTCGCCAGGCGCTGGAGGGCGCGGCGCTTGTCGTTTGCCTCCTTGATGGCGCGGCGCAGGGAGTCGGCGGTGATCTTCTGGCCCGTCTCCTGCTCGATGCGCTCCGCGAGGCGATGGACCTCGTTGCGCCACATCTGCTTGGTCTCGTCGGTGCGGACGTGGGGGACGTCCATGATGTACATCGGCTTCTGGGTCGCGAAGAACTCGTAGCCCTTCTTCTTGCCGTCGCAGGTGTTCTCGCCCACCACGAGGTCGGAGGACTCGATGTAGGGGCAGACGCGGCCGAGCTTGAAGCCCGTGAAGCCCTTGATCAGCGGGCAGGTGTTGCGCGGCAGGTGCTTCTCGACCTCCTCGGGCGCCCAGTCGGCGCCGGCGCAGAGCCCGACCTCGATGCCGCCGGCCGCCGCGACGATCTCCTCGGGGACGTAGAGGCAGAAGCTGCCGATGATCTTCTTGATCTTGCCCTGCTCCTTGGCGTCGAGCATCTCCTTGATGCGCCCTGAGTGGAGGTTGGTGGCGAAGCTGTCGAGGTACGCGGTGCTCTTGGGACGGTTGGCCTGGGTGAGGAACATGTCACCGTACATCTGGCCGACGGCGCCGAGCAGGCCGTCGTGCGCCTCCGTGTCCATGTCGAGGCTCTTCCACATGGGATAGTAGTCGACCGTTTCTTCTGCCATGGCAATCCTCTCCTTATATATATGTGCATGGAGCTCGGGCGCTCCCCCGCACCCGAGGCACATCATAGGGAGCCCGCCGGCACGACGAGTCACGACTGCCATGGAAGGACGGAGTGGCACCACGAGCGTGCGTTGCCCACGATTAGCCAACCGCCGGATAGGATAAGCACGTTCCTGCAGCTAGGTGTATGCGCTCGCGTCACGACGGCTAGGGCCGCACCGGAGGGAGGCAGAAGGCGATCCGCTCGCTGCCGTCCGCGAGGCGGATGACGCCGCAGTACGAGAAGCCCCTGCTCCTGAGGAGCCCCTGCATGGGAAGGTTGTCCCGGTGGGTGTCCACCCGGAGCGCCCACCCGCGCTCACGGGCGCGCCCGAGCGCCCAGCCCATCATGGCGGAACCGACTCCTCGCCCCTGCACGGCAGTGGCGAAGCGGTGCACC
Source organism: Olsenella sp. (assembly GCA_036454645.1). GTDB lineage: Bacteria > Actinomycetota > Coriobacteriia > Coriobacteriales > Atopobiaceae > Olsenella_K. Next base: position 20,573 of record JAZHSQ010000029.1, on the reverse strand, counting down.
ACGAGGTAGGGGCCTTCGTCAGTCCAGGCGCCGTCGTAGATGCGCCCATAGGTGGGGTCGGGCCCCTCGAGGAGGACGAAGCAGCCCTGGGGCACGCCGTCGGGCCCCGCACAAACCTTGAGGGCGCCGGAGGCGACGTCTCCCTCGAGCACCTGGCGCCCGGGGAAGCCAGGCCCCCATTGGCTGGGGTTGCCCGCCGCGACCATGAACCGCTGGGCGGCCGCGTAGATCTCCTCCACGCGCGCGAGGTCCGCCACCGTGGCCGTCCGTATCTCCCTCATGGAACCTCCCAGAAAGTCGTCACACCTCATGAAAAGAGCCACCCCGGAAGCCGGGGTGGCTCGTAAGGTACTACACCTGCTCGGGGCAGCGGCGGTCGCGGCCCGACGGCAGCCGCTAGGCGGCCTGCTGGGCGGGCTTCTCGCCTCCGAAGATGTGCATCAGGAAGCGGATGAGCGCGTACAGCACGAGCACGGTCGCGATGATCGTCTCGATCAGGACGATGGGGGCGAGCCAGGGTGCCGGGGCGTTCATCTTGGCGAGGCAGGCCATCGTCTGCTTGAGGGCGATCGCGGTGATCACGAACGGGAAGGTGTAGGCCGCATAGCTCGGCGCGAACGCGGTGTTCTTGAGGAAGCGCGGCAGCTGGGTGAGGACGACCACGTACAGGACGGTGGCCACGACCTCCATGCAGATCAGGAGGGGCTGGGACTTGGGGGTCACGGACTGGACGTAGGCGGCGACGCAGAGGCTGGCCGGCGCGGTCATGATGCAGAACACGGGACGCGCGGGGACGGGGGGCTCCCCGACCTTGGCGTAGCGGGCGACGACGGCGATGGTGATGAGGACGAAGGTCACGAGGCCGAACCAGAAGCACACGGTGCCAATGCCCTCCATGCCGAACGCCGGGGCGCTGACGGAGGCGACAGCGATGCCGACGTAGACGATGTACCAGCTCGGGAAGACCTGCTTGAGGTTGAAGTGCGCGACGTACTTGACCGTGAACCACACGATCAGGCAGACGTGCAGGAGAAGGCCGATCCACCACAGGGCGACGCCGAAGCCGGCGGAGAGGGGCTTGGCGTAGGCCGCGAGGAGGAGCAGGGCCATGGGGAAGGTGCCGGAGATGCTCGCGAGCATCGGGTTCTCCATGTCCTTCTTGACGGACCCGAAGTCACCGAACAGCTTGATCAGGAAGAGCACGCCGAGCAGGGCGGAGATCACGCCGAAGACGACGCGAACGCCCTCGCTGTAGCTCTGCAGCAGGTTGCCGAGAGCGGCGCAGCCGAGCATGACGCCGGTGATGGGGAGCGGGATTCTCTTAAGCAACAAAGGCCTCCTTCTTCATGGGCTCGATATCGCCGATCTTGCGACGCGGCAAAGGCTCGTCGCCACCCTCGGTGCCCTCGTCGAGGTTCTTGATGCCCTCCTCGCGGCAGACGATCGTGGCGACCTTCCAAGCGCACAGGCCGGTGAACCAGATGCACTGCTCCTTGTGCTCGCCCTGGCCCATGTCGAACTCGCGGGTGAGGACGCGGCAGCACATGGCGTGCTTGCCGTTGGCGTCACGGAACCAGTCGTGCAGCTCGTGCGTGAGGGACATGCACTTGACTACCTTGGGGTCGGTCGGGCCGTTCTGCTCGGTGCGGCCGTAGAGCAGGCCGAGGGCAGCGACGCCGCCGTTGGCGGCACCGCACATGCAGCCGGACTTGCCGACGCCGACGGACATGCCGGAGACCATGGAGATGACCTCGACGGGAACGTCGATCTGGAAGACGTCGCGCAGGGCGCACATGACGGCCTCGTCGCAGAAGAAGCCGCCCTTGTAGTAGGCCTCGGCGAGACGCTGCACCTTATGCGGGCTGACCTCGGTAGCGTTGATCTTGACGTTTGCCATATTCTTCTCTCCTCTCATAGGGTTTACCTCCGCCCCTTACGGAGGCTGAATTGGCACAGAGTCTATGGCATTAGTGTCAGAGTGACGCTCACGTCGGCGATTCCGCCGTTCACAGTCGGTAAACGGCCATCGACAAAATCACCCAAAAGTGTTGCAACTACCTAAGACCTTGCCAATCCGCTGGGCATAATACAATAAGCGCTCTTGTTAATTTTGGTTGTATCGATTACTAATTTATTTTTAGCCAACGATTTTTTTATTATGATTATTTTATATGCCCATCACTTGACAGCCCGTCGGACCTCTGGACGAGCGCACGAACGAACGCACAGAGCCTCTCGAGCGACTCGAGCCGCATCCTCTCCGAGGGCGTGTGTGCGTTCTCGACGTCCGGCCCGAGCGAGAAGACCTCGAGCCCGGGGAGGGCGTCCGAGAAGACCCCGCACTCCAGGCCGCCATGCGTCGTGGTGACCTCCGGCTCCCCTCCGAAGAGCGCCCGGTAGGTCGCGCGCGCCTCGCGGACGAGGGGCGACCCGGGGTCGCAGAGCCAGGGGTCGCGCCCGCCCTCCACCGAGAGCGCGGCGCCGGCGCGCGCGCACGCGGCACGGACCTCGCCCACGACCGGCTCGGCGCCACCTGGACGGTTGGTCCGGACGGACACCAGGGCGCCGAGGCCCTCCTCCCCCAGGCGGACGATGCTCACGTTGTCGCTCGTCTCCGTGGCGCCGGGGAACTCACGGCTCATGGCGTGCACGCCCTGTGGCAGGGCCGAGAGGAGCGCGAGCGCCCTGGCCGCGTCCTCGGCGGCAAGTACCCCCACCTCGCGCTCCCCCAGGCACTCCGCCTCGAGGCGCACGCCGGCGTCGTCTGCGGTGCACGCGCGCGCGAGCGCGGCACGCACGGAGTCGAGGGCGCGCTCGAGCGCCTGCCGGGCCTCGGGGCCGGCGCCTGCCGGGAGCGCCAGCTCGGCCGTGGCCTCGGAGGGGATGGCGTTCCTCTTCTCGCCCGCGCCGATCGAGACGAGCGCCAGGCCCGCTGGGACCCCGACGCCCTCCTGGCCGACCGCGAGGAGGCGTGAGAGGACCTCGCCCATGAGGAGGGCGGCGTTGTGGCGGGGCAGGGCGATGTCGATGCCGGAGTGGCCTCCCCTGAGGCCGCCCAGGGAGAGCCTCACGACCTCGCGTCCTTCTCGCACGCGACGCAGGGGGAGGCTGACCCGCACCTCCGTGCCGGCGCTGCAGCCCACGACGAACTGGCCCCAGACCGTGAGGTCGAGGTTGAGCATCCTGCGGCTCCGGACGCGCGAGCAGTCCATCTCGCGCGCGCCGACGAGGCCCACCTCCTCGTCGACCGTGAGGACGACCTCCAGCGGCGGGTGCGAGAGCCCCTCGTCCTCGAGGAGGGCCAGGCAGAGCGCGACGCCGGCCCCGTCGTCGGCGCCGAGGGTGGTGCCGTCGGCATGGAGCCAGCCGTCCTCCTCGATGATCGCGATGGGGTCACGGGAGAAGTCGTGCGGGCTCCCAACGGCCTTCTGGCAGACCATGTCGAGGTGGGCCTGCAGGGCGAGGGAGGGCTCGGCCTCCCGCCCGGGCGTGGCGTCCCTGCGGATGACGAGGTTGCCGAACTCGTCGGACGAGACCTCGAGCCCCCGCCCGCGGGCCCACTCCGCGACCGCCGCGCTCGCGCGCGCCGTGTCGCCGCTCCCCCGCGGGATCCCCGAGAGCCACCTGAACCAGGCGAGCGTCCTCTCGTACGTCGTCGCTGCCACAGCCATCCGCTACCCCTCTCATGTCAGAGGGGCGCACGCGGCTCGTGCCGGCGTGCGCCCCAGTCGCGTCTCTGCCTCCCTCTCGCGCCCGCGGGGCGCGAGGTGGGCCACCTAGTGGTTCACGAAGTTCAGGAACTCGTTCAGCCGCTCGTTGCCGTGGCCGTCGATGACCTCCTCGGGCGTTCCGTCCGCCGCGACCACGCCGCCGTCCATGAAGATGACGCGGTCGGCCACGTCGTGCGCGAAGTGAATCTCGTGCGTCACGAGGACCATGGTCATACCCATGTCGGCGAGCTTGCGGATCGTCGCCAGGACCTCGCCCACCAGCTGCGGGTCGAGGGCGGAGGTGGGCTCGTCGAGGAGCAGGACGTTGGGCTCCACCGCGAGCGCGCGGGCGATGCCCACGCGCTGCTGCTGGCCGCCGGAGAGCTTGGACGGGTAGAAGTCCTTGCGCTCCGTCATCCCCACGACGTCCAGGTACTTGAGGGCGCGCTCCTCGGCCTGCGCCTTGGGCATCCGCTGCACCGTGACGAGCGGCTCCATCACGTTGCCGAGGGCCGTCTTGTTCTTGAAGAGGTTGTAGCCCTGGAAGACCATGGCCGAGTGCTTCCTCAGGGCCGCGACGTCCGCCTTGGTGTAGTGCTCCGCGTCCACCGTGTCGTTCTCGATCGTGACCTTGCCCTTCGTGGGGACGGTCAGGTAGTCGAGGCAGCGCAGGAGCGTGGACTTGCCGGTGCCGGAGGGGCCGATGATGGCCGTGACCTCGTGCTTGTTGAGCGTCAGGTTTATGTCTCTGAGCACGTCCGTGTCGCCGAAGGACTTGTACAGGTGCTCGACCTTGATGAGTGGCTCTGCCATGGTATCCACGTCTACTCGCTGATGATGGACTTGGTCATGTCGTTGTGCAGCCACTTGGTGACGATCTCGGACATGGTGCCGTCGGCGAGCATAGCGTCGATCTGCTCGTTGACGAAGTCGCAGTACTTCTGGCCCTCGTCGGTCTTGGCGAAGAAGTAGGCCACGTTGTTGGCCATGGTGCGCTCGTCGAGGAAGCGCACCTGGTCGTTGTTGGCGTCCTCCCACTTGTAGACCGCGGTGTCCGTGGTGAACATCGCGTCGATGCGGCCGAGGGCGAGGCTGCTCAGGCCGGCGTTGGAGTCGTCGAAGGTCGTCATCGTGAAGCCGTACTTCGAGGACAAGTCCTGGGCGATCGTCTGGGAGGCCTGCCCGTTGACCACGCCGCAGTTCTTGCCCGCGAGGTCGGAGAACTGGTGGATGTCGGTGTTGTCCTTGCCCACGACCACGCACTGGGCGTCGCCGTAATAGGGGTGGGACGCGAGGTACTTCTCGGTGCGCTCCTTCTTCACCGCGAGGCAGTTGGCCACGACGTTGGCGCGGCCGGCGTCGAGCTCGCCGAACATGGAGGAGAACTCGGCCTGCTTGACGTCGAGCTCCACGCCGGTGTTCTCCTTGATCTTGTTCCAGATGTCGGCGTCGATGCCGGTCCAGGTGCCGTCGGTGCCGATGAGCGAGTAGGGCTCGCCGGTGCCGCCGGTCACGATCGTGACCTTGGTGATCTTGCCGGAGGCGTCCGTGGAGGACGCGGCGGCCGAGTCGCTGGACGAGCCGTTGGAGCCGGACCCCGAGCAGCCCGCCACGAGGACGGAGGAGCCGGCGAGGGCGCCCATCGCGAGCGCGCCCCTGAGGAAGTTCCTGCGGGACATCGACCTGCTGTCTGCCATGATTGCCAACCTTCCCTGTGCCCGAGGCACATGCGCTATGTTTCGGCCGCACGCCCCTGGCGGTGGCCACGAACTGCCCATGACGCGGCCCGCGCGGGAAAATCCACCCGCGGTGCGGCCGGCGCCACTTAGTACATCTGCTCGCACTTGCGCTGCAGCCACTTGCTCAGCGCGCTGAAGACCAGAATCACGACCCAGTAGACGAGCATGACCGCCGCGTAGATCTCGAAGTAGCGGAAGGAGTTGGCGCCGAGGATCTTGGCGGCGCCCATGATGTCGGGCACGCCGATCATGAACGAGAGCGAGGACATCTTGATGAGGTTGATGATGTCGTTGAAGAGCGGCGGCAGGGCCACGCGCACTGCCTGCGGGACCACGATGCGCCAGAAGGTCTGGGTGTTGGTCATGCCGAGGGAGGCTGCCGCCTCGCGCTGGCCCTCGTCGACCGACAGGAGGGCGCCGCGGATGCTCTCAGACATGAAGGCGCCGACGTTCAGGCTCATCACGATGGAGACCGCGACCATGGGCGTCATGTCCCTGATCGCCGTGCTGTAGACCGCCATGCCGAAGTAGAAGAAGTAGAGCTGCGCCACCACGGGCGTGCCGCGCATGAACGAGACGTAGACGCGCGTGATGGGGTAGAGCACCTTGATCTTGTAGGTCGCAATCATTGCCACCAGCACGCCGATGAGCAGGGCGAGGGCCGCCGAGACGAAGGTGAGCTCGAGCGTGACGTCGAGCCGCGCCGCGATCTGCGGGATGCAGTACAGGAAGTATTCGAAGTTGAACACGTAGGCTCCTCGTCGATCATCACGTCCGCCATCGATAAACGCTCAAATTAGTACGAAGTGGCTAACAGTCTACGAGTATTGTTATAGTGCAATATTCGGAAGGCGGTTAGTTAACACAAGCGACATCCTAGCCGTGTTGTAGCAACGCCCACGTCTAGTTTCATGCCGTTCGCGGTTTAGCATCATCCGTCCGTCGACCTGCGGCGCATTGAGGACGCCTGCCAAAGTCAGGCCAGCCGATTGAATAATACTTGCATACGTCTTTTTCTAATCACCAGAGGAATTCTCACATTTTCCCTCGGTGCTAGTTTCTAAGTATTTATGTAGGTTCGCCCGGACGCCCAGCCGCTCCGGGCGCAGGCACCGCGGACGGAGAGGCACATGAGGTCAATCGGCATAGACATAGGCTCCACGGCGACCAAGGTCGCCGTGATGGAGGACGGCGAGCTCACGCTCACGCTGCTCGCCCCGACGGGCTTCTCGAGCATCGAGGCGGCTAGCCACGCCGCCGAGACGCTCGCGGGGCACGGCATCGACGTCGAGCAGGAGTCCGTGGTGGCCACGGGCTACGGCCGCATCGCCGTGCCCTACGCGAGCAAGGCGGTCACCGAGATCACCTGCCACGCCAAGGGCGCCTGGTGGCTGTTCGGCAGGAACGGCGTCGTCATCGACGTGGGTGGCCAGGACACCAAGGTGCTCGAGCTCAAGGGCGGCATGCTCAAGAAGTTCCTGATGAACGACAAGTGCTCGGCGGGCACCGGCAAGTTCCTCGAGATCATGGCCAACCGCATGAACGTCTCACAGGAGCGCCTCTCGGAGCTGGCCGCCCAGGGCGAGAAGATCACGATCTCCAGCATGTGCACCGTCTTCGCCGAGTCGGAGATCATCTCCCTCATCGGCCGCGGCGAGCCGCTGGAGAACATCGCCTCGGGCGTCATCGAGTCCGTCGTGGGCAAGGTCGTCTCGCTCGCCTCGCAGGTCCCGGGCGACGAGTGCTTCCTCACCGGCGGCCTGTGCGACAACGACTACATCGTCGGGCGCCTCGCCGCCCGGCTCGGCAAGCCGGTGAGCACCCGCCCCGAGGCGCGCTACGCCGGCGCCATCGGCGCCGCGCTGTCAGGACAGCGCTAGGGCGCCGCTCGCGGGCCGCGTGCGGTCCGCGAGCCTCGCCCCGCACGCCACGAATCACGCCAACAAGAGAGAGGAACCCCATGCCCACCGCCACGCTCCCCAACAGCTCTACCCAGATCCCGGCGCCCTTCGACCTCCCCAAGACCTTCGAGGAGTACGACGAGTCGCGCCGCAAGAGCTTCATGCGCGTCCACGACTACAAGAAGGCTGGCGGCAGGCTCGTCGGCACCCTGTGCACCTACGCTCCCGCAGAGGTCATCGAGGCCGCCGGCGCGGCCTGCGTCGGCCTGTGCGGCACGAGCGACGAGCCCATCGGCGCCGCGGAGACGGTCCTGCCCAAGAACCTCTGCCCGCTCATCAAGTCGACCTACGGCTTCGCCCTCACGGACAAGTGCCCCTACACGTACTTCTCGGACCTGATCGTCGGCGAGACCACCTGCGACGGCAAGAAGAAGATGTACGAGCTCCTGGGCGACATCCGCCCGACCTACGTCCTGCACCTCCCCAACGGCCAGCTCAGGGACCACGAGAAGCAGGGCTGGTACGAGGAGGTGGTGGCCCTGAAGCAGCGCCTCGAGGAGCTCTACGGCGTCACCATCACCGACGACGACCTGCGCCAGGCGGTACACAACCGCAACGTCTACCGCCAGGCCCTCCTCGACCTCTTCGACCTGCAGCGCAGCGACCCCTGCCCCATGACGTCGGTAGAGTTCATGACCACGCTGCAGTCGGGCACCTTCGCGATGGACGTCGTCGCGCAGGCCGAGAAGATCGAGCAGCTCGTGGCCACCCGCAGGCAGGAGGCCGCCGAGGGCAAGTCCGCCGTCCCGGCGCACGCCAAGCGCATCGTGCTCTCCGGCTGCCCGGCGGGCGGGCTCATCAACAAGGTCGGCAAGACCATCGACGACAACGGCGGCGTCATCGTCTGCCTCGACAGCTGCATGGGCGAGCGCACCAACTCCATGATGGTCGACGAGGACGCCCCCGACATCCTGCGCGCCATCTCCGACCGCTACCTCCAGATCAACTGCTCGGTCATGACCCCCAACCCCGGCCGCATAGAGAACACCCTCAAGATGGTCGAGAAGTACCACGCGGACGGCGTGGTCGACGCCGTGCTGCAGGCCTGCCACACCTTCAACCTCGAGAGCGTCCGCATGGGCCGCACCCTCGAGGACCACGGCATCCCCTACATGAAGCTCGAGACCGACTACTCCTCCGGTGACCAGGGCCAGGTCTCCACGCGCCTCTCGGCCTTCATCGAGATGATCTAGGCGCCGACGCGCGAGCGCGCAGGGGGCCGCACCCGCCGGGGCGCGGCCCCCTTTTTTGCCGCGAGGCGCCTCCCAGGAGGCCCAGGGTGGCGCCCGGGGCCGTCCGCGCGCTCACCGAGCGGACGGCCCTTGCGCCGATGCGCCCCGATTGTTCACCAAAGATTGGAAAAGTTAGAGTCCGCATCAATGAGCAGCGGTTTTACAATTTGGAGGTCCTGCTCGCGCCATCTTCACCGACGGCAACCGATTCTCACCAAGGAGCGCACATGCCAGACGCAATCCGCAAGGTAAACGTCATAGGCCACCTGCATCCGGACACGGACTCGATCTGTGCCGCAATCAGCTACGCCTATCTCAAGAACCAGATCGACAAGCCCATCTACGAGGCTCGTCGCGCCGGGACGGTCAACCGCGAGACGCAGTTCGCCCTCAGGCACTTCGGCTTCGAGGAGCCCGCGCTCATCACGAGCGTCGCCCCGCAGATCAAGGACATCACCTTCCAGCACCAGCCCGGCATCGACGCCGAGACGAGCCTCTACGTCGCGTGGAACCTCATCCAGGAGTCCAAGGTCGACACCCTGGTCATCACCGACGCGGACAACGACATCGAGGGCCTGATCTCCGTCAAGGACATCGCCAGCGCCAACATGGACATCTTCGACGCCGCGGTCCTCTCCAGCAGCAAGACGCGCTACACCAACGTCCTCGACACCCTGAACGGCGAGATGGTGGCCGGCGACCCGGAGGGCTGCATCGAGGAGGGCAGGATCCGCGTCGGCACCACGCCGGAGATGATGGAGGGCAACATCCAGCCCGGCGACATCGTCCTGGTCACCAACCGCTACGAGACCCAGCGCTTCGCCGTCGAGTCCGGCGTGAGCTGCGTCATCGTCTGCAACGGCGCGCACGTCTCGCACGTCGTGGTCAACGAGGCGCAGAAGCGCAACTGCACCGTCATCGCCACCCCCTACGACACCTACGCCGCCTCGCGCCTGATCTCGATGGCGATGCCCGTGCGCGCCAAGATGCTGCCTGCGGACAAGGTCATCCACTTCAGCGTCAACACCACGATCGACGACGCGCGCAAGGTCATGACCCAGTCGCGCCACCGCTTCTTCCCCGTCGTCGACGAGGGCGGCCACTACGCCGGCGTCGTGAACGGCCCCAACCTGCTCGACCCGCAGAAGAAGCACGTCGTCCTCGTGGACCACAACGAGCGCTCCCAGGCGGTCGACGGCCTCGAGCAGGCCGTCATCATGGAGATCATCGACCACCACCGCATCGGCTCGATCGAGACCTCCGCGCCGGCCTACTTCCGCAACATGCCCGTGGGCTGCACCTGCACCATCATCTACAGCATCTACCGCGAGAACGGCGTGGAGATCCCGGCCAACATCGCCGGCCTCATGCTCTCGGCCATCCTCTCCGACACCCTCGCGTTCCGTTCGCCCACCTGCACGCCGATGGACGTCGAGGCCGGCAACGCCCTCGCCAAGATCGCCGGCGTGGACGTCGGCAGCTACGCGGACCAGATGTTCGACGCGGGCGCCGACCTCACCGGCCGCACGGCCGAGGAGTTCTTCAACTCCGACTTCAAGGTCTTCAGCCGCGGCAAGGTGCGCTTCGGCGTCGGCCAGGGCTCCTTCATGACCGAGAACAGCCGCAAGGCCGCCGAGGCCCTCTGCGGGCCCTACCTGCCCGAGGGCGCCAAGGTCAACGAGATCCCGGTCGTCTTCTACATGTTCACCGACGTCAAGTCGCAGACGACCGAGATGCTCTACTGGGGCCCCAACTCCGAGGAGATGGTCTCGCGCGCCTTCGACGTCACGCCGAAGGACGGCATCGCGACCCTTCCCGGCGTGGTGAGCCGCAAGAAGCAGGTCACCCCCGCCCTCATGAGCACGCTGCTCGAGATGTCCGAGGACGAGGGGGAGTAGCGAGGGCCGACAAGGACATCCCGCCGGGCGCCCGCCCGGCACGCGGCGCCTCGCGGGAGCGGGGCGCCGCCCCTTTTGCGCGGGCGCGCGGGCGCCGGGCCTACCCGAGCCCGCCCGCGGTGCCGTCCGCGTCGGCGTCGCCGCCCGCGGTGCCGCCCGCGTCGGCGTCGCCGAAGCGCTCGCCCGTGAGCTTGTCCAGGCGCCGGTCGTAGGTGAGGAGCCCGTTGGTCTCCTCCTCCACGTCGCTCAGCTGCGTGAACACGAAGCCGGCGAGCCCCTGCCCCTCGAGGGCGGCCGCCTCCTCGATCCTGGCGCGCGCCGCCTCCCTCCAGCCCTCCTCCGAGTCGAACCTGTCGTAGCCGTAGGCTCGATCGAGGGAGCTGTGCCCCTCCACGTGGTACATGAGCCCGCCGAACTCGCTCACGAAGAAGGCGCGCCGGGCGCCGGCGAGGCGCGCCACGAGCGTCTCGGGGTAGACGCGCATGGTGCGGAAGTAGTTGTGGATGGCGTGGTAGTCGCCCGTGCCCTGGTCGTACCACCCGCAGGCGGCGTTTATCGGCCGCGTGGGGTCGAGCGAGCGCACGAGGCGCGTGGCCGCCCGGGCGTCGAACTGCCCCCAGCCCTCGTTGAAGAGGGTCCAGGTGACGACGCAGGGGTGGTTGGCGAGCAGCCGCACGGTCCCCGCCGCCGTCTCGCGCCACTCCTCGCGGTAGGCCGCGTCGCCGGCCGAGAGCCGCCACCGGTGCAGGCGCGGCCTGTCGTCGAAGGCGGCCTGCGCGTGCCGGAAGAGCGTGGGCTTGTCGAGCGCGTCCCACTCGTGGCGCCTGCCGCCGCCGGACACCATGTCCTGCCAGACGAGCATGCCGAGGCGGTCGCAGTGGTAGTACCAGCGCTCCGACTCCACCTTCACGTGCTTGCGCATCAGGTTGAAGCCCGCCTCGCGCGCCCGGCGCACGTCGGCCACGAGCGCCTCGTCGCAGGGCGCCGTCATGAGCCCGTCGGGCCAGTATCCCTGGTCGAGGACGCCGCGCAGGAAGAGCGGGGCGTGGTTGAGGCAGAAGCGCATGGTGCCCTCGCCGTCCGGCTCCACGCCCACCGTGCGGAAGGCGCAGTAGCTCGAGACCTCGTCGTCGCCGAACGAGAGCCTGAGCCCGTAGAGGAAGGGGTCCTCGGGGCGCCACAGGCGGGGGTTCGGGACCGCCACCTCGAGCGAGGCCTCGGCGGACGCGTCCTCGCCGCCCGCCGCGGCCCCAGTCGCGCCAGCGGCGCCCGCCTCTCCCCCGGCGCCCACCGCGACCTCGCCCACGGCGACGACCTGCTCCCCCTCGAGCACCTCGACGCGCAGCGTGCCGACGCCGCGCACGCGGACGCAGAGGCGCAGCAGGCCCGCGTCGGGGTCGGGGGCGAGCGAGACGCCCTCGAGGTGCGCCGCGGGCACGACCTCGAGCCAGGCGTCGCGCCAGACGCCGCTCTGCGCCGTGTACCACATGCCGCCGCGGCGGATGCGCTGCTTGCCGCGCAGCTGCGCGCCCGCGTCGCTCGGGTCGAAGACGCAGAGCTCAAGGCGGTTCTCGCCCGGCCGCAGCGCGTCCGTCAGGTCCGCGGAGAAGGGCAGGTAGCCGCCCACGTGCTCCGCGACCCTGGCCCCGTTGAGGTAGGCCGCGCAGGCCCAGTCGACCGCGTCGAGGTGCAGCAGGAGCCGCTCGCCTGCCGCTAGCGCAGGCGGGGCGAAGGTGAGCCCGTAGAAGAGGAGCTCGTCGGGGGCGAGCCGGTGCCCCACGCCGGACAGCGGCGCCTCGGGCGAGAAGGGCACGCGGATCCTCGACTCCCACGCGCCCTCGGCGGGCGGCCTGGCCTCCCGCCAGCGGACGCGCGCCTCGGGGCAGGGACGCACCGCGCAGTCCCACCAGCCGTTGAGGGAGCGCCAGCGCGCGCGGGCGAACTGGGGCCGGGGGTGCTCCGGCCGGGGGTGCGCCGAGCGCTCGACCTCGCAGGTCCAGGGCGTCTCGAGGCGGTGCAGCTCCACGTCGAGCGGCTTCGGCGCCATGCCGCCGATGACGCGCCTGAGGTCGAGCTCCACGCCCCTACGCCTCCCCCGACTCGGGCACCGGCTCGTCCGAGCCCTGGGCGCCGCCGAGCGAGACCAGGGCCGTGGTCACGAGCATGAGGGCGAGGCCCACCCAGTCGGCCCAGGTGAAGGGGGTGTTCAGCCAGAAGACGGCGAGCACGTTGGCGCTCAGCGGCTCCATGGTGCCGAGCAGGCTGCCGGTGAGGCCGCCCACGACCGAGACGCCGTAAAGGTAGAGCGAGAAGGCCATCAGGGTGCCCACGACCGCTATGCCGGCGAGGCAGGCGATGCCGTCCCAGCCGAAGGCCGGCACGGCGGCGGAGACGCCGAGCGCCCCGCCCGTCGCGCCCCAGAGCGCCCCTGCGGCCAGCCACACCACGAGCGCGAGCACCCCGCCGACGAGCAGGCCGAGGCCCGTGATGGGCAGGCTCCCCCAGCGCTCGAAGAGGCGGCGCGGGTACATGATGTAGAAGGTGACGCTCAGCGCGTTGAGGACGCCCCAGACCAGGCCGGGCACCGGGATCTGCAGGGTCCCGAGGTCGCCCTTGGTGGCGATCAGCACGGCCGCCGCGAAGGCGCAGGCGAGGCCCACGACCTCCCGCACGTGGGGCAGCCTGCGGCCCATGAGGCAGGTCGCGAGCATCACGAACACCACGCTCGAGCTCTGCAGCACCGTGGCGGTGCCCGCGTTGGTGAAGCCCACGGCCACGATGTAGGTCAGCTGGCAGGTGTAGAGGCCGCAGCAGCCGAAGACGAGCAGCTGGCGCACGGACTCGCGGTCGTGCAGGAGGTCGCGCAGGAGGCCGCGGCGGCGCCAGAGGAAGTACAGGAGGAAGACGAGGCCGGCGGTGACCGTGCGCACGGCCGTCACGAAGAGCGCGGTTATCTCGTAGTGCGCGTAGAGGTACTGGGCGAAGACGCCGGAGAGCCCCCACAGGCTCGCGCCGACGATGGTCGCGACGATTCCCCTTGCGAAGCGGTTCATGTGTCTCCTCACGACGGGTGGCGCGCGGCCGGCGCGCGTCGCGCCAGGGCCGTGCGCGGCAGGCTCACGAAGATTAATGTAGCGCCGCAGTGCCGCCCGGCAAAGCGTCCGTCGGCCTCGCGCGGGCATCTTTTGCGGAGAGGGCGCCCCGGGGGCGCGGCCGTGCCGGCGCGCACGTACACTGTGTTCTTGCGAGAGGGGGCGCCGGAGGCGCGCCCCGGGGCCGCGTCGGGCGCGGCCCGCCCCGGAGATAGGAACGCCATGCACGGAATGCACACCCGCCTGCCCAAGCACTTCGTCCTCGAGGAGCGCCTCGAGCGCTACGCCGACAGCATCGAGACGAGCCCGCGCTCGTACGCGGGCGCGTGGGCGGAGGCCTGCCACCCCCTCGAGCCGGGACGCCCTGGTGCGCGCTTCTCCGAGGTCAGGCTCGACCTCGGCTGCGGCAAGGGCGGCTTCGCCGTCGAGGCGGCGCGCCGCGAGCCGGACGTGCTCTTCGTGGGCGTGGACTACGAGCCGCTCTGCATCGCCTACGCGGCCCAGAAGGCCCAGGAGAGCGGCCTGCCCAACGTCGTCTTCGTCCCCGGCAGGGGCAGCGACGTGCCCGAGTTCTTCTCGCCCGGCGAGGTCTCGCTGGTCTACCTCAACTTCCCGACGCCCTTCCCGCGCGCCAGGCGCGCGAAGGAGCGCCTCACCTACGTCGACCGCCTCATGGACTTCCGCCGCGTGCTGGCGCCCGACGGCCGCGTGCAGCTCAAGACGGACAGCCAGCCCCTGCGCGACTTCACGCTGACCCAGGTCGAGCTCGCGGGCTACGAGCTCCTCTGGAGCACGGACGACTGCCGGGCGCTGCTGCCCGACGACCCGGTGAGCGCCTACGAGGAGCGCCTGTGCGCCAAGGGCGCGACGGTATACGGCCTTTGCGCCACGCCCGGCCCCGAGCCCGGCCACGTGGAGCAGACGGCGCCCCTGAGCCTCGTCGACTACCTGCCCGACGACCTCTCGACCATGGGCTACGTGCCGCACGGCATGGAGCGCACGGTGACCAACCTGCGCAACCTCGAGGCGAAGGGGCGTCCCCGCGCGGACGCCCGCCACGCCGAGCGGCGCGGCCGCGCCGGCGCGTAACACGCGGGCAACCGCCCCCGCGCGGCCGCCGGCTACAATGTGTGAGGTCGATACACCGGCCGCCCGCGCGGCCCGAGGGTTGGAGGCTTGGATGGCCAAGATTGCGATGAAGACGCCGCTCGTCGAGATGGACGGCGACGAGATGACCCGCATCATCTGGAAGATGATCAAGGACGACCTCGTCGAGCCCTTCGTCGACCTCAGGACCGAGTACTACGACCTCGGCCTCGAGAACCGCGAGGCCACCCACGACCAGGTCACCGTCGACTCCGCCGAGGCGACCAAGCGCCTGGGCGTGGCCGTCAAGTGCGCCACGATCACCCCCAACGCGGCGCGCGTCAAGGAGTACGGCCTCTCCCAGATGTGGAAGAGCCCCAACGGCACCATCCGCGCCATGCTCGACGGCACCGTCTTCCGCGCGCCGATCGTGGTCAAGGGCATCGAGCCGCAGGTGCGCTCCTGGAAGCGCCCCATCACCATCGCCCGCCACGCCTACGGCGACGTCTACCGCAACACCGAGATGCGCGTCGAGGGCCCGGGGCGCGCCGAGCTCGTCTTCACGGCCGCGGACGGCACCGAGACCAGGAGCCTCATCCACGAGTTCTCCGGCCCCGGCGTCGTGCAGGGCATGCACAACCTCGACGCCTCCATCGAGAGCTTCGCGCGCAGCTGCTTCGAGTTCGCCCTCACGACCAGGCAGGACCTGTGGTTCGCGACCAAGGACACCATCTCCAAGACCTACGACCACCGCTTCAAGGACGTCTTCGCCGACCTCTACGAGGCCGAGTACCGCCAGCGCTTCGAGGAGGCGGGGATCACCTACTTCTACACGCTGATCGATGACGCGGTCGCCCGCGTCATGAAGTCCGAGGGCGGCTTCATCTGGGCCTGCAAGAACTACGACGGCGACGTGATGAGCGACATGCTCTCGAGCGCCTTCGGCTCGCTCGCGATGATGACCTCCGTGCTCGTCTCGCCCCACGGCTACTACGAGTACGAGGCCGCCCACGGCACCGTCCAGCGCCACTACTACCGGCACCTGCGCGGCGAGAGGACCTCGACCAACTCCGTGGCCACGATCTTCGCCTGGTCGGGCGCCCTGCGCAAGCGCGGCGAGCTCGACGGCCTGCCCGAGCTCGCGGCCTTCGCCGACAGGCTCGAGCGCGCCACCATCCAGACCATCGAGGGTGGCGAGATGACCGGCGACCTCGCGCGCATCACGACCCTCCCGAACCCCACCACCTTGGACACCGAGGACTTCATCCTCGCCATCGCGAGGCGCCTCGAGAGGGCGTAGCCCCTGGCGCGGGGAGGGCGACGAGCGGGAGCGGACGACAAGGGCGGGCGGCCACCAGGTGCGTGGCCGCCCGCCCTCCCTTGTTCGCGCACTTGCCGCCCGGTGCGCCCGGGCGCGGCGGGCTAGCCCTCGCTGGCGGCCAGGCGCAGCTCGTGGATGGCCGCGGCGCGGTCCTCGCGGCCGAAGACCGCGCTGCCCGCGACGAGCAGGCTCGCGCCGGCGCTCGCGAGGGACCCGGCGTTCTCCGCCCTGACCCCGCCGTCCACCTCGATGATGGGGCTCACCCCCAGCTCGCGGCAGAGGCGGCTCGTGCGGGCGACCTTGTCCCGGCTGCCCTCGACGATGCCCTGGCCGCCGTAGCCGGGGTCGACGGTCATGACGAGCACGAGGTCGACCCAGCCGAGCAGCTCGCGCAGGGCCTCGGGGGGCGTCGCCGGGTTGATGGCCACGCCGGAGAGCTTGCCGGCGCGGTGGGTCTTCTCGACCAGGCGGTGCGCGTGGGTGGCGGCCTCCCAGTGGAAGGTCACGATGCGCGCCGCGGTGTCGAGGTACTGGTCGATGCACGCGTCGGGGTTGTCGACCATGAGGTGCACGTCGAGCGGCACGGGCGAGGCGTCCGCCACGGAGCGCACGTCGATGGCGCCGAACGCGATCGGCGGGACGAAGTGCCCGTCCATCACGTCGACGTGCAGGTAGTCGGCATCGGCCACGCTCTCGACCTCGCGGCCGAAGTGCATGCGGTCGGCTGAGAGCAGCGAGGGGGCCACCATGGCCCCGGCCCGCCTCCCATCCGCTGTCTCCATGGGGTGCGCTCCCTTCGTGACGCGCCCCCGGGTGGGCGGCCCTGGGGGCCGCGCACGCCACGGAGGCGCCTTGGTGGTGGTTGCGACGCTACGAGCGCGTCCTTGCGCGCGGGCCTGCAAACCCGCCGGCCCGCGCGCCTTGGGTGGCCTTCTCCCCTACTTGACGAGCGAGAGGGCCGCCTCGGCGACGTGCTCGGCGGTGAGGCCGTACTTCTTGAGGACCTCGACGGCCGGGCCGGACTCGCCGAAGGTGTCCTCGACGCCGACCTTCCTGACCGGCACGGGGTACTGCTCGGAGAGGACGTCGCACACGGCGGAGCCGAGGCCGCCGATCACGGAGTGCTCCTCGGCGGTGACGACCTTGCCCGTCTTGCGCGCGGAGGCCACGATGGTCTCGGCGTCGAGGGGCTTCACGGTCGGGGCGTTGACGACCTCGGCGGAGACGCCGGAGGCCTCGAGCTGGCGGGCGGCCTCGAGGGCCTGCTCGACCATGAGGCCGCAGGCGACGATGGTGACGTCGGTGCCCTCGCGCAGGACGTAGGCCTTGCCGACCTTGAAGTCGTAGTCGGGACGGTCGTTGACGACCGGCGTGGCGAGACGGCAGAAGCGCAGGTAGACGGGGCCGTCCATCTCATAGGCGGCACGGGTCGCGGCGCGGGCCTCCACGTCGTCGGACGGCACGATGACCGTCATCCCCGGGATGGTCCTCATGAGCGCGATGTCCTCGCAGCACTGGTGGGTGGCGCCGTCCTCGCCGACGGAGAGGCCGGCGTGGGTGGCGCCGATCTTGACGTCGAGGTGCGGGTAGCCGATGGAGTTCCTGACCTGCTCGAAGGCGCGGCCGGCGGCGAACATCGCGAACGAGCTCGCGAAGACCTTGTGGCCGGCGGCGGCGATGCCGGCCGCGATGCCCATGAGGTCCTGCTCGGCGATGCCGCAGTCGATGTGGCGGTCGGGGAAGGCGGCCTTGAACAGGCCGGTCTTGGTCGCGGCCGCGAGGTCGGCGTCGAGCACCACGAAGTCGTCGTGCTCCTTGCCGAGCTCGACGAGCTCCTCGCCGTAGCTCTGGCGCGTTGCGACCCTCTTGACGTCTGCCATGGCTACTCCTCTCCTGCGAGCTCGGCCATGGCCTGCTCGAACTGCTCGTCGTTGGGTGCCTTGCCGTGCCAGCCGACCTGGTTCTCCATGAAGGAGACGCCCTTGCCCTTGACCGTCCTGCAGATGATGGCCGTGGGCGCGCCCTTGGTCTGCCTGGCCTCCTCGAAGGCGGGGGCAAGCTGCGCCATGTCGTTGCCGTCGGCGACCTCCACGACGTGGAAGTTGAAGGCGCGGAACTTGTCGGGGATCGGGTAGGGCGAGTTGACCTCCTCGACGGTGCCGTCGATCTGGAGGTTGTTGTTGTCCACGATTACGCAGAGGTTGTCCAGGTGGTGGCTGCCGGCGAACATGGCCGCCTCCCAGACCTGGCCCTCCTGGATCTCGCCGTCGCCGAGCAGGGTGTAGGTGCGGTAGTCGTCGCCCCAGAGCTTGGCGGCCAGCGCCATGCCCACCGCGGCGGAGACGCCCTGGCCGAGCGAGCCCGTGGACATGTCGACGCCGGGCGTGTCGTTCATGTTGGGGTGGCCCTGCAGGTGACTGCCGACGTGGCGCAGCGTGGGGATGTCCTCCACGGGGAAGTAGCCGCGCTCGGCGAGCACGCCGTAGAGCGCGGGCGCGCAGTGGCCCTTGGAGAGCACGAACCTGTCGCGCTTGGGGTCGCGCGGGTTCTCGGGGTCCACGTTCATCTCGTGGAAGTACAGGTAGGTCATGATGTCGGCCGCGCCGAGCGAGCCGCCGGGGTGTCCGGACTTGGCGGCGTGCACGCCGATGACGATCTGCCGGCGCACGCGTCGGGCGATCCGAGCGAGCTCCTGGAAGTCGGGGGCTGTCGTCCCTTCCGCCATCTTTGCTCCCTTCGTTCTTCCCGCCGGGGCATGGCCCCGGGGGCTTCGTTGCTTGTCCTCGATGGTAAGCCGAGAGCACCGCCGGCGACCCTCGGCCGCTCGCGGTGCCCTCGGACATGGTGCTCTGGGTCCTACTTGGCCTCGCCCGTGACCTTGGCCCAGTCGGCCGCGAACCTCTCGAGGCCCTGGTCGGTCAGCGGGTGATGGACGCACTTCTTGAGCGCGCCGAACGGCACGGTCGCGATGTCGGCGCCCATGAGGGCGGCCTGGGTCACGTGGTTGGGGGTGCGCACGGAGGCGGTGATGATCTCCGGGCCGCCCTCCTCGTCCCAGTAGCCGTAGCTGTAGTTCTTGACCGCGGTCACGACGGTGTTGAGCTGCTCGAGGCCGTCCTCCGCGATGTCGTCGAAGCGGCCGACGAACGGCGAGATGTAGCGCGCGCCGGCGCGGGCGGCGAGAAGGGCCTGCGGGGCGGAGAAGACCAGCGTCATGTTGACGCGGATGCCCTCCTTGGCGAGGTGGTGGGTCGCCGGCAGGGAGGCCTCGCAGACCGGGAGCTTGACCACGATGTTGGGCGCGAGGGAGGCGAGGTGCTCGGCCTCCTCGATCATGGCCTCGGTGGTCTCCGCCGTGGACTCGGCGGAGACGGGCAGGCCGTCGCAGATCTCGCAGATCTTGACCATGTGGTCCTCGAAGTCGGCGAGCTTGCCGCCGGTCTTGGCGTACAGGGAGGGGTTGGTGGTGACGCCAGAGAGGATGCCCCAGCTCTGGGCCTCGCGAATCTCGTCCAGGTCAGCGGTGTCGATGAAGAACTTCATTCCTTGTCCTTTCCGTGCTTCCTCGGGATTCCTACCTTCACTAATGTACGTCATGCGGGCTCGCCCGCCTGCCGTCTAATCGCCTGGCGATGGTTCAGATTCTGGACCTGCCCGCCCGTCGTCCGCAGGGGCGCCCTACGCGAGCGCCTCCATCGCGGCGTCGACCTTGCCGCGGGCGAACTCGGAGGCGTGGGCCACGTCGGCCTTCCAGCTGGGCGAGCCGAGGTACCACATCTCGCAGACGTAGCGGCGCACGCCCTGCGGGACGAGCTGGCTCAGGCCGCCCTCGTAGTCGGTCGTGCCCTCGCCGAAGAGCATGTCGCGGTACTGGCCGGCGCGCGTCGCCTTGAGGTGGGCGGCGAAGATGTGGCCGGCGCCCGTGGCGACGTCGTCGGCGACGGGGACGCCGTAGAGCAGCGAGGCGTTGGTGAGGTTGCCCACGTCGGGGTAGACGCCCAGGAAGGGGCTGTTGACGAGGTCGACGTAGTGCATGGCCTTGGCGACGGTGTCCATGAAGGGGGTCTCCATGGTCTCGAAGCCCATCACGACGCCGGCCTCGGCGGCCATCTCGGTGGCACGGCCGAGGTTCTCGACGAAGCACGCCTCGGAGCCGTCCCACTTGTCCTCGTCGTAGTAGGCGTCGTAGCCGGCGAGCTGGATCACGTGCAGGCCGAGGCCGCAGGCGAGGTCGAGCGCCTTGTCCATCATCTCGAGGCTCCGCGCGCGCTTGGCGGGGTCCTTGGCGCCGAAGGGCCACTTGCGGTGGCCGGAGAGGCACATGGAGCCCAGGGGCACGCCGGTGTTGCGCATGGCCTGGACGACCTCCTGGCGCTCGGCGGGCGTCCAGTCGAGGCGCGCCTGGCGGGCGTCGGACTCGTCGACGGAGATCTCCATGTAGTCGAAGCCGCACTCGGCGGCCACCTGGAGGCGCTCCTCCCAGCCGAGCTCCTGCGGGGTGGCCTTCTCGTACAGGCCGAGCTTGTAGGACTTG
>JAZHSQ010000028.1:0-25287 GCA_036454645.1 Olsenella sp. | reverse complement strand
TGCCCTGGCGAGAACGCGGGGCGCCCGTGCGCGGCGCGTTCTCGCCAGGGCACCGGCTCCAGCCGCCCCTGCCTAGTGGTTGTCGTCGTCGAAGTCCGACCAGCCGCTCTCGTCGTCATCGTCGAACAGGTCCCAGTCGTCCTCGGACTTCTCGTGGTTGTAGAACTCGCGGCGCGTCTTGCGCTCGAGGACGATGGCGATGACGAGGAAGAGGATGATCCCACCGACGACGAGGCACGCGACGCCGGGTCGGGTGCCGAACAGCCAGTCCATGAATCCAGATGCTGCGCTCATGCGTGCGCCTTTCGTTATGTAACCTAGCGGAACCCCGCCAAGTATATACTTAGGTCTCAAGTGTAACGGAACCAGGACGGTGCTAGCACAAGGTGCGTGAAAGCCGCACCCCCGCCGAGAAGGGGAGCTTTATGCTCGACATTAAGTTTGTACGAGAGAATCCCGACGTCGTGGACAAGTCCTGCGCGTCGCGCCAGAACGCGCACTGGGACCGCGAGAGGTTCTTCGAGCTCGACGAGGAGCGCCGTTCCGTCATCGTCGAGGTGGAGAAGATCCAGGCGGAGCGCAACGCCGTCTCCAAGCAGATCGGCCAGCTCATGCGCGAGGGCAAGAAGGACGAGGCCGAGGCTGCGAAGGCCAAGGTCAAGGCCAACAAGGACCGCATGGACGAGCTCAACGAGAGGCGCGGCGCCGTCGAGAAGGAGCTCTTCGACCTCGTCGCCGCCATCCCCAACATCCCGCACGAGAGCGTGCCCTACGGCAAGGACGACTCCGACAACCCCGAGGTGCGCCGCTGGGGCGAGCCCACTAAGTTCGACTTCGAGCCCAAGGCCCACTGGGACCTCGGCCCCCAGACCGGCATGATCGACTTCGAGCGCGGCATCAAGCTCGCCGGCACCCGCTTCTACCTGCTCGGCGGCGCCGGTGCCCTCATGGAGCGCGCCCTCATCAACTTCTTCGTCGACGAGCACGTTAAGGCCGGCTTCAAGGAGTGGTGGCCCCCCGTCATCACCAACTACGACAGCCTCTTCGGCACCGGCCAGCTGCCCAAGTTCGACGAGGACCTCTACCACGTGAGCGGCGGCATGTACCTCATCCCGACGGCCGAGGTCATGCTCACCAACATCCACCGCGACGAGATCCTCTCCGGCGACGATCTGCCCCTGTGGTACACGGCGTTCACTCCCTGCTTCCGCGAGGAGGCCGGCTCCGCGGGCCGCGACACGCGCGGCATCATCCGCGTGCACGAGTTCGACAAGGTCGAGATGGTCAAGTTCGCCAAGCCCGAGGACTCCATGAACCAGCTCGAGTCCATGGTCGCCGAGGCCGAGCGCATGCTCCAGCTCCTCAAGCTCCCGTACCACGTCGTCACCCTCTGCACCGGCGACATCGGCTTCTCCGCCACCAAGTGCTACGACCTCGAGGTCTGGCTGCCGAGCTACAACGCCTACAAGGAGATCTCCTCCTGCTCCAACTGCTGGGACTTCCAGGCGCGCCGCGCGAACATCCGCTACAAGGACCCCAAGGAGTTCAAGGGCACGCGCCTCGTGCACACCCTGAACGGCTCCGGCCTTGCGGTCGGCCGCACCATGGCCGCGATCATGGAGAACTACCAGAACCCCGACGGCTCCATCACGGTGCCCGAGGTCCTGCGCCCCTACATGCGCGACATGGAGGTCATCAAGCCCATCGCGTAGCGAGGCCCGCGAAGCCGCGGCCCTTGGGCGAGAAGAACGACGGGGGAGGTCCGGCGCCGAGCCGGGCCTCCCCCTTTTCGTTGCGCATTGCGGGTGCGTCCGGGGCGCGTGCGGGTTGGGACGCACTCCGGCCCGGGTGGGGTGCCTGCGGGCTCGCGCCGATGACGCCTGCGCCAGGCGGCCTCGACAGCTAAAGAAAAGGCCCGGGAGACCCGGGCCGAAGATTCATGGTGGAGAATAGGGGATTCGAACCCCTGACCTCATGACTGCCAGTCATGCGCTCTCCCAGCTGAGCTAATTCCCCAATCAGTTGGTGCGTTAGATACTTTACCAAAGACTCCGCGGAGCGCAAGCCCCAATTTCAATTCACGGACTGTCCATCTGCGCGGGCCGGCCCAGGGGGTAGTTGCGAAAAAGAACAAGAACAAGTGTTCCCCTACCGTTCTCGAGGTAGTACAATTGTTCCCATCACGAGGGGATGGAGGTAACCATGGGGGACTATCCGCAGGAGCACAAGGGCTACACGCTTTTGGAGGTCGACGACGGGGACGAGACGAGGAGGGTCTTCGGGTTCGAGGAGGCGGACGCGCTCTGCGTGGGGGAGGTCACGCGGGGCGAGCTGACGGAGGACGTCTTCGGGGCTGACGTCCACTTCCACCAGGTCATGCTCGCCAGGAGGGACTTCGGGAGGTGCGCGCGCCTCCTCGGCGCCACGGACGCGACGGATGACGCGGGCGACCTCGTCTGCCAGCTGCGCATCTGGTTCGGTGCGACGGGGCTCTTCCTGAGCGACCTCATGGATCTGCTCGACCGGGAGGGCGTGCGCTACGGCTACCTCAACGACTGCAAGGGCGTCGGTGTCTCGTACCGCACGGTCATCGGTGGCGGCGAGGAGGGTCGCCTGAGGCTGGTCTAGGCTGGGGTGCCCACCGCGTTCAAAAGTAAAAAAGGAGCCCCTTTCGGGGCTCCTAAGAATTTCTGGTGCGGCCTGAGGGATTCGAACCCGCGACAGACTGATTCGTAGTCAGTTCCTCTATCCAGCTGAGGTAAGGCCGCTTGCGGCTTATTACTATGCCAGTCGAGTCCGGATGAGTCAAGAACTTTCTCCCTTTTCTCGAAAATTTTTTTGGGAGGAGGAGAAGAACCCGAGGTAGAAGGGGTTGTCAGGCTCCCGCTGCCACCAGGTGCCGCGAGGGGCGTCCCCTCGCGGCGGGGAGGGAGCGGCGTCCGGGTGCGTATGATGGGGTCGGAGGTAACATGCACAGGCTATTCGTCATGAGCGTTGACTCGCTCTTCACCAGCAACCTCGCGGACGTACGGAGGATGCCGGGCTTCTCGCAGGTCCTCGAGCGGGCGGCCGTATTCGAGAACGTGTATGCGGTCTACCCGACGCTGACCTACGTCTGCCACGCGAGCATCATGACCGGGTGCTGGCCGGACCGGCATGGCGTGCCGCACAACCAGGTGCTCGACCCCGCCACGGGAGACCGGGAGTGGTACTGGGGCTACGACAGCCTTCGCGTCCCTACCATCTTCGACTGGGCCAGGCGCGCGGGGAGGACCTGCGCCTCCGTCGGATGGCCGGTCACGGCCGCGGCCGAAGCGATAGACGTGAACGTGCCCGAGGTCTGGGTCGCCGACCCCGCCAAGATGCGCGACGAGCTCATGCCCCAGGCGCTGGACGATGTCTACAGGAGGGGCTGCTCCCCCGCGGGCCTCGCCCTCTACGAGAGGCACAAGAATCTCCTGGTAAATAACGCGACGCCCTACCTCGACGAGTTCGACGCGGCCTGCTGCGAGGAGGTCGTCGAGGACTTCGGGCCGGACGTTCTGCTCACCCACCAGGCCCACCTCGATCACGTGCGCCACTCCTGTGGCGTGGACTCCCCCCAGGTCCAGGACGCGCTCAGGTTCCACGACCCGATCATCCAGCGCTGCCTGGAGTCCATGCGCCGCGCGGGCACCCTCGACGACACCGTCTTCGTGATCCTCGGGGACCACGGGCACCTGCGGGTGGACTACAAGCTGTGCCCCAACGTCCTCCTCGCCCAGGCGGGGCTCATCGACCTGGACGCGCGCGGGGTCCCCGCGGCATGGCAGGCCTACGTGCAGAGCGGCGGGATCAGCGCGCAGCTCTTCGCGAGGGACGCCACCGCACTCGAGAGGGCGAGGTCCGCCCTCGAGCCCCTGGTGGGGCGCGGGCTCGTGACGGACGTCCTCACCCGCGAGGAGGCGCGCCGCCTCCACCATGCGGCCGGCGACTTCGCCCTCATGATGGAGGCGGCGCCCAACTACGCCTTCGGCGCGGAGTGCGCGGGCGAGCTCGTGCGCGGCTCCGGGAGCGAGGACTACCGCTACGCCGTCTCCACCCACGGGCACCTGCCCTCCCGCGGGCCCCGTCCGCCCTTCGTCGTGGCAGGGCCCGGCGTCGAGCCCGGGCGCTATGCCGGGGCGCGCCTCGTGGACGAGGCGCCCACGCTGATGCGGCTCGTGGGGATCCCCTACGACGAGGACGCGCTCGACGGGACGGACCTCTTTGGGCCCTCGTCGCCGGCGGTCAGGGTCCCGGGGTGGGCGTAGCCGCCGAGCGCAGCTGCCGAGGTAAGAGAAAACCCGCCGGACCTTGCGGTCCGACGGGTGCATTCACTGGCGGAGAGCTGGGGATTCGAACCCCAGATAGGATTTGGTCCTATACTCGCTTAGCAGGCGAGCACCTTCGGCCTCTCGGTCAGCTCTCCAAACAACGTGCTTGAGCATCATACCCCAGTGAGGGCAAAGTCACAACTTCAACATCTGCGGGAGGTCGCCCACGACGACGTCCTCGCGGTGGGCGCGCAGCGCGTCCCAGGAGAAGCGACCGACGAGCTCGTCTGCCGAGGTCTCCTCGCCCGGCTCCGCGAGGGAGACGAGGGACGCGAGCCAGCCGAGCAGCGGCTCGGGGCCGGCGAGGCGCGAGCGGAGGTAGCCGAGGTCGAGGTCGTGGTCCCTCTTCGAGAGGCGCCTGCCCTCGGGCGTCACGAGCAGGGGCACGTGAGCGTAGCGGGGGTGGGGGTAGCCGAGGAGGTCCTGCAGGTACATCTGGCGCGCGACCGAGCCGAGCAGGTCGCTGCCGCGCACGACGAGGTCGACCCCCATGAGGGCGTCGTCCACCACGACCGCGAGCTGGTAGGCGACCACCCCGTCGGAGCGCCTCACGATGAAGTCCCCGCAGCCCCGCGCGAGGTTCTCGCGCTGCGCCCCGAAGACGAGGTCGCAGAACCTCACGTCGGCCGCGGCGTCGCCGGCCTCGGGGACGGCGAGGCGCGTCGCCGGCGGACGGAGGCGGGAGCGCCGTGCGACCTCGCTCGGCGAGAGCCCGCGGCAGGTCCCCTGGTACACGTAGGTGCCGTCCGAGGCGTGGGGCGCGCTCGCGGCGTGGAGCTCCTGCCTCGTGCAGAAGCACGGGTAGGTGTGGGGGGGGAGCTCGCGCAGCGCCTCGAGGTAGAGCTCGCCCCGCTCGCTCTGGAAGTAGGGGCCCTCGTCCCAGTCGAGCCCGAGCCAGCGGAGGTCGTCCATGAGCAGGGCCGCGACCGTGCGGTCCTGCGCCCTGGGATCGAGGTCCTCGATCCTCAGGACGACGCGCCCTCCCGCGGAGCGGACCGCGAGCCACCCCATGAGGGCCGAGAAGACGTTCCCGGCATGCATGCGGCCCGAGGGCGTCGGCGCGAAGCGCCCGACGGGGGCGGCCGTCGCCTCGCCGCCGGCGGAGGGGCCGGCCGCGGTGGGCCACGCACCCACTAGCCCTCCTCCGGAGAGAAGGCCCTGGCGTAGGCGTATATCTCGGCGGCGCAGGTGGGGGTGCCCGGTGCGGTGCGGACCCTCGACATCCCCGCGTGGTCGTAGAAGCCGAAGTCGCAGTCGTCGTCGGTCATGAGGTAGAAGCCGCGCGCGCCCGCCTCCCTGAAGTGGTCGACCGCGGCGGAGAAGAGCCTCCCGCCCACGCCCCTGCCCCTGAGCGCGGGCCCCGTCACGAAGAGCTCGACGGAGGCGTCGGCGTAGGGCGCCGCCTCCGCGGCGATCTCGTCGGAGAGCGCTTGCTCGCGCTCGAGCACCTCGATGCCGGCCCTCGTCGCCGCGTCCCACAGCTCCCGGGCGGGAAGCGTCCCCATCAGCCGGTCGATGCGCCCCCGCCAGAGGTCGTAGTGGGGCGCGGAGCCGCGGCTTGCGCACAGGATGACCCCGCCGGCGACGCCGTCCTTCTCGGCCACGAGCGACCAGTCGTGGTGGAGGAGGTGGTGGCACAGCTCGATCGTGCCGAGGGTCCCCCTGAGCGCGGCGGGCGCGTCGGGGAACCAGAGGTCGGCGAGGAGCCCCGCGAGCGGCTCGACGTCACGCTCCTCGAGGGGGCGCAGGGACGCCCCGTCGCCGCCCGCCGCGCGGCGCGCCGGCCCGCCTCCCCCTCGCCGCGGCGAGGGGGCCTGGTTCGTGCTTGACATTCGACTCTCCTGGATTCGGGCGCGACCGCGCCCCCGAGTGGGTATACCGGAGTACATGGTAGACATCGTAGCGATTGGGCGCCGGCGCGGGCCGGCGCGGGGGAGGGGCGTATGTCAGAGGTCGAAGGGGCCATGCAGGAGGGCTTCCAGCTGGGGAGGCCGGCGCTCGTGTGCAGGTGGAGGCTCGCCGGAGCGCGGCTCCCGATGGCCAACCGGCACATGCGGGCCCTCGGGGAGCGCGCGGTCCTGGGGTCGCGCCTCTCGGCGCAGCTGCTCGCCTGGGTCAAGCAGCACATCGAGTGGACGCTCGCGGACGGGGCGGCGCAGCACCCGGACGGCGTGCTCATGCTCGTTGTGGACGAGAAGGGCCAGGCGGCCATGAGCGTGGGGCCCTACGAGGGGCTCGCGTCGACGACGGCGGCGAGCCTCGTCGAGCGCGCCCGCTCCGCCAAGGTGGAGGCCCTGCGCACCGGCGTCGCCCCCGAGACCCTCTGGGCGGTCTCCGGGGACGCGCTCGTGTGGGGCGTGGCGCCGCAGCGCCCCGCGTCCGCCACGGGGTCTCTGATGGGCGACCTCGCCCGGACGCTGGGGATAACGGTCAGGAGGGACGACGCCCTCGTCGACGAGGTCGCCTCCGACCCCGGCGCCTACGAGGAGGTCTTCCTCGTCTCGGACGAGCACGGCGTCGTGCCCGCCCGCGATGCCTCCGGCGAGCGCGCGCTCAAGTTCGCCCAGGGCTACGAGCGCCTGCTCGAGAGGACCGCGCGCCTCTAGCGCCCGGGCGCCCCCGGTTTGGCCCGGATCGCCCGGGCGCGCTCCGCACCCCGCGCCCCACCCCGCCCGACCTCGCGTAGGAGGCCCGGCCCGGGTACCCCGGAGCGGTGTCCGCTGCAGTGCGCGCGGTGCCGTTGCTGTATCATGTGGAAAGCACTGTGTGGGGAGCATGGCGCACAGGCGGCCCCGGCCTACTACTGGGGTATAGACTCGTGATAGCCACCGGACCCTCGGTGGACCGTATCGCTTCGAAGGAGAGGATATGGCGAGAAAATTCAAGTCGATGGACGGTAACGAGGCGGCTGCCTACGTCTCGTACGCCTTCACGGAGGTGGCGGGCATCTACCCGATCACGCCGTCCAGCCCGATGGCCGACCACGTCGACCAGTGGGCAGCTCAGGGCAAGAAGAACATCTTCGGCACGCCCGTCAAGGTGGTCGAGATGGAGTCCGAGGGCGGCGCGTCCGGCACCGTCCACGGCTCGCTCGGCGCTGGCGCCCTCACCACCACCTACACGGCGTCCCAGGGCCTTCTCCTGATGATCCCGAACATGTACAAGATCGCCGCGGAGCAGCTGCCGGGCGTCTTCCACGTGTCCGCGCGCACCGTCGCCACCCAGGCGCTCAACATCTTCGGTGACCACTCCGACGTCATGGCCTGCCGCCAGACCGGCTTCGCGATGCTCGCCGAGGGCAACGTCCAGGAGGTCATGGACCTCGCCCCCGTCGCCCACCTCTCCGCCATCGAGGGCAAGGTGCCGTTCCTCAACTTCTTCGACGGCTTCCGCACCTCGCACGAGATCCAGAAGGTCGCCGTGTGGGACTACGCCGACCTCGCCGACATGTGCGACATGGACGCGGTCCAGGCCTTCCGTGACCACGCGCTCAACCCCGAGCACCCCGCGGCCCGCGGCAGCCACGAGAACGGCGACATCTTCTTCCAGCACCGCGAGGCCTGCAACAAGGTCTACGACGAGCTGCCCAAGGTCGTCCAGGGCTACATGGACAAGATCAACGCCAAGCTCGGCACCAGCTACCACCTGTTCGACTACTACGGCGCCCCCGACGCCGACCGCGTCGTCGTCTGCATGGGCTCCTTCTGCGACACGCTCGAGGAGGTCATCGACTACCTCAACGCTCACGGCGAGAAGGTCGGCCTGGTGAAGGTGCGCCTCTATCGCCCCTGGTCCGTCGAGGACTTCGTGGCCGCGCTCCCCGAGACCGTCAAGAAGATCGCCGTCCTCGACCGCACCAAGGAGCCCGGCTCCATCGGCGAGCCCCTCTACGAGGACGTCGTCTCCGGGCTCTACGAGGCCGGTCGCTCCGACCTGGTCGTCGTCGGCGGCCGCTACGGACTCGGCTCCAAGGACGAGCCGCCCGCGGCTGCCTTCTCCGTCTACGAGGAGCTCAAGAAGGACCAGCCCAAGCGCGAGTTCACGATCGGCATCGTGGACGACCTCACCAACCTGTCCCTCCCGATGGACCCGCACGCCCCCAACACGGCCGCGGAGGGCACCATCGAGTGCAAGTTCTGGGGCCTCGGCGGCGACGGCACGGTCGGCGCCAACAAGAACTCGATCAAGATCATCGGTGACCACACCGACAAGTACGTCCAGGCCTACTTCCAGTACGACTCCAAGAAGACGGGCGGCGTGACCATCAGCCACCTGCGCTTCGGCGACAAGCCCATCCGCTCGCCGTACTACGTCACCAAGGCCGACTTCGTCGCGTGCCACAACCCCAGCTACATCGTCAAGGGCTTCAAGATGGTCCGCGACGTCAAGCCCGGCGGCACCTTCCTGGTCAACTGCCAGTGGAGCGACGAGGAGTTCGCGGAGAAGATGCCTGCCGCCGGCAAGCGCTACATCGCCGAGAACAACATCAACGTCTACCTGATCGACGCCATCGACCTGGCCGCCAAGGTCGGCATGGGCAAGCGCACCAACACGGTCCTGCAGTCCGCCTTCTTCGCGCTGGCCAAGGTCCTGCCCGCCGAGGACGCCCTGCAGTACATGAAGGACGCCGCGGAGAAGTCCTACGCCAAGAAGGGCCAGGCCATCGTCGAGGCCAACTGGAAGGCCATCGACGCCGGCGCCACCGCCTTCCACAAGTTCGACGTCCCGGCCGACTGGGCCAACGCCACCGACGAGAGGAAGGAGGTCGTCCTCGAGGGCCGCGACGCCATCGTCAAGCAGGTCAAGGAGCTCCTCACCCCGATCAACCTCATGGACGGCGACTCCCTGCCCGTCTCCGCGTTCAAGGACAACGCCGACGGCCAGTGGGAGCTGGGCGCCTCCGCGTACGAGAAGCGCGGCACCGCGGTCATGGTTCCGCGCTGGGACGCCAGCAAGTGCATCCAGTGCAACACCTGCGCCTACGTCTGCCCACACGCCACGATCCGCCCGGTTGTCATGAACGCCGAGGAGGCCGCCAAGGCCCCCGCGTCCATGAAGACCACCGAGCTCAAGGTCCCGAAGGACACCGGCTACACCTTCACCATCGCCGTCTCCCCGCTCGACTGCATGGGCTGCTACAACTGCCTGGCGGTGTGCCCCAAGAGCACCCCGAAGGACGGCGGCGCCCTCACCATGGTCCCGCTCGAGGAGGAGCTCGACCAGACCGAGGCCTGGGACTACGGCGTGAACAAGGTCTCCGAGAAGTCCGAGCTCGCCAACGACAAGAACGTCAAGGGCTCCCAGTTCCACAAGCCCCTGCTCGAGTTCTCCGGCTCCTGCGCCGGCTGCGCCGAGACCAGCTACGCGCGCCTCGTCACCCAGCTCTTCGGTGACCGCATGTTCATCTCCAACGCCACCGGCTGCTCCTCCATCTGGGGCAACCCCGCGGCCACCTCGCCGTTCACGACCAACGCGTGCGGCCACGGCCCGGCGTGGAACAACTCCCTGTTCGAGGACAACGCCGAGCACGGCCTTGGCCTCGAGGTAGGCTACGAGGCCGAGCAGAACCGCCTCGTCGCCCTCACCGAGCAGCTCCTCGAGGTCGAGGGCCTGCCCACCTCGCTGCAGGACGCCGCGACCGCGTGGCTCGAGAACCGCAACGTCACCGGCGCCTCCCAGAACGCGTCGGCCGCGTACGCCAAGGAGCTCGAGGCCGTCGACAACGACGTCGCCAAGAAGATCCTGGCCGACAAGTCCTACCTCTCCAAGAAGTCCTTCTGGATCTTCGGCGGCGACGGCTGGGCCTACGACATCGGCTTCGGCGGACTCGACCACGTCCTGGCCTCCGGCCGTAACGTCAACGTCTTCGTCTTCGACACCGAGGTCTACTCCAACACGGGCGGCCAGGCCTCCAAGGCTTCCAACCTCGGCCAGGTCGCGCAGTTCGCGGCCGCGGGCAAGGAGACCAAGAAGAAGTCCCTCGCCGAGATCGAGATGTCCTACGGCTACGTCTACGTCGCGCAGGTCGCTATGGGCGCCAACCCGATGCAGACCCTGAAGGCCATCGCCGAGGCCGAGGCCTACGACGGCCCGTCCCTGGTCATCGGCTACAGCCCCTGCGAGATGCACTCCATCAAGAAGGGCGGCATGATGCACTGCCAGGAGGAGATGAAGCGCGCCGTCGACTGCGGCTACTGGAACCTCTTCCGCTTCAACCCCGCCGCTCCGGAGGGCAAGAAGTTCTCGCTCGACTCCAAGGAGCCGAAGGGCGGCTACCAGGACTTCCTGATGAACGAGGCCCGCTACGCGCGCCTGACCCGCGAGTTCCCGGGCCGCGCGGAGGAGCTCTTCGCCAAGAACGAGGAGGCCGCGATGCAGCGCTACGCGCACCTGCTCAAGCTCAAGGACATGTACGCCGACGCCTAGGCCAGACAGCCTAGCCGAGCCGGCGGGCGCCTGACGCGGGCGTCCCTGGAGCCTTCGGGGGCCGGGAGGAGAGATCCTCCCGGCCCCTTTCTCATGCGCCGTGGCGCGCATTGCATGCGAGATCGCATTCCCAATCGCGTTGGGTGTATCCTCTGATATATATTTATGCGTTTGAGCGGCGCTTCCGCGCCGGCGCCCTCGGCCGCGTGGTCGCATCGCGCGCGAGGCGCCCGCCGGGCGGCGCGTCCGGGGCAGGATCGGGCTTTAGACTTCAGAAGGGGCCGAGCTCAAGTTGAATCCGGCAATCGTCATCCCGACGTATTGGAAAGAGAACGACACCGACGACGGGTCCACGCTGGTCGGCTCCTACGACCACGCCACCCCCGTCACCAAGCCCGTCCCTGAGCTCGAGACCTGCCTTGAGTCGCTCGAGCAGGTCCGCGGCGTGCTCAGGGTGATCGTCCTCCTCGTCACGCCGAGCGCCTGCGCCGAGGCGGCCCGCGCCCGCGTCAACGCCATCTGCAGGGCGCACCCCAACCTGAACCCGCTGATCGTCGGCCCGCGCGAGGCCGGCTACGTCATCAACGCCATCCACGTGGTGGCCCCCAACCTCGAGGGCGAGACGGTCTCGCTGCGCGGCTACGGCGCGATCCGCAACATGGGCCTCGTCGTCGCGGCCGCCCTCGGCCACGACGTCGTCGTCTTCATGGACGACGACGAGCTCGCCCTCGACGAGAACTTCCTCGTGGACGGCGTCTTCGGCCTGGGCCTCCTAACCCGCCAGGACCTGCCCGTCTCCGCCAAGAGCGGCTACTTCTTCGACGCCAGCGACTCCTGCCTCGCGGACGAGGAGAACGCGCGCTGGTGCGACCACTGGTGGACCAAGAAGCGCGAGTTCAACCAGTGGATGCGCCGCGCCCAGCAGTCGACCAGGATCTCGCGGTCCAACTACGTCTGCGGCGGCTGCCTCGCCATCCACGCGGACGCCTTCTGCCGCGTCGCCTTCGACCCCTACATCACGCGCGGCGAGGACCTCGACTACCTCTTCAACCTGCGCATGAACGGCATGGACATGTGGTTCGACAACCAGTGGGCGGTCAAGCACCTGCCGCCCCCCTCCACCTCCGAGGCCGGCAGGTTCATGCAGGACGTCTACCGCTGGACCTACGAGTGCGAGAAGATCGACGTCGCCAACCACCGGATCGGCCTGCACAAGGTCACGCCGGAGTCCCTCATGCCCTACCCGGGTCCCTGGATCTCCCCCTCCGTCCGCACCAAGATCTTCGTCACGTCTCTCCTGCGCTCGATCGCCGGCCCCGAGCGCCAGCGCTACTTCGACATCTGGCTCAAGTCGCGCGGCGAGGCCAAGAGCTGGGCCGCGCGCACCAGCGAGAGCTACCTCTCGTTCCAGACCTACTGGCCCGGCATGATGTCGCAGCTCTGGCGCGACGAGCCGCTCGCCGGCGCGATCCTGGAGACCGGAACCCCGACCCAGCCCAAGAGGAGGCGTCGTCGCAGATGAGGGCGCGAGTCCCTGAACATAGCGGAATCCTGGCGCTCGTTGCGTTCGTCGTGGTCGCCGTCCTGATGCTCCTGCTGCTCTCGTGGGGCATCTCGACCGGCAACCTGGTGGCAGCGATGGTCTCGGGCGCCTTCCTCGCCATAGACATCGTGATGTCCGGGTCCGTCGTGATGGTGCCGGACAACCTGCGCTCGCAGGCGACGGAGCGCACGCTGCGCCTCGCGTCGAGCACCCTCACGCACATGCGCGACGGCCTCACGCCGGAGAACTGCACCGCCGTCTGCCAGCTGCTCCTGCCCGAGACGCAGGCCTGCGCCATCTCCATGACGGACACGGACTCCGTGCTCGCCTTCGTCGGCGACGCGGTGAGCGACTCCCACGTGGGCTCGCCCAACTCGGTGCCGACGGAGGAGGTGCTCAGGAGCGGCCGCATGGAGACCTTCAGCTCGCGCGACCTCACGGAGCGCGCGGCGCGCGAGGACGCAGCCCGGACGTCCCGCGGCCGCGCCTACACGGTCGACGGCTACTCCGCCGGCATCATCGTCCCGCTCGTCGTGAGCGAGAAGGTCGTGGGCACCCTCAAGCTCTACTACCACACGGCGCGCCAGATCGACCGCACCCAGCTCAAGATCGCGAGCGGCCTCGCGGAGCTGCTCTCCACGCAGCTCACGGCCTACGAGCTCGACCAGCAGGCCGAGCTCACGGCCAAGGCGGAGGTCAAGGCCCTCCAGGCGCAGATCAACCCGCACTTCCTGTTCAACACCCTGAACACCATCGCCTCGCTCACCCGGACGGACCCGGCGCGGGCGCGCGACCTCCTGCGGCAGTTCGCCGTGTTCTACCGCCGCGCGCTCGAGAGCTCCGAGTCGCTCATCCCGCTCTCGCAGGAGCTCGAGCAGACCAGGCGCTACCTCGGGATCGAGAAGGCGCGCTTCGGCGAGGAGCGCATCGTCGAGTCCGAGCACGTCGGGGCGGGCCTCGGCGCCGTCATGGTGCCGGGCTTCCTCATCCAGCCGATCGTCGAGAACTCGGTGCGCCACGCCATGCGCGACGACGGCCCGCTGCACATCGACATCCACGTCGCGCTCGACGGCGACGACGTCCTCATCGCCGTCGCGGACGACGGGCTGGGCATGGAGCAGGAGGTCGCGGACTCGCTGGCCGCGGAGCCTCGCGCCACGGGCGGCTCGGGCGCGGGCATAGCGCTGTGGAACGTCTCCGAGAGGCTCAAGCGCTTCTTCGGCGCGGGCTCCGGGCTCGAGATCCTCTCCAAGGTGGGGGAGGGCACCTGCGTCACCCTGCGCCTCGCCGGCGCCGCCCCCAAGGAGGAGGACGCGGCCACGGGGTTCGACCTGCCGGAGCGCTAGCGCCCCGCCTCGCCCGGCGCCGCGCCTGCGGGCGCGGTGGCGCGCGCAGGGCGCAACAGGGTGCAGGTCCTTCTCGCCCTGGCGCCGGCCGGGCTGCTGGGCGCCCTCCGGCTGCGGGGCCGTTGGGCGCGTACGTCCGATTCCCCCCTTAACCCAGAATCCGGTTAGTGTATGCTAATTGGGTTCGTATGCCTTTGTGAAGGCGGATTGGTGGGGTGGTTTAATGCTGCGTGCTATGGTCGTGGACGACGAGGAGCCCGCTCGCTCCGAGCTGCGCTATCTGCTCGAGGAGACCGGCAGGGTGGACACCATCGTCGAGGCCACCAGCGCAAGGGAGGCCGTCGAGCGGCTCATGGAGAACCGCGTCGACGTCATGTTCCTCGACGTCTCCATGCCCAAGACCTCGGGCATGCAACTCGCGGAGGCGCTCCACAAGCTGAAGAACCCTCCCGCCATCGTTTTCGTCACCGCCTACAGCGAGTACGCCGTCGAGGCCTTCGGCGTGGACGCGGTCGACTACCTGATGAAGCCGGTCGAGACCGACCGCCTCAACCAGGCGCTCGACAAGGTGCAGTCCCACGTGAAGCCCCAGGCCACGCCCCACTCCACGGTGGAGCGCATCCCGGTGGAGAAGGGCGGCCGCAAGGTCCTCGTCCCCGTCGACCAGATCCGCTACATCGAGGCCAAGGACGACTACTCCTGCATCTATACGGACAACGACCGCTTCCTCTCCACGATCTCGCTCGCCAAGCTCGAGACCAAGCTCGCGCCGCACGGGTTCTTCCGCGTGCACCGCGGCTACATCGTGAACCTGGCCTTCGTGGAGGACGTCGAGGTCGTCTCCGGCGGTATCCTGCAGCTGGGCATCAACGGCATCGAGGGCAAGAAGATTTCCGTCTCGAGGAGGCGCGTCGTCGCCCTGAAGCGCGCGCTCGGCCTCTAGGCCGAGGCCTCCCCGTCGCCGGCGCCCTGGCCCGGCGACGCATCCGAGCCGGCCCCGTGGGCGCGCGGCCGGCGACCCGAGAACCCCGCAAGGGAGCGGTGAGCCCTTCCCCCAGCATGCGATACGACATCATTTCTGACACGCACGGCCACCTGTCCTACGAGCTCCTCCACGAGCTCGAGGGCGCAGACCTCATCCTCCACGCCGGCGACTGCTGCTCGCTGGAGGACTACGAGCGGCTCCGCGGCATCGCGCGCGTCGCCATGTGCACCGGCAACAACGACTACCACTTTGGCTACGGGCCCGAGGTCAAGCGCGTCACGAGGGTGTTCTCCTCCGGCCTGAGGTGGGAGCTGTGCCACTACGAGGAGCGCCTCGACCTCAAGACCTGCGACGTCGCCGTCTGCGGGCACACCCATCGCCCGTTCGTGCGGCGCGTGGGCGACGTGCTGGTCGTGAACCCCGGCAGCCCCACCTATCCCAGGACCCAGCTGGGGCCCACCATGGTGCGCGTCATGGTGGACGACGGCGACGGCACCGGGAGGGGCACCATCCTGAGCGCGGAGATAGTCCGGCTCACCGACCCCGAGGGGAAGCAAGGGGTGCGGCCGCTGCGCTAGCGCTCCCGCCCGTCGCGCGCCTCGAGGAGCACGACCTTCTCGCCCGGGGTGCTACAGGGCCTCCTCGATCTCGCGCTCGAGCTCGTCCTTGGGCATGTTCCCCACCATCGTCTTGACCGGCTGCCCGTTCTTGAAGAGTATGAGCGTGGGGATCGAGACGATGCGGAACTTGGTGGCGAGCACGCCCTCGTCGTCCACGTTGCACTTGTAGACGTCGAGCCTGCCAGCCATCTCCGTGCCTATCTGCTCGACCGTCGGCGCGAGCGCGCGGCACGGCCCGCACCAGGTCGCCCAGAAGTCCACGAGCAGCGGGCGGGTGGCCGAGCCGAGGATGGAGCCGAAGGTCGCTGCGGTAATCTCCTTGGTTGCCATGGTATATCCTCCTCTTGTGTACCGTGGCCATGGTCGGAGCCGGGTGCTTATGCTTATACCCCAAATCCGCGCCACCCCGCCGACTGCGCAGGTGGGCGCGGCAGCGTGCGGCGGGTGCCGCCGGAGGTGCCAGGGAGGCGCGTGGTGTCGGAGGAAGAGCGGATGAGAGGGGCCCTGGTGGGCAAGGCGCGCGCGGAGGTCTCGTGGCTCGAGGGCGCGGGCGTGGTCATGCGCGGCAGCGCCTTCGCGGACGTCGTCCTGCTGAAGGGCGAGCTCGACCCCGAGGAGCGCAGCCCCGACGGCTCGGGGCTGCTCGCCGGCAGGGACGGCAAGGCGCTCAGGGCCTCGCTCGACCGGCTCGGCTACGCGCCCGAGGCCTGGGCCGCCGTCTCCTGCTGCGGCCCGGACGGCGTGACGCCGCTGGACGCGGGCCTGCTGCGCCGCGCGATCCTCACCATCTCCCCGCTCACGGTCATCGCCACGGACGAGGCCGCCGCCCACGTGCTCCGCGAGGCCTACGCGGACGAGCTCGTGCTCATCGAGAGCTTCGACCAGGCGATGCTCGCCCCGGGCGTCGTCGCCGTGGTGGAGGGCATGCGGTTTATGAACCTCGGCGGCTTCGAGGCGGCCCTGGCCGACGACCACGAGAAGCAGGTCATGTGGTCGCGCCTCAAGCGCCTGCCCCCGCTCGGCGAGCCCTACTAGCCGCTCCGCGGCGCTACACTTAGAGGCACCAGAAGTCCCCGCAGCGAGTGCGGGGTCGGAGAAGGAGCCGGATTATGCCTAACGTTCCCGCACCCATCGACGCGACGCAGACGCCCGAGTGGAGGGCCCTCGAGGAGCACTTCGAGGCCATGAGGGGCTTCTCGCTCAAGCAGGCCTTCGCGGACGACCCCGACCGCGTCAGGAAGCTCTCGTTCGACCTCGGCTCGCTGCACTTCGACCTCTCCAAGAACCTCGTCTCGGACGAGACGATCGCCGACCTCGTGGCCCTCGGCAAGGCCGTCGGCATCGAGTCGCGCTTCTCCGACATGGTCCATGGCGTCCACATCAACACGACCGAGGACCGCGCCGTCCTCCACACCGCCCTGCGCCGCCCCGCCTCCGACGAGGGCAAGCTCGTCGTCGACGGTCAGGACACGGTCAAGGACGTCCACGAGGTGCTCGACCGCATGTACGCCTTCGCCGACCGCGTGCGCTCCGGCGAGTGGAGGGGCGTCACGGGCAAGGCCATCGAGAACGTGGTCTCCATCGGCATCGGCGGCTCCGACCTCGGCCCGGTCATGGTCTACGAGGCGCTCAAGTCCCTGCCGCGCGCGGTGGACGTGCGCTACGTCTCCAACATCGACCCCAACGACGCGGCCGAGAAGCTCAAGGGGCTCGACCCCGAGACCACGCTGGTGATCGTCGTCTCCAAGACCTTCACCACCCTGGAGACCCTCACCAACGCGCGCGAGGTCAAGGCCTGGCTGCTCGACACCCTGAGGGCGCAGGGCGCCATCGACGGTGGCGCCGAGGCGGCCGCCGACGCGATCCGCCACCACTTCGTCGCCGTCTCCACCAACCTCGAGAAGGTCGAGGAGTTCGGCATCGACCCGGCCAACGCCTTCGGCTTCTGGTCCTGGGTCGGCGGTCGCTACTCCGTCGACGCCGCCGTGGGCCTCTCCCTCATCGTCGCCTACGGCAAGGAGGTCTTCGAGGACTTCCTGGCGGGCTTCCACGAGGTGGACGAGTACTTCGCCAACACCCCGCTCGAGGAGAACGTCGTCGCCCTCATGGGCCTCATCAACGTCTGGTACGTCAACTTCTACAAGGCCAAGAGCCACGCCGTGCTGCCCTACGACCAGTACCTGCACCGCTTCCCGGCCTACCTGCAGCAGCTGACCATGGAGTCCAACGGCAAGTCCACGCGCTGGGACGGCACCCCCGTCACGTCCGAGACGGGCGAGATCTTCTGGGGCGAGGCGGGCACCAACGGCCAGCACGCCTTCTACCAGCTGATCCACCAGGGCACCCAGATGATCCCCGCGGACTTCATCGCCTTCGTGAACACGCCCAACCCCTTCAAGGACGGCGAGCAGGACGTCCACGAGCTCTTCCTGGGCAACTTCCTGGCGCAGACCAAGGCGCTCGCCTTCGGCAAGACGGCCGACGAGGTGCGCGCCGAGGGCACCGCGGAGTGGATGGTCCCGGCCCGCGTGTTCTCCGGCAACCGCCCGACCACCTCGATCTTCGGCACCGAGCTCAACGCCCACACGCTCGGCAACCTGATCGCCCTCTACGAGCACATCACCTTCGTCGAGGGCACCGTCTGGGGCCTCGACTCCTACGACCAGTGGGGCGTCGAGCTGGGCAAGCAGCTCGCCAAGCAGATCACGCCCGCCTTCCACGACGACGAGGCGCTCGCGGGCCAGGACGCCAGCACCAAGGCGCTCATCGACTTCTACCGCAAGAACCGCAGGTAGCGCGGGGGCACCGCCGGCCGGTACGTGCCGGCCGCCGTCCGCCGTCGCGCCGTGCGCGCACGTGAAGGGGGAGGTCCCGCTCGGGCGGGGCCTCCCCCTCGCCTTGTCTCGCAGCCGGTCGGCTGCCGCCGCGGGCTAGCAGTTGCCGACGCGGACGCGCTCGAGGTGGCGGCGGGCGACGTCGGCCAGGTGGTAGACGCACTCGGGCGGCGTCGGGGGGCGGTCCGTGAGGCGCCAGCGCGGGAAGAAGCGCGTGAGGTGCAGCGTGATGGGGTCGCCCGCGCAGGGCAGCGACGCGAGCCACCCCGCGATCGCGTCGACGTCCTCGTCCCGGTCGTTCTCCCCCGGGATGACGAGGGTGCACACCTCCAGGTGGCAGGAGGGGTCGGCCGCGAGGCGTGCGACGGTCTGCCTCACGGCGTCCGAGTAGCCGCTGCAGGAGTCGTAGAAGCGCTGGTCGGGGCCCTTGAGGTCGATGTTGGCCGCGTCGACGAGGCCCGCGAGGCCGTCGAGCACCCGCCCCGTGGCGCAGCCGTTGCTCACGAGGACGTTCGCGAGGCCGGCCTCGTGGGCGAGCCGCGCGCAGTCGCGGACGTACTCCCACCCCACGAGGGGCTCGTTGTAGGTGTAGGCGACGCCCGCCATGCGCGGGTCCTTCTCCGCCAGCTCGCGCGCGAGCGAGACGAGCCGCCCGGGGGAGAGCTCGCGCCAGCCGACCCCGTCGGCGCCGGCCTGGGAGATCTGCCAGTTCTGGCAGAAGGGGCAGCGGAGGTTGCAGCCGTAGCTGCCCACGCTCAGGACCGTGCTGCCGCGCCGCCAGTCGGCGATCGGCTTCTTCTCGATGGGGTCGACGGCGAGCGAGGTCACGCGGCCGTAGCTCTCGCACACGACGCGGCCGCCCCGGCAGGCGCGGGCGCGGCAGAAGCCCACCTGCCCCTCGGCGAGCGAGCAGCCCCTCGGGCACGCGTCGCAGCGGGCCCTGGCGGCGCCGGCGTCGGCCGCCTCCGCGACAGGCGCGGCGTCGGCGCCCCTGGCGCCCGCGCGCTCCTCCCACGGCGTCACGTGTGCCTCACCACCTCGAAGCGCTCGAGGCGCCACGCGTCCGAGGCGAGGTCGATCCCGCCCTTGCGCGCGGCGATGGAGACCTGCTCCTCGACGGTGTCGATGCCGTCGAGGTCGGGCAGGAGCAGGCCCCGGCGCCCGTCGTCGCACGAGACGATCACGCCGTAGCGCCTGGGGTCGAGCTCGGCGGCGGAGGCCACGGGCTCGCTCGGGCCGAGGACGTCCACGTCGTAGACGAGCGAGGCGAGCTCGCCCGTGCGGACGGGCGGGAAGCGCGGGTCGCGGGTGCCGGCGGAGACGGCGTTGGCGGCGATCTCCTCGGCGAGCGACGGGCGCGTGGGGACGATGGTCCCGATGCAGCCGCGCAGCTCGCCGTCCTCCCTGATGGAGACGAAGCAGCCCGCGCGCGTCCGCAGGAGCTCGGCGGGCAGGCCCGCGGGCGGCGGCGCTGCACGGCCGCCGGTCACGTAGGCCTCGAGGGAGGTGCGGGCGAGCGAGACGAGCGGGTCCTCGCCGGCACGCACCTCGGCCATCCGCTCGCGCCGCAGCCCCTCGAGACGCAGGAGGAGGCGGCGCCCCTCGCTCGCCCCCTCGGGGCCCGCGGGGGTCAGGGCCGCCACGGCGTAGCCTACGCCGAAGGGCCCCTCGAGGGAGAGGAGCTCGCTTCTGACCTCGGTGCCGTCGAGGGCGCCGGCCATCATCTGGAAGCTCCTGAGGCCGCACTCGGCGGCGCGGTTCGCGTGCGAGCGGTCGATGGAGAGCAGGTCGAGGAGGTCGCCGGAGGCGAGGTCGCGCCCGACGCGCTCGTCGAAGACGGGGCCCTCCGGGGCGAAGCCGTAGGGGCCGCCCTCCTTGAGCTTGTGGGAGAGGTCGCCCGAGGCGACGTAGGCCACGCGCCGGCCCGTGCGCGCCGCCGCGCGCTGGACCGCGCGGCCCAGCCGGTAGTGGGCCTCCGCGGAGAGGCCGGAGAGGCCGATGCGGACGACCTTGGGGCGCGGCCTGCCCTCGGGCCAGGCGTCCCAGACGAAGCGGAGGGGGATCATGGTGGCGTGGTCGAGCTCGGGGTCGCGCTCGTGGTCCGTGCCGGCGCTCAGGCCCTCCTCCTCGCAGACGCGGACCAGCTCGTCGCGCAGGGCGACGTCGTACTCGCAGGAGACGCGCGCCTGCGGGGCGCCGAAGCGCGCGAAGCTGCCGCTCGCGCCCGTCCCCGGCGAGACGTGGTTGTAGTCGCGGTACATGACGCTGTGGGGGGTGGACACCACGAGGGCGTCCGGCGCGAGCGAGGCGATCCTGGCGCCGACCTCGCGGTAGGCTGCCACGGTGTCCGCTATGCCGCGCTCCTCACCCCTTCCCACCTCGGGGACGATGAGCGGCGGGTGGGGTACGACGAACGCCGCGAGCACGGCCATGGCGGCCTCCTTCCCGGCTCGCCCGGGCGCTGCCCTATGCCCGGTCGGGCCCTTCCGACAAGAGCTTGCAGATCGACGTGTAGGCGGCCAGCCCGAAGGCCTTGCGCGGGAAGAGCGCGAGCCTGCCCTGGCCGAAGTCTGCGAGGCAGAGGTCCTCGTCGTGGCGGGCGCGCCTGAGCTCGGAGAGGGGGTAGGCGACCGGCTCGGCGCCGGCGGCCTCGACGACGACGTGGGTCGGGGTGACGCTCACGCAGCGTCGGCAGGACTCGCC
Organism: Olsenella sp.; assembly: GCA_036454645.1. Classification (GTDB taxonomy): domain Bacteria; phylum Actinomycetota; class Coriobacteriia; order Coriobacteriales; family Atopobiaceae; genus Olsenella_K. Next base: position 4,475 of record JAZHSQ010000028.1, on the reverse strand, counting down.
GTCCAGGGCCGCCGCGTTGTGGCCGTGGGCGTCGAGCCAGCGGCGCTTGATTCGCACGAGCCTGTTGGAGACGGCCATCACGGCAACGAACAGCACGACCCCGACGATGGCGAGGGGCAGGAGGTCGCGGTCGAAGGTGAGCATCACCACGATGAGGGCGCAGGTAAGGCCGCCGCACACGTTGAGGGCGCCCTCGGCGTGCTCGGGGCCGAGCAGGCGGGCGGCGTCCTCCTCGAGCGAGGGGGTGTAGGAGAAGGACGACGAGTACAGCACCTCGCCGAGGGAGGGGTCGACGCGCGCCTGGGGGGCGCGCCCCTGCTCCGTCGCGCGACCTGCCTGCTTGCTCTTCTTCGGCATGCTGCTCCAAGGGTCGGGGGCACGGCGCCCGGTCTTTCTCGGTCCTCCCCATCCTATCGCTAACCGCGGTGCCCGGCGCTTCTCTGTCGATTGTGTGGCGCCGCGCGCCTGGCGCCCGGCCCCTTGCGGCCCCGCCGCGCGCCCGCGTATACTCACTTGCGTGAGCGCGCTGGATGGGTTCGGGTGACGGCATACTGCGAACCTGGTCAGGGTCGGGAGACAGCAGCCATAAGGAGCCTCTGTCGGGCACCCGTTCCCATCCAGCGCGCTGAGAGCCGAAGGCCCCGGGCATGTGCTCGGGGCTTTTTTGCAAGCGCCGTCGCCGCCGGCAGGCCGCGCGCCGGGGCCGCGCCGGGCCGTCCGCAAGCACCATCGCCCGCGCCCGTCCGCGAGGGCCAGGAGAGATTGGATAGCATGGGCTTCGTCAACTTCGTCGCTGAGCTGCTCCGCGACCCGCGCACCGCCATCGCCGGTGCCATCGCCGCAGGCCCCGTCGCCGCCTACGGGCTCGTGTTCCTGATCATCTTCATCGAGACGGGCGTCGTCTTCTTCCCCTTCCTGCCGGGAGACTCCCTGCTGTTCGCCGCGGGCTTCTTCGCCAACGGCGGCGGCCTCAACCTCGTCGCCCTCCTCGCGACCGCCTGGTGCGCGGCGATCCTGGGCGACCAGTGCAACTTCTTCATCGGCGAGAGGCTCGGGCAGCGCATCGTGCGCTCGGGCAAGGTCAAGGCCATGACGCCGGAGCGCATGGAGAAGAGCCAGGCGTTCCTCGACAAGTGGGGGCGCCCCGCGATCTTCCTCGGCCGCTTCTTCCCCTTCATCCGCACCTTCGTCCCCTTCATCGCGGGCATGGGCGGCATGAAGTGGCACCACTTCGTGGTCTTCAACGTCCTGGGCGGCATCACCTGGAGCTCGCTGTTCACCCTGATCGGCTACTTCTTCGGCGGCATCCCCGTGGTGCAGGAGCACTTCAGCCTCGTGGTCGTGGGCATCATCCTCGTCTCCGTGATCCCCGCCGTGGCGGGCGCCGTTCGCGCGAGGCTCTCCGCTAAGGGGAAGGCCGCCGCGCAGTAGGCCCCGGGTGCCGCTAAAGTAGCAGGTGGGGCCCGCGCGCCTGGCGGGCCGGGGGTCCGTCGTCCGGCGGGCCGGGGCCCGCGCGCCCGTCGGGCCACACGTCGCGGTGAGGAGAGCACATGGCCAGCCACCCTGAGAGCGCACCGACCGGCACGAGCGCGGACGCGCGTCCGGCATACGACAGGTCACCCGAGGTCGAGCGTGCGGTGGAGGCCGCACTCGCAGTGATGACCCTCAAGGAGAAGTGCGCGCTGCTGCAGGGCGCCACGTCGTTCGGCACGCGGGGCTACGAGCTGGCGGACGGCCGGCACGTCCCCACGGTCGAGTTCTCCGACGGCCCGCACGGCCTGAGGCACCAGGCCGTGGGCGACCACCTCGGCCTGAACGAGTCCTCGCCGGCGACCTGCTTCCCCACGGCGGTGACCCTGGCGGACACCTGGGACGAGGCCCTGGCCGAGGCCGAGGGCCGCGCCCTCGGCGAGGAGGCCGCCTCGCAGGGCGTGGGCGTCCTGCTCGGCCCCGGCCTCTGCATCAAGCGCAGTCCCCTGTGCGGCCGCTCCTTCGAGTACCTCTCGGAGGACCCGCTCCTCTCGGGCAAGCTCGCCGCCGCCTACGTGCGCGGCGTCCAGTCCTGCGGCATCTCCGCCTGCCCCAAGCACCTCGCGGCCAACTCGCAGGAGACGAGGCGGCTCGCCTCCGACTCGATCGTGGACGCCAGGACCCTGCGGGAGATCTACCTCAGGGGCTTCGAGGTCTGCGTGCGCGAGTCCGCGCCGCGCTGCATCATGACCTCCTACAACCTCGTGGACGGCGTCTACGCCGGCCAGAGCCCGGTCCTGCTCGACTCCGTGCTGAGGGGCGAGTGGGGCTTCGAGGGGGCCGTCGTCTCCGACTGGGGTGCCACCGAGGACCACGTCGCCGCCGTCCGGGCGGGCTGCGACTTCGAGATGCCCGACCCCGGCCTCGCCTCCGCCCGCGCCCTCGAGCGCGCCGTCAGGGAGGGGAGGCTCCCCCAGGAGACGCTCGACCGCCGCGTGCGCGAGGCGCTCGAGCTCGTCTACTCCGTGACCCCCGCCGTCGCCGCGGCGCCCGCCGCCTACGACGCCGAGGCGCACCACGAGCTCGCGCGGAGGATCGCCGCCGAGGGCGCCGTCCTGCTCAAGAACGAGCCGCGCCAGGCGCGGCCCGGCGCGCCCGTCGTGGGCGGCGGCGCGTCCTTCTCGCCCGACGGCGCCGCGGGCCACGCCGCGGGTGCCGACGGCGCCGCAGGCGCGCCCATCCTGCCGCTCGCGCCCCACACGCGCGTGGCCCTCGTGGGCGAGTACGCGCGTAAGCCGCGCTACCAGGGGCTGGGCTCCTCGCACGTGAACGCCGCGCAGGTGGACGACCTCGTCGGCCTCATGGGCTCCTCGCCCGACCTCGACCTCGTGGGCTTCGCCACGGGCTTCAGGCGCGGCGGGGGCGCCGACGAGGCGCTCGTCGCCGAGGCGGTCGAGCTCGCGCGCACGGCTGACGTCGTGGTGGTGTGCATGGGCCTCGAGGAGGGCCGCGAGGGAGAGGGCCGCGACCGGACCGACCTCCTCCTCTCGGCGGGGCAGGTCGCCTGCCTCGAGGCGGTGGCCGCCGCCAACCCCAACGTGGTCGCACTGCTCTCCTCGGGCGGCGTCGTGGAGACCGGCTGGGCCTCGTGCTGCCGTGCCCTCTTCTATCAGGGGCTCGGCGGCCAGGCCTCCGCCGCCGCGGCCCTCGACGTCCTCACCGGCAGGTGCAACCCGTCCGGCAAGCTGGCCGAGTCGTGGCCGCGCCGCATCGAGGACACGCCAACCTTCGGCAACTACCCCAGCGCGCGCCGGACGGCGGAGTACCGCGAGGGGCTCTACGTGGGCTACCGCTACTACGGGACCGCCCGCGTGAGGGTCGCCTACCCCTTCGGGTTCGGCCTCAGCTACACCACCTTCGACCTCTCCGACCTCTCCGTCGCGCCCGGACTCGACTCCGTGCGCGTGCGCGTGCACAACGCCGGCGTCTGCGCAGGCGCCGAGGTGGTCCAGCTCTACGTCTCGAAGCCGGACCGCCAGGTCTTCGGGCCCGAGGAGGAGCTTGCGGGCTTCCGGAAGGTCTTCCTGCAGCCGGGCGAGACCGCCGAGGTGGTCGTGCCCGTCGACGGGCGCGCCTTCCAGTACTTCAACGTGAAGACCGACGCCTGGGAGGTCGAGGGCGGCAGCTACGAGCTGCGCGTCGGCACCTCCTGCGAGGACGTGCGGCTGCGGGCGTCCGTCCGCGTGTCCGGCACCGGGGCGCCCGACCCCTACGTGGGGCTGGGCCTCGCGAGCTACCAGTACGGTCTCGTGAAGCACGTCCCCGACGCGAGCTTCGCCGCCCTTCTCGGCGGCAGCCTGCCGAGTGCGCGCATCCCGCTCGACCACAACCTCTGCATGAGGGACCTGAACCACGGCCGCAGCCCCGTGTTCTGGGCCGTCTGGGCCGTCCTCACCGCCCTCGAGCGCGAGAACCGGCGCAGCCCCAACCCGAGCACGGACCTCGACTACGTCTACAACATGCCGCTCCGAAACATCTCGCAGATGAGTGACGGCCGCGTGAGCCCGTTCATGGTGGAGGGCCTCGTGTGGGAGGTTCGCGGCCTCTGGGGCGTCGGGTTCGCGATGTTCGCGGCCGGCTTCCCCGTGAACGCCATCCTCAACTTCGCTTGGGAGCGCGAGCTCGCGGCGCCGCACGCGCCCGCGGCGCCCGCCCGCGGCGGCGTGGCGGCGTCCGGGCTGAGGTCGCCCCTGGGACGGACGTCCTTCTCGCCCGCGGCTGCAGGCGCGTAGGCGGCGCCGCGCCGCAGCGGGGCGACGGCAGCGGGGGCCGACGCCCCGCTGCCGGGCGCCCGTGCCTTCGCTCCCGGCGGGTGAAACGCGTCCGAAACCGCCCTGAAACCGCCTCGAACTCGCGGGTAACCCCTTCGTAGTACTGGGCTGTCAGAATCTTCTGCAGTACGTGCCGGCAAGCGAAGGAGGCATGGCAGTGCGCCAGGACGTCTT
>JAZHSQ010000027.1:0-25524 GCA_036454645.1 Olsenella sp. | reverse complement strand
GCCGCCTCCCTTCTGGAGTCGGCATCGTGCTTCAGACGCAAGCCGTCAGGCATAAAGACGAACCTCCCATTTCTTGTGTCCAAGAAATGGGAGGCAGTTCAGCGACCCCGCCGGCCCCTCGCAAGCGCCGGGTCCTTGTCGCACGCCCCTACTCGGAGGCGTCGAGCCACTTCTTGCGCGAGAAGAAGTTCCACAGCGCGACGATGGCGGTCGCGAAGAACTTCACGATGACGTACCACTCGTCGCCCAGGGCCTCGGTGCCGCCCCACATGACCAGCTCGTTGATGCCGAAGCCGATGGTCGACAGGATGATGAAGATCACGAACTCGCGCGAGCGCGACAGGTCGTCGCGGTGCTGGAAGACGTAGCGCATCGACGCCCAGTAGTTGAACATCAGCGAGACCACGTAGGAGACTGCCGCCGCCGCGACGGGGTCGACGCCGAAGACCTCGTGCAGAAGGATCATCACGCCGAAGTCGATGATCGCGGCGAGCACGCCGACGACGCCGAACTTCAGGAACTGGCTGATAAGGCCCTTGATTGACATGTCGTCCTCCGTGTCGGGCGGGTTCGTTTGTGCCTTGCGGCGGCCTTGCTCGGGCTTTGCACGAGCCTTGCACCAGTCTGGCACCTGTCTGGCACCTGCCTGGCGCCTGTGCTGCGGCGGCCTTGCGCGCACCTGCGCGGCAAGCCGAGGCCGACACACCAGGATACCTGGTGGGGCATCCCTCCGGGTGCGACAAGGACCCGCTCTAGCGACAATACACGAATCGCCCGCTACCCGCGGTGTGCGCTCCTGCGCCGGGCCTCGAGCTGGCCTGCGGCTCGCCGCAGCCTTGCCGCGCTCTCCTCGCGCGCCCTCGACCCGAAGCTGCGGATGCTCCTCAAGGCCCGCCTCTCGACGAGCGTCATGCCCTCGGCGCCTCGGCGCGCGGCCTCCTCCAGGTCGTCCTCGAGCGGGCGGCGGCCGGACGCGATGTCGTCCACGGCCGTCTCCATGACCGCGTCGAAGTCGTCGCGGCCGCGCTCGATGCGCCTGGTGAGGTCGGTCAGCGTCGACAGCGTGAGCGCGAGGTCGGCAGACATGAGCGAGACGGTCGCGAGCGCGAGCAGCTCCCACGCGACGAGCGGCAGGCTCGGCGAGGCGTCGGCGATGGCGGGGCAGACGTAGTAGTAGAGCAGGGTGCCGACGGCGCCGAAGCACAGCGCGAAGGGCAGGCAGACGCGCCCGTTGAGGTTGAGCGGGATGTTGCTGTAGTCCCACCAGCGCGCGTGGAAGCACCGCTCGAGCACGTAGGAGGTCCCGTACTCCAAGACGGCGCTGCCGGCAGCCCCGCCGAGGAAGACCTGCCACCACGAAATGTCGCCGCCGCGCGGCAGGGCCTGCGCCACGACGATGACGGCGACGACGCCGAACCCGTAGATGGGGCAGACCGGCCCGAAGAGGAACCCGCGGTTGTCCCAGCGCCTGTTCTTTATCGCGCAGTAGGCGCACTCGTACACCCATCCCAGCACGCTGAACAGGCCGAACCACGCGACGTAGCTGCAGATGTCCATGACGCCTCCCTTGCCGCCCGCTTGCTTCTCGCTTGCCGTTCCTTCGCGTACCGCTGCAGTTTCCTCGCGGTCAGCGCGCCGCTCCCTCGCCGCCGCGCCGCCTACGACCTCATCCCGGGGAACCCAAGCTGCCGCTCCGCCTCGTACAGGACGATGGCGACGGAGTTCGAGAGGTTGAGCGACGTGACCACGGACGCGCGCGGGTCCACGAAGTTGCCGCACGCGTCGCGCTCGAGGTCGGGGTGCAGGCGGCCGAACGTCTCGTGCCAGGAGTCGGCGTTGTCGAGCGCGTCGTCGCCGCGCATGGGAATCCGCTCCGCGAGCTCGGGGTGAGCGTGCAGGAGCGTGCGAGAAAGGCCCGCGCTCTCCTTGCCGAACACCAGGTAGTCGCCGTCGTGGTAGGTGGCGTCGCTGTAGGTCCGCCCGCCGGCCTTGGTGAGGAGGTGCACTCGCGGCTCCCGCGCGGCGCCGTCCTCCGGACGCCCGCTCGCCGCGAGCTGGCCGGCGACGAGCGGGTTTCTCGCCACGAACTCGTCCCAGTCCTCGTAGGTCGCAACGTCGAGGCTCTCCCAGTAGGTGAGGCCCGCGCGCCTCAGCTCGCGCTCGCCGAGCGAGAACCCGAGGGGGCCGACGAGGTGCAGCCGCGCGCCGCAGAGCACGCACGTGCGCCCGACGTTGCCGGTGTTTGCGGGTATCTCTGGCTCCACGAGCACGACATTGAGCATGGGACTTCCCTCCGGGGTGTCGTTTGGGACGGGACGGGGCGCGCCTCGCGCGAGCGCCTCCTGCGACGGGCCCGCAAGCTCGCGGCTTGCTCGCACGTCGCGGGCGCGTCGCTCCACTGTAGCGCGCGCCGCCGCGCGCGGGCCCCGACACAAGAGAGGGGGCGACGCCGAAGCGCCGCCCCCAGACCATGGAGCTTGTCGATCTTCTCGGCCGGACGAGCCTTTCGACCTCGTCGAGCTTGTCGGCCGGACGAGCCTTCCGATCGCGTCGAGCTTGTCGGCCCCGCGCGCACCCTACGGCGCTACCGCCCCACGTGCCGCGCGGCCACCTCGCCGCGACCTGCCGCCTCGCCGTCGACGCCGGCTACTCTACCGTGACCTTGGTGACGTTGGACTTGGCCTCGGCCAGCTTGGGCACGTCGACCGTCAGGACGCCGTCGGCCAGCTTCGCCGTCAGGCCCTCGTTTGCCGCGTCCTTGAGGTAGACGCCGCGCGTGGCCTTCCACTCGCTGGTCTCCTTCTGCAGCCAGTCCTTGCCCTTGTCCTCGTCGGACTCCTTCTTGTCGACCGAGATGGAGAGCCTGCCCTCGCTGAGCTCGACCTCGACCTCGTCCTTCTTGACGCCGGGGAGCTCTGCGGTCACCTCATACGAGTCGCCCTTGTCCTCGACGTTCATCTTGAAGGCGTCGGACGAGTCGAACGCTGCCAGTGGCGCGAAGAAGTCGTCGAGAGCACCGAACGGCCATGCCCTGCGAAGTGCCTGCTCGCGGTCACTAAAGGGAACCATGCCTGCCATCGTTACCACTCCTTCTATGTGGTGGACGCCCTTTCCTCTGGGCTTCCTTGGGTTCGCTTGTATATGTGCCCGCTTTCGCGAACTTTATACGACTAATAGAAAGAAATCTAAGCAAAGCACGCTTAAGTATGTATCACGTACCTGTACGATTGCGGTCCGCGCGGTGGCCCGGCTCCGCCACCCGCCGCGGCCCGCGCCGCGCCCAGCTCCGCCACCCGCCGCGGCCCGCGCCGCGCCCAGCTCCGCCACCCGCCGCGGCCCGCGCTGCGCCCCGACGGCCGAGGCGATGAGTGCCCCTCTCCAACGTCCTTCTCCGCCCCATGGCCTCCAGGCCATCGCTGCGGCATCCGTCGACACGCACCATTGCGGCCGTTTCGTGCGTAAGTGCCCTTTTCCCAACAATTTTTCGAAAATTTGTTCTCATAACGAAAATTGCCCTACCCCCAAATTGCGTTTAGCGGACAAAATTTTCGAAAAATGTCGGGGAAACGCAAAATGCCCTACGAACATTGAAGCTTTGATGTGTGACCGGGCGCGGCGGCATGCAGAGGAGCGAGGCGGACCGCTCGGATTGTGGGCCTCACATCCGCTCACATCCGGCGGCGCCCTCGAGCGGGCGCCGGGTCCGTGGCCAGCTTGGAGCACGTGGGAGCTCCGCGCGCGGCGGGCCCGACGGGCGGAGAAGGACGTGCCGTCCGCACGTCGCACGCGGCCACGTCCGTCCGTGCGGCCACGTCCGCCTGCGCGGAAACGCGATCGACATGCGAACTTAACCCGGGGTGCGCCCTTCGCGGAACAAAGGCGCCATCATCGCCGGTTACCTTAACCCACGTACCGAGGGCGGTCCGCGCGAGGTCCGACCGCGGCCCGCGCGGGATCCGAGCGCAGCCGCGCCGCCCGCACCCGCGTCGCCCGCATCCGCGCCCGTGCCGCAACCGCCCGGCCCCGTCGAGAGGAGAAGCGCATGGAATCCGTGTATCCCAAGGCCAAGGTAGCCGCCGTCCAGTTCGAGCCGAGGATGCTCGACCTCGAGGCGTCCGTCGCGCACGCCTGCGACCTCATCCGCGAGGCCGGCGCCGCCGGCGCCAAGGTGATTGCCTTCCCCGAGGCCGCCATTCCCGGCTACCCCTGGTGGATCTGGATGAGCGACCCCGGCTCCGGCATGAAGCACTACGTCCACCTCTTCCAGAACTCCGTCGAAATCCCGTCGCCCTCCGTCCGCAGCCTGAGCCAGGCCGCGCGCGACGCCGCCGCCTACGTCTGCATCTCCGTGACGGAGAAGGACAAGGGCTCGCTTTACCTCACGCAGCTCTGGTTCGACCCGGCCGGCGACCTCGTCGGCAAGCACCGCAAGCTCAAGGCGACCAACGCGGAGATGACCATCTGGGGCGACGGCGACACGTCGCTCATGCCCGTCCTCGAGACCGAGTACGGCCGGCTCGGCGGCCTGCAGTGCTGGGAGCACTACATCCCGCTGAACGTGGCTACCATGGGCGCCATGGGCGAGCAGATCCACGTCAGCTCGTGGCCCATCGGCCTGCCCGACCCCACGCACCCCTTCGCGGTGCAGCAGTGCATCAACGCAGCCCTCTACTACGCCGTCTCCAACGGCACCTTCACCCTGTGCGCGTCGCAGATCTGGACCGAGGCCCAGGCCGACGTCGTCTGCGACACGCCCGAGCAGTGCGCGATGATGGGCCTCGGCCACGGCTTCACCCGCATCATCGGTCCCAACGGCTGCGTCGTCTCCGAGCTGCCGAGCGACGAGGAGGGCATCTGCTACGCCGACGTCGACCTCGCCGACGCCATCCCCGTCAAGTACTTCATCGACACGGCCGGCCACTACAGCACGCCGGGCACCATGCAGCTCTACGTGGACATGAGCGAGCACACCTCCGTGCACCTCGAGGGCGCGCGTCCGCAGCGCCGCCTTAGCTACGACGAGATCCAGTACCAGGAGGTCCAGGCCGAGAAGGACTAGCGCCCGCGCCGCCGCCCGCAGCCCGCGCCGCCGCCCGCGGCCCGCGCCGCCGGGCCGCGCCCGCCCGGGTGGTGCGCTGCCTCCCGCGGGATTGCCCTTTGCGTCTCGCACCCGGCTGAGAGATCCTTGTCGCGTGGCTGGCGATGGGGGCGGCCACGGCGCGGCCGCGGCCTCGGGCCCGGCAGGCACGGGCACCGCCCCACGGACCGAGGGGGCGGCGCATGCTGAGGCCGGGGCTCTACGAGCAGACCGTGAGCGAGGGGCTGCGGAGGCAGATTGAGGAGGCCTCCGCCACCCTCGAGCCCACCACGCGCCAGATCGACGCTGCGGAGGCGTCGCGCGTGCTCGCTGACTACGTCGCCTCCGTCGCGCGCGCGGAGCTCGCGCGGGCGGGGGAGGGCGAGAAGGACGCGCTGGCCGCGGAGGTCGCCCTCGCCAACCGGATGATCGACGCGCTCGCGGGCGCCCCCGGCTCGGAGCCCGGCGTGCGGGTCGACGCGTCCGCCCGCCAGCTCCTCTCGCTCGTGCCGCGTGACGACCAGGCTGCGGGCTCGCAACAGGCTGCGGCCTCGCAACAGGCTGCGGGCTCGCAACAGGCTGCGGCCTCGCAGCCGGCAGCGGCCTCGCAGCCGGCAGCGGCCTCGCAACTGGCAGCGGCCTCGCGGCCAGCTGCGCCCCCCGCCGCCCCCGCGCCGCTCGTCCGCCGCGGCCGCATCCCGCGCCCCCAGACGCCGATGTCGCAGAGCTCGCTCTTCACCGGCGCGCGCTCCGAGCCCCAGCTCGGCACGGAGCTCCAGCGAGAGATCGCCTCGGCCGACGCGGTCGACATGCTCGTCTCGTTCGTCAAGTGGTCCGGCCTCAGGGTGATCATCGAGCAGCTCGAGGACTTCTCCCGCCGCGGCGGCCGCCTGCGCGTGATCACGACCTCCTACATCGGCGCGACGGACGTGCGCGCCATCGACGAGCTGAGCCGGCTCCCCGGCGCCGAGGTCAAGGTCTCCTACGACACCCGCGGCACGCGCCTGCATGCCAAGGCCTACGTCTTCGAGCGCGCGACGGGCCTCACGACCGCCTACGTGGGCTCGTCGAACCTCTCCGTCCCCGCGATGACGAGCGGCCTCGAGTGGAACGTGAAGATCGCCCGCCAGGAGCTGCCCGAGACGGTCGAGAAGATCCGCGCGACCTTCGAGTCGTACTGGGAGTCGGACGAGTTCGAGCGCTACGACGAGTCGCAGCACGACCGCTTCGTCGAGGCGGTCCGGCACGAGCGCGGCACGGGCGCCGGCGCGGGCGGGGCCGCGACCGTGGACACCGCGCTCTTCGACATCCGCCCGTACCCCTACCAGCAGCAGGTGCTCGACAGGCTGCGCGCGGAGCGCGAGGTGGGCGGGCACTGGCGGAACCTCGTCGTTGCCGCGACGGGCACGGGCAAGACGGTCATCGCCGCCCTGGACTACCGCGACTTCTGCCGGCGCTACCGCGGACCCCGCGCGCCCGCCGCCCCCGCTGCGGACCCCGCCGCCCCGGCCGCTCCCGCCGCGGACCCCGCCGCCCCCGCCGTCAGCCCTGCGTCCGCCGCCCCCGCCGCGCCCGCCGCCCCCGCCGCCGGCGCGCCGCGCCTGCTCTTCGTCGCGCACCGCGAGGAGATCCTGCGCCAGGCGCTCGGCACCTTCCGCGGCGTCCTGCGCGACCTCAACTTCGGCGAGCTCCTCGTCGGCGGCGAGCGGCCCCGCTCGCTCGACCACCTCTTCTGCTCCATCCAGTCGCTGAACGCGGCGCGCCTCGCCGAGAGGCTCGAGCCCGGCTTCTACGACTACGTCGTGATCGACGAGTTCCACCACGCGCCCGCCCCGTCCTACCAGGCCCTTCTCGACCACTTCCGCCCCCGGGTCCTTCTCGGCCTGACGGGCACGCCGGAGCGCGCGGACGGCCGCTCCGTCCTTTCGTGGTTCGACGGCAGGATCGCGGCGGAGATCCGCCTGCCGGAGGCGATCGACCGCAAGCTGCTCTGCCCCTTCCAGTACTTCGGCGTCGCGGACGGCGTGGACCTGAGCGGGCTGCGCTGGACGCGCGGCGGCTACGAGGAGTCGCAGCTCGAGGACGTCTACGTGTACAGCCGCGGCGTCGCCCGGAGGCGCGCGGGCATGGTGGCGGAGGCCGTCCGGCGCTACGTGGCCGACCTCGACGAGGTCCGCGGCCTCGGCTTCTGCGTCTCGGTGGCGCACGCCGACTTCATGGCGGCGCGCTTCAGCGAGATGGGCCTGCCCTCCGCCTCGGTCACGGGCCGGACGCCGGCGGGCGAGCGTGCCGGCGCCAGGGAGCGGCTCAGGTCCGGCGAGCTGCGCTTCGTCTTCACGGTCGACGTCTACAATGAGGGCGTCGACATCCCCGAGGTCAACACCGTGCTGTTCCTCAGGCCCACGCAGTCGCTCACCGTCTTCCTGCAGCAGCTCGGCCGCGGCCTGCGCCTGGCGGAGGGCAAGGACTGCCTGACCGTGCTCGACTTCATCGGCCGCCAGAACGCGCACTACGACTTCGAGGCCAAGCTCGCCGCCCTGCTGGAGCCCACGCGCCGCGGCGTCTGGCGCGAGGTGGAGGACGGCTTCCCCTCGGTGCCGCGCGGCTGCTACGTGCACCTCGAGCGGGTCGCCGCCGAGCACGTGCTCGAGGGCATCCGCGCCTCGGTCGCCACGAGGGTGGGGATCGTGTCGCGGCTGGCGACCTTCGAGGAGGACACCGGCCGCCCGCCCACCCTCGCCAACTTCCTGGAGCTCACGGGCGCCGACCCCAAGGAGGTCTTCGCCCGCGGCAGCCTCTCCCGCATGGCCGTGGAGGCCGGCGTGCGCCCGGACTTCTCCGACCCGGACGAGGTGGCGCTGACCCGCGCCCTGGCACGGGTCTGCTCCATGGACTCGCGCCGCTGGATCTCCTTCCTGCTCGACGCCCTGCCGCGCGCAGGCGAGCTGGCCGAGCAGGACCTCACGCCCACGCAGGTCCGCTGGCTGCGCATGTTCCAGGTGACGCTCTTCCCGGACGCCAAGGGCGAGCGGCTCGAGCGCGACACCCTGTCCGACCTCGCGCGCGCCATGTCCAACCGCGTGCTCGGCCGGGAGCTCCTCGACCTCCTCCGCTGGCAGCTGGACCACATAGACTTCGTCGACGAGCCGGTGGACCCCGGATTCGCGTGCCCGCTCGACCTGCACTGCCAGTACACGCGCGACCAGATCTTCGTGGGGCTCGACTACCTCAACCCCGGCGTGGTGCGCCAGGGGGTCAAATGGCTGCCGGACAAGGGCTGCGACGTGCTGATCAACACGCTCAACAAGTCCGAGCGCGACTACTCGCCCACGACGATGTACGAGGACTACTCGATCAGCGAGAGCCTCTTCCACTGGCAGAGCCAGTCCACGACCTCCGAGACGGGCAGGGTGGGGCAGCGTTACGTGCATCACCGGGAGCTCGGTACCAAGGTGCTGCTCTTCGTGCGCGAGTGGCGCACGGACGCGGCGGGCACGGCGCCCTTCACCTTCCTGGGCCTCGTCGACTACGTCTCGCACGAGGGGTCGCGCCCCATGACCGTCGTCTGGCGCCTCGAGCGCCCGATGCCGGCCAAGTTCCTCCGGAGGTCGAACCGGCTGGCCGGATAGGCCGCCGGTGCCCTATGGTTGGGTCGAAGCGCCGCGCCCGGGGCGAGAAGGGCCTCGGGCGAGAAGGACCGCGGCCCCGCGCCGGCCGCGCCACCGCGCCGCGGCCGCGGCCTGCGTCCGGCCTCGTAGCCAAGAGGGACCGCGGGCTTGCCGCGGCCGAGACGAGCGGAGGAGCCGTGAGCCCGACGAACCCACTTGCGCCCTGCGGCATCGCCCTCGCCGGGGTCGCGCTCCAGGCGGCCTTCGTGGCCTCCGACCTGCGCGGCGCCTACCGGCGCGCCGCCGCCCTGAAGGCGCTCGCCTCGGCCGCCTTCGTGGCGCTCGGCGCGTGGGGCGCCGCGACGGCCGCGGGCCCCGCCACGGCGACCTCCGCAGCCGCGGCCGTCGCTCCCGTACCCGGAGCGGCCGTCGTCGTGGCCGGTCTGGCGCTCGGCGCCGTGGGCGACGTCCTGCACGCGCTGCGCTTCGTCCCCGAGGTCAAGCGGCGCGCGCGCCACCTCTTCTCCGCCGGCGCCCTCTCGTTCCTCCTTGGCCACCTCGCGTACCTGTGCTACCTCGTGCCGCGCGTGCGGGTCGTCGCGGGAGCCGGCGCGGCGGCGGGCATCGGGGCTTCGCCGGCGGCCGCGACCGTCGCGGCCGCGCTGGCGGGGCTCGCCCTGGGCGGCGCCGTCGTCCTGGCCCTCTCGCGCAGGGTCCGCCTCCGGGGCAGGCGCGCCCTTCTCGGCGCCCTCTACCTGCTGGTGCTCGCGCAGTTCCTCTCCTTCGCCTGCGCGGGCTGGCTGCTCGAGCCCGGCGCGGGCGCGGGCGCGCTCGCCTGCGGTGCCGTGCTCTTCCTCGTGTCAGACTCGCTCCTCGCCCTCAACACGTTCGGCGGCCGCCGCACGGGCGCGCGCCGCGCCTGGAGCCTGGGCACCTACTACGCCGCGCAGATCCTCATCGCGCTCTCGCTCGCGCTCCCGGCCGTGGCGTAGGGGCGGGCCGCGTCGCGTCCTTGTCGCAAGCGCCCGCGCCGCGGCCCCGCCCATGCCGCGGGCGTGGGGGCGGCGACCCCGCCCATGCCGCGGGCGCGCTTGCGCTACCATGGTGCGCGGCTGGTCCGCGGCCCTCCAAGCAGTCCCAGGTGAAACCTGCTTGCCAACAAACAAAACCGGGAGAGAAGCATGCTCAGCCGCATCGCGCGGGACTACAAGGTCCTGCTCAGAAGCATCCCCAGCGCCACCGTGGCGCTCTTCGCCGTCAGCGTCGTCGTGATGAACCTGCTCGCCAACAAGGAGCTGGTCTCGCTGCCGTGGTTGGCGCTCGACTGCGGCGTCACCGTCAGCTGGGTGAGCTTCCTGTGCATGGACATGATCTGCAAGCGCTTCGGCGCCCGCGCCTCCGTGGAGGTCAGCGTGCTGGCCGAGGGCATCAACCTCGGCGTCTGCGCCCTCTTCTGGCTCATGAGCCTGACGCCGGGCAAGTGGGGCGCCTACTACAGCACGGGCAGCCTCGACGTCAACGCCGCGCTCAACGCGACCTTCGGCGGCTCGTGGTACGTGGTCGTGGGCTCCATGGTCTCGATGCTCGCCTCGTCCGTCGTGAACTCCCTCGTCAACGAGGGCATCGGCCGCCTGGTCGGCCGCGAGGGCTTCGCCGCCTTCGCCACCCGCTCCTACGTGAGCACGCTCGTGGGCCAGTTCGTGGACAACTTCGTGTTCGCCGTCCTGGTGAGCCACGTCTTCTTCGGCTGGTCTTGGGCCCAGGTCGTCGGCTGCTCGCTCACCGGCGCCGTGGTCGAGCTGCTCTGCGAGGTCTTCCTCTCGCCGGTGGGCTTCCGCGTGGTGCGCGGCTGGGAGCGCGAGCACGTGGGCGAGGAGTACCTGAGGCTCCACGGCGCCACGGGGACGGGCGGCGAGGCCGCGGCGGTGGCGCGGTGACGCCGGGCGAGAAGGACCTCGCGAGCGCGGTGACGCCGGGCGCGGCGGCCCCCTCGGGTGCGGCACCCTCCTCGGGCGAGGAGGACCTGCGCTCGCAGCCCCTCGACGCCCGCGGCCGCTCCCTCGACGTGCTCGTCACCGGATCGTCCTCGGGCATCGGGCGCGCGACGGCCGAGCTCTTCTGCGCGCGCGGCCACTCCGTGTGGGGGCTGGACGTGGCCGGCCCCTCCGTCTCCCACCCGCGCTACCGCCACGTCGAGGCGGACGTCCGCGACGCCGCGGCGCTCCGCGCGCTCGCGGCGGGGCTGCGCCCGCAGGTGGTCGTGGCCAACGCCGGCGTGCAGGGCACGCCCGACGACATAGACGTCAACCTCAAGGGCGCCATCAACACCTGCGAGGCCTTCGCCTTCGAGCCCGGCGGGCGCCGGCCCACCGCGGAGGTCGCCGCCGTGGTGCTCGTGGGGTCGTCGAGCGGACACACCGGCGCTGAGTTCCCGGCCTACGCGGCGTCGAAGGGCGGCGTGCTCGCCTACGCGAGGAACCTCGCGCAGCGCCTCGTGCCGGGCGCGACGTGCAACAGCGTGGACCCGGGCGGCGTCCTGACCGAGCTCAACCGCCCCGTGACGGACGACCCCGAGCTCTGGTCCCGGGTCATGGCCCTGACGCCGCTCAGGCGCTGGGCGACTCCCGGCGAGATAGCCGAGTGGGTCTACTTCGTCGCCGTCACCAACCGCTTCATGACCGGCCAGAACCTGCTCGTGGACGGCGGCGAGGCGGGCAGCTTCGACTTCGTCTGGCCCGAGTAGGCCGGGCCCTCGGTAGTGCAGCGAGGCCCGGGTCCTTCTCGCCCCGCCCTAGTACAGGCCGAGGAAGTGGACGAGGGCGACCGCCAGGAAGGAGCCCACGAAAGGCGCGAGGCCCGGGACGACGAGGCCGTACCTCCAGTTGTTGTCGACCTTGCCCTTGATCGGCAGGACCTGGTAGGCGAGGCGCGGGCCGAGGTCGCGGGCCTGGTTCATGGCGAAGCCCGTCATGCCGCCGAGGCCCATGCCGATCGCCCACACGAGCAGGCCGACGCAGATGGCGACGAGCAGGAGGCTGTCGCCGCCCCAGTGGCTGATGCAGAGGATGGCGGCGAGGAAGATGGTGGTTTCGAAGGCCTCGATGAAGAAGCTGCGGGCCTGTCGTTGATGAGCGGGTTGGTCGAGAAGATGTTGCGGATGGCGACGCCGTCCACCTTGCCCTCGGAGGCCCTGAAGGCGTCGGCGTACATGAACCAGGAGATGACGGCGCCGGCGAAGCCGCCCGCCATCTCGGCGATCACGTAGGGCACGAACATGGACCAGTCCACCAGGCCGAGCAGGCACTGGGCGAGCGCCATGGCGGGGTTCATGCAGACGCCGCCGAAGACGAAGAGGCACACGGAGATGCCGAAGGCCCACGTGGTGATGGCGAAGAGGTGGCCGGAGCCGTGGTACTTGGTCCCGTTGAGGACCGTGTCGCAGTGGACTCCGACGCCGAACAGGATCATGAGCGCCGTGCTGAGGAACTCCGCCACGATGGGGGTGATCATGCGCATGCCTTTCTAATGGGTGTGTCGTGCCATCAGGAACCGTCTGCACCCATTATCTGCCGTTCACAAGATTTGCTGAATAACACAGGCAAAGTTGGGTAAGGCTGCACAATTCGACCAAAATCAGCGCCCATTTTGATGCTCTCGCACGAGCCGGGCGCCGCGCGGGGTGGGTCAGTGCCGAGCCTGTCGTCGCGCGGGGCGGCCCGCCGCCGTCAGCGGCTCGTGCTGAGCAGGGCGTCCACCAGCTGGATGTCCTCCGGGTCGTGCGAGCCGAGCGGCAGGCCGCAGGCCTCGAAGAAGTGGCTGCCGGCGAACTGCCGCGCGCGGAAGGAGTCGTGCGAGCCGTCGTCCAGGTAGCGCACGTGGCTTCGGCAGTCCGTGGTCCCGCAGAACAGGGCGCCGTGGCGCCTCGCGTAGGCGCGGTACTCCTCGCCCGCGCTCCACAGAATCACGCCGGCCATGTTCTCGAGCTCGTAGACCACGGCGTAGCCCCGCCAGGAGAGCCCGCGCTCGCGCACGTAGCGGTCGAGCACCGTGGCCATGAGGGTCACGCGCCTGAGCGTCTGCCGCGCGTCGACGATGACCGAGCCCTCGGGGACGTGCTGCCCGAAGCCGGCGAGCTCCTCGAGCGCCCGCGCGCGCTCGGGCCCGTCGAGAGGCACCGCGGGCACCGTGAGCTTCATGGACTCGTCGCCGAAGAGCTCGATCGCCGAGTGCGCCTCTCCCAGCCGCAGCGGCGGCGTGCCGCGCAGGATCAGCGAGTCGTGCGCGTGCTGCACGTGGCACTCCATCCCCTGGCGCGAGAAGCACGCCCGCATGGCGTCCAGGTGCGCCTCGACCTCCGCGCGCCCCACGGCCTCCGCGGGGCGGATGCCCATCCGGTAGAGGTAGAGGTCGAAGAGGGGGACGGCGCCGGCGGGCCCGGCGTCCGGGAAGAAGACCGTCCTGTGGCAGAAGCCGGCGACCTCCGTGTGGCGCCTCGTCGCCTTGCCGTAGAGCTCGACCAGCTCGCCGCCGGTCGCGGGCCCCGAGGTGGAGCCCTCGCGGATCTCCACCCGGCCGTCGGCCACGTAGGGCGGGAAGTCCCCCTCGCCGACCTGCACGATGGCGACGCCCCGCTCGGCGTCTGCCGGGTCCTCGAGGAAGCGCGCCTCGAAGGGCGGCGCGGGCGAGACGTGCCTGCGGCAGAGCTCGCCGACGGTCTGCGAGAAGTCCGCCTGCGGCCGCGGGATGGGCGTGACCTCCTTGGTGTCGTCGGCGATGCCGATCACGAGCCAGCCGCCGCGCGAGTTGGCGAAGGAGGCGACGATCTTGGGGATCTTGCGCCTGACCGAGGCGGTGTTGGCGCACTTGAACTCGAGCACGAAGCCCTCGTCCATGTCCTTGAGCTGCGCGAGGTCGTCCCAGGTGACCTCGGCTATCGTCTTCTGGCCGCCGTCGGGCGCGCGAAACGGGCTGAACATGGGTCCCCCTCACGAGAGCGTCGCTCCACCCAGTATGGCAGTCGGGCCGCCCGCACGTCGTGTGGAGCGGCTCGGTTTTCTCGCCCGTGCGGGAATCTGGCGGCAGCCTGGCGGCGAGGTTGGGTAGGAGAGACGGAAGGCAAGCAAGGGCCTGCCGCCCTCGGGCGGCAGGCCGGAGACGGGGGAGACATGGCAGAGAAGGACGGCGGCGCCCCGGGCGCCGGCGAGGGCGCGGAGCTCATCGACTTCGAGGACGCTTGCGTCCGCAGGGGCGACCACATCGTGAGGGGCACGGCGGCCGACGGTCTCGTGCGCGCCTTCGCGGTCACCGCGCGCGGCACCGTGCAGACCGCCTGCGACGACCACCACTCGAGCCCGCTCGTGACGGCGGCGCTGGGGCGCCTCATGATGGGCGGCCTCATGATGGGCGCCATGTCCAAGGACGAGGACGAGCTGATCACCCTCGTCATGTCCGGCGACGGCCCCATCGGCGGCCTCACCGTCACGGCGAACAACAAGGGGCAGGTCAAGGGCTACGCCAACCACCCAAACGTGTGGCTCGACCTCAAGCGGGGCAACCACCTCGACGTCGGCGGGGGCATCGGCGCGGGCACGCTGACGGTCGTGCGAGACCTGCCGGGCGTCGAGCCGTACTCGAGCACCGTTCCGCTCGCCACGGGCGAGGTCGGCGACGACCTCACCTACTACTTCGCGGTCAGCGACCAGATCCCCACGGCGGTCGGCGTGGGCGTCCTCGTGGACGTGGACCTGAGCGTGCGCCAGGCGGGCGGCTTCATCGTCCAGCTCATGCCCGGCTACGACGACGCGCTGATCGACCAGCTCTCCGCCAACCTCGAGGGCGTCGAGTCCGTCACCGACATGCAGGAGCGCGGCATGTCGCCGACCGACATCCTCGGCCGCCTCCTGCGCGGCATGGGCTACCAGGAGCTCGGCGCGAGCCCGGTGGAGTTCCACTGCGGCTGCGACAAGGACCGCGCCTCCCGGATCGTGCTCGCGCTCGGCCGCGAGGAGCTGGAGTCCATGGTGGAGAAGGGCGAGCCCGCGCTCGTGCACTGCCACTTCTGCGGCAAGGAGTACCGCTTCGAGCCCGACGAGATCGAGGCCCTGCTCGAAAACTAATCGCTGGGGCCAGCCGCTGGAGCGCTGGCGCGCGGGGCGAGAAGGGCCTTGGGTCTGCGCCGCCGCCTGCACGGCGCGCGCGGCGATGAGAGAGGGGCCGCCGGTCGCGCCTGCGACCCGCGGCCCCCTCGGACGGGCGGTCCTTCTCGTACGTACGCCCTGGAGGGCGCCGGCGTCCCCGCGGCTACTCCTCGACCTTGAGGGCCTTGCGGATCGGCAGGTAGAGCGCCTGGACGAGGATCGCGTTGAAGACGCCGGTGGCGATTACGACCGGCAGCATCGCGGCGACGAGCTGGCTGGCGGCGCCGACGAGGGCGATCTTGATCAGCATGAAGATGACGCCGGAGACGATGGTGGTCACGAGGGTGCCGATGAAGGGGACGAAGCGCTTGGCGGAACCCCTCATGCCGACGCGCACGATCTGGGCCATGAGCATCGCGGCGACGCCCTCGGCGGCGAAGTCGATCAGGGGCGAGGTCGTGGTGACCTGGATCACGGCGGCGGAGATCAGGCCGATGACCAGCGCCTCGCTGACCTTGGGCCTCACGACGAGGATGGTGAGGCAGAAGGCGGAGATGATGAACTCGGGGCTGATCATGCCGCCCGAGAGGCTCGAGATCGCCTTGCCGACGGTGAAGTTGAGGATCATGCCCGCCGCCAGGAGCACGGCGAGGAGGACGAGCGAGCGGATGTCGA
The DNA here is from genome assembly GCA_036454645.1 of Olsenella sp. Classification (GTDB taxonomy): domain Bacteria; phylum Actinomycetota; class Coriobacteriia; order Coriobacteriales; family Atopobiaceae; genus Olsenella_K. The sequence goes on along the minus strand of JAZHSQ010000027.1, from coordinate 10,027 downwards.
GCTTGCCGCCCTCGGAGTGGCTGACGGTGCGGGGCTGCTGCTGGGTGGTGGCCTGGGACTGGGACATGGCTGGTTCCTTTCTGACGGCGCCTCGGGGCGCTTCTCTGGCGGGCCCTCCGGGGCCCATCGTTGCCTTGCCTGGTGCTTGCTGCCTGCTGGGACTTGCCTGCGACTTGCATGGGACCTGCTTGCGGCTCGCCTCGCCGCGGCACAGAAAAGGGGGCTTCCGGCCAATCCGGAAGCCCCCTTTGCGTGCGCAGGTATGGCGCGAGAGACTCACGATCGACCGGTCGTATGAGCGGGGCGCCACCACCATGCCTGGGAAGTGCGAGCGACGTTGGACATGTGGTGCCTCCTCTCCGGTCCCTCCGTGTGCCTTTCGTTAGGGTGGACTATAGGCCGAGCCCGCACGACGTGCAAGCGGAAAGAAGTTAACGCTTGGTTACGCGCTGGGCTGCGCCTGGCTGGGCGGCCGGCCCGCGCCTCCGCGCCGGCCCGCATCGTCGCACCGGCCCGCGTTGCCGCGCCGGCGCCAGCGGGGTACATTCGTATGCGTCGGCAACGGTGCCGGCGGCGGCAGGCGGCAGCCGTTCAGCCGCCGCGAGGGAGGGGTCGAGATGGGCGAGCCGAGGGCGTTTTCGACGTTCGACGAGGTGTACGAGGCGATCCGCGCGGACGAGCAGAACGCGTCGTACACGGAGCGCGGGATCGACCCGCTCTACGCGGTCGCGGCGGACTCCCGCATCGTGGTCATCGGCCAGGCGCCGGGCAGGATCGCCCAGGACACGCGCATCCCCTGGAACGACAAGAGCGGCGACCGCCTGCGCGACTGGCTGGGCGTCGACCGCGACACCTTCTACGACCCGCACCGCGTCGCGATCGTGCCCATGGACTTCTACTATCCCGGGAAGGGCAAGTCCGGCGACCTGCCGCCCCGCAGGGGCTTCGCGGAGAAGTGGCACCCCGTCCTGCTCTCCATGATGCCCGAGGTGCGCCTCACGGTCCTCGTGGGGACCTACGCCACCCACCGCTACCTGGGGCTCAAGTCGTCCGCGCCGCTCACGGGCGTGGTGCGCGACTACCGGAGCTACCTGCCCGAGTACTTCCCGCTTGTCCACCCCTCGCCCAGGAACCAGATCTGGATGAAGAAGAACCCCTGGTTCGAGGAGGAGGTCCTGCCGGACCTGAGGGCGCGCGTGGCGGAGGCGCTGGCCTAGCCCGCCGGCGAGGGGTTGGGCGCCGTGGCCGCGGCCTGCACGTAGTCGTGGTAGTCGTGCTCGAAGACGAGGGTCGCCTCGCGCGGCACGTAGACGGCGAGGCTGCCGGAGGCGCACGGGAACGACGCCCAGCCGTCCGGCCCGATCGTCACCGAGGCCTCGTTGCCCATGACGCAGATCCATGTCTCGCCGGCGTTCTCGTCGCCCACGTACATGCGCTTGGTGCCGCCGTCGCGGTCGGTGAGCACGACGGCCACGCCGCTGCCCGCGTGCTCGCGGTCGCCCCCGAGCGTCCAGCCGATCACGTCGGGGTCGTCGAGCCAGTCGCGCTGCTCGCCGTAGGCGAAGCGCCGGCGGATCTCCATGAGCAGCGACAGCTCGGGCACGGCCGGCTCGCCGTCGTTGGGCATGCCGAAGAGGTCGCCCTCGAAGACGCACGGGTACCCCTCGTGCCTGAGCAGGATGAGCGCGTAGGCGGCCGGCTTGAACCACTCCTCCACGCTCGACTGCAGCGCCTGGCGCGGCTGCGTGTCGTGGTTCTCCACGAAGGTGACGGTCCTCGTGGGGTCGGTCTGCACGAGCGTGCCGTCGAATATCCGCGACAGGTCCTGCTCGCCGAAGGAGTTGGACGCGCGGAAGAGGTTGTAGTGCAGCGGCACGTCGAAGAGGCTCATGCTGCGGTCCCAGCCCAGGTAGTCCTTGAGCTCGCCCACGTCCGGCGACCAGTACTCGCCCACGCAGAACAGCTCGCGGCCCGCGTGCTCCCGCATCCCGGAGAGCCAGTCGAGCGCGAAGCCGCGCGAGATGTGCTTGGTCGCGTCCAGGCGGATGCCGTCCGCGTGGGTCAGGTCGAGGTACCACTCGCCCCAGCGCATGAGCTGGTCGCGCACGGGCTGGTAGAGCGGGTCCACGTCCGCGCCCATCAGGAAGTCGTAGTTGCCGTTCTCGCGCCGCTCAACGTCCTCGCTCCAGCTCTTGCCCGAGAAGAGCCAGATGCCCGAGCGGCCGGTGAGCTGGTCGAAGTCCACGGCGTGGAAGTCGTGCCAGTCCCAGGTGAAGTCGTCGTAGGCGCCGTGGCGCCCGGGGAAGGAGAAGCGCGTCCACGCGCCGATCGTCTCCTCGCCCGAGGTGTCGCGCTTGCGGTCGGCGGCCGAGACCTCGCGCGCCTGCACGCGCTCCCACGAGTCCGCGCCCATGCGCTGGTTGAGCACCACGTCCACGTAGACCTGGATGCCCGCCTCGTGGAAGGCGTCGATGGCGGCGAGGTACTCGTCCTTGGTGCCGTACTTGGTGCGCACGGAGCCCTTCTGGTCGAACTCGCCGAGGTCCCACAGGTCGTAGACGCCGTAGCCGGTGTCGCCGGGCCCGTTCGCGCACTTGAACGCCGGCGGGAGCCACACCGCCGTGATCCCCTCGTCGGCGAAGAGCGCGGCATCCGCCGCGAGGGTCGCCCAGTGCCTGCCGTCCGCCGGCAGGTACCACGAGAATGCCTGCATCATGGTGCCGTTCATGGAGCCTCCCCAGACGATGGCGTACGGCCGGATGGTAGCGCGCCCGTGTGGAGGTCTCGTTTCCGCCGAGCTGCTAGAGTTGGGCGAGAAGGAAAAGTTGGGCGAGAAGGACGTGCGAGGGGAGGGGGAGCCGATGTCCGTGTGGGGCTGGGTGCGCACGCGCGCCGCCGGCGGCGGTGGCGCCGACGGGGCGCCGGGCGCCGGGGCGGCCGGTCCCTCGGCCGCGTCCGCCAAGGGCCAGGCGTCCGCCGCTGGTCAGGCGTCCGCCGCTGGTCAGACGCCCTCGTCGCGCGCGGGCGTCGTCCTCGCCTGCGGCGGCTCGGCGACGGGCGCGCTCTCGGCGAGCTACCGGCCCCTCCTCGAGGACGTGCGGCGCGCCCGTCCCGGCGTCCCGGTCGAGCTCGCCGTGGTCGGCGAGCCCGGGCGGCTGCCCGACGGGCGCGAGGTGCGCTCGGTCTCCCAGGCGCTCGACGCCCTCGCGCGGGCGGGCGCCGTGCGCGCGGCCGTGCAGCCGGCGCTGGTCGCGGACGGCCCCGAGCTCGCGCTGCTCTCCGCCGAGGCCGCCCTTGCGCGCCCCGGCCTCGAGGGGGTCGCCCTGGGCAGGCCGCTCGTATCGCGCGCGTCCGACGCGAGGCGCCTGGCGGAGGTCCTCTGCCGCGCGCTGCCGCGGGGGAGGAACGCCGTGACCGTCCTCGTGGGCGGCGACAGCTCGACCGGAGGGGGCGCCCACGGCGCGGGCGCGACGGGCGCCGGCGCGCTCCGGCTGCTCGAGGTCGCCCTCCAGGGGCGGGGGAGGCCGGACCTCTGGGTCTGCCCGCTCGGCGCCGACCCCACCGACCTGCTGCGCCGCGTCGCGGAGGAGGCCCCGTGCGCCTTCACAGTCAGGCTGGTGCCGCTCATGATGGCGCCCGGCGGCCTCGAGCTCTCCCGGATCGGCGCGGAGGAGGGCGAGGGCCTGCGCGCCGCGCTCGAGCGCTCGCTCTACGGCGTGGAGGTCGCAGGCGACGGGCTCGTCTCGCTCGCCGGCGCATGCGCGCTGCTGCTCGAGCACCTCGACGAGGCGCTGCGCGGGCTCGGCGGGGGAGTGCCTGGAGGGGCGCCGGAGGCCGGGGCGGCGGCGTCCGGCGCGAAGACGTGCGAGTGAGGTGCCGGGAATGGGCGAGCTAGGTGCGAGGAGGGCGCCCGCGGACGCGGGCGCCGAGGCGACGGTCGGGCTGGTGCGCTCCTACCGCCCCGTGAACGAGCAGGAGGCGCGCGACAGGGAGCAGATCCTCGGGCTGCTCGAGCGCGAGGACGTCTGGGGCCGCGAAAACGCCCGCGCCCACCTGACCTCCTCCGCCTGGGTGTGCGACGCGTCCGCCTCGCGGGTGCTCATGTGCTGGCACCTCGGCTACCGCTCGTGGAGCTGGCTCGGCGGCCACGCCGACGGCGAGCGCGACCTCCTGGCGGTCGCCCTGCGCGAGGTGGGCGAGGAGAGCGGGCTCAAAAGGCTCGTCCCCGCCCTGCGCCGTCCCATATCGCTCGAGGTCCTGGCCGTGGACGGCCACGAGAAGCGCGGCGCGTACGTGAGTTCGCACGTCCACCTCAACCTCACCTGGCTCGTCGTCGCCGACCCGGCCGAGCCGCTGCGCGTCAAGCCCGACGAGAACCGGGCCCTCAGGTGGTTCTCGCCCGAGGGCGCCGTCGAGGCGAGCTCGGAGCCGTGGATGCGCGAGCGCATATACCCCAAGCTCAACGCCGCGATGCGCGCCTGGGCGGGCGACCGGCGATGAGCGCCGGCGCCACGCTGGGCGCGTCGGTCGCGCTGTGCGCCTCGCTTGCCCGGGGCGTCACGGGTCCCCTGAGCTCCGCGGCGGGCGCGCTCGCCGAGGGCCTCGCCTGGTTCCTGACGCCGGAGCCGGTCCTCCTCGAGCGCGGAGAGGGCTTCGCGCCCTTCGGCCCCCAGCACCTCGCGGTCCTCGCCTGCTGCCTCGCGGCCTTCCTCCTGCTGGCGCGCCGCTACCTGAGGCTGCCCGCCGGGCTCGCGCTCGGCTCGCCGCGCCGCCGCATGCTGCTCGCCACCTCCGTCGTGCCGCTCGCGCTTCTCGCCTCGCGCGACGTGGCGCTGGCCGCCGAAGGGCTCCTCGTGCCCATCTTCTGGCCGCTCCACGTCTGCAACCTGTGCGAGTACCTGGCGCTCGCCTACGCCCTGGCGTGCGACTCGCGCGCGGGCGAGCCGGTGGGGGAGGTGCTCTTCGCGTGGGGCGCGACCGGCGGCCTCTCCGCGCTGCTGTTCCCCGGCTGGAGCTACTGCCCGATCCTCTCGTACGCCTCGCTCGGGGGCTTCGCGGAGCACACCCTGCTGCTCGTGAGCGCGTGGGCGCCCGTGGCCGGCGGGGACTTCTCGCCCAGCGAGCGCCGCAGCTGGATCCCGGCGCTCGCAGCCCTTCTCGCCGGCGCGCTCTTCCGCCTGACCAACCCCGTCTTCGACACCAACTTCTTCTTCGTGACGCAGCCGCTCGCGAACACGCCCTTCGAGCTCTTCGCCGACCTGCTCGGAAACCCCGGCTTCCTCGTGCCCTACGCGCTGGGTGCCTATGGCGTCTGGCTCGCGTGGTACGCCCTCGCGGCGCGCCTCCCCTTGGCCTATCATGCGGACAGGGCGTCCGGCCGCCAGCGCTGACGGGCCGGACGCGGGAGGCCACGCCCCGCGCGCGGGACGACGCGCCACGGGCGCAAGAGGACGCGCTGGGCGCGGGACGACGCGCCATGCGCGCGGCGACGCACCATGCGCGCGGCGACGCGCGCCATGCGCAGGGGGAGGAAAGATGCGGCTGTTCGCGTTTGCGCTTCGGGAGTACGACGAGCTCGGCTACCTCGAGGGGTACGCAGGGGAGCAGGGCTTCGAGTTCGGCTGGACCTCGGAGTACCCGAGCGAGGAGAACCTCGAGCTCGCGCGGGGCTACGACGCCATCAGCTGCATCACCAACCCCATGGACGCGGCCCGCCTCGACGCCCTGCACGAGATGGGCGCCCGCTGGATCGCCACGCGCTCGATCGGCTACGACCACATCGACGTCGCGCATGCGCGCTCGATCGGGATGCGCGTGGCGCACTCGGCCTACCCGCCCGAGGGCGTCGCCAACTACGCGATCATGCTCATGATGATGGCCGCGCGCAAGATTAAGCTCATCGAGCGCACCGACGACGCGCAGGACTTCGGCCTGCACGGCAAGATCGGGCTCGACATCTCGCAGGCGACGGTCGGCGTGGTGGGCACCGGGCGCATCGGCGCGACCGTGGTGCGCCACCTCTCCGGCTTCGGCTGCAAGATCCTGGCGTGCGACCCCTACCCCAGCGAGGAGGTGGCGAGGCTCGCGACCTACGTGAGCCTGGACGAGCTCCTCGCCGGCTCCGACATCGTCACCCTGCACGCGCCCGGCCTGCCCGAGAACCACCACATGATCGACGCGGCCGCCTTCGCGCGGATGAGGCGCGGCGCCATCCTCGTCAACGCCGCGCGCGGCTCGCTCGTGGACACCGCGGCCCTCGTCGACGCGATCGAGAGCGGCCAGCTCGGGGGAGCCGCGCTCGACACCATAGAGAACGAGAGCGACCTCTACTACCTGGACCGCTCGCGCGACGTGCTGCCCAACCGCGACCGCGCGGTGCTCAAGGGGCTGCCCAACGTGATCGTGACGCCGCACATGGCCTTCTACACCGAGGAGGACGTGCGGAACATGGTGCGCAGCTCGACGGGCGCGCTGCTCGCGTTCTCGCGCGGGGAGGACTCGCCCTTCGAGGTCAGGTAGGGCAGCGGCGGCCGCCGCGGGCCCGAGCCGGCCGCCGGCGTTGCGGCCGCGCGTCCTTCTCGCCCGGCGTTGCGACCGCGCGTCCTTCTCGCCCGGCGCGGTTGCCTAAAGGCCGGCCGCCCTGCGAAAACTCGAGGGTAGTCAGTAAACAAAGATGAACAAAGTGAATGTTCTCTTCTCGATTACTATGCGGGGAGTGGGGCGTATAGTGTCGGGAGCGGTGTAAAATTTGTTGAATACAGGATTCTTTGTGTGCAGATTCAAAAACATTCTGAATCTTGCGAACGTTGTAGGTATCGGAACATACCATTGGCTCACGTATGTTTCCGAAGAGATACAGGCGAGCAACGAAGGAGAACGACATGCCACAACCCACGATCGGCACTCCCTGGAAGAAGCTCAACTCCCCTGTGAGCGAGGAGGAGATCTCCTGGCTGGACAAGTACTGGCGCTGCGCCAACTACCTCTCCGTCGGCCAGATCTACCTGCGCTCCAACCCCCTCATGAGGGCTGACTTCAAGAACCAGGACGGCCCGGACGGGTTCACCCGCGAGGACGTCAAGCACCGCCTCGTCGGCCACTGGGGCACCACGCCCGGCCTGAACTTCCTCTTCGGCCACGTCAACCGCCTCGTCCACGACCACCAGCAGAACGCCATCTTCCTGATGGGCCCCGGCCACGGCGGACCCGCCGGCACCTCCCAGTCGCTGCTCGACGGCACCTATCGCGAGGTCCGTCCCGACATCACCGACGACGAGGCCGGCCTGCAGAAGTTCTTCCGCCAGTTCTCCTACCCCGGCGGCATCCCCAGCCACTACGCGCCGGAGACCCCCGGCTCCATCCACGAGGGCGGCGAGCTCGGCTACGTGCTCTCCCACGCCTACGGCTCCGTGCTCGACAACCCCAGCATGCTCGCGGTCGCCGTGGTGGGCGACGGCGAGGCCGAGACCGGCCCGCTTGCCACCAGCTGGCAGACCAACAAGTTCATGGACCCGCTGACCGACGGCATCGTCCTGCCGATCCTGCACCTCAACGGCTACAAGATCGCCAACCCGACCATCCTCGCCCGCATCTCCGACGGCGAGCGTGACGAGTTCTTCCGCGGCATGGGCTACCACCCCTACAACTTCGTCGCCGGCTTCGACGACGAGGACCACGCCTCCATCCACCGTCGCTTCGCGGCGCTGCTCGAGGCCGTCTTCGACGAGATCTGCGACATCAAGAGCCGCGCGGCCGCCGGCGAGGCGTCCCGCCCGTTCTACCCGATGATCATCTTACGCACCCCCAAGGGCTGGACGTGCCCCAAGGAGATCGACGGCAAGAAGACCGAGGGCTCCTGGCGCGCTCACCAGGTGCCGCTGGCGTCCGCCCGCGACACCGAGGCGCACTTCAACATCCTCAAGGGCTGGATGGAGTCCTACGAGCCGGAGGGCCTCTTCGACGAGAAGGGCGCGATCCGTCCCGAGGTCACCGAGTTCATGCCCGAGGGCGACCTGCGCCTGGGCGCCAACCCCAACGCCAACGGCGGCCGCGTCCGCGAGGAGCTCGACCTCCCCAAGACCGAGGACTTCGCCGTCGACGTCGAGGAGGCCGGCCACGGCTCCGGCGCCACCGAGGCCACCCGCGTCCTCGGCGAGTACACCGGCGCGCTGATCAACGACAACCGCGACCGCTTCCGCATCTTCGGGCCCGACGAGACGGCCTCCAACCGCCTGCAGCCGAGCTACCAGGTGACCGACAAGCAGTGGTTCAACGGCGACCTCAACGACGACCCCGCCAACGACGAGCACATCTCGCCCGTGGGCAACGTCATCGAGCAGCTCTCCGAGCACCAGTGCGAGGGCCTTCTCGAGGGCTACCTGCTGACCGGCCGCCACGGCCTGTGGTCCAGCTACGAGTCCTTCGTGCACATCGTGGACTCCATGGTCAACCAGCACGCCAAGTGGCTCGAGGCCACCGTGCGCCACATCCCCTGGCGCAAGCCGATCTCCGGCCTCAACATGCTGCTCTCCAGCCACGTCTGGCGCCAGGACCACAACGGCTTCTCGCACCAGGACCCCGGCTTCGTCGACGTCCTCCTCAACAAGGACTTCAACAACGACCACGTCGTGAACATCTACTACCCGGCCGACGCCAACCTGCTGCTCGCCGTCGCCGAGCGCGCCTACACCTCCACCAACTGCATCAACGCCGTCTTCGCCGGCAAGCAGCCCGCGCCGACGTGGGTCTCGCTCGACGAGGCGCGCGAGGAGCTGAAGCAGGGCGCCGCCGAGTGGAAGTGGGCCTCCACCGCCACCTCCGACGAGGACTGCGACATCGTCCTCGGCTGCTGCGGCGACGTGCCGACGCAGGAGACCATGGCCGCCGTCGAGCTGCTCGACAAGCTCGGCGTCAAGGTCCGCGTGGTCAACGTGGTCGAGCTGCTCAGCCTGCAGAACGCCTCCGAGAACGACCGCGCCATGAGCGACGAGCGCTTCGTCGAGCTCTTCAGCGCCGACAAGCCCGTGCTCTTCGCCTTCCACGCCTATCCCGGCACGATCCGCCGCCTCATCTGGGACCGTCCGAACCACGACAACTTCCACGTCCACGGCTACGAGGAGCAGGGCTCCACGACGACGCCGTACGACATGCTGCGCCTGAACCACATGGACCGCTGGGCGCTCGCCGCTGACGCCCTCAGCATCCTCGACGCGGACAAGTGGGCTGACCAGATCGCCGAGTGGAACAAGTTCCGCGAGGACGCCTTCCAGTTCGCGGTCGACAACGGCTACGACCACCCCGCGTTCACCGACTGGGTGTGGCACGGCGCCAAGGACCGCGGCGCCGCGATCAGCGCGACGAAGGCCACCGGCGGCGACAACGAGTAGGCCGCCGCGAGGCGCCCGCCGCAGGGCTGGCACCGCAGGGCTGGCACCTGCTGCAGGGCGTCGACTGCTGGGCACTAGCCTCAGGGCAAAGGCGCCTGGGGCATGAGATCTGATGGGGGAGGGCACGCAGCGTGCTGCGGCCCTCCCTTCTCGTTTGACGGCGCCGCGGGCGCGGTCCACGGGCACGGGCCACGGGCCGCGCGCGCCGAGGGCATCCGCCACGGGCGCCAGGAGGAAGGAAAGAGCATGCTAGAGATCACCAAGTGGATCGCGACGCTGGTCGCGGCCGAGTTCGTCTACATCTTCATCCTCGAGACGGTCATGACCACCTCGGACACCACGGCCAAGGCGCTCGGGCTCGACCCCGAGTCGCTGAAGGACAAGGACATGCAGGTCTCGATGAAGAACCAGGGGGTCTACAACCTCGGCATCGCGGGGCTGTCGCTCATGGCCGCCTGGGTAGCCGACTCCAAGGTCATGCTCGCGGCGGTCATGGTCTACATCGTGGTCGTCGCCGCGTACGGGAGCATGACGGTGAGCAAGAGCATCCTGGTCAAGCAGGGAGGCTTCGCCATCGTCGCGCTGCTCTCGATGATCGTGTAGGCAACGGGCGCGCCGCCCGGGAGAGTCCGGGCGGCGCG
>JAZHSQ010000026.1:0-26022 GCA_036454645.1 Olsenella sp. | reverse complement strand
TGCCCGTCGGGGAGGTCGACGGGCGGGCGGGTTCTTCTCCCCTGCGCGGCCGGGCGGGCGGGTTCTTCTCCCCTGCGCGGCCGGGCGGGCGGCGGTGCGCCCGGCTTCTCGCGCGGGACTACGCGTCCTGGTCGACCAGGGCCTCGAGGTCCTGCTCGCCCGTGCGGACCTTGACCACGCGCTCGACGCCGTAGACGAAGATCTTGCCGTCACCGATGTGGCCGGTGTAGAGGACCTTCTTGGCGCAGTCGATCACGCGCTGGGCCGCGATGCTGCCGACGATGACCTCGATCTTGGTCTTGGGCAGGAAGCGGGCGTCGATCGGGAGGCCGCGGTACATGGCGTTTGCGCCCTTCTGGATGCCGAAGCCGGTGACGTGGGAGACGGTCATGCCGGTGACGCCGAGCTTGTTGAGCTCCACCTTGAGCGGCTCGACCATCGACGCCTTGCACATGATGGTCACGTTGTGCATGGTGCCGGGCTTGGTGAGGTCGACCTCGCCGACGACCTTGACGGCGGCGTCGCGCTTGGCGGGGCTGGCCGCCTCGTAGCTGGGCTCGCCGAGGTCGGTGCCCTCGTTGGGGTTGACGATGTCGAGGTTGGCGTAGGTCGGGTCGGAGATGGCGAAGCCGGAGTAGGCGGTGGGCAGGCCGTGCTCGGCGTAGTCGAGGCCGTCGATCTCGATCTGCTCGGGGACCCTGAGGCCGATGGTCTTGTCGATGACGGTGAAGATGGCGAACATCACGACGAGCACGTAGGCGCCGACGGAGAGGATGCCGAGGAGCTGGACGCCGAGGGCGGCGGGGCCGTAGCCGTAGAACAGGCCGGTCGAGGTGGAGAAGAGGCCGACGGCGATGGTGCCCCAGGCGCCGTTGACGCAGTGGACGGAGATGGCGCCGACGGGGTCGTCGATCTTCGCGACCTTGTCGAAGAACTCGACGGAGAGGACCACCAGGATGCCGGCGACCAGGCCGATGAAGAAGGCGCCGAAGGGGTCGACGACGTCGCAGCCGGCGGTGATGGCGACGAGTCCGGCAAGCGAGGCGTTGAAGGTGAGGGAGACGTCGGGCTTGCCGTAGCGGACCCAGGTGAAGATCATCGCGGCGACGGTGGCGACGGCGGCGGCGAGGTTGGTGTTGAAGGCGATCAGGCCGGCGGAGACGAGCGTGTCGTCGCCGGTGAGCGAGACGGTGGAGCCGGTGTTGAAGCCGAACCAGCAGAACCAGAGGATGAAGACGCCGAGGGCCATGGCCGTCATGTTGTGGCCGAGGATGGCGCGGGGGTTGCCGTCCTTGTCGTACTTGCCGATGCGGGGGCCGAGCATCGCGGCGCCGAGGGCGGCCGTGGTGCCGCCGACGAAGTGGACCGCGAGGGAGCCGGCGAAGTCGTGCAGGCCGAGGGCGGAGAGCCAGCCGCCGCCCCAGATCCAGTGGCCGGAGATCGGGTAGACGATCAGGCTGATCGCGGCGGAGTAGATGCAGTAGGCCTTGAAGTTGGTGCGCTCGGCCATGGAGCCGGAGACGATGGTGGCGGCCGTCGCGCAGAAGACCGTCTGGAAGATGGCGTAGACCAGGACCGGCAGGCCGCCGAAGTCGTAGTCGCCCAGGATGAAGGGGTCGAAGCCGCCGATCAGGGCGCCGGTGCCGCCGAACATGAGGCCGAAGCCGACGACCCAGTAGCACGGGGTGCCGATGCAGAAGTCCATGAGGTTCTTCATCAGGATGTTGCCCGTGTTCTTGGCGCGCGTGAGGCCCGCCTCGCACAGTGCGAAGCCAGCCTGCATGAAGTAGACCAGGAACGCGGCTACCAGCGTCCAACCTACGTCGATGGAACTGAAGATACCCATACGATCCTCCCTTGGGTACGGAGCCTCATGGCTCGCTTCTGTCGGCTTGCCTTGGAGACCTGCGGGCGCCGCGGGAGCCGGGTTGCGGCTCGGGTGGCGACCCGCAGGTGAGGCGCTTGCCGACCGGACGCTGACAGGGTGCCACGGCGGACGTTTCGTGGAGTTTTCGTCGGGCTGGTTTTACTGGAGTGCAAGAGGGGCTACATGCGCGCGAAACACTGTTAATCGGCCCTGAAGCTGCGGTTATATGGGCGGGTCTTCATTGTTTCTGAAACGTTGTGCGACGCTTTCAGCGTGCTTTCGCGCGTGGGCAGGGCCTGGAGCCGTGGGGGGCGACGGGCGAGGACGGGAACGGAGGACAGGGGGCGAGTAGGGGCGGCGCAGGAACGGTAGACAGCCTACGGTGCAACCACGCGAGTTGGGACGAACCAACTGCAATATTTTTCGTGAGTTTCTGCATTTGGACAGCTTAAGGATAGGTCACGAAGTGTCCGTAGGTTAACTCGATTGGAAAGAGCCACGTTTTCCCAGGATTCAATGAGCTACCCATAGCCGCCGGCCTGCCGAAGGCCATCAAACCGTCTTTAGGACTCATCCTGAGTAAACGTGACCCATCCATATGTTGCTGTAATGCAGAATCTGACGCGAAAAGTTGCAGCCGTAGCCGAGTCCGAAGATGCCAGGCTCTCGCGGGACCATCGGACTCTTTGATGGCCTTCCGCCCACGCCTTACGTAGCCACAATTCGTACCGTCCGTCGCCATGTCATGCTACGTCGAGGTCATGTAATGTTATGGTGCGCGACGTCGAGCAGCGTCTCTCCGAATAGCGATTGTCACATCCGTGGCTCCCCCCAGTCACCGAGGGCTCTGGCCAAGCGAGATGCCCTGCCTGGGCCTATATCGCACTCCTGTCTCTGCCATCTCGAGCCCCAGCTAGGGCACCATGTCTCGCTTGCATGAATATTGCATCAATTTTCTATCTTGATTTTCCTATTACTGCAGGTTATAAGGGTTATCTCATTGTTTGGAGGTAATCCATGGAAGCTGTTCTCTGTGATGGGTCGGCCCTTCGATACTGGAGGACCCACGTTGACACCAGGGTGTCCGTCACCGGAAGTGGAACCCGACTTCCAAAACGCCGCGCCCATCTCAACGTGGACGCACCGTCCGCCGCGACCGTCAGGGACTTGCGAGACCTAAGGCTCTGTGGAGACGAGACCGTCTGTTTGCTCGTCGGCGACAGCTCGTCGAAGCGTCGGCTCAAGGGCGCGCGCGTCAGGATCATCTCTCACGAGCTCCCAAGTCGCTCCGTAGTACGAGTCGGGGGCGAAGTCTACGTGGTGGCGCCGGAGCTGTTGTTCCTCATGGCAGCAGAGAGACTGTCACTCGTCGAACTTCTCGAGCTGGGGCACGAGCTTTGCGGCACATATAGGATGACGGACCCGATGCCGACATACGGCGTCGGCCCTCTAACACGCGTCTCGTCGATCAAGAGCTACGCCTTGAAGGCAGAGGGCATCAGTGGAAGGCGGCGCGCCCTACTCGCCTGCCAATACCTCGCAGACGGATCGGGCTCCCCGGCAGAAAGCACGCTCTCAATCATGTTTCGGCTACCGCTGCGGTATGGCGGGTACGGCTTGGGCGACCCCTTGCTCAACCATGAGATCGAACTCAACGAGGGGGCATCGCGGCTGCTTGGAGGTCAGCGGACCATCAGGCCTGACTTCTTCTGGAGACGAGCCCACTATCCCGTCGAATACGACAGCACTCTCTACCACTCCACGAAAGAGGAGAATGACGCTGACGAACGCAGGCGAAACGCGTTCGCCGCGCTTGGAATGGGCGTGACAGTCGTACGACCCCGGCACCTCCAGGACATCGCGCTGCTCGACGAAATCGCGGCATCGATTCGAAAGAACATAGGACTCTACGTCTCCAGGCTTCCTGCCAACTACCAGGAAACCCATCGCAAGCTCTTCGAGGAGGCCTGTCGGTTCTGGATTGCTGCGCGGAAGAGGAGCCTGAGCGAACGAAGCTACGTACTGGAAGCCGCCGCCTACTCGCAACCGTACTACCCCTGGTAGCACGAGGACGACATCCTGTGTCTGAGCTCAGACTGGCACTACGTCAAGCATGCAACCAATGGCAGCGAAGACCACACAGGGTCTTGGCCATGCAATAGTGTGCACGCTGCACGGCTTAGGGGGGCAGTCGTTTTGAACGCGCGCATGTTCCTTACGTTAGCTTCTGTAGGGCGACGCCTTTGTTGGGTCGACATCTTCAGGGAGCCAGAGTCTCCGGTGCAACTTTCAAAACGGTTTTCTGTTTTTCAGCAAGCTAGGGACGGGTCTTACTACAGCCGGAGGGAAAAGCCTTACTCCCACCGTTACGTTTTCCCAGGATACAGCCGATACGTGGCCGAGGAGAGCCATACGCCACCCTCCATTTGAGCGCAAAGAATCCCTTGGGCGCTTATGACCCGTCCCTAAGTTGTCGAGATGCAGAAAGTCATAAAGATAATTGCACTAAGGGCATGTGGAGCTTAAGCGGCTGGTCGTTCACACCACCAGACAAAGAAAACCGGCACCCTCGCGAGACGCGGGGGTGCCGGATAGTTTGAAAACCTGGTCAAGGTGACGCGGGACCTGCAGCCTCGGCAGCACTGGAACCTGCAGCCTCGGCAGCACTGGAACCTGCAACCTCGGCAGCACTGGGACCTGCAGCCTCGGACACGCGGACGTGCGACAGCGCACCCGCGCCACGGGGCGCACCGCGCTGCGGGCCGCCCACGTCGCGCCTCGGCGGCGCTAGATGGCCACGATGTTCACAAGCCTGCCGGGGACAACGATGACCTTCTTGATCGTCTTGCCCTCGAGCTGGTCGGCCACGGCGGCCTTGGCGGCCTCCTCGAGCTCCTCCTTCGAGGCGTCGGCGGCGACGTCGATGCGGGCGCGAACCTTGCCCTTGACCTGCACCGCAATCTGGACCTCGTCGCTCTTTGCCTGGTCGGGGTCGAACTCGGGCCACGGCTCGTTGTAGACCGAGCCCTCGCGACCGAGAGCCGCGTGGAAGAGCTCCTCGGCCCAGTGCGGGATGATCGGGGCGAGCATCGCGACCACGTCGTGGGCGACCCTCATGCAGAGGGCGGCGTCGCGCTCGGCGACCGGCACGTCGTTCACGTACTTGCTCGCGGCGTTCACGAGCTCCATGACGGCGGAGATGGCGGTGTTGAACTGGCCGCGGTCGAAGTCCTCCGTGCACTTGACGCCGTGCTCGTTGAGCTCGCGCCAGAGCTCCTTGGACGCGCCGGTGAGCTTGGAGGGGTCGAGCGCGGCCGCCGCGGCGGCAGCGACGGGCGCGGCCGCGGCGGTGCCGGCGGCAGCGGCGCCCATGCCCTCGGTGAGCAGCCAGACGATGCGCCAGGCGCGCTTGATGAAGCGGTTGGCGCCGGCCACGGCCTCGGGGTCCCAGTTGAAGTCCTTCTCCGACGGGGCGATGAAGAGGATCGCGAGGCGCATCGTGTCCGCGCCGTACGGCCCGATGACGCTCGACGGCGGCACGACGTTGCCCTTGGACTTGGACATGGTGTCGCCGTTCTCGTCCTTGACCATGCCCTGGCAGAGCAGGTTGGTGAAGGGCTCGTCCGCGTCGATCATGCCCAGGTCGCGGCAGACCTTGGTCCAGAAGCGCGAGTAGAGCAGGTGCAGGATCGCGTGCTCGATGCCGCCGATGTAGTTGTCGACGGGCATCCAGCGGTTTACCGCCTCCTTGGAGAAGGGCAGCTCCTCGTTGTGCGGGTCGCAGTAGCGTAGGTAGTACCAGCTGGAGCACGTGAAGGTGTCCATGGTGTCGGTGATGCGCTTGGCCGGCCTGCCGCACTTGGGGCAGGTGGTCTCGTAGAACGGCGCGTACTCGGCGAGAGTCTCGCCGGCGCCCAGGTCGAGGTTCTCCGGCAGCCTGACCGGCAGGTCATCGTAGGGCACGGGCACGTCGCCGCAGCAGTCGCAGTGGATCATCGGGATGGGGTTGCCCCAGTAGCGCTGGCGGCTGATCAGCCAGTCGCGCAGGCGGAACTGCACCGTCGTGCGGCCCAGGCCGCGCTCCTCGAGGTAGGAGATCATGGCGTCGACGGCCTCGGAGTGCTTGCCGCCGCGCATGCCGGTGAACTGGCCGGACTGCACGAGGTAGCCCTCGGCGGCCATGGCGCCGTCCCAGTCGACGTCGGTGACCTCGAGGTCGCGCACGTCCTTCAGGCGGTCGTAGAGCGGGTCATCCTTCTCGCAGATGATCGGCGGGATGGGCAGGCCGTACTTGCGGGCGAAGTCGAAGTCGCGCTGGTCGCCGCAGGGCACGCCCATGACGGCGCCGGTGCCGTAGTCGAGCAGGACGTAGTCGGCCACCCAGATGGGCGCGGGCCTGCCGTTGATGGGGTTGATCACGTAGCGGCCGGTGAAGACGCCGTGCTTCTCGCGGTCGGAGCCCTGGCGGTCGACGCTGGAGATCTTCTCCGTGGCGCTCTTGAGCTCCTGGTAGGCGGCCTCGTACTCGGTGCCGGCCACGAGCTCGGCGGCGAGCTCGCTCTCGGGCGGCAGCACCATGAACGAGACGCCGAACAGGGTGTCCGCGCGGGTGGTGAAGACCGTGATCTTGCGGTCGGTCGGCGTCACGCCGTCCTTCTCCGCCAGGGCGAAGTCGATCTCGGCGCCCTCGGAGCGGCCGATCCAGTTGCGCTGCATGGCCTTGACGCGCTCGGGCCAGCCGGTCAACTTGTCGAGGTCGTCCAGCAGCTCCTGGGCGTAGTCGGTGATCTTGAGGTACCACTGCGAGAGGTTGCGCTTCTCGGGGATGCTCCCGCAGCGCCAGCAGCGGCCCTCGACGACCTGCTCGTTGGCGAGGACGGTCTTGCAGCTGGGGCACCAGTTGACCGGCGAGGTGGCGCGGTAGACCAGGCCCTTCTCGTACATCTTGAGGAACATCCACTGGCCCCACTTGTAGTACTCGGGGTCGCAGGTGCGCACCAGGCGGTCGTAGTCGTACGAGAAGCCCATGCGCTTCATGGTGGCGATGGCCGTGTCCATGTTCTTGTAGGTCCACTTGGCGGCCTGGGTGTTGTGCTTGATCGCGGCGTTCTCCGCGGGGAGGCCGAAGGCGTCGAAGCCCATCGGGTGCAGCACGTCGTAGCCCCTCATGCGGGCCTGGCGCGCCATCGCGTCGCCGATGGTGTAGTTGCGGGCGTGGCCCATGTGGAGGTCGCCCGAGGGGTACGGGAACATCTCCAGCACGTACTTCTTGGGCTTGGAGGGGTCCTCGTCCGTCTTGTAGAGCTCCTCGTCCTCCCACGTCTTCTGCCACTTGGTCTCAATGGCCTCGGCGTCATAGGCGGGGACCTCGAACTCCTTGTTCTCAGCCATGCAGATCCTCTCGCTTGCGTGGTGCGTGTCGCGCGTTGGCCGCACGCCCCGGTGGGCCGGCGCCCGGCGCGAGCCGCTGTTGCGGCTCCCAGAGCGGGCCGCGTTGGCGGCGCGTGCTGCGCGGGCGGCGCCCGGGGCGCGCGGGCAAAGTCAATGGCTTCCCAGTATAGCGAAGCCGGAGGTCGGCGCGCGGCCACGTTACGCGCGCGTCACGCCGGGCGAGAAGGACCCGCTGCAGCCACGTGCGGCGCGGGCGGCGGGCGCGGGCGGCGCAGGCGAGAAGGACCCGCTGCAGCCGTGCAGCGCAGCCGCCGCGCTGTCGCGCCCTCCCCTGCGCCTCGCGAAATTCGCAAGCCCCCTTATGGGGAGGGAGAGGCCCTCCCAAAGAGAGGGAGAACGAATGGGCGAGCACGGCGGCGCGCGGCGCCACTCGACGGACGGCGATTGCTGTTCAACCGTTGAACAGATTTGGTTGATGAGGGGAGGGATGCGCGTGGGCGATGCCAAGCAGGACGGCTGGAGGGTGTCGGACGCCGAGAGGCTGACCGACCTGACTCGCCGCGACATCCAGCGATGCTGCTACGAGGGAGAGGGCGGCGTCGGCATCCTCTCCCCCGAGTCGGGCACGTGGGGTCGCCGCACCTACAGCCGAACCGACCTGGCAACGCTGTTCGTCGTGGCGCGCCACCGGCGCCGCGGCCTCACGCTGCCGCAGGTCAAAGCGGCCTTCGAAGATCGCGGGGGCAAGAAGAACCTCGGCGCGATGCTCGACGAGGAGCGCGAGCGCCTCGCGGACGAGCTCGCGGCGCTCCTCGAGCGCTACCTGGGCGCCCTGGCCTTCTCCGCCACCCTCGAGGACGACGCCGAGGCCAGGCTTTCGCAGCTCTTCGCCGCGGTCGCGACCGCCCGCCTCGCGACGCGCCCCGGCGACGAGGGCCGCGCGCGTCCCGAGCGCCCCCGGCTCGAGGACGTCCTCGACCAGCCCGGCGTGGAGGTGCTCGTCGAGCTCTGGCTGGGTCCCGGCAGCTACGAGAGGCTGCAGCCATAGGACCGAAGGAGCGGGGCGGCATGGCCGCCCCCAGAGAGAAGGGAACACCCATGAAGCGGGAACTGATGACGGCCGTCGCCTCCGTGGCGCTCTGCTGCGCGCTCGGAGGCTGCGCCGCGACGTCCGGAGGTGCCGGCGCATTCCCCACCCAGGACACGACCGGTGAGGTGAGGACGCCCTACGACCTGCAGGCCGTCGACGCCGCCACGCGCGAGACGGGCCAGGGCTTCATCGACTCCCTCGACGCCTTCTCCGCCAAGCTGACGGAGTACAAGGACGCCGACGAGGAGGGACGGAAGGCCATGCAGGACGAGCTCGTGTCCCTGTACGACAAGCTGAACGAAAGCTTCTCGACCGTGAACGAGCTCAGCAGCGAGGCGTACGACTCCGACTCCGACATGGGCCTCGACACGAGGATGTACGTCATCGACCTCATGTCGTACGCCTACCAGCGGCGCGCCGGGTACGAGGAGACGTACCGCCAGATCCAGGCCGCAGAATCCGACGCCATGGGCAGCGCGGATGCCTCTACGGACGCCGGCGCGGACGCCGGCACGGATGCCACCGCCTCCGGCGCACTCTACGACATCGACAAGGTCGACCCCACCGTCCGCGCGTTCTGCGAGGAGTACGAGGCCTTCGTCGACAGGTACGTAGAGTTCATGAGCCGGTACTCCTCGGCGGACTCCACCGCCCAGGCGTCGATGATCTCCGACTACAGCACCCTCATGCAGCAGGAGGTCGAGATGGCCGACAAGGCAGAGAAGCTCGACGAGCAGGACGCCACCTTCGACAAGGACACCTACCAGTACTGGATCGACGTCTACGCGCGCTGCTCGCAAAAGATGGTCGAGGCCACGCAGTAGCCCCGCGCGCGTCGCGCAGCGCGGGCGAGAAGGACCCGCTACAACCGCGAGCGCAGGGCGAGAAGGACCCGCGCTCGTGGGCCGCACGCAAGAGGAGGGGGTCGCCGGATCCCCGGCGACCCCCTCCGCGTTCGCGTCCTTCTCACCTGCTTGCGTGCAGCACGCCACGCTGTAGGCACGCCGCTCAGCGGGCGCCAGCCGCAGCGGGCACGCCGCACGCGCGTGCCGCGCCGGCTGGGCCTGCCGCGCCGGCGTCAGCGCCGGCTACGCCGGCCGGGCCGAGGCCTCCTACCCGCGGTAGTTGGTGTCGGTGTTGCTGTCCTTCAGGATGACGTCGTGCGCGCCGCCCTCGACCAGCGAGGTCGCGGAGACCAGGGTGATCTTGGCCTTGTCGCGCAGCTCGGCCAGGTCGAGCGCGCCGCAGTTGCACATCGTGGAGCGCACCTTGGTGAGCGAGCCGTCCACGCCGTCCTTGAGGGGGCCGGCGTAGGGCACGTAGGAGTCGACGCCCTCGACGAAGGACATGCCCTTCTTGCCGCCGAGGTCGTAGCGCTGCCAGTTGCGCGCGCGGGCCGAGCCCTCGCCCCAGTACTCCTTTACGTAGGAGCCGTTGACGTTGAGACGGCGGGTCGGCGACTCGTCGAAGCGGGCGAAGTAGCGGCCGAGCATCAGGAAGTCGGCGCCCATGGCGAGGGCGAGCGTCATGTGGTAGTCATAGACGATGCCGCCGTCGGAGCAGACCGGCACGTAGACGCCCGTCTCGCGGAAGTAGCGGTCACGCTCGGCGCAGACGTCGATGAGCGCGGAGGCCTGGCCGCGGCCGATGCCCTTCTGCTCGCGCGTGATGCAGATGGAGCCGCCGCCGATGCCGACCTTCACGAAGTCCGCGCCGCAGTCCGCCAGGTAGCGGAAGCCCTCGGCGTCGACCACGTTGCCCGCGCCGACCTTGACGGAGTCGCCGTAGTGCTCGCGGATCCAGTCGATCGTGAGCTTCTGCCACTCGGAGAAGCCCTCGGAGGAGTCGATGCAGAGCACGTCGACGCCCGCGTCGATCAGCTTGGGGACGCGCTCGGCGTAGTCGCGCGTGTTGATGCCGGCGCCGACCATGTAGCGCTTGTGCTCGTCGAGCAGCTCGTCGGGGTTGGACTTGTGGGAGTCGTAGTCCTTGCGGAAGACGATGGAGGTGAGGTTACCGTCCTTGTCCACGATGGGAAGGGCGTTGAGCTTGTGCTCCCAGATGATGTCGTTGCAGTCGTGCAGGCTCGTGCCCTCGGGGGCGGTGACGAGCTTGTCGGCCGGGGTCATGAACTCGGAGACCTTCTTGGCGCGGTCGTCGCGCGAGAGACGGTAGTCGCGCGAAGTCACGATGCCCACGAGGCGGCCGTGCGAGGTGCCGTCCTCGGTCACGGGCATGGTGGAGTGGCCGGTGCGCTCCTTGAGCTCGAGCACGTCCTCGAGCGACATGTCAGGCGTGAGGGTGGAGTCGGACGCCACGAAGCCGGCCTTGTAGCTCTTGACCTCCTTGACCATCGCGGCCTCCTGCTCGGGGGTCTGCGAGCCGTAGATGAAGGAGATGCCGCCCTGCTGGGCGAGGGCGACGGCCATCTTGGGGCCGGAGACCGCCTGCATGATGGCGGAGACCAAGGGGATGTTGAGCTTGATCGCGGGCTCCTCGCCCTTGCGGAAGCGGACCAGGGGCGTCTCGAGCGAGACGTTGGCAGGGATGTTCTCATGCGAGGAGTAACCGGGGACGAGCAGATACTCTGAGAAGGTGTGGGACTCCCCTTCGAAGAACGTTGCCATAGTGTGTGGACTCCTTCTGCCGACTTCCAATAATTTTCGAGATTGTATCACCGCTCGCCGTTGGTACACAAAGGCAACATCTAACGGCGCGTCCGTACAGATGGGAAGGGGCGCGGGTGCCCTGCGCCCCGCGCCCCTCGCTCGCTATCCCTCGCTCATCACGTCGTCGAAGTTCACCGCGATGTCGTGCTTGGTGGGGACCCACTCGACCTTCTTGAAGAGCGCGACCACCGTGATGGGAATGTAGCTCAGCATGAAGATCGGGAAGGTGAAGATGTTGGTCATGATGCGCCACTTCTTGCGGCAGTGGATGTGCTTGCGCTCGGAGATGGTCGTGATCAGGCCCAGGATCCAGAAGACGATGTACATGGAGCCGAAGGTCATGATCAGCGAGCCCACGCACATCAGCAGCTCGCCCTGGGTGGCGATGAACCCGTGCGAGAAGTAGCCGATGATCAGGTACGCGCCGTTCACGAAGGCGGAGATCAGGGTCAGGATCATGCCCGGCGCCACCGTCATCAGCATGTCGTAGGAGGAGAACCTCCTGTCCTTGATGATGCCGGAGAGCAGGTTCCTGTTGTAGGAGAAGAACACCTGGTAGAAGCCCTTGGTCCAGCGCATGCGCTGCGTCCAGGACGCCTTGAAGGTGACGGGCTGCTCGTCGAAGAACTCGGCCGGCGCGTAGCCGATCTGGATGCCGTGCGCGCAGCAGAAGGTCGAGAACTGGATGTCCTCGGTGAGCACGTGGAAGTTCCAGCCGTGCATGCCCTTGATGATCTTCTCGGACACGAGCCAGCCGGAGCCGGAGATGGCGCAGCTCGTGCCGACCATCATGCGGACGTTGTTCAAGAACTTGGCCTCGCGCAGGAACCAGGTGGCGTAGGCCGAGCTGATCCAGCTGGAGTCGAAGTTCTTGGAGTTGCGGTAGCTGGTGCAGACCAGGTAGCCGGCGTCGAAGGCCTGGTTCATGATCTCAACGTAGTTGGGCGCGATGATGTTGTCCGCGTCCATCACGAAGAAGGCCTCGTATTTGTCGCCGTACTCGTTGAGGATGCGGTTGAAGGCGTAGTCGAGCACCCAGCTCTTGCCCTTGCGTACCAGGTCGTTCCTGGACCAGGCGATGGCGCCGGCCTTCTGCGCCTCCTCGAAGGTGTTGTCCGTGCAGGCGTCCGCCACCACGAAGCAGTCGATCAGGCCGTCGTACTTCTGCGTGAGGATGGAGCGCACGAGGTTGCCGATGACCGGCTCCTCGTTGTGCGCGGCGATCACGAAGGCGTACGAGTGGTTCTTCTTTGCCTTGGGCAGCACCACGTCGCCGTGGACGAGGCCGCAGATGAGGAACACGAACTGGTAGAAGTAGGCCAGCGTGAAGAACATCAGGATGATGAAGTTGAAGATGACGATGGGCGTCAGGCCCATCCGGTTGAGTTCCACCTTGACTCCGCCTCTCCCTCGAGCGGGCTTGCGCCCCTGTCCGGGCTTGCGCCCTTGGGCCCTCGCTACTCCCCCGGCGCGAGCCGGGGGCAGATGGCCGCGCCCGCCTCGGTGCGGCCCATGGAGCGCTCCTGAAGAGATTCTAGTACACCGTAGAGGTCGCGCGGCAGGCTGTCAGCCAGCTCGATGGTTTCTCCCGTGACGGGGTGGTCGAAGCGCACGTGCCAGCTGTGCAGGAACTGCCGGCGCAGCCCCAGGTTCTGCCTGTCGTCGCCGCGCCCGTAGAGCTGGTCGCCCACGAGGGGGTGCCCCACGTGGCGCAGGTGCACGCGGATCTGGTGCGTGCGCCCCGTGTAGAGGTGGCACTCCAGCAGCGAGTAGCCCTCGTCGCGCCGGCCCGCCTCGAAGCGCTCGAGCGTCCGGAAGGTGGTGATGGCCTCGCGCGCGCCGGGGGCGTCGCTCACCGCCATGCGCAGGCGGTCGCGGGTCGAGCGCGCGATGCCCGTCTCGATCGTGCCCTCGTCTGGGGCAACGTAGCCCTGCACGAGGGTGACGTAGCGCCGGTCGAGCACGCGCAGGCGGATGAGGTCCTGCAGCGCCTTCTGGGTGGCGTCGTCCTTGGCGGCGAGCATCAGCCCCGAGGTGTCCATGTCCAGCCGGTGCACGATCCCGGGGCGCTCCTCCCCCTGCAGGTGGCCCAGGTGCTCGTAGCCGCAGTGGGCCACGAGGGCGTTGGCCAGGGTGTCGCTCACGTGGCCGGGAGAGGGGTGGCAGACGAGGCCCGCCTGCTTGGAGAGCACGATCAGGTGGTCGTCCTCGAAGCGGATGTCGAGGGGGATGTCCGGGTTGGGAGGGAGCTGACCGGGAGCGGGCTCGGGCTCGGGGACCTCCGCCTGGACGCGGTCGCCGAGAAGGACGCGCTCGCTCTTGCTCGTGGCGAGCGTGCCGTTGATGGTGACGGCGCCGCCCTCCACGAGCCTGGCGCAGGCGCTCCTCGAGGGGCAGCCCTCCTGCGCGGCGAGGAAGCTGTCGAGCCGGGAGCCGTCGGCCTCCGGCCCCACGAGGGCGCTGACGATCACGCGTCCTCCTCCCCGCCGCCGCGCCGGCGGTCCCAGACGAGGTAGAGGACGAAGGCCACGGCCACGCCCACCGTCACGCAGACGTCCGCGACGTTGAAGACGGGGAAGCTCATGAAGGTCGTGGCGAGGAAGTCCGTCACGGAGCCCTTGTAGATGCGGTCGATCATGTTGCCCAGGCCGCCGCCGGCCACGAGGCCGATGGCCACGACCAGGGGCAGCGGGAGGTCGGGGTTTCGCCAGACGGCAACGTCTGCCGCCACGAGCACCGCCAGCGCGACGGCCACGAAGAGCGCGCCCGCGCCCAGGCCGATCGAGAAGGCGGCCCCGGTGTTCTCCACCAGGACGAGGTCGAGGACGCCGGGGACGAAGGTCTGGCCCCCGGGCACGACGACCTGGCGGACCGCCGCCTTGGTCGCCTGGTCCACCAGGGCGACGACGCCGACCACGATCCAGAATACGACGAGCCTCAGGCCCCTCGCGCTTGTACCCCTAGAGTCCATCCGCTGCGATCCTACCCCCCCTGGCGCCGGCGGCGCCCGCGTCCAACCGTGCCGGCGGCGCCTGTCCGCCAGCTGACGTGCCGGCGGCGCCCGCGTTCGACGGGGCGCCGGCGGCGCACCCGCGTGCGGCGCCGCCGGCGTCCGCTACGTACCTACTCGGCTGCGGCGACCGCCTCGCGGCAGCGCTCGCACAGCCCGTCCTCGCCGACCTCGCGCCAGTTCCAGCAGCGCTCGCACTTGTGGCCCTCGGCGGGGGCGCACTCGCAGGCGAGCTCCTCGCCCTCGTGCAGGCACACGGAGGAGCAGACGAAGGCCTCGGCGAGGTCCAGCCCCTCCATGCCGGAGAGCGCCTCGAAGGCGTCGTGCGGCACGGTGAGCTCGGCGCGCGCGGCCTGCGTGGTCTTCTCCTCTATGGCGCCAGCCTCGAGCGCCTGGTCGTAGGCCTTGGTGAAGGCGTTGCGCGCCTCGACCATGGCCTCGTAGGCGGGCAGGTAGCGCTCGTAGCCCGCGCGGTCGAGCGGCGCCTGGAACCAGTCGAGAAGGGCCGCGTAGCGCTGGTTCTCGCGCAGGGACTCGGGCAGGTAGGCCATGACCTCGTCGGTCGTGTAGGCCAGGATCGGCTGCAGGTCGTGCACGAGCATGGAGAGCAGGTACGACCAGGTCGTCTGCGCCGAGCGCCTCTCCTTGGAGTCGGCGGCCGAGCAGTACATGCGGTCCTTGGTGGCGTTGAGGTAGCCGTTGGAGAGCTCGGTCACCACGTAGTCGTACAGCGTGCGGTAGACCACGTTGAAGCGGTAGCCCTCGTAGGCCTCGGTGACCTGGTCGTGGACCTGGCACATGCGGGCGAGGTTGAGCTTGTCGTAGGCCGTGAGCTCCTCGAAGGGAAGGCCGTCGGTCGCCGGGTCGAACTGCCCCTCGACCTCGCCGAGGAGGAAGCGCAGGGTGTTGCGGAAGCGGCGGTAGGCGTCGGCCACGCGGTCGAGGATCTGCTCGTCGCACGCCACGTCGACGGAGGTGTCGACCGAGGAGACCCACAGGCGCACGATGTCGGCGCCGCGGGTGTCGCAGACCTTGTTGGGGTCGATCGTGTTTCCGAGCGACTTGGACATCTTGCGGCCCTGGCCGTCGAGGGTGAAGCCCTGGGAGACGACCGACTTGTAGGGGGCCACGCCGTAGGCGCCCACGGAGGTCATGAGCGAGCTCATGAACCAGCCGCGGTGCTGGTCGGAGCCCTCGAGGTACATGTCGGCCGGGAACTGCAGGTAGTCGCGGTGCTTGCAGACGGCGGTGTGGGAGACGCCGGAGTCCCACCAGACGTCGAGGATGTCCTGGTTGGCCTTGAGCTCGTGGCTGCCGCACTTGGGGCAGACGCAGTGCTCGCCCAGG
The DNA here is from genome assembly GCA_036454645.1 of Olsenella sp. Taxonomy (GTDB): domain Bacteria; phylum Actinomycetota; class Coriobacteriia; order Coriobacteriales; family Atopobiaceae; genus Olsenella_K. Next base: position 10,648 of record JAZHSQ010000026.1, on the reverse strand, counting down.
TACTCCTTGGGGTCGTCGGTGAACCAGGCGTCGGAGCCCTTCTCGCGGAAGAGGCGGATGACGTCGTCGAGCGTGTCGTCGTTCACGACCGTCTCGCCGCAGTCCTGGCAGGTGAAGGCCGGGATGGGCACGCCCCAGGAGCGCTGGCGGGAGATGCACCAGTCCGGGCGCTGCTCGACCATGGAGCCGATGCGCTTGACGGAGTGCGCCGGGTAGAAGCGCACGTGGTCGAGGGCCTCGAGCGCCTGCTTGCGCAGGCCCGTCTCGTCCATGGAGACGAACCACTGGTTGGTGGCGCGGAAGATGACCGGGTTCTTGCAGCGCCAGCAGTGCGGGTAGCTGTGCGTGATGTCCTCGTGCAGGATAAGGACGCCGCGCTCCTTAAGCCACTCGATGATCTTGGGGTTGGCCTCGTTGACCTCCATGCCGCTCCAGGGGCCGCCGGTGCCGATCTTGTCTCCCTTGTAGAAGTGGCCGTCGTCGTCGACGGGCATCACGATGGGGATGTTGAAGCGCATGCCGGCGTTGTAGTCGTCGACGCCGTGGCCGGGCGCGGTGTGGACGATGCCGGTGCCGTCCTCGAGCGTGACGTAGTCGGCGTAGATGAACTCGCCCTCGACGCCCTGGTCGCCGAAGATCGGCTGCTTGTAGCGGTTGTGGCAGAGCTCCTCGCCCGTCATGCGCCAGACCTCGCCCGCCCCCGTGCGCGCGAGCTCGTAGGCGTCGTAGCCGAACTTGGCGCAGTCGCGCTCCACGAGGGCCTCGGCGAGGATCTCGCAGCGGCCGTCGACCACGACGGCGACGTAGGAGGCCTCGGGGTGCAGGATGACCGCGTCGTCTGCGGGCAGCGTCCAGGGGGTGGTGGTCCAGATGTCGACCCAGAGGCTGCCCTCGTAGGCCTCGAGGCCGGCCGGCACCGTCGTCATCTCGAAGCGCACGAAGATGGCCGGCGACACCTCGTCGGAGTACTCGATCTCCGCCTCGGCGAGGGCGGTGTGGCAGTGGCTGCACCAGTGGACCGGCTTGCGGCCGCGGTAGATCGCGCCCTTGTCGTAGATGGCCTTGAAGATCTCGATGTCCGTGGCGTCGTAGTCGTTGACGTAGGTGAGGTAGGGGTTGTCCCACTCGCCGAGGACGCCGAGGCGCTTGAAGCCCTGGCGCTGGGTGTCGACCTGGGAGACGGCCTCCTTGCGGCAGATCTCGCGGACCTTCTCCTTGGGGAGCTGGTTGAACTTCTCTGTCCCGAGCTGCTCCTCGACCTTGTGCTCGATGGGCTGGCCGTGGCAGTCCCAGCCGGGGACGTAGGGCGTGAGGTAGCCGCGCATCGCCTTGTAGCGGTTGATCATGTCCTTGGAGATCTTGTTCATCGCGTGGCCGAGGTGGATGGGGCCGTTGGCATACGGGGGGCCGTCGTGCAGGACGAACTTGTCGTGCCCCTCGTTCTTCTTGAGCAGGAGCTCGTAGACGCCATTGTCCTCCCAGTCCTTGAGGCGCGCCGGCTCGTTCTGGGCGAGGCTCGCGCGCATCGAGAACTTGGTCTTGGGGAGGTTCATGGTCTTCTTGTACTTGTTTGCCACTCCTCTTCCTTCCGTCTAGCGGGCACCACGCAAGAGGCGCCCGTCCCTCCTGCTGGGACGAAGCGCCTCCAGGTACACTTCGCTTGTAGACCACCCAGCGAGCGGATATCCGCCTTACTCGGCTGGCCTGTCTCGGCGGCCACTCCGGCGACGTCTACTCGCGGGCGAACCCGCTTTTGGGCCGCAGCTCCGAGGTGATCTTCTCCCGGACGCAGGCGCGGGCTCACACCGTCCCCGCTCGCTCTTGCCTACGCGGCCCGAGGTACTCCTCCTCATCAAAGCCACGGGGGAGATTCTAGCACCTCTCACGCGCGCGGGCGGCGCCAATCGCGACTCTCCACGGGGCTACGAGCGCGCCGCCAGGGCGAGCCAGTCCTCCGCGCTGCCGTAGAACTTGTCGAGGTCGAGGTCGCCGCCGAAGTTGTCGAGCCTGCCCGTCGCGGAGTACTGGGAGACGGTCGGCCACTCCCACGCGCCGAAGCTGGAGCTGCTCCCCATCCACGGGGACCCGAGGTAGCCGTACTGGGCGTCCATGTCGGGGTACTGGGCGCACCACAGGCCGTAGCCCGCGTCCGCGACCGGGCTCCAGTCGTACTCGTTCACCACGGACCTGCTCATGTAGATGAGCGGGCGCACGCCAGTCAGGCCGTAGACGGTGTCCAGCCACTGCTTTGCCGCGCTCGGGCCGAGCGAGATCACGTCGCTGTAGCCCGTGTTCTCCCAGTCGAGGAAGAGCACGGCCTTGCCCAGGTAGTCCTTGACCGAGTCCACGAAGGCCCTGGCCTGCTCGACCATGGAGACGCCGGCATCGGCGAAGTGGTAGAAGCCGAGGAGCTTGCCCGCGTCGAGCACGCGGTCGGCCATGGAGGTGTAGCTCGAGGCCTCGCCCACGCCGTCGCTCCACTGAAGGCTCGTGCCCTGGGTCGTCTTGATGACCACGAAGTCGCCTGCGACCGAGTAGGGGTCGAAGTGGCCGTCGTAGCTCATGGCGATGTCGACGCCGTCGAGCGTGGTGGCGCTGTTCGCCTGCCTGCGCGCCGCCTTGAAGAGGAAGCCCTTGGAGGAGGACGTGTCGCCGAGGACGAGCGCCGAGCCGGAGGTGGTGCCGCCGGCCTTGATGCCCTCCCCCGCCGCCTGGGCGGCGGCCCTCGCCGCGACGATCCTGACGGCGTTGGCGACAGGGTCGAAGCTCACGCGCCACAGCTGGTCGTCCGAGCCGTCGGCGGCCTGCTGCACGACCTTCTCGCCCGAGGCGGCGAGGTACTTGCCGGACTTGACGTTCACGATCTGCCAGTCGCCGGAGGAGAGGCGCACGACCTTGAAGCGCTGCGCCGCGGTGCCGTTGTCCTCGTAGACCTGCAGCGCCACGCCGTCGGCGTCGCTCGCGCCGGGCACGTCCACCACGAGGTCGCCCGAGCCGTCGAGGCTCACGATGGTGTAGATCTCGCCGGAGGCCAGCACGTCGCAGGGGACGAGGTGGAAGCGCTGGGCAGAGGAGCCGTTGGCGCCCCAGACCTGGATCCTGGCGCCCGCCTTGGTGGAGTTGCCGCTCACGTCGAGCACCACGCCGTCGCCAAGGGCGGAGGCGAGCTGCCAGCCGCCGGCGCCGAGCCTGAGGTACCACCGCTGGGCCGCGGTGCCGTTGTCGGCGTACTGCTGGACGACCGTGCCATCCGCGGTGGAGCCGGAGGCCACGTCGAGCGCCTTGCCGGAGGCCACGTTCACGATCTTGACCCTGTCGCCGTCGTAGGAGACGTACCAGCGCTCGGAGAGGCTCGCCTCGGAGACGGCTGCGCTCGTGGCGGCGGAGCCGTCCTGCGCGGTCGGGCCGGAGACGGAGAGCGCGTTGGCGTGGTTGTTCTCGAGCACGATGCGGTAGGTGCCCTCGGCGACCGCGCGCGCGACGCGCGCGAGCGTCCAGCGCTGGGCCGCGGTGCCGTTGGACTCGTAGATCTGCACGTTGGCGCCGCCCGCGGAGGAGGCGGAGCTCACGTCGAGCGCGCGGCCGTCGCCGAGCGCCGAGACGAGGGAGTAGGTCCCGTCGTCGGCGTTGGACACGAGCGCCCAGCGCTGGGCGCGGGTGCCGTTGGCGGAGTACTGCCAGACGTTGGCTCCGTTGGCGTCGCGGGCGCCGTCGACGTCCAGCGCGCGGCCGGAGACGGCGGAGACGACCGTGTAGTAGCCGTCCTGCGCGTCGTAGGTCAGCTGGAACTCCTGGGACTGGGTCCCGTTGGCGGAGTACTGCTGGACGTTGCCGCCGTCATCGAGGCTCGCGCCAGAGACGTCGAGCACCTTGCCGGAGCCGGCGTTGGTGATGGTGTAGACGCCGTCCTCCACGAGCGCCCTGATCGCGGAGAGGCCGAAGCTCTGCGCGAGCGTGCCGTTGGGGGCCCAGAGCTGCACGCGCGCGCCGAGGGCCCGGGAGCCCGCGCTCACGTCGAGGGCGAGCCCCTCTCCCCCGCCGGCACCGAGCTTGGAGAAGAGCAGGTAGTTGCCCGTGTGGTACGGGTCGCAGACGATCCGCCAGAGCTGGGCCGCGGAGCCGTTGCCCTCGTACTGCTGCACGGTCGCGCCGGAGGAGGCGCTACCGTTGGCGACGTCGAGGTACTTGCCGGAGTTGACGTTCTGAATGGTGTAGTAGCCGCCGCCGGCCGAGGCGATCCTCCAGCGCTGGGCCGCGCTCTGGTTGCCCGACCACGTCTGCACGACGCCGCCGTTGCCGGTGTCGCCGGCCCTGACGTCCAGGTAGCGGTCGTCCGCCACGGCGGAGGCGATGCCGTAGAGGCCGTCCTCGATCGAGGCGTCGACGTAGCCCTGGGGCTCCTCCTCGGCGGCGAGGACGGACATGCGCGCGCGGGCCGGGGTGGCCTGGGACTCGTCCGTGGCCGCGTCCTCGGTGGCGCCCACGGCCTCGGTGGGCTCGGAGGCGCCGGAGGCGGCCTCGGCGCCCGTGGCCTCGACGAGCTCGGCGTCGGAGGAGGACGCGGAGGTCGCGGGCTCGGTCGCGGCGGAGCCCGAGGCGTCGCCGGCGGCCGCGCCCGAGGCCTCGCCCGTGGCGGAGTACCCCGCGACCTGCGCGTCCTTCTCGCCCTGCGCCGCGCCCTGCTCCGTGGCGGTCGCCGGCGCGGTCGCCTGAGTCGTTGCGGTCGCCTGCGCGGCCGCCTGAGTCGTGGCGGTCGCCTGCGCAGCCTCCTGCGTCGTGGCCGCGGCCTGCGCGGACGCGCCCGCGGCCTCCGCGCCCGCCACCTCGACGGCGAGCGCTGGGGTCGCCACCCCCGTGAGCGTCGCGGCGATGGCAGCGGCGGCCACGGCGGACCCCCTCCTCCTGCTGATCATGAGCCCTCCAAACGGTGCTGGGCCCCGCCCCCGGGACCGAGAATGCCAAGAGAAAAACGGTCCATATACTACTAGCATGGTGTTTGCGCGTCCAACGGACGGAAGGAGCGTATGGATGGCGTGTGCGGGCCCGCATGGTGTGTAGGCCCCACCGGGTTTGGGTACCTAATTTGCCATCACCAACTTACGAGGAATCCCCGGGCTCGGGGAGAGAGGCAACGGTATGGAGATGAACGACAAGAAGCGACGACAATCGATGATCCTCTACGTGATCATCGCCATCGCCATTCTCTTCGCCATCAACCAGGGGACGAGCGTCGCTCAGCGCCAGCAGGTGCAGCAGGTCAGCTACAGCGACTTCATCACCATGGTCGACGGCGACAAGGTGGACGAGGTGGAGCTCGACACGGGCGACTCCACGATCCGCTTCACCACCAAGCAGGACGGCGAGGGCACCATCTACGAGACCAACGTCTTCCCCAACGACGACGGGCTGGTCACGAGGCTGACCGAGCACAACGTGACCTTCTCGGCCAACATCAGCGACCAGAACAACGGCAACAACATCTGGCTGCTCATGTTCCTCTACTACGGCCTGCCGATCCTGATCTTCTTCCTGTTCGGCTGGTGGCTCAACCGGCGCATGCGCAAGCAGATGGGCGACGACCCGTCCATGGACTTCAGCGGGGGCGGCTTCGGCGGCTTCGGCGGCAGCGGCCTCGGCAAGTCCAACGCCAAGATCGTGGGAGAGAAGGAGACGGGCGTCACCTTCGCGGACGTCGCCGGCCAGGACGAGGCCAAGGAGTCCCTGCAGGAGATCGCCAACTTCCTGGACAACCCCCAGCGCTACCAGGAGATCGGCGCCCGCTGCCCGCGCGGCGCGCTGCTCGTGGGCCCTCCGGGAACCGGCAAGACCCTGCTCGCCAAGGCGGTCGCCGGCGAGGCCAAGGTGCCCTTCTTCTCCATCTCCGGCTCCGAGTTCGTCGAGATGTTCGTGGGCCGCGGCGCCGCCAAGGTGCGCGACCTCTTCAAGCAGGCCAACGAGAAGGCGCCCTGCATCGTCTTCATCGACGAGATCGACACCATCGGCAAGAGGCGCGACACCTCGATCAACTCCAACGACGAGCGCGAGCAGACGCTCAACCAGCTGCTGACCGAGATGGACGGCTTCGACAACAACAAGGGCATCGTCGTGCTGGGCGCCACCAACCGCCCGGACACCCTCGACCCCGCCCTCACGCGCCCCGGGCGCTTCGACCGGCGCATCCCCGTGGAGCTGCCCGACCTCGTGGGCCGCGAGGCGATCCTCAAGCTGCACGCCAACGACGTCAAGATGGAGCCCGGCGTGGACCTGGACGTGATCGCGCGCGCCACCCCCGGCGCCTCCGGAGCAGACCTCGCCAACATCATCAACGAGGCCGCGCTGCGCGCCGTGCGCATGGGCCGCACCCGCGTGAGCCAGGACGACGTGGAGGAGTCGGTCGAGGTCGTCATCGCCGGCGAGAAGCGCAAGAGCACGGTGCTCTCCGACCACGAGAAGCAGGTCGTCGCCTACCACGAGACCGGCCACGCGATCGTCGCCGCGTCCCAGAAGGGCACGGCGCCCGTCTCCAAGATCACGATCGTGCCCCGCACCTCCGGCGCGCTCGGCTACACCATGCAGGTGGACGAGGACGAGCACTTCCTGCAGACCAAGCAGGACATGGAGAACATGATCGCCACGCTGTGCGGCGGCCGCGCGGCCGAGGAGCTCATCTTCGGCGAGGCCACCAACGGCGCCTCCAACGACATCGAGAAGGCCACCAAGATCGCGCGCGCCATGGTCACCCAGTACGGCATGACCAAGCGCTTCGGCATGGTGCAGCTCGGCGAGCAGCGCAACCGCTACCTCGGCGGCGGCGCGGAGCTCACCTGCTCGGAGGGCACGGCGCAGGAGATCGACGAGGAGGTCCAGCGCATCGTGGAGGAGGGCCACACCAAGGCGCTCGACACGCTGAAGGCCAACCGCTTCAAGCTCCACGAGATCGCCCGCTACCTCCAGAAGAAGGAGACCATCACGGGCGAGGAGTTCATGAAGATCTACACCCGCGACGACGGCTTTGCGCCGACGCTGCCCAAGACGGACGCGGCCGGCACCGACGCCGCCAAGTAGCGCCAGGCGAGAAGGACCGGGGGCCGTGGCCCCGCGAGCAAGGCGAGGGGGCGCGACCCGGACGGGCCGCGCCCCCTCTTTCTGCACCGGGCGGAGATGCGGAGCTCGAGACGGTTCCGGAACCCAGCGCGACAGGCATCTGTCTCGATATCCTCCGCCTTCTGATGTGAGTCTCGGGTTCTTCAAGTGAGCACTCCTGGGTGGTGAACATCCCTTCGATGGAGTCAGCCTCAGCTCTCACTGCCTTCGTAAGATTCCAGCCCTTACCACGATACCCAGAGGCGATATCCAGGGCGAGGTGACGGGACCGGAGGGTCCGTGTTCGGCAACGTCGTGGGGCGGCGGCTCACCGACGCGCAGCGCAGGGGCTTCTCGCGCACGCGAAACGGCGTGGACTGGGGGTGGTTCCCCGACCCGTGGAGGCTCGTTCGGTGCGGGTGGGTGCCCGGCGAGCGGCGGCTGTTCCTGTTCCAGGAGCTCTCGGCGAACAGGAAGACGCCGGCCGAGACCGGGGCATGGTGGCCGAGGCGCTGACGTTTGCGGACGAGCCCGGCGGCGACCCGTACCGGCACGACGAGCTGATATGGGCGGACGACACGCCGGACGGGAAGCAGTCGATGGCGGTGTGGCGGCGCGAACTGGGGCTGCGGGTGCGGCCGACGAGGAAGAGCAACATGAGGAGGCTGAGCTATGAGTGGCTGGCGGGGCTGCGCGAGATCGTGATAGACCCCGTGCGGTGCCCGCTGGCATATGAGGAGTTCCGGCTCAAGGAGTTCGAGCGTGACCTCGACGGCACCTGGGTCGACGAGATCCCCGATGGGAACGACCGCAGCATCAACGCCGTGCGCTACGCCATGATGGATGACGTGCTGCGAGGGGCGTGAGGGGCTTCTCGCCCATGCGCTCGTCCCGGCTGCAACGAGCCCCAGCCAAGAGGAAATACTCCATGCACCAGCCCGTCAAGCGGCGTTAGCATTGATGCGTTTCTGGTAGCGTTGCCGCTCACGCGTGGCCGAAAGGATTAATGACGATGGCAGGGGGACTTCTCGACAGGCTGTTGAAGCGCAAGGGGCGCAACGCGGGCGGGAAGGCCGCCGCGAACGACGCGGAGCCGTTGTATGGAGACCGGCAACCGGTCGACAGCGTCAAGGCGGAGGAGCCCAAGCCCACCCGTGGCCTTTCCAGCGAGAGCGGGGCCGTGCCGGCCATCCCCACGGACCCCGTCACGGGCGCGGTCCTTGGCCCCAAGCTTTCGGTGGACATGCCCGAGCCGGACTACAAGCTGATGGTCGACGAGATGAGAATCCCCGTCCGTAACCTCGACGGCACCGAGACCTTCGTGACGTACCTAGACCAGATCGAGAACGACGAGCTCGCATATGCGGAGCCCGGAGGGAAGGCGTATCACACCCGCGCCGGCTGCTACAGGAACTGGTCGCCGGAATTCAGGTCCTGCTTCACCGGCTGGGATATCGTGCGCGTCGACGACGCGGAGGCGAGGGGCATGCACAAGTGCAGCTTCTGCCAGGACGCCGAGTACCTCGAGATGAATCCAGACGCGGTAATCCTGGGCTATGGTTACGCGGACCGGCTCGACCCCGAGGTGGTCTTCGGGAGAAGGGGCAAGCCCGAGCTCGTGTTCAGCGCGACCGTGCGCAACCCCGACGTAAAGGTCGAGGACTTCGCGAAAGGCGACGAGGTTCGCGAGGCGGAGATAGAGGTATCGGGGGCAGGAAAGCTGTTCCGCGGGGACACGTTCCTGTGCAACTCCCCCAAGCCGCTTCGGATACAGAGGATGGTGAACGGAGACACGCCACTGGAGATGCGAGTGCTCCGCGTCTCTTCGACGCCTAAGGGATTCGTGAGCCTACGGATAGCGGTGTACGAGAAGCAGGACGAGGACCAGAAGTAGGAGCCCGCTGACCGCACTCTGCAGCGATGCCCTTCTCACCTTGCCTTTGATTGAAGTGGCCGCATGGGTATTGACGCTTATCCGGCGCTCTTCTCCACTGACCATTCGCCCGTATCCGGATCCCAGCGGTGCTCGCCGCCCTTATCGACCTCATACGTGACCTGCACGTTGCTGATGGACGGTGGCGGGACAGGGCCATCGACGCACCCGAGACCGCCCTCGTCCGTGTCGAAGATGAAAGAGACCGAGGCGAAGCCTTCCCCGAGCCCGAAGTCAGCGACGACTTCGTAGAGGATGGCGTCGCATGCGGGGATGCGGGACCCAGAGTAGGTGATGATGGCCGGCAGCTCCTCACACGGGAAGGCGTGGTCGGTTATCTCGCCCAGGAAGCGGGCCATTGCGTCGTCCCACCTGCGCCCGTCGTTTATGAAGGCGGTCACGACCCCTCCTCCCCTGTGACCGGGATGGATAATCTTATCAACCAATTCTATAGGACGGAGGCGCATGGAGAAGGACCTGTCGGGCGGCGAGGAGTACTGGGTGCCGGAGTGCGTGAGGACGTACCTGAGGGTGGCGGGGCACTCGACGTGGGCGCTGGAGGACATGGAACCGCACGTCCGCGAGTGAGACTCGTGGATGCGGGCCGTCGGGGAGTTCTACGACTATCGTGTCGTGACACCGACGGCTTTGGCAGGGTGTACCAGGTGCATCGGCGCACGATCATGCCGGCCATGAGGGTGCGCCTAGAGTGGGGCTCGCTTCTTCTCGACGAGAAGACCGTGATGGCGTGCGAGAGCCGGGAATGCACCGACTGGCTCGGCTCGTTCTTCTCGTCCACGAACTTCTATGGCAGGGCGCAGGAGACCGTCGTGCGGGCGTTCGGGCTCGGCACGGGCGCGTTCGCCGTGTGGCTGGACGTGGGGCGGCACCTGGTGCGCGTGCGTCACTACGACGCGCGCATGGTGGTGCCGCTTTCGTGGGACGCGGAGGGCGTGCGGGAGTGCGCGTTCGTCACGAGGTGCTTCTCGCGCGGCGCTCTTCTCGACCAGCTGCAGATGCACGTCGTGGGCGACGACGGGACGTACCGGATCCGGACCGTGTGCTTCGACGGGGACGGGCGCGAGGTGGCGCTGCCGGGCGTCGCGGGGGACGTGGCCACGGGCTCCGTGGGGCCGACGTTCGGCATCGTGCGGCCGGCGGTGCCGAACACGAGGGTGGACTTCTCGCCCGATGGACAGTCGGTGTTCGCCGATGCCGTCGATGCGGTTCAGTCGGTTGATCTCGCATACGACGCACTCATCAACGAAATAGACGCGGGCAAGATGCGGGTGTTCCTCTCCGATGTCATGTTCGACCAGGAGAAGACTCCGGACGGCAAGAGGGTGCCCATCCCCTTCAGGAAAGGTGATTGCACGGTGTTTCGCAAGGTCATGAGCACGGAGGACACTATCACCGAGTTCGCGCCAGCTCTCAGGACGGAGGCTCAGGGGAAGACGTTCCGCTTGGCTCTCCAGGTTCTCGGGGATCTCGTCGGATTGGGCGTCAACTACTTCGACACGGACAACATGGGATACGTCAAGACGGCCACCGAGGTGTCATTGGACAACAGCGCGCTCATGAGGAACATCAGGAAGAACGAGAACGCGCTGCAAGGGGCGCTCACGGACGTCT
>JAZHSQ010000025.1:0-29762 GCA_036454645.1 Olsenella sp. | reverse complement strand
AGCCTTGCCGCCTCCCTTCTGGAGTCGGCATCGTGCTTCAGACGCAAGCCGTCAGGCATAAAGACGAACCTCCCATTTCTTGTGTCCAAGAAATGGGAGGCAGTTCAGGGCGGGACCGGGCCCCAGGCGGGCCCCACTCGCACGAATCGCGCCGACGACACCCGCCACCTGCGCATATGCGTCCCCTGCATGGGAATCGCCCGAACGCGAATTGTACTTCTCGCCCGAGGGGGCGCAGGATTGGGTCGTAAGCAAGAGACCGCCGCGACGCGGCCCGAGCCCAGGCACGCGGCACGCGGCCCGAGCCCGGGCACCGCGACGCGGCCCGCGAACTGGAGGAGCCATGGCAACCGACACCTACAACTTCTACGCACCGACCCGCGTGCTCTTCGGACCGGGCCAGCTCGGCCACCTGCACGAGCAGCGCATGCCCGGCAGCAGGGCGCTCATCGTGATCTCCAACGGCAGGTCGACCCGCGCCAACGGCTACCTGGCGCGAACCGAGGCCGAGCTCGACCTCGCCGGCGTCTCGCACGTGACCTTCGACGGCGTGGGCGCCAACCCCACCAAGGAGGCCGTCGAGGCCGGTGCCCGCGCCGCGCGCGAGGCCGACTGCGACTTCGTGGTCGCCCTGGGTGGCGGCTCCGTGCTCGACGCCGGCAAGGTTATCGCCATGTTCGCGCCGCAGCCCTCCTGCAACCTGTGGGACTACGCCGACGGCACCACGGGCAGGCGCCGGCCGCTCGACAAGCCCGAGCTCCCCTGGGTCGCCATCACCACGACCGCCGGCACCGGCTCCGAGGTCGACTCGGCCGGCGTCATCTCCAAGCTCGACACGCACGAGAAGATCGGCGTGGGCTCCGCGCACCTCTTCGCCGAGCTCGCGGTCGTCGACCCCGAGCTCATGCTGACCGTGCCGCCCGCCTTCACCGCCTACCAGGGCATGGACGCGCTCTTCCACAGCCTCGAGGGCCACATCTCTCGCCCCGCCAACCCCATGTCCGACATGGTGCAGCTCGCCGCCATCTCCAACATCGCGCGCTGGCTCCCGCGCGCCGTGGCCGACGGCTCCGACCTCGAGGCCCGCACGCACCTGGCCTTCGCCAACACGATGAGCGGTTACTCCATGGTCTCCTCGGCCTGCACCTCCGAGCACTCCATGGAGCACGCGATGAGCGCCTTCCACCCCGAGCTGCCCCACGGCGCGGGCCTCACGATGATCAGCCTGGCCTACTTCGGCTTCTGGGCGGACCGCCACGTCTGCGACGGGCGCCTCGTCGAGATGGCGCGGGCCCTCGGCAAGGAGGACGCGAGCGAGCCGCGGGACTTCGTGGAGGCGCTGCGCGGGCTCGAGGAGGCTTGCGGCGTGTCCGACCTGCGCATGAGCGACTACGGCTTCGCCGGCACCCACGAGGAGGCGCTCGAGCTCGCCCGCACCGCGCGCGCGACCATGGGCGGGCTCTTCGCGTGCGACCCCGCGCCCACCACGGACGAGGACGTCGCCGGCATCTTCGAGCGCTCGTTCCGGTAGGGGGCGCGTATGAAGAATACGCTGGTCCTCTACTACACCTGGTCGAACGGCAACACCGAGCGCGTGGCGCGCCGGCTCGCCGACGCCTGCGGGGCAGACATCGAGCGCATCCGCACCACCGAGCCCTACCCCGAGGACTACGACCAGACCGTCGAGCAGGGGAAGCGGGAGGTCGAGGAGGGCGCGAGGCCCTCGATCGAGCCGCTCGGGCACGACCCCGCGGACTACGACGTCGTCGCCGTCGGCACGCCCACCTGGTGGTACACGATGGCGCCCGCGGTGTCCACGCTCCTCGGGCAGGAGGACCTCGCGGGCAAGCTGCTGGTGCCGTTCATGACCAACGCCGGCTGGCCGGGCAGCGTGATCGAGGACATGGTCGAGACCGCGCCCGACGCGACCGCGATCGAGCCCATGGAGGTGCGCTTCGCGTCCGACGGCGGGTCGCGCATGGTGACGGGCGAGGACGAGCTCGAGGCCTGGGTGGGCCGGGTGGCGCGGCTCGTGCGGTAGCCCGCGGGCGGGGGCCTTCCCAGGCCCCCGCACCGAGCCCACGCCGGGCCCGCGCCGGGCCCGCGCCGGGCCCGCGCCGCCTCCCGCGCCGCCCCAATGCAACTTCTCGCACCGATTTGTGCATTTCAGCAGGTTATGGACGGGTCTGAGGGGACGCCGCGCCGCGAGAGGCGGCCGCAGGGGGACCGCCGCAGTCCCCATGCCCGCAACGTCACGCGGCCCGCCGTCGCCAACAGGCAAAACGTCCTTCTTGCGAGACGCCTCCCAGGGCACGGCCCGCCCACCCCCGGCCGGCGGAGCGACAGAGCCGTCCCTAAGTCGCGCAAATGCACAATCGCGTTGGAAAAATTGCACCATCGCCACGGAAGCACGGAATGCCGGCGCCCCCGGCGCGCCGGTCGTCGCGGCGAGCCAGTCGCAGCACGCCGGAACCAAGGATCGCGGCCACAAGTCGGCCGCAGAGCGAAAGGACAGAAGCAATGAAGCAGACCGCGGGCAGGGACCAGCTGGGCGACATCGCCCCGCTCTTCGCGCACCTCAACGACGACGTGCTGTTCGGCGAGGTCTGGGACCAGGGCGCCATCGACGTCAAGACCAAGTGCATCGTCACGGTCGTGACGCTCATGGCGTCGGGCATGACCGACTCCTCGCTCATGTACCACCTCGAGAACGCCCGCCGCAACGGCGTCACCCGCGACGAGATCGTCGCCGTCGTGACCCACGCCGCCATGTACTGTGGCTGGCCCAAGGGCTGGGCGGTGTTCCGGATGGTCAAGGAGGTCTGGGGCGAGGGCGAGAAGGACGGCGGCGCGCCGCAGGGCCTCTCGGACATCTTCCCCATGGGCGAGCCCAACGACGCCTACGCGCAGTACTTCGTCGGCAGGAGCTGGCTCGCGCCGCTCGGCGACCCGCAGCTCGGCGCCGCAAACGTCACCTTCGAGCCAGGCTGCCGCAACAACTGGCACGTGCACCACAAGGGCGGCCAGGTGCTCGTCTGCGTCGCGGGTCGCGGCTGGTACCAGGAGTGGGGCAAGCCCGCGCGGGAGCTTCGCCCCGGCGACGTCGTCAGCATCCGGCCCGAGGTGAAGCACTGGCACGGCGCCGCGCGCGACTCGTGGTTCCAGCACATCGCGCTGGCCGTCCCCGCCGAGGGAGCGACCGCCGAGTGGCTCGAGCCCGTCTCGGACGAGGACTACGGCAAGCTCGGCTAGCACCGACCTGACGCGAAGCCGGCAACAGCCCGGCATGTAGCCGGCACCAATCCGGCATGTAGCCGGCACCAGCCCGGCACGAACCACGCCGGCCCCACCCCGGGGCCGGCGTGCTCATTTGGAGGGGAAGCCGCGCGCAAAGGCGCCGGACGGCGCATCCGTGATAGCCTCCCATGAGCAGAAGAACGCGGCCGACGCCGCCCCACGAGGCAGGAGAAGCCCATGGAACTCACCGGAAAGCAGGTCAGGCAGCTCCGCAGCCTCGCCAACCGTCTCAACGCCACCATCGCCATCGGCAAGGGCGGCACCGACGCCGTCGTCGCGCAGACCGACTCCGCGCTCGAGGCGCACGAGCTCATCAAGTGCACGGTCCTCAACACCTCGGGCCTCAACACGCGCGAGGCGGCCATCGCCCTCTCGCGCCCCACGCACTCTGCGGTCGTGCAGGTCATCGGCCACAAGTTCGTGCTCTACCGTCCGAGCCAGCGCGACGACATCGAGAAGATCGTGCTCGTCTAGCGCGAGACCGTCGCAAGCGACCGCTGGCGGTACGCCAGCGTCCCGCCAGCTTGGCGCCAGCGAGACACCAGCCGGCCGCCAGCGGGGTGCCAACCGGTCGCCAGCCGGTCGCCAGCGGGCAGCCAGCGGGGCGCCAACCAGCTGCAAGCGCCGCGCCGGCCGCCGCCGCGGGCCACTTGGCGCTACGCGATCTCCCGGAGCAGGGCGAGAAGCCCCTCCTCGTCCTCGACCACCCAGTCCGGGCTCGGGACGCCCGGACCCGCGGGCGCCTCGCGGTGCCGGTGGTTGAACCACACCACGGGCATGCCCGCCGACGTGGCGCCCACCACGTCCGAGGCGAACGAGTCCCCCACGTAGACGCAGTCCTCGGGCCTCGTCCCCAGGCGCTCGCACGCGATGCGGAAGATCCGCGGGTCGGGCTTGGCCACCCCCACGGCGCCCGACACGACTATGGACTCCGGCGCGAACCAGCGGGAGAGCCCGAGGGTCTCGACCTTCTCCATCTGGTGCGCGACGGGACCGTTCGTGATGATGCCGAGGGGATGGCCCGCAACGGAGGGACTGCCTGCGGCGACGGAACGTTCGGCGGCGATGGGACTGGCAGAGACGGAACCTGCGGCGATGGAACTGGCAGAGGAACGACCGGCGGCGAGCCGGCCGGTGCCGCGGGGCTCGCGCGCCGCGCACCAGTCGAGCACCTCCTCCATCCGCGATGGCACGAAGATGGCGTCGCGCTGCGCGGCGGCGTAGGCCGACTGCATCCGGAGGCACTCGTCCGCGGTCACGTCGATGTCGAAGTCCGCGAACGTCCGCCTGAGGCGCCACACGTACATCTCCTCCATGGAGATCTCGCCGCGCGTCGCCGCCTCGAACGCCTCGTCGCTGTGGCGGCGGCTGGCGTTGAAGAGGGCGACCACGTCGAGCGGGCCGCGTGCCGCGACGGAGACGGGCTCGTCGCCCGTCGCGGGCGAGCCGGGCCTGCCGCCAGACGGCGCTGCCGGGACGGGTCCGCCGGCCGGCGCGGGCGAGTCGAACCTATCGCCGAACGTCTCGCGATAGCCCAGCTCGAAGGGGCGTACCTGGTCGTAGAGGGTGTCGTCGAGGTCGAAGAGGACGCAGTCCATGCCTGTCTGCCTGCCTGCGACTACTTCATGTTCCTTGCCTCGACCTCGGCAATCTTGGAGATGCGGCGCACGTGGCGCTCGGCGCCACTGAAGGGCGTGTCGAGGAAGGTGTCCACAATCTTGAGGGCGAGCCCCGGGCCGACCACGCGCGCGCCGAGGGCGAGGACGTTGGCGTCGTTGTGCAGGCGGGTCGCCTCGGCGGAGAAGCAGTCGCCGCAGAGGGCTGCGCGGATCCCCTTGAACTTGTTCGCGGTGATGGAGACGCCGATACCCGTGCCGCAGATCAGGATGCCGCGGTCGCACTCGCCCGACTGGACGGCGAGCGACGCCTGGGACGCGAAGTCCGTGTAGTCGACGGAGTCGGTGCCGTAGGTGCCGAAGTCCTTGTACTCGAGCCCGCGCTCGTCGAGGTGGCGCTTCACCTCCTGCATCAGCTCGAAGCCGCCATGGTCACAGCCGAGTGCAATCATGATCTCTTCCTTTCGGGGTCGCGTCGTGGAGGGGCAGGGCTCCCATCCTCTCCTGCCATGGTAGACCAGGCGCCGCGCCGCCCGCGGTCCAGAACGCGAACCGTCGCCGAGCGTGCCCGCCCGCAGCCGCGTGCCAGCCCGGCGCCAGCCGCGCCGCAGCCGCGTGCCAGCCCGGCGCCAGCGCCCGCAGCCGCGCGCCAGCCCGGCGCCAGCCGTGTAGCACACCCGCGCCCGCCCTGCCCAGGCCGTCCGTTCGCAATGTGTACCATCCACGCTCGCTCCCGGGATGGGTCCCGCAGACCCCAAGCTGGCTACACTGGTGGCAGGGCGTGCCGCGCACGACGCGCGGACCGGCGCCGAACCAAGATGATAGGAGCATGCCATGTGCACCGCCATCCGCTTCACTGGCACCCAGGGACACCTCTACTTCGGGCGCAACCTCGACTGGAGCTTCTCCTACGGGGAGCACGTCGTGATCACGCCCGCCGGCTACGAGGTCAAGGCCTCCCCCTTCGGCGCGACCGGCAAGGTGCACCACCCCATCATCGGCATGGGCATCGTCGAGGAGGGCACGCCGCTCTACTTCGACTGCGCCAACACCGCGGGCCTCGCGGCGGTCGGCCTCAACTTCCCCGGCTACGCGCGCTACGAGGCCGAGGCCGTCGAGGGCAAGACCAACGTCTCCTCCTGGGAGTTCCCGCTGTGGGTCGTCGCCAACTTCGACACCGTGGACGAGGTCGAGGCCGCGCTGCCCAACACCGCCATCGTCGACGCGCCGCTGAACGACAAGTTCCCCACCTCCCTCCTCCACTGGATCGTCGGCGACGCCACGCGCAGCATCGTCGTCGAGTACACGGCCGAGGGCATGCAAGTCTTCCACGACGACGCCGACGTCCTGGCCAACCAGCCCGGCTTCGCCTACCACGCCGAGAACCTGCGCAGCTACCTCAACCTCACCAGCGACGTGCCCGAGACCGTCAAGTGGCGCGGCGCCACCCTCGCCCCGTACGGCTCCGGCGCGGGCATGCGCGGGCTGCCCGGCGACTACTACTCCCCCTCGCGCTTCGTCCGCGTTGCCTACCTCAACGCGCACTACCCCGACCAGCCGGACGAGAAGGGCAACGTCTCGCGCCTGTTCCACACCCTGACCGGCGTCGCGATGATCGACGGCGCCGCGCGCATGTCCAACGGCGACTTCGAGCGCACGGTCTACACGGGCGGCTTCTCGTCGCAGACCGACACCTACTACTGGAGCACCTACGACGACCCGGCCATCCGCAAGGTCTCCCTCGCGGACTACGACACCACGGGCTCCGACCTCATCGAGGTCAAGGAGTAGCCCAGCACCGGAGAAGGACCGGCGCCAGAAGGGCCGCGCTGCCGAGAAGAACCGGCGCCAGGAGCCGCGCGGCCGGTAAGGACCGGCACCTGGGAGGGCCGCGCTGCCGAGAAGGCCAACCCGACCTCGAAAGACGCCAAGGGCGGACCCGCTCACCCGCGGGCCCGCCCTTCTGCTGTCTACGGCCCCGCTCGCAACTTCCGAAAGCCACCAGTGCAATTCCGCGACTTATGGACGGGTCCGAACTAGTTCACGCACGACGAGCGGCCCGCAGGAGCCAGTACCCTTCTGGAATCCTGGGCAAACGCAACCCCCACCCAACGGACGGCCCCTCGACTGCAGCCCGACCCGTCCATAACTCCGGATACTGCAACCACCGTCGCGGAGAGCCACAGCAAGCCGGGTCGCACGACCTCGCGCAGGCGCCCAGACGGCCCGCGACCTATCGCGACCCTCCGGGACCGCCCGCAGCACGACGACGGTCAGGAAGAGAATCATCACGCTCATCTCCAGCATGTCCGACGGACCGCGACCGGCTGCACGCGGCCCGAGGCCGGACAGGAGCGTACGCCCCGGCCTCGCGTGCCCGCCGCGCGGTTTTCCGGAGGGCACCCGCACCCACCCGTGGCAATCGCGGACTCGGTCGACGCCACGCCCTCGCCCCAATGCTCCCCCGAACCTGAAAGCCCCGCCTCCCGTGGAGGCGGGGCCGTTGGGTGGGTCTGTACGGGACTGCCGTGGGTCTGCCATGGGTCTGCCCAGATCAGCCGCGGGGCTACCGTGGGACTGCCGCGGGCCTGTCACGCTTCAGGACCGAGCGGAAGGCCTGTCCCGGCTGTCTCCTGTCCCGGCCGTCCCCTGCTATCCCCTCCGCGGGCGCATCCGCCGGGCGAGAAGGACCACGGCCAGCGTCGCGAGCGCGGCCCCGACCCACGGCAGCGGGCTGGGCGTGCCGCCGGTGGAGGGCAGCTCGTACCCCTGGTTCTCCTTCTTGGAGTTCGTCACCGTGATGGTACCGGTCTGGATGCCGTCGTCGTTCACGTACGACACGTCGTAGGAGCCGGTGCCGGCCTCGTGGGCCTTGCCATTGACGGTGTAGCCCAGCTCCTTCACGGCGTAGTAGACGTCCTTGCCGCGCACCTGCTTGGGCAGGTCGTCCCAGTTGGCCGCCCACCCGCTCGAGGCGGAGACCTCCACGGCCTCCCCCACCTGCTCGCCCGTGGCGTCGTCCAGAATCTGGGGCGGCTCGACCCAGGGGTTGTTCGTGTCCTCCGTGAGGGTCACGCTATTCCCCAGGTTCTGCTTGACCTCGATCGTAGTATCAGCCGTAACGTTGCTGACAGTCACGGGAACGGGACTGTTCGAGGTGAAAGACAGGGTGTCGCCGTACTTCTGCCTGTTCACATAGACGTCAAAGCTGCGGCCGCCCCAGAGCCCGCCGACGCTGAAGGTGAAGTCGCTGCCCTTCTTGATGGCGACGGTGCCGTTGTTCACGCGATCGCCCGTGAGCTTCGTCTCGATGCTCCAGCTCTCGTTGCCCTTCGCCGTGACCGTGACGTTCACGCTGTTGTCGCCGTCCACCTTCTTCCTGTACCGGTAGAGTGCGAGCTTCGCGGAGGCGCCGGCGGGGGCGTCCTTCGTGACGCCGTTCTCGTCTGCCCAGCTCTTCTTCGCCGTGAGGCGCGTGTACTCGTTTTTGACGTACATCGTGCTCGTCTTGTTGTCCTTGAAGAAGTCAACGTCAGCTGCCGTCAGCGTACCGCCGGACTTGTTCGTCGCGTTGCTCGCCGTGGCGGCCGAGAAGGCCGCGTCGTCGGAAATCGGAGAGCCGGTGGCAGGCACGTCCTTCACGATGAAGAAGTGCTCCGCATCGCTCGCGTAGCCATCCCTTCCCTTGGTCTCGGTCAGTCGGTAGAGGGTGTTCGGCAGCAGGCTATCCTCGTTGAGCTCGTAGTCATAGGAAATGGAGCCCTGGGAGTCCGTGACGAGCTGGTTCGCGGTGCTCTTGTCAACCCATGCGCTGCCGTTCCAGTAGGAGAGCTTGAACTCCACGCCAGACAGCGTCTTACTGATGTCGTCTGCGTCCACCTTGTACAGCACGAGGCGACCCTTGTGGATGGTGGCGCCGCCGCTCGCCTCCTTGAGGCTGATGGAGCCCGACTTGGAGAACTTGCCGTTGAGGGAGGCACTGTTGGTGACGGTCATTCCGTCGCCATACGTGTTGTCCAGCGTGTACTCGTAGGTCAGCACGCAGGCACGCTTGTCCGGGACCTCCACCGAGATGGTATGGGTCTTCGCGTCGTAGGTCGCCTTGAAGTTCTCGATGGGGCGATTGGGGTTATAGTGATGCTCCTTCGAGAAGTCGTAGGCGCAGAGCTTGATCGACGACGGGTCGAGGTCGCTGTCGACGCTCTTGGAGTCGAACTTGTCCGTAAGCGTGAGCACGTCCGAGTTGGGGTCGATGTCCTGTGCGGCGGCATTTATCTCCACGTAGTAGCGCAGGTTGCCCGTAGGCTCACCGTTCTCGTAGAGCTGCTCGCCGCTCTTCGAGACCTTCTCGTAGGTGCGGTCGACCTTGGTCTTCTGCGTTGACTCGCTCTTTCCCCACGTGGCCTTGTTCTCATAGGTCTTGCTCGTCGAGCCGTTGTTCCAGGACGGGTCGTCCTTGATCGAGACGTCGTAGTACAGGTAGAGGGTCGGGCTGTTCGCATTGAACTTGTAGGCAGGAATCGTGAAGGTGAGCTTGGTACCTCCGTCTGCCGGCGTGCTCGCTACCTTTGGAGCCTTGTCTCCGCCGAACGTTCCGTCGTCGTAGTACTCGTTGAACCTCGCCGTGACCGAACCGTCGACGTAGGCCGTCCCGTTGGGCAGCGTGTCGGTGACGACGATGTCCTTGCCGTCGTCCGAGGAGTCGGTTGTGAGCGCAATGCGATACGTCAGCTTGCCGTCCTGGATCTTGTCGAAGTCCAGGGTGGTGTCGCCGCTCGCATAGGTGTGATCGGCCGTCTGGACCGCCTTCAGGATGCGGTACGGCCTGGTGTAGTTGAAGGTAGGCCTGGACGTCGCGTCACCCACCTTGCCCTCGTTGCTGGCGGTGATGGTCTCGCCCTCGCCGACCTTTGTGGAGTCCAGGTACGTGGGGTATTCGCCGGTCCTCATGTCGACGGCCTTGACCGTGGCACCAGGCGCGACATACACCTTGATTGTGAAGCTCTTGACATGCGTCGTCGTGTTGGTCGCGGGGACCTCGTTGCCCTCGGCGTCGTAGTAGGTCACCGTGAAGGAGACGTCGTGCTTGCTCCCGTCCTGCGCCGGCCAGTAGTCGTCGTAGTAGGCCTCGCCGTTGCCCTCGTAGAGGTACCTGCTATAGCCGTCGACGTTGATGAAGAGGCCGGTCGTGGCATCGACGCCCACGTTCTTGACGCTGCTCCTGAACACCTTGTCGAGCTCCGCTGCGATCGCGTAGTGGCCGTCGGCGAGGCTCAAGCCGTTGCCGTCCGTGGCGTCGAGCACATCCTCGTACGTGAAGCTGGAGAGGTCGCCGCCGGGCAGGGTGACGGTCGGGGACCACGTCTCCTTGCGGACCCCCTTGCCCCTCTCGTCCGCCGCGGCGTCGCCCCTGTGCTGCTTGCTGACCTCCGTGGTGCGGTGCTTGACGTAGGCGGTACCAGTTGAGTCGACCATGGACGTCTTGGTCCAGGTAGTGGACTTGTTCTCGACCTGTCCATCGCTCGAGGGCGCGTCCGTGTAGATGTCTATGAAGTACTTCTGGGTCTTCTGGGCGTCAGTCAGGGTGCCGAGCTTCGAGAAGTTGAAGTTGACCGTCGAGTCGCCGACGTTGCCGAACTTCTTGGTCACCGAGCCGTCTTCGCTCCTCACCACGTACTGCTGCGTCAGCGTGGTGCCCGCGGGAAGGTTGTCGTACACCGTCCACCTGGAGACGTCCTTTCCGTTGGGGTTCACCTCGATCGTCCAGGCGATGTGGTCGGTCTTGGCATCGTAGGAGCCCCGCTTCTTTGCGTCCTGCTCGAAGCTCACGCGCTGGTAGGAGCCGTCGTTCTTGCCTCCGGAGGTTGCGGAGGCCTGGTTGGCCACGGTCGCATCCGCACCGTCGGACGTCTTGTTGGTGTCCACCGTGTAGGTGAGCACGTACTTCTCGCCCGCAGAGAGCTTGGGAAGGCCAGAAAGCGAGAAGGTCGGGCCATCGTTTCCGTTGTCATTCCACGTGGCAGAGGTGCCAAGCGTCTGCCCTCCGCCATTCGAGAAGACCTTCTTGAGCGTAAGGGTCCCCTTCTCGTAGGCGGGGGTGGCGTTGCTCGAGTTCCACTTGTCCAGACGGTCCGAGATGTCCACCGTGCCGGGCGTGCCCTTCTCGGTGGAGACCGTCACGGTGTAGTAGATCTTGCTGTCGTCCGCGCTCTTCTTCGCCGTCTTCTCGACCTTGATGTCGTGACTGGTGTCCTCGCCGCCACCCGACTCCTGCTTCTTCTTGACGGTGATGCTCCCGCCTCCACCGCCAAAGTTGACTTCGGTGGACTCTCCTCCACCATCGTTACTTACAATGCCCTGGAAGACGACGGAGCCGGACAGCGTACCTCCGTCTTCAATGGCGGTATGGTTGAAGTCCAAGGTGATGGAGCCGTCAGTGGAGATTCTGTAGGTGCCGAGCACCTTTCCCTCCAGTTTGATCTGCCCGCTCAGCTCCCTTGTGGGCTTCAAACCGTTCTTAACCCGGTAGGTAACCGTGTGGTTGTCCTCGCTGAGGGTGCCCCCCGGAATCTGGTAGTTGATGGTGGTCTTAACGTAGTCGCCATCGGTGAACTCGGTCGTCGGGTAACCGTATGAGCCGTCGTCGTTCCTCTTCTGGACCGTCACCGACTTGATGTACTGTGCGAGATCCATCCCGTCGCTCGTCGCCACGCGGGATGCCGAGGGCGCCGCTGCCATCAGTGACATGGGACCGACGCCTGCCGAGTCCCGCCCGTCGCCTGCCGAGTCCCGCCCGTCGCCTGCCGAGTCCCGCCCGTCGCCAGGCGCAGCCTCGATGCTCGTCGCCACGGCGCCGTCGCCCTCGCTCCCTGCCGGGGTCGTCTGGGAAGAGGCCTTCGCCACCCTGAGGGTCACCGCGTCGTTCAGCTCGATCGTCGCCAGGCCGTCACCGTCGCACGCGAGCTCGTCGAAGCCGAGGTCGAGGTCAACGTAGCCGGAGAGGTCGCTCGCCGGGACCGAGCCCGCCGCGCTGCCCGCCGCCGCGCCGGACGCCGCCGCGCCGGACGCCGCCGCGCTGCCGGACGCCGCCGCGCTGCCGGACGCCGCCGCGCTGCCGGACGCCGCCGCGCCGTCCTGCGACGCGTCCTTCTCGCCCGCGGCCGCGCCGCCGGCGTTGGCCGTCGCGACGTCGTCGTTGAAGGTCAGCGTGAGCACGTCGCCGTCCAGGCGGTAGGAGCCGATCGCGCGCGCGTCGGTGCGGGAGGCGTCGGCCACCGTGGGGCTCGCATAGACGTCGCCCTCGACCGGGCCGGCCGACGTGTCGGGGCGCACGGAGGAGGGCAGGCGGTACTGCAGCGTCGCCCCGTCCGCCAGGGTGCCCGCCGGGAGCCTGAACGCCAGGCGCAGGCGCAGCTCGGAGGTGGCGTCGAGCGCGCTGCCGCCGTCCGTCCTCGCCCACGCGTCGTCGCCCGCGCCCGCCGGCCGCCAGAACACGGCCGAGTCGTCGTCGATGGCGCTGCGCAGGGCATCCCCGCCCGTGAGCGCGTGCGCCGGGTACACGAGAAGGGCGGCGCAGGCCACGGCTATCGCCGCGCCAGCTGCGGCCGCGACCCCCAGGAGGTTGCGCCTCCTGTGGTTGTCCCTGAGCATCCTGCCAGCCTTTTCGAAGAGTCGGTTCATGGTTCCCCCGAATCGTCGTCTCGATCCGCGTGCGTTGCCCTGAGGCCTCCCTGGGGACGCGCCCCTAGGAGGACTGAGAGCAGCCCACCCAGTCCTTCTCGCCTAGCGCCCCCTGCCAGTAGACCAGGAGGTCGTAGTCGTCGTCGAACTCCGCGCTCGTCGTTCCCCCGTCAGCCACGGAGAAGGACCTGCGCGCGCCGTTCACCTGCACGAACGCGAGCCTTTCGCCCGGTGCCAGGGCGTCGAGGCCGGCCTCCTGCGCGAGCCACGCGGGCACGCGGACGACGAGCCTGCCGCCGGCGTCCCCCTCCAGGGCGGGGACGAGGCCCGCGTCCTCCCCGAGGGCCGCCACCGGGAGGTCGAGGGGGACCCCGGTGCCGGAAATCCTGCCTGCGACCTGCACCCCTTCGAGCTCGGCCACGGGGAGGCTCGCCGGGTCCCGCTCGGCCGCGGGTCCGGAGGCGGGCACGGTGGCGTCGAGGTCCGCCAGGAGCGCGCGGCAGAGCGCCCTCCCCTCGCTCGCCTGGGCGGAGGCGCGCTGCGCCCCCTGCCACCACACGGCCAGGCCGCAGGCCACGAGCACCGCCCCTGCGACGAGCGCGAGCCGCCAGCGGCCTTGGGCGCCGCCACGCCGCCCCGCGGCGCCGCGCCGCCCCGCGGCGCCGGTCGCGCCGCCGCGCCCCTCGTGAAATGTCAGACGGACGTCGCTCATGCGCGGTCCTTCTCCTTGCGCCTGCCCGCGAGGCCGCAGAGGAGCAGCGCGCCGCCCGCGCAGAGAAGGGCCGCGGGCAGCAGCGGGGAGGTGGCGTCGCCCGTCTTGGGGCCCGGCTTGGTCGTGCCGCTGGAGCCGGTGCCCTTCGGGGACTCCTTGGGCTTCTCCTCCGAGGCCTTGTTGGTGAGGGTGAAGCTGGTGCCGGCCTTGCTGGCGTCTGCCTTGCTGGCGTCCGCCTTGCCGGAGTCGGCCTTGCCGGAGTCGGCCTTGCCGGAAGCGTCCTCGCTGGCGTCGGCCGCGACGCTCGACGCCAGGACCGAGCACGTGTAGCCGGAGGGCACGTCCTTCTCGCGCACGGACCAGCTGCCGTCGCCGTCCCACGCGAACGTCCAGTTGTTGGAGGCGTCGAGCGTGACCTCCTGGTAGAGCGCGTCGCCGTCGTAGATGGCAACGCGCACGGACTCGGGTCGCGCGGAGGCGCTGTCGCCCTGCCAGAGCTTGGTCACGCGGTTGTGGGGCACCTCCGCCGGACGGACCTCGAACTTGGCCTCCACCTGGCAGTCCGTGGCATACGTGCTGCCGTCCACGCGCGGGACGATCACCAGGTTGGGAAGGGCGGCGTAGGTGGAGCCGTCCACGGTCGCGGGGTCGGCGGTGAGCAGGTACATGCCTGGCTCGAGGCCGGAGAAGCTCGCCGTGCCGCCCGTGACCTCGGCGTCCCTCTCGTCGAAGGAGCCCTTGCCGGAGGCGACGTAGCCCTGGTAGCTGGACGCCGCGGCAGAGAGCGCCTGGGCGTCGGTCGGCTCGCTGAACGTCGCCGGGTCGATCCCGGTCTCCGCCACCGCGTCCACGAGGGCGGGCACCGCCTCGAGCCTGCCGGCCGCGTCCATCCGCGCCACCAGCGCGAGGTGGAAGCCCTGCCCCTCCGCCGGACACTTCTCCACCGTGAGCGAGCAGGACGTGCCGTCCGCTATCCTCACCTGGGCACGGGCGGTCGCGGGGGCGGCGACCAGCGCCGCCGCGAGAAGGACCACCAAGGCCGCGAGCATGCGCCCCGCGGCGCCGAACGTCCCCGTCTCTCTGCGTGTCACCACTGTGTTCCCTCTCTCGTTCCCGATAGGACCTTCGTTGTGCCGCCGGCTCCGCGGACGAGCCGCAGCACCGCGCGCACGACGAGCGCCGCCACGAGCGCCAGCGCCGTGAGCGCCGCCGCCACGAGTGCGGGGCTCACCTGCACCGCGTCGCCGTCCGCAATCGCCGCGACCTGGTTGGGGACGCGGTGCCCCCGCACCAGCAGCCGGTGCGTGTTCACCCCGTAGGGCGTGCACGTGACGAGCGTGCAGAGGTCCAGCCCATCGTCTATCGCAAGGTCATCCAGCTCGTCGGGCAGGACCACGCGGATCTGGTCGACCTGATAGGTGAGCGTCTTGCCCAGCACGTGCAGCATGAAGACGTCACCCTCACGCAGCTGGTCTATGTCCGTGAAGAGGCGCGCGGACGGCAGGCCCCTGTGGCCGGACACCACGCAGTGCGTGCCCTCCCCGCCGACCGGAAGCGACGAGCCGGGGATGTGCCCCACGGCGATCTGCAGGACCGTGTCGTCCGTCCCGTGGTAGACGGGAAGTGAGACGCTGATCTTGGGGATCTCCACGTAGCCCATGATCCCGGTGCCCGTCACGTCGAGCGTCCGCTCGTACCTCGCGCGCTCCTCGTCCGTAAGCGTGAAGCGGCCGCCGTCGCGCGGAAGCGACTGGTTGTACGCGACCGCCTCGTCCCACATCCGCTGGTTGGCATCCGCGGAGTTGTCGCTCACCGCCTGCTGGTAGGTGGCGATGGCGCGCGACTGGTGCATGGAGTTCCACCAGTCGCTCACCGAGGGGTAGAGCATCATGCCTATGCCGACCAGGAGCGCGCAGCTGAGAAGGACCTCTGGCACGTGCGTCCTGAGCCACCTGCCCATCTGCGCCTCCCTTCGCGGCACCCGCGGCCGCCCCGTGGCTGGGGCGGCCGCCTGGCATGAGAAGAGCTAGAAGCCGGAACGTGCGGCCGGGCCTACGCGTCGTTGCGCGTGGCGCGGCGCCTGACGAGGCCGACGACCGCCACGATAGCGAGGGCGGCGCCGCCCACGTAGAGGACGGTGGTGCCCATGCCGCCCGTGGAGGGCAGGACGGAGCCGGACTTGTTCTGGATGTCGGTGGTCACGGAGCCGTCCGTGGTGTTCGCCGCGAACTGCGCGGTTCCATCGAGCGCCTTCCCGCTCAGGCCGGTGAGCTCCTGCGCGTCGTCGTCCGTGGTGCTCGAGACCTCGAACTCGATGTCGGAGATCTTGTTGTAGCCCTTGGGCGTCGTGGACTCGACGATCTTGTACTTGCCCTCGTCGAGCCCCTTGAAGGTGAACGTGGCGCCGTCATCGCTCACGGTCTTGAGGTCCACGTTGTCCACCTTGATGGGGACCTCCTTGTACGTGCCGTCCTCCCTGTCGAGCTTGTACAGAGTGAAGTCGGCGCCCAAGAGGTGCTTGTTGGCCTCGTTGACCTTGTTGATGACGAGCTGGTAGGTGAACACCTTGGTGGTGTGGTCGGGCGTCCTGCCCTTGGAGTCCTTGTTGTTGGGGTTGTTGGAGAACACGGTGTGGCTCGTGTTCACGTTGCCTGCGGCACCGATATTGGCGCCCGTGAGGAGCTCGGCGGTGTACTCGACGGAGATGCTGTCACCCGGGTGCACGAGCGGCTTGCCGTCGGCGCCGACGACCTTCTTCAGGTCGGTGAACGCGATGGTGAAGGAGCCCTCGCTCTGGGTCAGCTTGTAGCCGGCGGCCGTGAGCTGCGACTCGCTGAGCTGGACGTCCCCCACGAAGACCTTGACGTCCTCGGCCTTGCCGAGCTGGTCCTTGTCGTAGGTGTCGTCGAACTCGAAGTAGTAGCTGTCGTAGTCGCCGTAGTCAGCCGCAATCTGGCCGACGAGCTGGAAGGGCACCTGGTCGCCCATGTCGTAGTCGGCGACGCTTTGCCAGCCGGCCAGCTCCTCGGTGGTGTCCTTCTCGGAGTCGTTGGTCTCCTTCACGTACTTGTTCGAGGTCGTGACCTCGTTCTTGGAGCTGACCGTGACGTCCTCGCCGGCGACCTTGAGGATGTAGCGGAAGTAGGTCTCGCCGTCGGGGATATTATCTTCGCTCGTCGTGTCCTTGACGAAGTAGTATCCGTCGTCGGGGACCTCGATGACGCCGCTCGTGGAGGTGGCGCTCACGGTGCCCAGGTGGTCGCCGATGACCTTGGCGAGGGCCTCGACCTGGTCCGCGTCATTGATGTCCGCCATGGCCGCGGCGGCGGTGGGGGCGTCGGTCGCCTCCTTGAAGAAGTCGCCCACGGTCGTGTCGGCCTTGAGGGCCTGGAGCAGCTCGTCTCCGTTGACGCCGCTTCCCCAGGCGATGCCGGTGAGCTGACTCGTGCTGCTGTCGTAGGTGCCGGAGAACACCTCGTAGGCGGCGAAGTCGTGATTGCTCGGCTTCCCCTCCTGGTCGTTGATTGTGATCGTATGCGTCGCCGCCAGCGCCGCGGTCGGCGCGAGGGCGAGTGCCATCACGACCGCGAGCACGGCCACGAGAGCGGCCGATAACCCCTTGCCTAAGTGCTTCATTGTCCTTCCTTTCTGACGTCGGTCCTTCTTCCCATGCCTTGCCTGGAACCAAAGTCATCGCGTCCCCTACGGGCCGCGGTCACTTGCGCACCTCATCGCCCCACCGCCCCCAGGGCACCCAGGGGCCACACGCGCAGCGCGAGCCTGCCCAGGATCTGGTCGCGCGGAATGCAGCCCACCTGCGTGAGGCGGGAGTCCACGGAGACGGAGCGCTTGTCGCCCATCACGAAGTAGGTGTCCTCGGGCACCTGGTAGGGCAGGCTGACGTCGCACTGCCCCAGGCTCTTGGTGCCGGGCTCGAGGTAGGGTTCGTCGATGGGCTCGTCGTTGACGCTCACGTTGCCATCGGCGTCGATGTCCACCCAGTCGCCCGGGCAGCCGATGACGCGCTTGGTGAGCACCTTGTTGTTGTAGGAGAAGGCCACGAGGTCGCCCCTGGCGTACGAGGCGGACTTGGTCGCCACCACGACGTCGCCCTCGTTCAGGGTGGGCGACATGGACTGGCCGTAGATCCTGAAGGTGGGGAGCACGAAGGTCGAGAGCAGCACCGACGCCGCGAAGACGCCGACCAGCGCAAACGCGACGTTGCGCCTCAGGCTGTGCCGGTGGCGCAGGCCCTCGGCGCGCTGGAGCTCCTCCTCGACCTGCTCGACGGTGGGGAGACGGACCTCTCGAGCGTCCTGGACGGGGCCTCCTGCTTCCGTGGCAGCCGGGCGCTGGTTCCTGGGGGAGCCGCTCATCGCGACCACCCCGCACCGTCGCGGACGGGAGCGCCGTCGCTGCTGGGGGCGCCGTCGCCGCTGGGGGTGCCGTCGCCGCCGGGGGTGCCGCCGTCGGCGCGCGGGCTCATGGCCTCACCGGGGCTTCCGGCGCCGCCGGGTCCTTCTCCGTCGCCTGCGTCCGAGGCGCTACGCTCCGGCCAGGAAGCCCCCCCCCGGTCATTATTTAGTGCGATGTTATAGCCGTAGAGGTCGATCGCGCGCTGGGCGTCCGCGAAAACCCCCGCCAGGCGCAGGGACGCCTCCGCGAGGGACTCGGAGTCCTCGATCTGGATGCGACGGTCCTCGAGCCTGCGCTCCGCCTCGTCGGCGCGCTTGGTGGCCTCGGCCAGCCGGGCGCGGAGGCGGTCGTTCTCCTGCATCGCGTCGCGCAGGAGCTGGAGGAGCTGGACGCGGTCGAGCCTGCTGAGGTCGAGGCCCTCCGTGTCGGCGGGCGTAGCGCCGGGCGTGGATGTCGCAGGGGCGGCAGAGGTGCCGTGGCCGGCGGGACCGGCGACGGGGGTGGCGGGGGCGTCAGCAGCGGCGGGGGCGTCGGCGGCACGCTTGCTCGAGCCGATGCGACCAAGGCCGAAGAGGCGGCTCACCACCATGCGCACCCCCCTTCCCCATCCACGAAGAGCTAATCTGCCTGCGAGCCGACTTTTGGCATGAATTGATATCGTATTAATTATTTATGCCAAGCGTGCTAGCGGTCAGCGTTCATGGGATTGTAGCACCTTTGGATTTCATTCAGATTGAGATATTTGATAATTTGTTGCACTACAAATTTCGAGGTAGTAATGGCAGTTTGGGTCAAACCTAAAAACCCTGTAGACCTCTTCAAATTCGCACTGGTTTTATTTGTCTTATTGCATATATGAAAGATTGTGTTATAACTCGTACACAATACATGCCACCGTTCGGCATCTTAGCCCGGCCGTTCGCACGCAGATCGGGAGGTCGCCCATGCTCATGGAGAGGTTCGTGGTCGGGGACGCGCGGGTCACGCTCCGCGCGACGGGACGGGCCGGGGCGGTGCCCGTGGTCTACCTTCACGTCTACGAAGGCGACGGGGGCGGCGTGTGGCGGCTCCTGACGGAGGCCGAGGCCGCGGTCCGCGGACCTGCCGCGACCCCGGAAGGCACGCCGGGAGTGACCCCGGGCGGCACGCCGGGCGGCACGCCAACCGCAGGTCCGCACTCCCCTCTCTCCCTCGTGGCGATCGAGCCCGCAAGCTGGGACGACGACCTCACGCCCTGGTCCGTCCCCGCAGCGTTCCGCGGCGGGCACGACTTCGGCGGCGGGGCGCGCCGCCAGCTCGACCTCCTCGAGGGGGAGGTCATGCCCCGGGTGGAGGTCCTTCTCGCCCAGGGCGGCCTTGCGCCGGCGTTCTCGGCCGTCGCCGGCTACTCGCTGGCGGGGCTCTTCGCCACGTGGGCCGCGACGGCGAGCGACGCCTTCTCGCGCGTCGCCAGCGTCTCCGGGTCGCTGTGGTACCCCGGCCTCGTGGAGCGCGTCGCGGCCGCAGGCCCCAGCCCGCGCGTGGAGCGCGCGTACTTCTCGCTCGGGGAGGCCGAGCCGCGCACGCGCAACCGCGTCATGCGGCCCGTGCTCGAGGACACGCGACAGGTCGCGGAGGCGTTCGGGCGCGCCGGCGTCAAGACGCGCCTCGAGCTCAACCCCGGCGGGCACTTCCGCGACGAGGACCTTCGCTGCGCGCGGGCGGTCGGCTGGCTGCTGTCCGACGGGGAGGCCGGGGGCGACCGGCCGGCGGCGGAGAAGGACCCGGCGTAGGGGCCCGGCCGGCGGCCGGCGGCCGGCGACGGTCGGCCCAGGCCGCCGGCCGCGCGCTAGGCTACTGGAGCTTCTCGTCCAAGGAGTGCAGGAGGTCGGCGGACCTTCTCAGAGCCTCCAGCTCCTCCGGCAGGAGGTCTATCTCCACGATCTCCTTGGCGCCGGTGTGGTCCACGATCGTGGGGACCGAGATGAAGGTGTCGCGGATGCCGTACTGGCCGTCGAGGTAGACCGAGACGGGCATGATGCGGTTCTCGTCGAACAGGATCGACTTGGCGATCGACGCCGTGCTCGAGGCGATGCCGTAGCAGGTGTTCCCCTTGCGGCTGAAGATGTCCCAGCCGGCCTGGACCGTGCGCTTTCGCAGCTCGTCCCGGGTGACGCCACGCGTGCGCGAGGCGTTGTCGCGCAGGACGTCGTCCACGCGCTTGCCGCCGATGGTCGCGCTGTTCCAGGAGACGATCTCCGAGTCGCCGTGCTCGCCCAGGACGTAGGCCTCGACGCTCGCAGGCGCCAGGTCGTACATGTCCGAGAGGGCGCGGCAGAGGCGCGCCGTGTCCAGCAGGGTGCCCGAGCCGATCACGCGCTCGCGCGGCAGGCCCGAGACCTTCCAGGTGTAGTAGGCCATCACGTCGACGGGGTTGGAGACCACCAGGAAGACGCCACAGAACCCCGACGCCATGACCTGCTCCACCACCGAGCGGACCACGCCGAGGCTGGGCCTGAGCATCTCCAGGCGGTCGCTCGAGTCCTTGGGCATGGGGGCGGCGGCGGTCACCACCACGATGTCGGCGTCCGCGCACTCCTCGTAGCCGCCGGCGTGCACGCTCATGTTGCGGCTCATGAAGAAGACCGAGTCGCTCATGTCGAGCGCCTCGCCCACCGCGCGCTCGCGGTCGACGTCGATGAGGCAGACGTCCTCGCAGAGGCCCTGGTTGACGATGCTGAACGCCGTGGTGGAGCCGACCTTGCCGGCGCCCACGACCACCACCTTGGAATCCCTGTAGCTCATGCACGACCCTCCCGTGATGCGCGCGGCCCGGGGCCGGCCGGCGGCTCGCCGGGACCCGCCCCGGGCCGCGCGCGCGGCCTCCCTGCGCAGGCTAGCCCTCGAAGGGGAAGCGGTAGCCGAGCCCCAGCTCGTCCCTCACCGCCACCAGCTCGCGCTGCACGGCCTCGCCCACCGGCACGCCCTTGTCCTTGCGCTCCTGCCAGGCGAGGTACTCCTTCTCCCCCGCGGTGTAGATGCGCTCGTAGCCGGGGGCGCGCCTGGAGGCGCGCAGCTCGCGGCAGATCTGGCCCGCCGTCCTGCGGAAGGTGTCCTGGCCGCAGAAGGCGTCCGGGTCCACGACGAAGAAGAAGTGACCAAGATGGTACATCTTGGGCGAGCCGTCGGGCGCGACGCCGGTGAGGGCCTTCATGAACTCGCCACCCGCCAGGGCCGCGGAGAGAATCTCCACCGTGGCGGCGTAGCCATAGCCCTTGTAGCCGCGCATCTCGTCGCCGGGGCCTCCGCCCAGGGGCGCGAGCGCCGCCGTGCCGTCCACGAGCATCCTGAGGATTCGCTCGGAGTCCGTGACCGTGCTGCCGTCCTGCGTCACGACCATGCCGGGAGGGGTCGGCGCGCCCTCGCGGGCCCAGTACTCGATCTTGCCGCGCTGGACGATGGAGGTCGCGCAGTCAATGCAGAAGGGGAACTCCTCGTCGGTGGGCAGCGCGAAGGTGAGGGGGTTGGTCCCCATCATGTTCTCCACGCCGAAGGTCGGCGCGATGGACGGGCGCGCGTTGGTGCCCGTGAGGCCGATCATGCCCTCCTTGCTCGCCATCGTGGCCCAGTAGCCGGCGATGCCGTAGTGCGTGGAGTTGCGGATGGCGCCGCCCGCCATGCCGTTGGCGCGGGCCTTCTCGATCAGCATCCGCATGACGCGGTAGGAGGCGACCATGCCCATGCCGTCGTGCGCGTCCGCCACGACGGTGGTGGGCGTCTCGCGCACTATCTCCAGGTCGGTGGTGGGAAGGAGCGTGCCGCGCTTGATGCGGTCCAGGTAGATGGGCTTGAAGCGGTTGCAGCCATGGCTCTCTATGCCGCGGCGGTCGCTCTCGAGGAGGACGTCCGCGCAGATCTCCGCGTCCTCGCGCGGCACGCCGTACCCCACGAACGCGTCTACGAGGAACGAGTTCATGAGCTCCCACGGAACATAGGGCCTGGTCTCCATGCGGGTCCCCCTTCTGTCGGGTGGCTGGGGAGGCGCGCGGCCCCGCCGCCCGACCGCGCCGGGCGGCTCCCCGCGATTATCCCACCCGACCCGGGCGGCCCCGCGGGGCCCTTATGGGAGCGGGGCGTAGGCGTCGGAGAGGTACATGGAGCGCAGGAGGGCGAGGCCGGTCCGCGTGCGGAAGACGCGCTCGGCCACCTGCGACGCCACGCGCGAGCGGGCCGCGGGGTCCTCGGGCGCGTCCTCGTAGGCGTTCACGAGGAAGTCCGCCTCCACGAGGACCCGGTGGTCGACGTCGTCGATGCCTACATATGTATGGTGGTGCGCGACGAGCCAGCAGGCGCGCTCGACGGAGGCGGCCGGGACGCCCGCGGTGCCGAGGTCCTTCTCGCCCGCGGCGGGCTGGCACGCCCCTGGCGTGCGGCCGTGGGGTACCTGCTCCTGCGGGTCGCCTTGCTCTGCCACGTCTTCCTCCTGTCCGCGAGAAATGCCGCCTGCCCCATAGCATACAGAGCATGGCGGGACTGGCGCCCGGGCGTTCACACGACGGAAGCACGCGCGCGGGGCCGTGGAGACTTTGTCCGCATCGCCTTGGGCCGGTGCGGGCGGCCTGCCTTGGCTGCTATGTTGATTGGCACAAATCGAGCCTGCAGGTACCCTTGGAAACGCACACCTCCCCGGTGATAACGAACAACACTGCACGTCAACCGGGAGGTCTCATGCCACAGAACCGCGTCCAGGAACTCGTCTTCACCGCCCTGATGGTAGTCGCCATGGTGTACGGGATGATCTGCTACAACATCGCGCTCGAGGTGGGCGGGCTGTCGAACTTCGTCTTTCTCGCCGCGCTGCGCGAGCTCGCCTACATGGGGCCCATCGCCTTCGCGCTCGACCTGCTCGTGGTCTCTCCCAGCGCCTCGCGCCGCGCCGCGCGCCTCGTGGGCCCCGAGCCCCGCGCGCCCTTCGCGATGGTCGCGGCCATCTCCGCGCTGAGCGTCCAGCTGATGTGCCCGCTCATGAGCCTCGCCGCCACGCTGCTCATCAAGCGCCCCGCCGCGCCCGACGTCGTGGCCACCTGGCTGCAGACGACCGCGCTCAACCTCCCCATGGCGCTCCTCTGGCAGTTCTTCGTCGCTGGTCCCGTCGTCCGCAGGGTCGCCGGCGCGCTCTTCTCACTCGGCGCCGGCAGGGCCGCGGCCGTGGCCGAGACCGAGTGGCGGGCGGGCCACGGGCCACGGCGGCTGCGGGTGCCGGGGGCTGCGGGTGCCGCGGCTTCTGGCCCCGGCACCGGCCGCGGGCCCCGGCGGCTGCGGGTGCCGCGAACGCGAAAACTACGCACGGGTGAATTTTTGGTTCGAAACTTGATGCTGCGACCTGGGGTTTTGCTGAGCCCGGGTTCAGCCGTGCGTAACTGCGCCCCGGCCACAGGTCCGACGCCCCGCCGGCACCAGCGGACCCGGCGCCCGGCGAGCCCGACGCAGGCCCGGCGCCCGGCGCTGCCCTACAGCCCCTCGAGCGCGCCGACGTCCAGGATGGTGACCCTCCTGCCGGAGCGCTCGATGTAGCCCGAGTCCTCGAGGAGCCGCAGCTTGCGCGAGAGCGTCTCGGGCGTCGTGCCCAGGTACTCGGCGACGTCCATCATGCGCATCGGGAGCGTCACCTCCCGCGAGCCGGAGGCCTTCGAGAGCCCCAGCAGGTAGTCTGCCAGCCTCTCCTCCACGCGCTCCATCGACAGGAACCTTGCCTGCCCCTCCAGCTGCGACATCTTCTGGGCAGTCAGCTCGAACAGCCTCAGCGAGATGTCGGGGTTGGCGAGAAGCACCTGGTTGAAGGCCCGTTTGCTCAGCCCGCACACCTCGGTCCGCTCGAGCGCCTCGCCGAACAGCGTCTCGTTGGGGATGCCGAACAGCTGCCTCTCGCCCTCGTAGCCTCCCGGCCCGACCACGCGCAGGAGCTGCTCCCTGCCGTTCGGCGCGACCTGGTAGACCTTCACGCTCCCCCGGGCCACGATGCTGAGCCTCTCGTCGCCGGGCCCGAACACCATCTCGCCCTTCTCGTACGTCCGATGGCGCGCGAGCTTCATGACCTCGCGCTGCTCCTCGATCGGAAGCTCGTTGAACAGCGGGACGTGGGACACGCACAGGTGCTCGGCTGCAGCCATCCCAGGCCTCCTTCCCTCGGTGCGCGCGCTAGGGCGCGGACAATAAACCGGATGCGTCGGATAATGACGCTGTCATGTCGGACAATATCAGACAATAAACCGGACAAGAACGCGGACAAGAACCGACCCCGCCACAGCAGCCGCTGTGGCGGGGCCGGTCGCGTCCGAGCCTACGACTCTGCCTGCGCCAGCGTATCAAACTTCGCGAGCAGGCCGTAGGTCTCGCTCATCGCCCCGCACGCGTCGTCGGGAACCGCGTAGCCCCCCGTGAGCTCGCGCAGCCTGGCGAACTCGTCGGCGAGGTCGAGGTCTCCCCCTCTGACCTTGCCCTGGATGCGCTGGTAGACCTCGCGCACCCCGAAGACCTCCGGATGCCTGGCACCGTGCGCCCTCGTAATCGCCTTGGTGAAGAGGTCGAGCTTCTCGTCGTTCCCCTCGAAGAACTCCTTGACCATGATCTTCTCCCCCTTGCCGCCGGAACCACGCGGGTTCCTGTCGGATTCGTTGCTGCTTGCTGCCGGCTTACTTGCTGGTGCCTTGCCGACCCCTGGCTGGCCCCTGCCGGGTTTCGCGCCGACCCTCGGCCGGCCCCCGCCGGCCCCTGGCCGGCCCTCGGCCGGCCCCCGCCAGGGCCTCCGCGCTACCTCGCCGACGCCTTGAGGACGTCGTAGCCGATCCCTCGGACCGCGTCCGCTACCGCGTCGACGCTGGTGGCGCCGTCGTCGAACTCGAACTTGGCCTTGCTCGCGTTGAAGAGGACCTTCACGCTCCCCTGGTCGACCCCGTCGACGCTGCGGATAGCGCCCTCGATCTTCTGCATGCAGGTGGGGCAGGCGAGCGTCTCCAGCTGCAGGGTTCCCTTCTTGGACATCTTCGTTCTCCTCTCGCTCGGGTGTACGACCATCAGGTTAGGGGTGGCCGTCCCAACAGGAATTGATTTGCGTCAAGTCCGGAGCGCCCTTTTCCGGGCCGCGCTCGGGCGCGCCGCCGCCCGCGGCCAGGCGCATGCCGCCGTCAGTACCTCAGGAGCCTCATGGCGTTGAGAATCACGACCAGGATGCTCCCCTCGTGCACGAACATGCCGATGGCCATGTTCATCCACGTGCTCGCGAACACGCTGACGAGCAGCGCAATCACGACGGCCAGGGCGATCACGATGTTCTCGGCCATGTTGCGCCGCGTCGCCCTGGCAAGCCGCAGCGCGTGGGGGATCCGGTGGAAGTCGGAGCTCATCAGGACGACGTCGGACGTCTCTATGGCCACGTCGGTCCCGCTGCCCATGGCGATGCCGACGTCCGCCAGCGCCAGCGAGGGGCTGTCGTTGATGCCGTCGCCGACGAACGCCACGACCTCGCCGCGCGCCCTGCGCTCCCGCACGAACTCGGCCTTGTCCTCCGGCAAAAGGCCGCCGTGCGCCTCGCTCAGCCCGAGCTCCTCGCCCACGAGGTCGACGGCCCCCTGGTTGTCCCCCGAGAGCAGGACCAGGTTCTTGACGCCCATCTCCCTGAGGGCCGCGAGGTCTCCCGCCACGCCCGCCCGTACCTGGTCCCTTACCCCCACGGCGAGCGCGAGCCGGCCGTCGACGGCCATCAGGACCAGGGAGTCGCCCTCCCTCTCCAGGGCCTCCACGTCCTTCTCCGCCCGCTCGTCGAGGGCGACGCCATGCGACTCCATGAGGTGGGGGCTGCCGACAAGGACCTGGTGGCCCGCGACCCCCGCCACGACGCCGCCGCCCTGGACGACCTCGGTCGACTCGACGGGACGCGGCCGCGCTCCGGGGTAGGCGGCGACGACCGCCCTCGCCAGTGGGTGGCTGGACTCCCTCTCCACGCTCACGAGCAGGTCCTCGGCGAGCTGGTGGTCCCGGGCGTAGTGGAACGCCTGCGCGACCTGGGGATTGCCGTAGGTGAGCGTGCCCGTCTTGTCGAACAGGATCGTGTCGACCCTGCCGAACCTCGAGATGACGTCGCTCCCCTTGAACAGGATGCCGTTGCGCGCGCCGTCTCCTATGCCGGACACGTTCGACACCGGCACGCCGATGACGAGAGCCCCGGGGCAGCCAAGCACCAGGATGGTGATGGCCGTCTCCACGTCCCTCGTGACGAGCCAGACGACGACGGTCAGCGCGAGGGCGGCGGGCGTGTAGTACTTGGAGAAGCGGTCGATGAAGCGCTCGGCCTGCGACTTCGAGTCCTGGGCCTCCTCCACCAGCTCGACGATCCTGCCGAAGGTCGTGTCCTCGCCGACCTTCTCGGCCACCAGGCGGATGGTGCCGTCCTCCAGAATCGTCCCGGCGAAGACCTTGTCGCCCGCGCCCTTGGCGACGGGCAGCGGCTCCCCGGTGATGCTCGCCTCGTTGGCGCTCCCCCCGCCTTGCACGACCTCGCCGTCGACGGGTACCTTGCCGCCGGCCCTCACGAGGAGCGTGTCCCCCACCTCGACGTCGTCGACGGGGACCTCCTCGAGGCCGCCGTCCGCGCCCTCGCGGAGGGCCACCTCCGGCGCCATCTCCACCAGGCCCCTTATGGCCGAGCGCGTCCTCGCCAGGGTCCTCTGCTCCAGGTAGGCGCCGAACAGGAAGAGGAACGCGACGACCGCGGACTCCTCGAACTCTCGGATGGCGAACGCGCCGATCATGGCCATCGTCACGAGAAGGTCGATGCTCACGACCCGCACGCGCAGCGACTGGACGGCCTGGACGGCTATCGGCAGGCCGCCCACCAGCGACGCGGCGAGGAGAAGGCCGTCGACCGCGGGTCCTTCTCCCACCGCGAGCCTCACCGCGAACGCCGCCAGGACCAGGGCCCCCGTCGTCGCGGTCATAAGATTCCGATTTCGCAGCAACCAACTTTGCATGCTATCTACCCCCTTCGGTTGGCGTAAAGATATCTGCTACCGAAGGGGGCGCAATTGATTTGCGTCAAGTGCGGGGCGCCGGGCGCGGAGAGTCGGGCGAGAGCGACGTGGAATACTCGGGCAGGAGCGACAGAAGGTGCGCCTGGCAGAAGAAGCGAACGGTCTCGCTGACCGTCTCCCACGAGGTCTTGTATCCGACCTCTCTCAAGGCCCCCACCAACCGATTGACCGAGAGTTCGCAACCGGTGTTCCTCAGGCAGAAGAGTGCCACTTGGTTTGCCAGGGCGATGCCGACGCGCCCGTGTCTCTTACCAGAGCTCTTCACTTCATTGGTGTGAAGTTTTGGGTCTTACTTCTCTCCATTAGTATGAAGTTGTGCTCTCAGAACCTACGGACAGGAGGGCGACGGCGGCCGGCCGTCATGCAACGGCCTGGCCGCCGACGTCCGGCCCGGCGCCTGGGCGGGCCGCGCTACGCGAGCACGGACTCCAGGTCGGAGATCATGTAGTCGAGCGCGGTCACGCCGCCCTCGGCGGTGTACCAAGCTGCGGGGCAGCCGAGGATCACGAGGTGGCCCTCCTGCGCGGCGCGCGTGGCGTTGATGATGCCGTTGTCCATCACGTCCTTCGCGAGCTGCGCGCCGTCCGAGCCGGAGCCGCCGCCGGACGCGCTGCCGGATCCGCCGTCCGAGCCGCCGCCCGAGCCGCCGCGGCCGCCGGAGCTCGACGCCACCGCCTGCGGCGAGCGCGAGCGCGAGGGCGCAGCCCGCGGCGATGCCCGCGAGGCGCCCGATTGCGAATCTGGTGTCGTGCATGTGATCTTCTCCTTTGTCGAAAGTACCGAACGTCGGCGTGGCGCCGCGGGGCGAGAAGGACCGCGGGCCCGTCAGTAGTACAGTGCCAGCGGCCTGCCGCGCACCCGCATGATCTCGAAGTCCACGCCGTTCTTCTTCCTCGACGCCGACAACATGGCGCACGTCAGCTTCATGGGTCCGGCCACCGTCACCCAGCAGGACGGCGAGAACCTCGTCACCATCACCGACGAGCTCTCGGGCAACACCATCACCTTCGGCGTGGCGTCCAACGATGACGGCACCGTGACGATCGACATGGGCTCCGAGCTCGGCAGGGCGATTCTCGCAAAGTGCGAGATCTCCGACGCAGTCGAAGCGATCCAGGCCATCCAGGGCAGCACGACCCAGGTCGGCTAGCAGCCCTGACACCCGGATTAGCCCCAACCGGGGCGGCTCGGGTGGCCGAGAAGAGCGTCCCCTTGCGCGGCCTCCGGAGGAGCGACTCCCTCCGGGGGCCGCGTCGCGTCTGGCACGCCGGGCGTCCGGCCCGCGGCGCGTCCGGCCCGCGGCGCGTCCGGCCCGCGTAGCACAGGGCCTCTCGCCCGACGCCGGCAGTGCCCGCGCCGCCTCACGCCCGCCCGCAGCCTGCGACACGCTCAGTGCCGGTAGTAGTAGACGGCGATCTGCGTGCGGTTGCGCAACCCCAGCTTCGCGAGGATGGCCGAGATGTGGTTGCGGACCGTGCCCTCGCTCATGTAGAGCGCGCGTGCGACCTCGGCGTTGCTCAGCCCGTCGGCGATGGCGCGGACCACCTCGCGCTCGCGCTCGGTGAGGCCGGGCAGCTCCGGCTCGCCCGAGCGGCGCGCACCGGGATTGGCGAGGGCGGCGGCGCGCGCCAGGACCTCGCCCTCGAGCACGCTCTGCCCCGCCATCACGGAGCGCAGCGCCGGCGCGATGGTCGCCACGTCCTGCTTGATGAGGTAGCCGCGCGCGCCCAGGCGCAGCGCCCGCACGATGTAGTCGTCGTCCGAGAACGTGGTGAGGAAGACCACGCGAGCCGACGGGTCGAGCGCGAGAATCCTCTCCGCCGCGCCGAGCCCGTCGGAGCCCGGCATCTGGATGTCGAGCAGCGCCACGTCAGGCGCGCGGGCCGAGAAGAGCGCGACCGCCTCGTCGCCGCTCGTGCCCGTGCCCACCACCTCGACGTCCGGCTCCACGGACAGGATGGTCGCGAGCGAGCGCACCACTATGGCGTCGTCGTCCACCACGATGACCCTCATGAGGTACCCCCTCTGGGAATCGATGCGAAGACCAGAAAGCGCCTGCCGTCCGCGCCGGCGGCGAACGTGCCGCCGAGCCCCTCGACGCGCTCGCGCATGCCGCGCAGACCCATGCCGCGCGTCTCGAGCCCGGAGGCGTCAGCCGGCACGTCGCCGTCGTTCTCGACGCGCAGCTGCCAGAGCCCGGGCAGGCTCGCCGCGCGCACCGTCGCCTCGCTGGCGCGCGCGTGACGGGCGGCGTTGGTAAGCGCCTCGCGCGTGACGGAGACCAGGCAGCGCCCCACCTCGGCGGGTGGGCTGGCGTCGAGGTCGCAGCGCACGTCCACGTGGGCGACGCCGCTCGCTGCCGCCAGCCGGTTGAGCTCCACGCCCACGTCGACGGCCGAGTCCTCCAGCGCGTGGACGCTCGCGCGCATGGAGCCGAGCGCCTCTCCCAGGCCGCTCGAGAGCTCTTCCAGCTCGTGGGCAACCTGGGCGTCGTCGCGGTGCACCACCTTCAGGGCCTCCACCACGAGAATCAGCCGGGTGAGCTGGTGGCCCACGGAGTCGTGGATCTCGCGCGCGATCCGGGTGCGCTCGGCGAGCGCAGCGGCGTGGGACTCGTAGGTGCGCGCGTCCTCGAGCTCGCGGTTCTTCTCGCGCAGGCCGATGACCTTGTCCTGCAGGTCGTCCTGCAGGCCGTGCAGCTCGCCCGCGAGCGCCACGGAGCGGCCGCAGCGCCAGGAGAGCACCATCGAGCAGCAGGCCAGGGCGAGAAGGACCGCGGAGGTCGCGGTGGGCAGGCCCGTCGCCCACGCCCACGCCACGCAGCACGGGGCGAGGGCGCACGCCCGGCGCGAGCGGAGGCGGGGCAGGTCGTAGCACGCGAGCGGCAGCGCCACCCACGCGCCGGGCACGAGGGCAACGAGCACGCACGCCACGTCTGGCGACGCCTCGGCGAGGGGGCGCCAGGTGAAGGGCGCT
>JAZHSQ010000024.1:0-33991 GCA_036454645.1 Olsenella sp. | reverse complement strand
GGGAGGCTAGCGGGCCGCGCCGCGCGGGCGGCGCGGCCCCACCCAAGGAGAGGGACGACATGACTAGACCCATGACCATGGCCGAGAAGATCCTCGCCGACCACGCAGGCCTCGACGAGGTGGTCCCCGGCCAGCTCATCGAGTGCGACCTGGACGGCGTGCTCGCCAACGACATCACCGCGCCCATCGCGATCAAGACGGTCCGCGAGCTGGGGGCGGGCGTGTGGGACCGCGAGCGGATCTTCCTCGTGCCCGACCACTACTCCCCCAACAAGGACATCAAGAGCGCCGAGCAGACCAAGGTCACGCGCGACTTCGCGCACGAGATGGGCATCACCCACTACTTCGAGCAGGGCTGCATGGGCATCGAGCACGCCCTTCTCCCCGAGAAGGGCATCGTGGGCCCCGGAGACCTCGTCATCGGCGCGGACTCCCACACCTGCACCTACGGCGGCATCGGCGCCTTCTCGACCGGCGTGGGCTCCACGGACGCCGGCGTGGGCATGGCGACCGGCCGC
Organism: Olsenella sp.; assembly: GCA_036454645.1. GTDB lineage: Bacteria > Actinomycetota > Coriobacteriia > Coriobacteriales > Atopobiaceae > Olsenella_K. Next base: position 33,473 of record JAZHSQ010000024.1, on the reverse strand, counting down.
GCCTGGTTCAAGGTGCCGGAGACCATCCGCTTCGAGATCGACGGCGAGCTGCCTGCCGGCGCCTGCGCCAAGGACGTCATCCTCTACGTGATCGGCAAGATCGGCGTCGACGGCGCGCTGTACTGCGCCATGGAGTTCGCCGGCTCGACCGTGGCCTCGCTCTCCGTCGAGGGGCGCCTGACCATCGCCAACATGGCGATCGAGGCGGGCGGCAAGACGGGCCTCTTCGAGGTGGACGACGTCGCGCGCGCCTGGCTCGACCGCCGCTGCGAGCGCCCGTACAAGGAGTACCACGCGGACGCTGACGCCACCTACAAGCAGGTGGTCCGCATCGACGCGGCAGACATCGTGCCGCAGGTCTCCTGGCCCCACCTGCCGAGCAACACCCACCCCGTGGCCGAGAGCCGCCACATCACGATCGACCAGGCCGTCATCGGCTCGTGCACCAACGGCCGCATCGAGGACATGCGCGCGGCTGCCGAGGTCCTGCGCGGCCGCACCGTCGACCCCAACGTCCGCTGCATCGTGATCCCCGCGACCCAGGGCGTGTGGCTGCAGTGCGTGCACGAGGGCCTCATGGACGTCTTCATCGACGCCCACTGCGTGGTGTCGACGCCCACCTGCGGCCCCTGCCTCGGCGGCTACATGGGCATCCTCGCCGCCGGCGAGCGCTGCGTGAGCTCCACCAACCGCAACTTCGTGGGCCGCATGGGCGACCCGACCAGCGAGGTCTACCTCGCCAGCCCCGCCGTCGCCGCCGCCTCGGCCGTGGCCGGCCACATCGCGCTGCCGGGCGACCTCGACTAGCCCAACCGGGCCACCCATCCCACAAAGGAGAAGAACATGCAGTTCAAGGGTACCGTCTTCCGCTACGGGCGCGACGTCGACACCGACGTCATCATCCCCGCGCGCTACCTCAACACCTCGGACCCCGCCCAGCTCGCCGAGCACTGCCTCGAGGACCTGGACTCGACCTTCCGCGAGCGCGTCAGGCCCGGCGACATCATCGTCGCCGAGGAGAACTTCGGCTGCGGCTCCTCCCGCGAGCACGCGCCCGTGGCCATCAAGGCCGCCGGCGTCTCCGTCGTGATCGCCAAGAGCTTCGCGCGGATCTTCTACCGCAACGCGATCAACATCGGACTGCCGATCATCGAGTGCCCCGAGGCCGTCGACGCCATCGCCGACGGCGACGTCGTGAGCGTGGACGCCGACACGGGCGTCGTGCGCGACGAGACGAGCGGCGAGAGCTTCCAGGCCCAGCCGTTCCCGCCGTTCATCCAGGAGATCATCAACGAGGGCGGCCTGGTCGCGAGGACCAGGAAGCTCCTCTCGGAGAGGGAGGCATAGCGATGGCGACGAGGACCTACAGGATCGTCACGCTCCCGGGCGACGGCATCGGCCCGGAGATCATGGCCGAGGCGAAGCGCGTGCTCGCCAGCGTCGGAAGGGCCTACGACGTCGAGTTCGACTGCGAGGACCACCTGATCGGCGGCGCCGCCATCGACGCCACCCGCGCCGCGGGCGGCCCCGTCTCCGCCCTGCCCGACGAGACCCTCGAGGCCGCGCGCGCGGCCGACGCCGTGCTGCTCGCCGCAGTGGGCGGCCCCAAGTGGAACGACACCACGCCCGGCGCCGTGCGTCCCGAGCAGGGGCTCCTGGCCATCCGCAAGCAGCTGGGCCTCTACCTCAACCTGCGCCCGGTGCGCGTCTACGACGCGCTGGCCCAGGCGAGCTCGATCAAGCCCGAGCTCCTCAAGGGCGTCGACGTCCTCATCGTCCGCGAGCTCACCGGCGGGCTCTACTTCGGCAGGCACGAGCGCAGCCACGACGTGCCGGGCGCCGGCGCGGGCGGCGCCGCGGGAGACGCCGCCCTCGACACCATGGAGTACAGCGAGCACGAGATCGAGCGCGTGGTGAGGTGGGCGTTCGACGCGGCGGAGCGCCGCCGCGGCCACGTGACCTCGGTCGACAAGGCCAACGTGCTCGAGACCTCCCGCCTGTGGCGCGAGGTCGCCCACCGCGTCGCCGCCGAGCACCCCTCGGTCACGAGCGAGGACATGCTCGTCGACAACACGGCCATGCAGCTCGTCGCCCGCCCCGCCCAGTTCGACGTGATGGTGACCGAGAACACCTTCGGCGACATCCTCTCCGACGAGGCCAGCATGCTCACGGGCTCGCTCGGCATGCTCGCCTCCGCGTCCCTCGGCGACGGCACCGCGCTCTACGAGCCGAGCCACGGCTCGGCGCCCGACATCGCGGGCAGGGGCATCGCCAACCCGATCGCCCAGGTCCTCTCCGTCGAGCTCATGCTGCGCTACAGCTTCGGCATGGACGGGGCGGCCGACGCCCTCGCCGGCGCCGTCGACGACGTGCTCGCCGCCGGCTGGCGCACGGCGGACATCGCCGAGGAGGGCACGCCCGAGGGGCGCCGCCTCACGACCAGCGGCATGGGCGACAGGCTCATCGAGGCCTTCGAGGCGCGCGTCGCGCGCTAGGCCGGCCGTCGGAGCCACGACGCCCCTGGGAGGGGCGCGCCGCGTGCGATTCGCAGGAGCCCGCACGGCAGGAGGGGCAGGGGCGGCGACGCCCCTGTCCCGCCGGTCATGGAGGCCTCGTGCAGACCGAATGTCTGTCTTCCGGTAGCATATATTCCCGCGCGGCTGGGCATAATGGGGTCATGAGAGAAACGAGGCCCGCGACCGCGGGCAGGAAGCGAGGAGAGCCATGGCAGAGGTAACCATCACCACCGACAACTTCGAGAAGGAAGTCCTGCAGTCCGACGTCCCCGTCCTCGTCGACTTCTGGGCGCCCTGGTGCGGCCCGTGCCGCGCGCTCGGCCCCGTCATCGAGGAGATCGCGGACGAGGTCGCCGGGAAGGCCAAGGTCGGCAAGGTCAACGTCGACGAGGAGCCCGAGCTCGCGCGCAAGTTCAGGGTCATGAGCATCCCCTCCCTCTTCGTCTTCGAGGGCGGCGAGGTCAAGGCCAACAAGGTGGGCGCGCAGCCCAAGGACGTCATCCTCTCCATGCTCGACTGACGTCCGGCGAGAGGACGAGAGCACATGGAGGGGCCGGGTCGCGGCAAGCCGCCGTGGCCCGGCCCCTCTCGTCTTGTCCCGCGCCCCCGGGCGCGGGCGGCCCCGGCGCACGGCCAGGGCGTCGCACGCCAGCCCGTACCGTCGCCCGGGCCGTGCCTGCCGGCGGCCCCCTTGCCGAGGAATCCGCACCTCACGCATACCGCGCGACGCCGACCACCGATGGGCGAAACATGCGAACACTATGATGTTGGACTGGTATCGTCACGTGATAATCTAAGCGCTCAGCGCGAGTCCCCGCCCGGCGCTGGCCCCGAGACCAGGGAGCTAGGCAGATGAACTGGAACACCATCCCCACCTTCGACGACGAGAGCGCCAAGGTGGTCCGGCACGACGACACCCCCTTCGGGGCGCCCCTCGTCGAGGTCCTCTACGGGGCCACCGACGCGGATGGCAACCCCGTCGCCCCCGCCGAGGAAGGCGACGCGGACGGCCACGGCACGTGGGCCGCGCTCGAGGTCGAAGGCGAGTACCGCCTGCTCTCCTGGAGGCGCCCTGCGTCGGAGGGGGGCGGCACCGAGTTCGGCTTCGGGATGGCCACGGACCCGAGGCCTCTCCTCGAGGCGGACATAGCCAAGAAGGAGGGCCTCGTCCAGCGCATGCAGCAGCTGCTCGACAGCGAGGACTGGTCCGGCGGCGGCACCGTCCTGCGCCAGACGATGGACGAGTGGCGCGCCACGCCCAACTGGCACACGCCGCGCGAGGGCGCCCTCTGGGAGGAGTTCCAGTCCAGGCGCAAGGCCTTCTACGACAGGCGCTCCGCCGTCCGCGACGAGGCGGCGCAAAGGAAGCGCGCCCTCATCGAGCGGGCCAAGTCCCTCGCGGACTCCACCGAGTGGAAGGCGACGGCCGAGATGTTCCACGACCTCATGGACCAGTGGAAGGCCGCCGGCTCCGCCGGCCACGAGGAGGACGAGCGCCTCTGGGAGCAGTACAACACCTACCAGCACGCCTTCTACAACCGCCGCTCCGAGCACTACCAGCAGATGCGTGCCGAGCACGCCGCCAACAAGAAGGCCAAGCAGGCCCTCATCGCCGAGGCGCGCGAGGTCGTGCAGCCCTCCCCCACCTGGTCGCCGAGGCAGTGGAAGGAGGCCAACGCCCGCATGCGCGACCTCATGGGCGCATGGAAGCAGGTCGGCCCGGTCGACCGAGAGGACTCCGACAGGCTCTGGGACGAGTTCAACGGGCTGAGGCAGCGGTTCTTCGACGCCCAGCACGCCCACCACGAGGAGGTCGAGGCCCAGCAGGACGCCAACGCCGCCGCAAAGCAGGAGCTCATCGATACCGCGCGGCGCATCGCCGCGGAGGAGGACTACTCCGCCGAGGCCACCCAGCAGATGCGCGACCTCGACGTCAGGTGGAAGGCCCTGGGCTATGCCGGCAGCGCCAGGAACGACGCGCTGTGGAACGAGTTCCGCACGGCCAAGGAGTCGTTCTGGGAGGCCAGGCGTGCCCGCAACGACGAGCGCCACGCGCAGTGGCTCCAGAAGACCCAGGAGGCGCTCGAGCGCAAGCGCGGCCAGATCGAGAGCCTGAACGGCCAGATCGACCGCCTGCAGGACAGGATCGACCACGCGACGGTGATGGTCAGCGAGTCCAGGCTCAACGAGTGGGCGGGCTGGATAGACGAGAAGAAGGAGCGCATCGCCGAGCTCGAGCGGCAGGTCGCGGACATCGAGCAGAAGCTCAAGTAGGGGGCCGAGAAGGACCTCGGGCGAAGGCCCGGGCGCCCCGACGGCCGCGCGCCCGCTAGATTCTCTCCATCGCAGCGCTCACCTGCTGGTACCAGGCCTCCGCCGACACTCCGCAGTAGCGCGCCGCCATGGACCTGCTCGCCGTGAGGCCGAAGTCCCCCTCCGCCATCGCGGAGGAGTAGGATGCCGCCATGCCGGAGACGTGCGCCTGGATGGCGCTCTCCCAGTCGGACCAGCCGACGCCGCCCCAGCCCCAGGCGTTGTGGGACGCGTAGCAGACCGCGCCCTTGCCGCTCTCCACCTCGGCGATCGCGGGCGAGAGACGCGGGTCCACCCCGGCCTCGAGCGCAGCCCTCGCGAACGTCTCGCCGTAGCCCTCCAGGGGGGACCCCGCGAGGTAGGCGTCGATGCGCGCCGCCCACGAGGCGAGCTCCTCGTCCTTCTCGCGCTCGGCGGCCTGCACCAGGTCCTGCTCGCGCCGCGCCTCGACCTTCGCCGCGTAGGCGTCCTGCGCGCCCTGCGCGAGGTCGCCGGCCACGTCCACCACGTGCAGCGCCCCGGAGGCGGCCGCCTCGTCCGTCGTCCCGGCAGCCTGCCCCTGCGAGGGTTGCGCCCCCTGCGAGGGTTGAGCCTCGTGCGGCGTCTGCGTGCCCTGCGTCGCCTGGGCCCGCACGAAGGGGCCGAGCGCCGTGAGCGAGAGCGCGAGCGCGCAAGCGAGCGCGACGCGCGAGAGTGGCCTGCGAGGGCTGGGGGTGGCTGCCATGTGCCTCCATCGTCGGTCCTATAGATGAGCGATGCAACGGAGCGTGGCCGCTACCGGCGCATCGTCGGAAGTGCTTGCACACTGTTGTACCCGCACGATGTGAACGTCGCGTCCAGACGGGCCATTGAGGGCGGTGTGCGCACACGAACTCCATCGCGCGGCACGTCGAGAGGGTCCGCCACACAAAAGAGGCGGGGCACCTCACGGTGCCCCGCCGTCGTTCCTAGCTGTTCATCGGACTCACGACTCGAATCTAATCCTCGAACTTCTGCCTTGCGCCTCACAATGCGCTGCTTCCGGCTATTCAGTTGTAAGACAGCGTCTCATCGGGTGACGCTCCCTCTGTTGGTGCGCCGGTTCTTCCGCCTGTCTTTCGACGTTCGCAATCTCGTATCGCGTATTGAAGCCAGGTACCGCAGGCTTAGAAATCAAAGGCGGGACACGCGACGACAACCACAGAGCCAAACCTTTCTATCTCCTCTGTGTCCATCGGCATCGCCTCCCTCGATCGGGCAACCCCTCCTGGGGCTGCGCTTCTGTTACTGCCTTTCATATACCCGCTGCGGCCACCCTCATTCACCGAGGTCGGATGCTCACGCGAGCGGCGGCTTTCCCTCCGCGGACGGTGAGTCGAGCCTTCCGCCACGAGGCGCGCGAGCCGCGCCGGGCACCTGCCCGCGCCCGTCGCCCGCTTGGGCCGGGCGCCTACTTGTGGACCCAGACGGTGTCCCCCACATGCACGAGCCCGTAGAGCTCCGCGGCCTTGGCCACGGGGAGGTTGATGCAGCCGTGGCTCCCGTTGGTCTTGTAGATCTCGCCGCCGAAGGTCGAGCGCCAGGACGCGTCGTGCAGGGCGTAGGCGTTGCCTATGAAGGGCACCCAGTAGCTGACGAAGCTCTGGTAGTCGGGCTGACCGTCGCCGTCCTCGTCGCCGCCGACGAGGACCGTGTCCGTGGTCATGTTGCTGTTGACCTGGTAGGTCCCCGTGGGCGTGTCCCTCCCCTCGCTCGCGTCGCCGGAGACGAAGGCGGACTCCCAGATGCAGGTGCCGTCGGCGTCGAAGAAGCGCACGTACTGGGCGTCGAGGTCGACGTCCAGGTAGCGGCCGCGCGAGGAGTCCCAGCCGCCCTTCGCCCAGGCGGCGTCCTTGGAGAGGCCCGAGGAGTTCCTCGTGGCGACCAGCGGCGCCTCGATGGGGTCGAGGTCGCCTCGGCCCAGCTGGTCCACGATCAGCCCAACGAGCCCGTCGACGTCCAGGCTGCAGTCGTTCTCGTCGTCCGACGAGGCGAAGTAGGGCTTCACGTAGTAGGTGAGGTAGGCGCGCACGCCGTCCTCGTCCACGCTGACCCCGTCGTCCTGGATCGAGACCCAGCGCCGGAGCGTCGTCGTCACCGTGTACTTGGTCTCGCCGTCGGAGGTGATCGCCAGCTCGCCCGAGCGGACGCGGTTGATGGCGTCGGCGGCCTCGCGCAGGCTCTCGCAGTCGTCGAGCGTCGCCGCGCGCTCGACCTCGTCGGGGTCGAGGTCGACGGTCTCGGCGAGGGACCAGACGCCGGCCTCGAACGCGCCCGTCACCGCCTGCGGGTCGAGCACGGTGCCCGAGACGCTGCCGCTCACCTCGTAGCTCCCGCTCGTGCCGTCGTAGGTGACGTGGGCGTCCGACTCGTCCATGCTGGACTCGTTGTACGATTCGACCGCGCTCGTCACCACGGACGAGAGCGCGTCGGCGTCGAAGCTCACGCCCTCGTCGCCCACATAGGTGTGCCTGCGGAAGAGCTCCACCGGCCAGGCGAACACGTTCTCCCTGGACAGCGCCTCGCTCGTGAGCGCCTCGCCGTCCCGCGCGAGGCCGATCTGCGAGCCCGCCACCGTGAGCGAGAAGTCGCCCTCCCGGGCGCTGACCGCATAGTCCCCCGCCTCGCGCGAGATGGCCGCCACGACCTCCCCGGCGGACTGGCCGGAGACGTCGCGCCCGTTCAGCGTCGTGTTGGGGAAGAAGTGCGAGGAGTAGAAGACCGCGCCGCCCACGTAGGCGCCCACGACGGCGCAGGCGGCCACGACGCCGCCCACGACCCGCCTGGCCCTTCTCGACGCCTCGCGCCTCGTCGGCTCGGCGGCCCGCTCCTCCGTGACGAGCGGGCACTCGCCGCCGAGGTAGTCGGCGTCGATGCGCGGGGCGCCCTCCGAGGGCTCGATGACCTCGGCGAGCGGCTCGGGCTCTGACTCAGACTCTGGCTCTGGTTCTGGTTCGGAATCGGGCTCTGGTTCGTGCTCAGGCTCTGGCTCCGGTTCTGCTTCGGACTCGGGCGCCGGCTCGGGCTCGGTAGCCGGCTCGGCCTCGGAGGCCGGCTCAAGGGCCTCGGGCGAGAAGCTCTCGGACTCTGGCTCGGACTCTGGCTCGGACTCTGGCTCGGACTCTGGCTCGAGCCCTGGCTCGGGCGCCGGCTCGGACTCGACCACAGGCTCCGGCTCGGGCGCCGGCTCGGGAGTCTCGGCCGGGGCGGTCTCAGGCCCTGGCTCGGGAGCCGCGGGCGATAAGGGCTCGGGCCCCTCCGCGGGAGGCCTCGCCGAGGTGCCCCGGATGGCCTGGAGCCACTGGGGGATGGCGCCCGGCACCTTAGGGCCGGCCGTCGCGCGGCGGTAGCGTGCCATCGTCTTGCGGTCGAGCCTGGGGAGCGGGATGGTCGTCTCGGCCTCTATGACCTGCGAGAGGTCTGCGGTGTCGCCGAGCGGGTCGTCCACGGCGGCCGCACCCGAGAGGTCTGCGGTGTCGCCGAGCGCATCGTCCGGGCCCTCCGCCCCGTCCGGGAGGACGGCGCCCTCGAGGCGCGCCGCCGCCTCGGACGCCCCGGAGTCCCCCGCGCCGGGGATCCCGAGGGTCTCCCCGGTCCTGCCTGTGTCCTTGTCCGCCAAAGCGCGCTCCCTCGGGTACCCACAGCGGGACGGCGTCCCGCCAGCTAAGAATCGGGCCGTTCTCCCCCATCCTACCCGATGGGAAATCGTCGCGCCGAACATCAAACGATACACAGAGTCACCCGGTTCGGCGCGGCCCGGGCGACGGGCGCGGTGCTCGCGGCGGCGGGCGGGCGCAGCGCTCGCGGCGGCGGGCGGGCACGGCCAGGCCGGCGTGCGGCCGCAGGCCTCGAAGCTCGGCGCTAGGGCCTCGCCCCCGAGCCCTCCAGGCTCAGGCTCTCGCCCGGGCGCAGGAGCAGCGGGTTGGGCGCGAGCCGCGCGAACTCCTCGGCCTGCTCCTCCCCGTAGGGCACGACCGGCTTGAGGTGGACGGGGATGTTGTGCTTGGCCCCGATGACGCGGGCGCACTCGGCGGCGGCCGCGACGTCCATGTTGTAGATGCCGTCGCCGGGTAGCAGCGCGTAGTCTATCCCCATGCCGGAGAGCGTGAGGCTCATCTGGCGCGTCTCCGAGGTGTCGCCCGCGCAATAGACGAGCACGCCGTCCATCCACACTAGGTAGCCGACGCACTCGTCGATCGGGTGGTTCTCGTTGAACGCGACCGTCGCCTGGACCGTGACGTCCGCGAGCGAGCGCCTGAGGTACTCCCCGCGCCTCGGGTGCATGTCGAAGTTCTCCCACACGACGCAGCCCTCCTTGCGCTCGGGCAGGTCGGTCGCGGTGTGGTCGTAGTGCTGGTGCGTCACGAGGATGAGGTTCGCCGGCACGTGGTAGGTGCTCGTCCCCTTGGCGCCGGTGGGGTCCATGTAGGGGTCGACGTAGACGACGGTGCCCGCGGCGCTCGTCAGGCGCAGGCTGCCGTGGCCCTGGTAGAGTAGCTCGGCCATGCTCTCCTCCTCTGCGCGCCGCCCTGCGCGGCGGGGACGGCCAGGTGGGACAAGGACGTGATATATCCAGAGGTATACGCCACCTGCGCCGTGCGGGACCGTTCCCGTAGGCGGACGGTCGGGCGCCGCGCGCGCCGGCCGCGACGCCGGGGCCGGGCGCCGCTACAGGTAGCCCAGGAAGTCCGAGCAGGCCCTGGAGAGGAGCGGCTCCGCGCGGTGGACGACGTAGATCGTGCGGTACTTGCGCTCCGTGAGGTGCTTGGGGACGATGCGGTAGGGGTTGCGCCGCAGGATGAGGGAGGGCAGCACCGCGAGGCCGAGGCCGCTCTCCACCATGGACATGATCGCGTAGTCGTCCCAGGTCTCGAAGCGCACGTCCGGCGTGAGGCCGGTGCCCTCGAAGACCATGCCCGTCTCGTCGTCCTCGCCGCGCCTGAGCAGGAGGAACGGCTCCGTGCAGAGGTCGGCCACGTCTATGGAGGCCTTGCTTGCGAGGGGGTGGCCCTCTGGCACCACGGCGAGGTACTCGTCGCGCCTGAGCGCCTCGTACGAGAGGCTCGCGTCCTTGGGGACGCGCGAGACGAACCCGCAGTCGACCCTGCCCGACGCGGCCCAGCCCTCGATCTCCGTGTAGTCGCCCATGAGGAGCTCGTAGTCCACGCCGGGGTGGGCCTCCTCGAAGCGCTTGATGACCCCCGGCAGCCAGTGCGTCGCCACGCTCGAGATGGTCCCGATGCGGATCTTGCCGGAGGCGATGCCACGGACGTCGGCCACCTCCGACTCGAGACGGTCGTAGTCGGTGCAGACCATCTCGACGAAGGGGAGGACGCGCGCGCCGTCGCCCGAGAGGCGCACGCCGCTGCGCCCCCGCTCGAGGAGGGTGATGCCCCAGTCCCGCTCGAGGTCGGCGATCATGCGGCTGATGCCGCTCTGCGAGTAGCTGAGGGCGGAGGCCGCCTTGGTGAAGCTGCCCTGGCGCACGGTCTCCACGAGCGCGCGGTACTTCTGGATGTTCGCGTCCATATCTAGGGCACCTGCCCGAGGTCGAGGGATGCGCATGTGTAGCATCTGGTTTTCTCATGATACCCATGTAATATATTCGCTTTTATAATTGGCCGCATGATGGGATATTTACAGAAAGGTTAAATCCATCTCTGAGCGGAGTGCCTCATGGGTAACGCCAGGCGTTCGGACCTCGTCAAGTACCTCTTCGCGCTCGTCCTGTGTGGCTCCAACGGCATCGTGGCCGCCTACATCGACCTCCCCGCAGACCAGGTCCCTCTGCTCCGCGCCCTCATCGGCTTCGTGACCCTGGCCGTGGTCCTGCTCGTCAGGAACCGCGGCACCCAGGGCCTCGCCGCGCGGAGCCACCCGCGCGAGGTGCCGTTCCTGCTCGGCTCCGGCGCCGCGCTGGGGACGGGCTGGATCCTGCTCTTCCGCTCCTACCAGATGATCGGCGTCGGCGTCACCACGCTCATCTACTACCTCGGCCCGGTGCTGGTCATGGCCCTCTCGCCGCTGCTGTTCGGCACGCGGCTCAACAGGCACAAGGTCCTCGGCTTCGCCGTCGTGGCCGGCGGCGCCGTCCTCATCGGCTCCGACAGCCTCTCCTCGAGCGTCTCCGCCCCCGGCCTCTTCCTGGCGTCTCTCACCACGCTGTGCTACGCGCTGATGGTGTTCTGCGCCAAGCGCGTGAGCCACATCCACGGGCTCGAGAACGCCACGATCCAGCTCGGCGGCAGCCTCGCCGCGGTGGCCGTCCTCTTCGTTGCGAGCGGCGACCGCCTCGTGGCCGTCCCCGCCTCCTCCGTCGCCCCCGTCCTCGTGATCGGCCTGGTCAACACCGCCGTCGAGCTCTACGCCTACTACACCGCGATCGACGCGCTTCCGGTGCAGAGCGTCGCGGTCCTCGGCTACCTCGAGCCCCTCTCCGCGGTCGTCCTCTCCACCCTCGTCCTGGGCGAGCCCTTCGGCCCCTCCCGCGTCATCGGCACCGCGTGCATCCTGGGCGGCGCCGTGTGGTGCGAGCTGGTCGGCAGCCGCGCGGACGCGGCGCCCCAGGGCGAGAAGGACGCGGAGCTCGCGCGCGCCGGCCGCATCCACGCCCGCCGCACCCGCGCCGGGCGCCCCGATGCCCGCAGGAGGGCGGCGGTCTCCGCGTCGACGCAGGTCCGCGGCGCCTAGCCCCGGCCCGGCCACGTCGCGCGGCCGCGCTCGCGCCGAAGGGCTACACTTACCCGCGTCCTTAGAATCCGTCCGCGCGAGCGCGCCATGGGGGTAGCCATGTCCAACAAGCCGCGGGCCCGAGGGGGCGCGCGCCCGGCGGCGCCGGTCCCCGAGGGCTTCTCGCCCGTCGTCACCTGCACCGAGCACGTCCGCTCCAACCTCCTGGTCGGCATCGAGGTGGAGGTCGTCGGCGCCCTGGTGGCGGCCTTCTGCCTCCTGCCCGTCTGGGGGGCCAGCTGGGTCCTCGCGCTGCTCCGCTACCTGCTGCTCGCCATCGTCGCGGCGAGCATGGCCATGGGCGTCGTCCAGATCCTCGGCTACTTCAACAAGCGCGTGGAGATGGACGCGGGCGGCCTCGTCTACACGAGCAGCACCCGCCGCTCCGAGCACCACCCGTGGTCCGACGTCGTCGCCTACGACACGCGCGAGGACATGAACTCCCTCGAGCTCGTCTTCTGCGGCCGCAAGCGCCGCACCTTCCACAAGACGAGCGAGAACTACGAGCAGATGGTCGACTACGTGATCGACCACACGGAGCTCGTGAGCGTCAAGTAGGGACGGGCGCGGGCGGCCCGGCCAAGGGGCGACGGGCGGCGGGCCGCCCGTCGCCGCCCGCGCCCGAGACCCCCGGGCCCCGGGTCCTTCTCGCCCTACTCGCCCTTGTCGGCCTGCGCGTCCTCCTTGCGGAACTCGTCGACCTCCTTGAGAAGCCCCAGGCCGCGCTCGCTCAGCATGAGGCCCTTGCTGTGCTCGAGGAACTTGTGGGAGCCGTGCGCCGTGACGAAGGCCATGAACTGCTCGTCGCAGGCCAGGCGCGAGACGAACAGCAGCATCTCCTCCCCGTCGCCGAAGGCGCCGTCCAGAAAGTCGAGGACGTGGTCGAGCTCGTCGCCGGTCTGCTCCACCTTGGCGGAGAGGTTGCGCACGTAGTCGTTGAAGCAGCTCGTCGCGCTCTTCCACGCGGCGTCGCCGGCCTCGGTGCCGTGCAGCGACGCCGCGCCGCGCAGGGCCTCCTCGGCGACCTTGCCGAGGATCGCCTTGTGGCTCGCGGCTGCGTCGAGGCGCGCCTTGGAGGCGCCCGCACGGGAGAGGCGCTTGAGCTCGTCGCCCGCGCTCTTCATCGGCTCGGCGAAGGCTGAGCGCACGCTCGCGCCGTCGAGCTTGGGCTTCAGGGCGGCGAGGTCGTTGTGGACCTCCTTCAGGGCGGCCTCCTCGCTGACGTCGGCGTGCACCTCGCGCAGCAGGGTCTCGAGGGTCAGGTTGAGGAAGGCGAGCCGCTCGTCGAAGCGCGCGGCCTTGAGGCGCGCCCTCCCCTCGGGCGGGACGACGCCGGCCAGGACGTCCTTGATGTGGTACTTGGTCCGGTACTTCTGGAAGAGCTCGTAGTACAGGGAGAAGTCCTCGGCGATGTCGGGGTCCTGCAGGTACTGGCTCACGAGGGAGAGCGTCACGCCCATCCCCTCGCGCTCGTAGACCTGGACCATGCGCGAGAGGTCCTCCCAGCCGCGGGCCGTGACGATGCGGGTGCCCTTTACGTCGGAGCGCACGTGGAAGAAGTTGTCCGGCTTCGCCTGCAGGTAGGAGGTGACTGCGGAGTGCACCCCGTGCGCGGTCGCGTACTCGAGCCAGACGTCGAGGTCGGGCTCGATGTCGATGCGCTTCATGCGGTCGAGCATGGCGGGGTCGAACTCGCGCGCAGAGCGGTTGTACTCGGGCGGGTTGCCGGCGGTCACGATGACCCAGCCCTCGGGGAGGCGGTGCTGGCCGAACTGCTTGAACTGCAGGAACTGCAGCATGGCCGGGGCGAGCGTCTCGCTCACGCAGTTGACCTCGTCGAGGAAGAGGACGCCCTCGTTGACGCCGGTCTCCTCCATGGCGTCGTAGGCGGCCGCGATGATCTCGCTCATGGTGTAGCGGCTCACCTTGTAGGCGTGGCCGCCGAAGGTCGCCTCGTCGATGTAGGGCAGGCCGAGGGCGCTCTGCCTCGTGTGGTGCGTGATGGAGTAGGACACGAAGTTGATGCCCAGGTGCTGCGCGACCTGGGAGACGACCGCCGTCTTGCCCACGCCCGGGGGGCCCATGAGGATGATCGGGCGCTGCATCTGGGTGGGGATCAGGTAGAGGCCGTTCTCGTCTGTGGCGAGGTAGGCCCTGACGGCGTTCTCGACCTGCTCGGTCGCCTGCTTGATGTTCATCGTGCAACCTCCTTGAGCTCCCTGGGCGAGAGCACGAACTGCACCGCCCACGGGGGCACGACCTCCTTGCGGTAGTTCTCGTCGTAGAAGACGAACGCGCACTTGTAGGGCGGGACGCTCTTGGGGTAGACGCCCCACCCGTCGGTGAAGTAGATGAGACCGTTGACCTTGCCGAGCTTGCCCTCTGCCACGAGGGAGTCGACGTAGCGGAAGGCCGGGCGGAAGTCCGTGCCGCCAAAGCCCACGAGCTCGACGCCCTCCGACCACCTCCTGAGGTCGTCCGCGGAGTTGATGACCACGTCGCTCCTGACCGCGGCGTCGCACTGGACCACGTGGACGTTCGTGCAGGTCCCCGACGAGGCCCCCTGGGTGATGACGTCGTAGGCGGCCTCCACGAACTCGCGCACGGCCTCCCCCTCGACCGAGCCGGAGGTGTCGATCACGATCACGAAGTTGTGGACGGTGCTCTCCTCGCGGTACTCGAGGTTCTCGATGAGGGGCACGTTGCCGTAGAGCTCGAGGCCGTAGGCGTAGAACACGTAGTCGAACTCGTCGGGCGAGACGCGCATCGCCTCCTGGACCCTCGAGAACTGGCGGAGGAACTCGCGCAGGTCGCGCTTGCGGGATCCTACGACCTCGAGCTCGTGGCGCAGGTCGCCCAGCGACTGGCCGCGCCCGCGCGAGATGGTCTCCAGGTCAAGGCGCACGCTCTTGCCGGCGTGCTTCCAGCGGGCCTCGAGCTCCGCGCGGTCCGGCTCCGGGGAGCCCGTGGGGGACTCGAAGCTCGCCTCGCCGAAGCCGACGTGCTCCTCGCCCCCGCGCGCGCCCTCGCCCGACCCCGACCCCGCGGCGGCCCCGGAGGCGGCACCCCCCTCCCGCTCCCCCGTGCGGCCGGGGGCGTCGGAGGAGGCGGAGGCGGGAGAGGCGCCCTCGCCCCCGCCGGCGTGGTTCCTCGCCTCGGCGGATTCGTCCTCCGAGGCCTCGCCCGTGCCGCGGGGCCGCCGGCGCGACTCGAGGAACCAGCGCTTGGGGTCATCGACCCGGAAGGCGCCGGCCCAGCGCTCGCGCACGCCGGCGAAGCGGCCCTCCTCGAGGGCGCGGTAGACCTTCTCCGTCGTCGGCCGCTCGCCGAGGTCCGCCTCCAGCTGGGACAGGACGATGTCGAGCGCCTGCCCGCGCGCGCCGGGGCGCTTGCCGCACAGCTCGGCGGTCAGCCGCTCCGCGATGACGTCGGAGGCGACGGCCCACGACTCCGGGTCGATTGCGGGGGTCGTGAAGGGGTGGAGCAGCAGGCAGTGCACGACCACGTGCGTGAGGTCGTGCACCGGCGGCTGGCGCGTGTCCGCGAACTCCTCGAGCACGCGGTCGGGGTCGAAGAACAGGTGCCTGCCGTCCGTGGCGAAGGCGGTGCCCAGCCCCTCCTGGGCGACCGGCTCCAGGAGCTCGACCGCGGGGGTCAGGAAGTGGTTGTCCGAGAGCATCGTGAAGCGCGCCAGCTCGACCACGCGCTGCGCGAGCTCGGCCTTGCGCCCGCCGGGCGCGGCGGCCCCGCCGCCCCGTCCCGGGGCGCCCTGGGGCCCTGCGGCCACGTCCCTCGTCTCCCGATCGTCCGTCGCAACCATCCCCTCGGCCGGCGCGCCGCACCCGGCGGCGGCCCATGCGTGACCGAAGGCGCCGGCACGCGTCCGCCCGCCAGCGCCCTCCTCGCTCAGAATAGCAGGTCGCTGAGGCTGTCCTGCCCGCCGTCGTCGCCCTCGTCCGCCTGCTCGAGCAGGGAGAGCAGCCAGGTGGAGATCTCCGCGTGCCCGGCTGCCGAGGCGGCGTCGATACCCCTCTTGAGCACGGCGGGCGTGAAGGCGCCCTTCCAGCCCGGCAGCTCGCCCATCCGCCTGAGGGCGTTGAGCTTGCCCTCCTTGGCGAGCAGCTCCACGATGCACGCGTTCTCCTCCTCGGTCCCCGCCGAGAGGTAGGGCACCATGCGCTCGACGAGGTGCGGGCGGGCCTGCAGCCAGGGGAAGGACTCCACGGCCTCCAGGAAGGTCGACGGGGAGTTCTTGCAGACGAACATCATGATGCGCGGGTCCTCGTCGGGCCGGATGAAGTTGCCGAGGATGAGGTCGATGTACTCCGAGCCGAAGCCCTTCTCGTCCCTGAGGCGCCCCATCCTGGACGCGAGGTTGAGGCAGAGCCTCGCCGTGTCGGGGTCGTGCTTGTCGGGGGCCTTGTACGCCTCGTCGGCGCGCACCACCGCCGCGCGGAAGAGGTCGTCGAAGACGACGGGGTCGAACCTCCCCTCCTCCGCGAGGGCGCCGACGAGCGCCGTGGTGGCCCTGAGGCTGGTCTTGGTGCCGAAGGAGCCGCCCACGAGCTGCTCGCGGCCCGTGAAGGGGGCGAAGACCTCGGAGCCGACCGTCCGCTCGCCGGGGCTCAGGAAGAGGTTGGGGCTGTTGCGCGTGAGGTCGAAGCGCGAGAGCGACGCCTCGTGGGCGGCGATCGCCCGGTAGAACTCGAGCCGCCCCACGTCCTGGAGCAGGTCAACCCCGCGGTCCAGCAGGTCGCGCGCGACGTCCTCCCTGGCCACGCGCAGCGCCAGCGCGAGGGCCCAGCCCTCGTAGGCGAAGGGCGCCAGCACGTCGTACATGAAGTCCACGAGCAGCTTGGGGCCGTACACGCACGAGCGCTCGAGGAGGTCGACGAGCTCGGCGGCGGTGGCCTGGTCGCGCAGCTCCGAGACGGCCATCGTGAGCGTGACGGCCTCCGTCACCTGGCCGGCGGCGATCGCGTCGCGGTCGTGGGCGAGAAGCCCCTGCAGCCGCGCCCTGTCCTTGTCGTCCCTCATGCTCCACCCCAACCGGCCGCCTGCGGCGCGCAGCGCGGCGTGGCCTCGCCCAGCCTCGGGCCCATCCGAATGAGCCATTGTAGCGCCCCGCGCGGGCGTCGGCCGCGCCTCTCGCGCGAACGGCGCCCGCGGCGACCGGCGGGGCGTCCGCACGCGTCCGATGGGGCGCCCCATATAATGGCCTCAGTCGCATGCCCGCCGCGGGGCGTCCCCGGGGGCCCGTGGGACGAGGGGGCAACATGGACCGACCCGTACTTCTCGACTTCACCTTCGCTTCCGCCGACGGCGCGAGCACCCTGCGGGGACGCGCCGCGTGGCCCGCCGGCATGGGGCCCGCCGCCGAGGCGGGCACGCCCGGCGCGGCGCTGCCACGGCCCCGGGGCGTGGTGCAGGTCGTCCACGGCATGGCGGAGCACGTCGAGCGCTACGACGAGCTCGCGCTGTGGCTCGCCGAGCGCGGCTGGCTCGTCTGCGGGCACGACCAGATCGGGCACGGCCGCTCCGCCGACCCCTCCCGGTGGGGCTCCATCCCCTCGCGCGGCGGCAAGGAGGCCCTGCTCGCGGACGTCGACCACCTGCGCGCGGCCACCGCCGCCCGGGTCGCGCCGAACACCCCCTACTTCCTCCTCGGCCACTCCTTCGGCAGCTTCGTCGTGCGCGCCTACGCCGCGCGCCGGGGCGAGGGGCTCTCCGGCGTCGTCGTCTCGGGCACCGGCTACGTGCCGCCCGCCGCCTCCGCCGCCGGGCGCGCGCTCGCCCTCGCCGTCTGCCGCCTGCGCGGCGACGAGTGCCGCAGCGAGCTCCTGCACTCCCTGGCGGACGGCTCCTACGCCAAGGCGGTCGAGGGGGCCAAGAACGGCTTCGAGTGGCTCTCGTACAGCGAGGAGAACGTGGCCTCCTACATCGACGACCCGGCGTGCGGCTTCATGTTCTCCGCCGGCGGCTACGCCACGCTGTGCGACCTCACGCTCGAGACCTGCGGGCAGGCCTGCGCCGACAGGGTCCCCAAGTCGCTGCCGCTGCTGTTCGTCTCGGGCGCGGACGACCCGATCGGGGGCTGCGGCAAGGGGGTCGCCAGGGCCTACCGGCTGGCGAGGCGCGCGGGCTCGAAGGACGTCTCGCTCAGGCTCTACCCGGGGATGCGCCACGAGATCCTCAAGGAGGACGGCAGGGGCCTCGTCTACCACGAGCTCCTCGACTGGTTGGAGGCACGCTCGTGAACGGCAAGAGGTACGTCATCGCGCTCGACCAGGGAACCACCTCCTCGCGCTCCGTCCTGATAGACCGCTCGGGGAGGATGGTGGACTTCGTCCAGCGGCCCTTCCAGCAGATCTTCCCCCAGCCGGGCTGGGTGGAGCACAACCCGCAGGACATCCTCTTCACGCAGCTCGGCTCCCTGACCGAGCTCCTGCACCGCCACAACCTCACCGAGCGCGACGTCTGCGCCATCGGCATAGACAACCAGCGCGAGACGACCATCGTGTGGGACCCCACGACCGGCGCGCCCATCGCCAACGCCATCGTCTGGCAGTGCCGGCGCACCACCCCCATCGTCGAGGAGCTCTGCGGCGCCCCCGAGGTGCGCGCCATGGTCCAGGCCAAGACGGGCCTGCTGCCCGACGCGTACTTCTCCGCCAGCAAGATCCGCTGGCTTCTCGACAACGTCGAGGGGGCCCGGGAGCGCGCCGAGGCGGGCGAGCTGCTCTTCGGGACGGTCGACACTTACCTCGTCTGGGTGCTCACGGGCGGCCTCGTGCACGCGACCGACCCCACCAACGCGAGCCGCACGATGCTCTACGACATCCACGAGGGGCGCTGGGACCCGGAGCTCCTCGAGCTGTTCGGCATCCCCGCCTGCATGATGCCCGAGGTCAGGCCGAGCGCGGGGAGCTTCGGCGAGACGAGCTACCCCGGCATCCCGGCGGGCATCCCCATCTGCGGCGTCGCGGGCGACCAGCAGGCAGCCCTCTTCGGCCAGTGCTGCTTCCGCGCGGGCCAGGCCAAGAACACCTACGGCACGGGGTGCTTCCTCCTGATGCACACCGGCGCCGAGGCGCCCACCTCCACGCACCAGCTCGTCACGACCATAGCCGCGTCCGCGCCGGGCTGCGACCACACGGAGTACGCCCTCGAGGGCTCGGTCTTCGTGGGCGGGGCGCTGCTGCAGTGGCTGAGGGACGAGCTGGGGCTGCTGCGCTCCTCGGGCGAGTCGGAGATGGTCGCGGAGCGCGTGAGCGACACGGGAGGCGTCTACATCGTCCCCGCCTTCACGGGCCTCGGCGCCCCCTGGTGGGCGCCGGACGCGCGCGGGCTCATCTGCGGACTCACGCGCGGCACCACCCAGGCGCACGTCGTGAGGGCCGCCCTCGAGTCCATGGCGTACCAGGTCCACGACCTCGCGCGGGCCATGGAGGCCGACGCGGGGCGCAGGATCGAGACGCTCAACGTCGACGGCGGCGCCTCGCAGAACAAGTTCCTCCTGCAGTTCCAGAGCGACGTCCTGCGCTGCCAGATCAGGCGCCCCCTCAACACCGAGACGACCTCCCTCGGGGCGGCCTTCCTCGCGGGCCTCGCCTCCGGCTTCTGGGAGGACGCCTCCGAGCTCGAGGAGCTGCGCCAGCGGGACCTCGTGTTCGAGCCCGAGATGGACGAGACGCGCGCGGACGCCCTGGTGGCGGGGTGGCGCAAGGCGGTCGAGCGCACGCTCCTGTAGGCGCGCGGCGGCGCAGGGGCGGCCCGCGACGCGGCCGCGCCCCGCGCCCCACGCCCCACGTCACACGCCGTACCGCCGCCGGTAACCGCGTGGTTACGCACGTCCCGCGAGGGATACAATCGTATCGAGCGTCCTCTGGTCGCTCGTCGGATCGAGAGCGGGACGAGGCACCCCCGGCGGTGCACCCCCGCTTCGTACGTCGGGCTTCAAGGTCAGGAGATGTGCCATGAACGCAGTCGACGAGCCCTTACTCTACGCCTGGCTCAGGTTGTCGACGACTCTTGAGGAGATTCAGCCCTACACGCGCCTCACGAAGAACGAGTCGCTCATCTGCCACGCGCTCTTCCGCCAGGAGAAGACCCACCCGGGCGTGCCCCTCACCCCCACCGACATCTCCCGCCGCACGAAGATCAGGAAGTCCCAGGTCAACCGAAGCCTCAACCAGCTCGAGCGAAGGGGCATAATCACACGCGAGCATTCGACCGCCGACCGGCGGAAGGTCTACGTCCACTTCATGACCGACGACGCGAGCGCCTTCTTCGAGATGTACGCCAAGTCCATCGAGATGATCGACGGGTTCGTGAACGCCCTCGGCACCGACGAGGTGGAGCGCCTCATCTCGGCCATGGACAAGGTGACCGAGATGGCCGAGTCGGTCTACCTGGGAGGGGACGAGCAGAGTGGCACGGAGGACCTACAAGTCTAAGCAGATGATCGTCGTGCGTCGGGACCTCAGGATGCGCAAGGGCAAGATTGCGGCCCAGGCGGGGCACGCGTGCGTGGAGGCCACGCTCATGGCGCTCGCGCGCGAGGGGCGCCTGGACGAGGTGAGGCTCGCGGCCGACGAAAGCTGGGTCTACCTGGACGACGAGGGCACCGAGGCCACGCCCCTCTCCGAGTGGTTCGACGCCGGGGTCGCCAAGGTCTGCGTGTACGTGGACAGCGAGGAGGCGCTCCTCGACCTCGCGCGGCGCGGGCGCGAGAAGGGCTTCCTGGTCGCGCTCGTCCGCGACGCCGGGCTCACGGAGTTCCACGGCGAGCCCACCTTCACCTGCCTCGCCTTCGAGCCGCTGGGCGCCGAGCAGATCGACCCGCTGACGGGCGACCTCCCGCTGTTCTAGGAGGCATGCCGGGCCCGAGGCCCCTCTCGCACGAGCCGACGCCCCTCGGAAGGGCCCGCGGGCCCGCGCGGACGCCCCTCCCGAACGGCGGCGGCCGTTTCACATCTGGTTACCTACCCGCTCGTGCTCGACGTCGCTGGCGGCTCCGCGGACGACGGCGCCAACGTCCAGCTCTGGTCGACCAACGGAAGCGCCGCGCAGCACTTCAGGGTCACCCTCAACGCGGACGGGACCTACTCCATCGTGAACGCCGCGACGGGCAAGTCGCTCGACATCGCCTGCGCGAGCGGGCTCGACCTCGACGCCGCGGGCGCGGTCGCCGACAGGGGCACCAACGTGCAGCAGTACTACGGCAACGGCACGAAGGCGCAGCTCTGGAGCTTCAAGGACGGCGGCTGGTGCAAGGCGGCGTCGCACGCCGCGCTCTACATCGGCAACGGGCGCGTCATCGGCGCCAACGGGGAGGACTCCCCGAGCGAAAGGCCCTGGTGGGGCATCGTCGAGGAGACGAGCGTCGGCGCGCAGGCATACGGCCGCCGCGTCCGCTACATCCGCTACCGCTGGTTCTAGGCCCGGGCAGCAGCGCGGCCAGGCCGCCTTCACAGCCGGGTCACGGCCGGGCAGGCACCGCCGCGCTGGCAGCACGGCCACGGGTTCTTATCCACGGTCATGCCGAGGGACGCAATTCGCCGATGAACACCGCCCGCTCGCGGATGTGTCAGTGATATGTAAACGCGACTTTCGCAGCAAGCGGGGCGCGGGCGCCGAGTAAGCTGGAACCAATCACAGGTACCTGTGTTTGTATTTCGCGCACGGCGCGACTCAAGAGAGGAATCTCATGGCAGAGGATTTTGAGAACGAGCCCGATAACGACGAGGAGCTCGCAGCCCAGGCGGAGGAATCCGCGGCTACGGACGAGAAGAGCAACGACAACGCACACGACAGCATCGAGGACATGTCCCTCGTGGACAAGGTGGGCCGCCTCGGCGGTCTTCTCCACCGCTACACCAAGCACCAGGCCGAGGCCCACGGGCGCTTCGGCGATCCCCTTCGTGGCCAGGGCCGCCTGCTCACGCTGCTGAAGGCCAAGCCCGTCACCACGCAGAAGGAGCTCTCCTTCCTGCTCGACATGCGCCAGCAGTCCCTCTCCGAGCTGCTCTCCAAGCTCGAGGAGAAGGGCTTCATCACCCGCGAGAAGTCCGAGGAGGACGCGCGCGTGATGATGATCAAGCTGACCGACGCCGGCAAGCAGGCCGCCCCCGACCTCACCGACATCGACCCCAACGAGGACGTCTTCGACTGCCTCTCCGACGAGGAGAAGGACCAGTTCGGCGAGTACATCGTCAAGGTCACCAAGTCGCTCGAGCAGAAGCTCGTCGCCATGGGCGACGACCCCAACGCCCCGCGCCCCAGCCGTGACAGGGACCGCGGCGGCTACCGTGGCGGTCGCGACGACCGCGGCGGGCGCGGTGGGTACCGCGGCGGGCGCGACGGCTACCGTGGCAACCGCGACGACCGCGGTGGGTACCGCGGCGGGCGCGACGACCGTGGCGGCTACCGCGGCGGGCGCGACGACCGTGGCGGCTACCGCGGCGGGCGCGACGACCGTAGCGGCTACCGTGGCGGGCGCGACGACCGCGGTGGGTACCGCGGCGGGCGCGACGACCGTGGTGGGTACCGCGGCGGGCGCGACGACCGCAGCTTCAGCAAGCCCGGCTTCAACCGCGACGACAGCAGGCGCGGCTACCGCAACTCCGGCAGGTACGAGAGCCGCAACAACCGCGACGGCGAGTAGCCGCGGCAGGTCTCGCCCCTAGGCAGGCCTCGCTTCCGGGCAGCGCCCGCAAGAGCCTCGCAAGCCATCGAACGCCCCCGCCCCCGACCGGAAGACCGGCCGGGGGCGGGGGCTTCTCGTGTGCATGCGCACCCAGGTGGCCTCGCCCGCCGGCGAGGCATCGCGGCTCGCGCCCGAGTGCAACTCGTACGGCCGACCGTTGCAAAAGCGAGAGTTATGGACGGGTCACGGGCGAGGCTCGAAGGGACGGCGGCCCTCCAGCGTCAGCAATTCCGGTGAATCCTGGGCAAACGCAGCCAGCGAGCCTTCAGTTGACCCCCGGTCACCGGCCGGGGCGTCCATAACTCCAGGTTTTGCAAACGTCATCCGGGAGGATTACGTCCACCGGCTAGCGCGGCATCGGCGACGCCCGCTATGCTCCGCCCGCGAGGATGCCGAGCACCCGCTCGTCTGCCCAGGACACCTCGAGGTCGAAGGGCAGCTCACAGGCGCAGCTGAGGCAGGCCGCGGGAGCCAGCCCCCCGAAAGGCTCCCACGAGCCCACGCCCCTCTCCCCCGCCTCTGGCGGCATGGCCAGGGAGCCGTCGTCCAGGATCACGCGCGTCTCGTGCCACCAGCCGTCCAGGAGCTCGGGGTGACTCCGGAAGTCCAGGGCGAACCCCATGCCGGTGCCCTTGAGCGTCGCCTCGAGCTCGGCCCAGGCGCAGGAGAAGGCGACGCGCTGCCCCAGCGTCGATCCGTCCCCCAGCGCACGGGCGGCACCGTTACCAAAGACCCTTCGGGCGACGCGCGCGTCGAACCCGATGCGGGCGAGGTCCACGCCGACCTCGGCGTCCGGGCACAGGGCGAGGGCGACCATGCCGGCGTCGTGGGAGACGCCGATCCCGGGAGGCCTGGATGCGACGCCGGGTGCGCCGTCTGGGGCGGATTCGGGCGCGGGGCTGTGTCCGGCACCGGGTGCGACGCCGCCCGCGAGCGCGGGCTTCCCCCGCACGCCCCACGCGAGGTCCTCGTCGCGCGTCACGCCGGCGCATGCCCTGAGCAGGAGTCCCGCGCCGTACTCCTCGAGCGCCCGCTCCGCGGGCACGCCCTCCGCGGCGGCGGAGTAGTGCGGCGCGACGAGCGAGCTGCATGCAGGCTCGTGCCCCTTGAGGGCAGCCGTGTGCAAGATTGATATGGTCACCTTCGTGCGACGCGTCATCGCGCAAGACCGTCCCCGCGGGATGCGGGCCCCTTCGAGCAAAGCGAGGCCTCCGCCTGCCCACGTCGGGGCAATAATTCACTACCAAAAAGCATTGGTTGCGTCAGTATATAACAATTCTGTCTAATGGAATTTCCGAATACAATAATCGGCATTATTTTTCCACTCCCCTCATTTTTTTCACTAACCGATTAACAATGAGTATGTTTATACACGTCACACAGAAAGTCAGGCACACGAGAAAGGAGAGACGGGGAGGGACTCGGTTCTCAGACCGGACGACGCCGCACGGGGCGTACCGACCAGCCGCACGGAACCGCTGGCACCAACATCCTCTACTGGCCTCACGCAAGCTTCTCGAGACCGGCCCGAGCATGGACCGTCGGACATCGTTAGGGAGATGGGATAATGGACGAACTAAACGCCATTGTCACGAACGCAAGTGACGTCGTATGGAACGTGCTGCTGCTCTGGCTGCTCGTCGGCACGGGCATCTTCTACTCCTTCAGGACGCACTTCGTGCAGGTCCGCCACTTCGGGCGCGCCATGAAGCGGGTCTTCGGCGGCTTCAACATGAGCGGCGAGAAGGCCGGCAAGGAGGGCATGAGCTCCTTCCAGGCGCTCGCCACCGCCATCGCCGCGCAGGTCGGCACCGGCAACATCGCCGGCTGCGCCACCGCGCTCGTCGCCGGCGGCCCCGGCGCCATCTTCTGGATGTGGCTGGCCGCGTTCTTCGGCATGGCCACGATCTACGGCGAGGCCTGCCTCGCGCAGAAGACCAAGACGCGCGACGAGGACGGCAACGTCATCGGCGGCCCTGTCTACTACATCCAGGCGGCCTTCAAGGGCAAGCTCGGCAAGGCTCTCGCCACCTTCTTCGCCATCGCGATCATCCTGGCGCTCGGCTTCATGGGCATCATGGTCCAGTCCAACTCCATCTCCGACGCCTTCAACACGGCGCTCGGCACGCCCACGTGGGTGGTCGGCCTCATCGTCGCCCTCGTCGCCGCGTTCATCTTCATCGGCGGCATCAGCCGCATCGCCTCCGTCACGGAGAAGGTCGTCCCCATCATGGCGGGCATCTACATCGTGGGCGGCCTGATCGTCCTCGTCATCAACTACCGCAACCTCCCCGCCGCCTTCGCCTCCATCTTCATCGGCGCCTTCGACCCCAAGGCCCTCGGTGGCGCCGTCGCCGGCAAGACCGTGCAGATGGCGGTCCGCTACGGCGTCGCCCGCGGCCTGTTCTCCAACGAGGCCGGCATGGGCTCCACGCCCCACTCCCACGCCATCGCCAAGGTCGACAAGCCCCAGCACCAGGGCGAGGCTGCGATGGTCGGCGTGTTCATCGACACCTTCGTCGTCCTGACCATGACCGCCCTCGTCATCCTCTCCTCCGGCATCCTCGACCAGTGCATCACCGTCGGCATGACCGGCACCCCCGTCGCACAGGAGGCCTTCTCCAACGCTTTCGGCGCCTTCGGTCCCACCTACGTCGCGATCTGCCTGATGTTCTTCGCCTTCTCCACGATCGTTGGCTGGTACTTCTTCGCAGCCCAGAACGTCAAGTGGCTCATCGGCAAGAAGGCCCTCAAGGTCTTCGCGGTCCTGGTCACGATCTTCGTGTTCCTCGGCTCGCTCCTGAAGGTCGAGCTCGTCTGGAACCTCGCCGACCTCTTCAACGGCCTGATGGTCTTCCCGAACCTCCTCGCGCTGCTCGCCCTCTCCGGCACGGTCGCGAAGATGGCCCACGAGGACCAGCTCGAGGACGAGAAGCCCAAGAAGTAGCCCTCTCCTCGGAGCTCCGGCGACATAGCACCCCAGAGAGCGGAGGGTCCCTCGGGACCCTCCGCTCTTCTCCGTCCCAGGCCCCCGCGCACTGCCAACCCCGCACCGTCCCCGGACGCCGGACCCACCGCACGAGGCAGGCAGGGCAGATCGCTAACCGTTCGGGATTTTCTGACAACCGTCCACGACAGCATTGTTAATTTGCTTGGCGTCTCGCATTTTTCAATCGCTGATGTGCGTTTTTGGCTACTAGTATGTTACATAGCGATTTCGGACGATCCGACCAGGAGAGACCGCGGACGAGCGGCGCCGAAGGGGACGCGAAAACTCTCAGGCAAAAGGACTGGTCGGGGACGAGACCTCGGAGAGGCGAAACGCCACCGAAGAAGCAATCCGGGCCGGCTCCTTTGCCCGGAGAATCTTTCAGGTACACGACGAGGGCAGCCGTAGGGCGCGGAGAACGCCCGAAGGCAGAGGCTGCGTCGGAAGGTACCTACATGAGCTCACAATTCCCTGTGATCCCTGGCTCACCACAAGACATGAGAGGGACCCGTCTTCTGAGCAGACGGTAGCGAGCGGCCCGCGCGCGTTGCGCGAGGGGTAGCTCGCTTTTAGACAATTTGCAGGTTTTTGAATAGTGGGGAGCTTTAAGTCTTTAAGTTCCCATGGATAAGCTTGTCTTTTATATCCAAAGTTTTGCATGTATTAACAATAATACACCAAAGCAGACACAAATGAAGCGTCTTTTTTAATAATCAGTGATACAATTCCGCTCGCCAAGTAGTTTTCTAATCGATAATAAATTCGGATAGATTCAATAATGGCAAACGGGCAAGCAGGCAGTTTGCCACCAGGAAGGAGGCACCAGAGGTGAAGTCCGTGGTCATCGTCACCAACAACCCGTTGGTCGTCAGCAAGCTGTCGGACAGGTTCGACGTCAGCTTCCAGGAGCAGGGCTACCTCGAGCTCCTCGAGCGGGTGCGCGACCTCGTCCACAAGGGCGCGGTCCTTCTCACCCACCCGCAGGCGGGCAGCATCAAGCCGGGAGAGACCCCCTACCGCTCGGTCATGGTCCGCATGCCCGAGACGGAGGCGCCGGTCGACGCCGAGTCGCTGTCCCTCATCGAGTCCGCCATCGCCACCACCCGGAAGTTCCCCGTGAGGACGCGCGAGTTTCGCCCGGGCTCGCTGGAGGACTTCCAGCTCGTGGACTACTCGCTCATGAGCAGCGCCGTCGAGTCCGCGACCCAGTGCCATTCCTAGCGAATACAGCCAGGGATTCGGCGGGAGCCGCCCCTGATTGTAGATAGCACGTGCAAGAGGATCGAGTGTAGGAGGAGGTACCTAGAGTGAAGCTGGAACTCGGAAAGATTTTCATCAAGGACATCCAGTTCGCCCCGGAGTCCAAGATAGAGGATGGCATCCTCTACGTTAACGCCGACGAGCTCACCGCCGTCGCCATGACGGAGGAGAAGCTCAAGAGCGTGAGCTTCGACATCGCCAGGCCCGGCGAGTCCGTCCGCATCACCCCGGTCAAGGACGTCATCGAGCCGCGCGTCAAGGTCGAGGGCCCCGGCGGCGTCTTCCCCGGCGTCATCAACAAGGTCACCACGGTGGGCAGCGGCAAGACCTACGCCCTCAAGGGCATGGCCGTCGTCACCGCCGGCCCGATCGTCGGCTTCCAGGAGGGCGTCATCGACATGTCCGGCCTCGGCGCCGAGTACACGCCCTTCTCCAAGACCATGAACCTCTGCCTCGTTGCCGAGCCCGTCGACGGCGTCGAGAAGCACGAGTACGAGGAGGCCGTCCGCCTCGCCGGCCTGAAGGTCGCCACAAAGATCGGCGAGCTCGCCCGCGACCTCACGCCCGACGAGGTCGAGACCTACGAGACCCCGGACATCGCCGAGGGCATGAAGCTCTACCCCGACCTGCCGCGCGTCGCCTACGTGCAGATGCTCCAGAGCCAGGGCCTGCTCCACGACACCTACGTCTACGGCGTCGACGCCAAGAAGATCCTGCCGACGATCCTCTACCCGACCGAGATCATGGACGGCGCGATCATCTCCGGCAACTGCGTCTCCGCGTGCGACAAGAACCCGACCTACGTCCACGAGAACAACAAGGTGGTCGAGGAGCTCTACAAGCAGCACGGCAAGACCATCAACTTCGTCGGCCAGATCATCACCAACGAGAACGTCTACCTCGCCGACAAGGAGCGCTCCTCCAACCAGACCGCCAAGCTCTGCCGCATGCTCGGCCTCGACGCCGTCATCGTCTCGCAGGAGGGCTTCGGCAACCCCGACACCGACCTCATCATGAACTGCAAGAAGATCGAGGCCGAGGGCGTCAAGACCGTCATCATCACCGACGAGTACGCCGGCCGTGACGGCAAGTCCCAGTCCCTCGCCGACGCCGACCCCGCGGCCGACGCCGTCATCACGGGTGGCAACGCCAACGAGCTCGTCCACCTGCCCAAGCTCGACCGCGTCATCGGCACCCTCGCCTACGTCAACAAGATCGCCGGCGCCTCCGAGAACACCCTGCAGCCCGACGGCTCCCTCGAGGTCGAGCTCCAGGTCATCACCGGCGCAACCAACGAGACCGGCTTCGGCACGCTGAGCGCACGCTAAGGAGGTAAGAAGTCATGGCAAAGATTCGCGTCATCCACTACATCAACCAGTTCTTCGCCCAGATCGGCGGCGAGGAGAAGGCTGACTACCCCGTCGAGTTCCGTGACGGCGAGAAGGTCGGCCCCGGCCTTGCCCTCTCCGCCGGCTTCGGCGACGAGGCGGAGATCGTCGGCACCATCATCTGCGGCGACTCCTTCTTCAACGAGCACATCGACGAGGCCTCCGTTCAGATCATCGACATCCTGAAGGAGCACAAGCCCGACCTGTTCGTCGCCGGCCCCGCGTTCAACGCCGGCCGCTACGGCGTCGCCTGCGCCACCATCTGCGCCAAGGTCCAGGAGGAGCTCCACATCCCGGTCCTCACCGCCATGTACGTCGAGAACCCGGGCGTCGACCTCTACAAGAAGGACATCTACATCGTCCCGACCAAGAACAGCGCCGCCGGCATGAGGGACGCCGTCAAGAAGATGGTCCCGCTCGCGCTCAAGCTCGCCAAGGGCGAGAAGATCGGCGCCTCCTGCGAGGACAACTACATCAACCAGGACGTCCGCGTCAACTTCTTCGAGAAGAAGCCGGGTGCCGCCCGCGCCGTCGACATGCTCCTGAAGAAGATCGCCGGCAAGCCCTTCACCACCGAGTACCCGATGCCGTCCTTCGACCGCGTCGACCCCAACCCGCCCGTCGTCGACCTCGCCCACGCCAAGGTCGCCCTCGTGACCTCCGGCGGCATCGTCCCCAAGGGCAACCCGGACCACATCGAGAGCTCCAACGCCTCCAAGTTCGGCGAGTATGACATCTCCGGCGTCGAGGACCTCACCTCCGACACCTACGAGACCGCCCACGGCGGCTACGACCCGACCTACGCCAACGAGGACGCCGACCGCGTCCTGCCCGTCGACGTGATGCGCGAGTTCGAGAAGGAGGGCGTGATCGGCTCCCTCCACAACAAGTTCTACACGACCGTCGGCAACGGCACCGCCGTCGCCTCCGCCAAGAAGTTCGGCGCCGAGATCGCCAAGCGCCTCAAGGCGGACGGCGTGGACGCCGTCATCTTGACCTCCACTTGAGGCACCTGCACTCGTTGCGGTGCAACGATGGTCAAGGAAATCGAGCGCGCTGGTCTCCCCGTGGTCCACATCTGCACGGTCACCCCGATCTCTCTCACGGTCGGCGCGAACCGCATCGTCCCGGCGATTGCCATTCCGCACCCGCTGGGCAACCCCTCCCTCCCCGCTGACGAGGAGAAGGAGCTTCGTCGTCGCCTGGTCAAGAAGGCGCTCCGCGCCCTCCAGACCCCTGTCGACGGCCAGAAGGTCTTCGAGGACTAGCCTTCGAGAGCTAGTTCCAGAGCGCTTCTGACGGGGCGGCGAGTGTTCGCTCGCCGCCCCCTTTTTTAGGGGCCCGCGCACGTCTCGCCTGGGCCCGCCGAGGTCTTCGCACGGCTTCCTCAGTTTTGAAAAAGTTCACACCCTGTAAGAGATGGGCGCAGCTGCGTTCGTTGGGTCTTCTTATCCCCTGGCCTCGCAATCCTGGCCGCAGACTGTGCCGTGCATCTAGGAACGAATTCGAGAGGGCGACATGGACGCAGCTACCATAGTTTCTAACGTATCGAACTTCATCTGGAACTCCATCCTCCTCTGGCTGCTCGTGGGCACGGGCATCTTCTACTCGATCCGCACCCACTTCGTGCAGGTACGCCACTTCGGGCGCGCCATGAAGCGCGTCTTCGGCAGCGTCAACCTCAACGGCGAGAAGGCCGGCAAGGAGGGCATGAGCTCCTTCCAGGCGCTCGCCACCGCCATCGCCGCGCAGGTCGGCACCGGCAACATCGCCGGCTGCGCCACCGCGCTCGTCGCCGGCGGCCCCGGCGCCATCTTCTGGACCTGGGTCGCGGCCTTCTTCGGCATGGCCACGATCTACGGCGAGGCCTGCCTCGCGCAGAAGACCAAGACGCGCGACGAGGACGGCAACGTCATCGGCGGCCCCGTCTACTACATCCAGGCGGCCTTCAAGGGCAAGCTCGGCCACGGACTCGCCACCTTCTTCGCCATCGCGATCATCTTCGCCCTCGGCTTCGCGGGCATCATGGTCCAGTCCAACTCCATCGGCCAGGCCATGAACTCCGCCTTCGGCGCGCCCGTCTGGATCGTCGGCCTCATCGTCGCCGTCCTCGCCGGCTTCGTCTTCGTCGGCGGCATCGGCCGCATCGCCTCCGTCACGGAGAAGGTCGTGCCCTTCATGGCGCTCGCCTACCTCATCGGCGGCATCATCGTCCTCGTCATCAACGCGCAGAACATCCCCGCCGCCTTCCAGGCCATCTTCGTCGGCGCCTTCAACCCGAGGGCCCTCGGCGGCGCGTTCGCCGGCATCAGCGTGAGCCAGGCCATCCGCTTCGGCGTCGCCCGCGGCCTGTTCTCCAACGAGGCCGGCCTCGGCTCCACGCCCCACTCCCACGCCATCGCCAAGGTCAAGGAGCCCCAGGAGGAGGGCGAGGTCGCCATGTTCGGCGTCTTCGTGACCTTCCTGATCGTCACCCTGACCGCCCTGGTCATCCTGACCTCCGGCGTGCTGCCCGGCTGCATCGAGAACGGCATCACCGGCACGACCGTCGCCCAGGAGGCCTTCCGCCTCGCCTTCGGCAACTTCGGCCCGCAGTACATCGCCATCTGCCTCGCGTTCTTCGCCTTCTCCACGATCGTCGGCTGGTACTTCTTCGCCGAGCAGAACGTGCGCTGGCTCATCGGCAACAAGGCCGGCAGGACCTTCACCGCACTGGTCATCATCATCATGTTCCTCGGCTCGCTCCTGAAGGTCGAGCTCGTCTGGAACCTCGCCGACCTCTTCAACGGCCTGATGGCCTTCCCGAACCTCCTCGCGCTGCTCGCCCTGTCCGGCGTCGTCGCCAAGCTCTCCATGAACAAGGAGACCCCGGACCTCTCGCCCGACTCCGAGAAGGAGAAGCAGGAGTAGGCGTCGCCTGAGGCAACGCCGCACATACCGCCCGGTGCCGATCGCCGGGCCCCGCACGAGGCGGGGAGGGCCTTCCCTCCCCGCCTCCTCTTTGTCCGGCGGCTTTGTGCGACAATGGGCGCGCAACCACGTCGAAGGCCCGAGCCCGGGCGCAGGCGGCCGGCCAGCGGGTGCCGGCAGCGTGCCACCGGGCGCGCCCGGGGGGAGGATGGACATGCAACCACCTGTCGTCACCATGTTCAGGGGGCGCTCGTTCGTCCTCTTCTTCAACCCCAACGAGGACAACGGCTGCCTCAGCAACTGGTACGAGGCCCCCTTCTCCCTCGACGGCCGCGAGTTCGCCAACGTGGAGCAGGCCTTCGTCTACCTCAAGGCGATGCACTTCGGCGACGAGGCCACGGCCAACCGCGTCTTCGCCATGAGCGACCCCCTCTACCTGCAGCGCATCAACAAGCAGGTCACCCCCTACGACCGCAGGGAGTGGCTGGCGGTGCGCGAGTCGGTCATGCGGCGCTGCGTGGGCGAGAAGGTCGCGCAGGTCGAGGGCCTTGCGGAGTTCCTCCTCTCCACGGGAGACGCCACGATCGCCGCCTGCTCGGCGCGCGACCGCTACTGGGGCAACGGCTGCGACCCCATGAGCCTCTCCCGCCTCGTTCCGGAGGAGTGGCCGGGCAAGAACGTCCTCGGCTCCATCCTGGAGGACCTGCACGCCAGCCTGCGCGCGGCTGGCCGGGGGCCGAAGGCGCCCGTACCGGCCGAGACCGCAGCTGGGACCGAACCCGCGCCCGAGCCCGCGCCCGTGGCGCCCGAGGCTCCCGCGCCTGCCGAGCCCGCGCCCGAGGCGGAACCCGCGGAGATGCCCTCCTCCGAGGCGCCCGACGGGGCGCGGGAGCCCGCCCCCGAGACGACCGTCGGGGCCGCGAACCCCGACGCGGACGCGGCCAGGGCCAACGAGGCCCCCATCGGCACGCCCACGGGCGCCCCCGCAGGCGCGACCGCGGGGGCGGACGGAGAGACGACCTCGCCAGAGGGCACGCTCCTCAAGCGGCTCGTGGTCCGCTACCTCGGCAACCTCACCGCCGACAACCTCGACAGGCTCGTCTCCGCTCTGAGCGTGGCCACCGTGACCGTCCCCGTCACGCCCGTCGACGGCGACGCGGCGGGGCAGGACGGGGCACCCGACCCCGAGGCGCGCTTCGCCTTCGAGCGCGACGGGCGCCACGTGCGGCCCAACGTGCTCGAGAACGAGCGACACCAGCGCTGGTTCGCCGTCTTCACGGGCGCGGACGAGGTCCCCGGCGCGGCGTCCGGCGAGCAGGAGACGGTCGAGCTGCCGATGACCGAGTGCGTCGAGATGGCCCGCACCAGAGGCGACGTCCTCGGCGTCATCGTCAACGCCTTCACGGACTGCCTGACGCTCACGCCCGAGACCTGCCTCAGGGTCGCGGAGGTGGCGCGGCGCGGACGCGAGCGCCCGCTCGAGGCCTGATCGGCGCCGGGCACCCCTCGACCGCCGGGTCCTTCTCGACCGCCGGGTACTTCTCCCCCACCCCCCCGCGCCTCAGCGCGGCGCAACGCGTGGCGCCGACCCCCTCGCCCGCCCGGGCTTTCCGGCCGCTCGAAAGCGGCTCGCGCGACGGCGCCCGCGCGCGGGTATCAACCTAGCGTGCCGGGCGGCGCCAGGCGGACGGCGCGGCCGCACCCGCGTAGGAGGGGGTCCATCATGCGTGAGGTTCGGATCGACGAGCGGGACTTCGAGGACGAGCGCGCGCTGCACGCCTACCTTGCGGAGGAGCTCGACTTTCCCGAGGGCTACCGGGCCGACCTCGAGGGGCTCGAGGGGCAGCTGGGGAGGATCTGCGAGCCGACGCACGTCACGATCGTGCGCCCCATCTGGAACCGCGCGACGTGGTTCGACAAGGTGAGCACCGTGTTCGAGCGCGCCTCGGGCGGAAACTTCTACCTCTCCGTGGACGTCAACTCCGAGGACCCCGCGGACTCCGTCGAGGCGCACGCGAGCGCCCAGGCCGCCCTCAGGCGCCTGCGCGAGGGCAACGAGCAGTACGTCGGCGCCCACCACGCCAACGGCGACGTCTCCGACGAGCTCATCACCCGCCTCTTCGAGGAGGGCCAGCACCCCTTCGCCTGCGTCATCTCCTGCTCCGACGCGCGCGTGGTGCCCGAGCACGTCTTCATGTGCGGCCTCGGAGAGATCTTCTGCATCCGCACGGCCGGCAACGTCGTTGGGCCCTCGGAGCTCGCGAGCGCCGTGTACGCCTGCTGCCACCTACGTACGCCGCTTCTGCTCGTCATGGGCCACACGCACTGCGGCGCCATCGACGCGGCCATGCACGGCGGATCGCGCGGCCCGGTCGGGTTCATCACGTCCAGGATCTCGGAGACCATCGGCGAGGAGCTCGACCCGCTCAAGGCGGCGGAGAAGAACGTGCGCGCCGGGATGGCCACGCTCTCCGCGGACAGGGACCTCGCCGCCCTCGTGGACGCGGGCGAGCTCGAGGTCCACGGCGCGCTCTACCTCACGCACTCGGGTCGGGTCCGCTTCCTCGAGTAGGGCGTCGCGCGGCGTCGCATGCCCGCCGCAAACCCGATTCGGCACGTGGCGGGCATGCGGGCCGCGCGCG